>JBGUWV010000078.1:0-11861 GCA_045221475.1 Fibrobacter sp.
CCAATGTGGCGGTTGCCCTTGAGGAATTCGATACCCTTGTTGCCAGCCTTCGTCTGGAGGCAGCCCGTGATGAAGATGGTTTCGTCGGTGACCGGCAGACCATTTTCTTCGAGGAGAGCCTTGGCCTTCGGAATGCCCGGTTCGAGAATTTCTTCTGCGCACTGGACGCCCGGATAGGCTTCCTTGAACGGCTTCATGTTGAACTGGTCGGCAGCGATCTTCACGAGTTCCGGATCCGGTTCGCAAGGCGTCTTGCCCTGGTAACCGAGGAGCATCTTGCCGTAGCCTTCGGTCATCTTGAACCACGTGCCGCGGCCTGCAGCCTGGTTCAGGGTGTTCATGTAAGCCTGCTGGAAGTAGAACTGAGAAACCGGCGTCACGGAAGAAGCGAAGCCTCCGCGGCGGACGCATTCACTCATGTTCTCGATAACCTTCGGGAACAGGTGGAAGGTCTTGGTTTCACGCATCATGAGGGTGTTGGCGGTAAGAGCGCCACCCGGCATGGGGCTGAAGATCACGTCGGTGGTAATCTGACGGGCTTCAGGCGGGAAGTTGTAGTCCTTGAGGCATTCAACGGCGACGTTGTTGGCTTCCATGAGTTCCGGAATGTGATCGTCGACGATGCTGTCTTCACCGAGGGCGAGCTTGTATTCCGTACCCTTGAGGGCGTGGAACATGGAGAACAGGTCGGGCTGAGCCGTACCGCCGGAAAGCGGCTTGCGGCCGAGGTCGACGCCATCAGCGCCACCTTCGATAGCAGCCTTGTACTGGGCCACACCGGTACCGCAAGTGTCATGGCTGTGAATGCGGAGTTCCACATTGTCGCCGAGGAGCTTACGGGCGCGCTTGAAGGTTTCATAAACCTTGGTCGGGTTCGTGGTACCGGAAGCGTCCTTGAAGCAGACGGAGGCGAACGGAACACCTGCGTCCAGGATGCTGCGGAGAATGCGTTCGTAGAATTCCGGGTTGTGGGCGGCGTTGAGGTCGCATCCCGGAGGAAGTTCCATCATGGTCACGACGACTTCGTGTTCAAGTCCTGCGTCGTGGATGCACTTACCGGAGTAAATGAGGTTGTTGACGTCGTTCAGGGCGTCGAAGTTACGAATACGGGTCATGCCGTGCTTCTTGAACATGTCGGCATGGAGCTTGATCATGTCGCGCGGCTGCGGGGCGAGGGCCACCACGTTGATACCGCGGGCGAGGGTCTGCAGACGGACGTTCGGACCCACCACGCGGCGGAATTCGTCCATCATGTCGAATGCGTCTTCACCGCAGTTCTGGTAAAGGGCCTGGAAACGGGCGCCGCCACCAGCTTCAAAGTGGGTGATGCCGGCCTTGCAGGCAGCTTCGACAGCGGGCATAAAGTCCTTAGCGAAGACACGAGCACCGAAAATAGACTGGAAACCATCGCGGAACGAGGTATCCTGGAACTTGATCTTTTTCATAGTGTTTTCCTGTGGGATAAATCCCTTGTTTTTTACTGTACAATAAAAATACGGGCGTAAAGATAGTAATTAGAAGTTCGTGCTTAGAGCTTAGAACTTAGAAATGCGGGGGAATATGGGGGTGTTTTTTAGAGAAAAATCGAGATTTGACAATCAGCGATTGTCAAATTGCGGGATACAAGGAAAAGGGGCTTTATACTCGTGTTTGACTTGTGATTAAAATGAAAATAGAGACCACTTATTCTTCTTTGTACATTTTTTTCAATTTTTCACAAATTTCTTTTTGTACTTGTTCCGATAGAACCGTCTTATCCGAGATGTTGCCTAGTTCATCAGCCAGATGTTGTATTCGCCAAATAGGAACGCTTGGGGTTGTTTCATAACAAATTGTATCGGCATTAGCCAAAATCACTATAGGCGTAACCCATTTTTTAGCTTTATTTCGAGCAAAATCTGCTTCAAGAAAGTCTGCGAGTTGCACAGCGTTTCTTTTTGCTTGATTACTTGGGCTATCTTTAATTTTTTTCTTTTTCTTTCCACAAAGGAACCAATCGTCATTTATATTTTCGTATTTGCCATTATATGTTTTGACTTCAAAGATGAATACTCCTTGGGGACCGACAAGTACGATATCCATATCTTCTTTTTTGTTTGGTAGTACGAGGTTCCGAAAAGCGTGGTATGAACCATCTAAACATTCTCGCATTACTTCAATAACTTTATCTTCACCTTCGCGTCCTTGTTTGTGATTCCTTATTTGTATGTCATAATCATCAAATTTTTTTTCGGCAGTATGTTTTACAACAAGGTTTGCTATAAATACAAAAAAAGATATTGTAACGAAGACAAAAATAAAGCCCATGATTTTAGTTTTTACAAAAAAATCAATTAGAGTTGGAATGGCTCCAATTATGCCCATGTAAATGATATCAAGTATGAACAGAACAATGCATATCGTTAGAAATATTCCCCAAAAAGCGCCTTTTTTAAAAGAAAGCGATTCTATTTGTTGTTCCATAAAGCTTCGATTTGCAGATACTTTGAGAGAACCTTTCGGCTCATTCATTTTTTTGCTTTCCAATCCCAATTGTGAACGAAGAATGATGTGAGCTGCAGTGCGAACTTGCTCATCCCAAGCTTTTTCGATTGCGTAAGCCAAATCGCATTTGGTTATATCTCGATTGTCTATTAGTTCGCCCATGGTGCAGCCAGGCTTTCTCGTACGTTTGCTAAAAGGCCAGATGACAGCGTTAGCTTCGTATATATTTCTAGGAAGCTTTCCTTTTTCAATGAAATTTCTTGTTGAAGTCTGTTTTTGTTTTAGCAAAACTATACAAGCGCCTCGAATTGCCGGATCATAGGCGTTATTAGCACCCCATTCAAGTCGACTTTGTGTTAGGAATCCGCTATCAAATAATTCTCCCATTGGCTTGTAATTATTTTTCAGCCAATAAGTGTTGCGGGCTCGTTCTAAAGTCATAAAAGGATTTACTTCGACCATGTTATTTCTCTGAGCTAATAGATTTCCGTTACTTTGAATATAACTTAAAAAAATAAAGAGGAAAATATGGTTGTGTTTTCGCTTGAAAAGGAGATTCCCGCCTTCGCGGGAATGACAATTTGGGTGGGTGGAGTGAATGCGAATTAATACTTGACTTACACATTACCAAGGTAGGTTATATTGGATATTTAACCCCCATCCACCGAGACGGAACATTCGAAGCGTTGCTTCTGATAGGTGTTGTTCGGTATAGCTGATATTGGCTGTAAATTGCGAATTGATTCGATAACCGAGTCTGAAGCCATGATCCACATTTATACCGTTGTAGTCTTCCTCCCGGTAGTGGTGTCCGGCAAAGGTTTTCATTATTCCGAAATTGGCTTCAAATGAGATATTCCATAAAGTAACGGACCATATCAGAGGCTTAAATTCTATTGCCCATGTGGCAACCGTTTCGTCGCCTCCGTTGTAGGAGTATCCGAATCGACGTATTCCGAGTGCAAGGGTGTAGTCAATTATATTTTCGGGTTCGTTGAAAAATCCGACTTCAAATGCTGTGCCTACGATACCTTCGGGCTTGTATATGGAGTTTTCGTTTACAATGCGGCTGTCCTGAATGGTGGCATCAATAAAGATCGCGTGAGAGAGTCCGCACAGAATTAAAAGAACTAGGATTATTCTTCGCATAGAGTCCACCCCTCGGAAGAATATTCGTCAAGATACTTGATTCCGTTGCGCTCGGAGAACTTTTTAAAAACAAGCCATCCTGAAACGCTCGATGGCCAGCGTTGATTACCTTCGATTGTGTAGGTAGTATCCCCGCCTCCCAAAGCTACATTATTATCGTATGTGCCGGGTTGCTGAATATCAATGATTTTAGTTGATGGCTCAAGGATGGTTAAAGAACCGCTACCAACAGTTTCTGATTGATGGTGCAGTTTTTTTACGCTTGGATTTTTTACATTCCAACGATATTGGTATTCCTTGTTAAAGGTTCTTTTTATGTTTTGTTCGAAACAAATACTTTTGCATTCAATAGAATTTTGAATTGTATCGGAAAAGACCGCCGAATCAGTAGGGTAAGAAACTTGAATGGTGTCTGCATAGTAGTGATAAATCGAATCTTCATGGTAACTCTCTGCGTAGTAACATCCTTGCAAGTCTTCCAAGGTGATGATGTCGGGCGCATCGCTTTCTCCACTTGTAAAAGGGATGGAGCATGCTACAAGAAATAGAAGAATAGGACAAGATAAGGATAGTAGTCGTTTAAGCATGTGACGCTTGAATTTTTAGGTGTTCTATTTTTTTTTTCGTCAAATATAACATAGAATTTGTTGATATTCAAATATTGCAACATATTTCTGATTTGAAAAAGCCTTGATCAAACTTGAAATACGTAAACTGCATGTGTGGATTTTCTATATTAGAGGTATGAGTTTGATTAATACCATAGTCGTTGCAGGTGGTACCCACGGTAACGAACGGACGGGGGTTCGCCTTGTCCAGAAATGGATGGAACACCCAGAGTGTTATAATTCGCTCTGTAGCGCCAAGGTGGATTTGGTGCTTGCTAACCCCGAAGCGGTGCGCTTAAATCGCCGCTATCGCGATCATGACTTGAATCGCGCTTTTTCGCAGACTTGTTTGGATGTGACGGTTGATTCGCGGTTGTATGAATTCCGCCGCGCAAAAGAACTGAATGCGCTTTACGGCCCGAAGGGAGCCGCCACCAAGACGGACTTGCTCTTGGATGTGCACAACACGGGTTCGAATATGGGTAACTGCCTGATTCTTTCGGCACGTGATCCGTTTACGATGCGAGCTTCGGCGGTGCTGACGCAGGAATTCAAAGATGCCTGGATTTATTACCAGCCCGAAGAACGCTCGGCGTCGCCGTACTTTGGAACGGTGGCGAAGGCGGATGTGTGTATCGAAATTGGGCCGCAACAGCATGGAACGCTGGATGCCGCGATTTTTGAGGAAACGGAGCGCCTGGTGAAACGCTATCTGGAATTGGCCGAGGAATGGAACCGCGGCGAATTGCAAAAGCGCCCGCCGATTAAGGTAGATGTCTATACGCAGTTCAAGGATTTGGGTTACCCCAAGCCGCAGGGCGGTGGCGCGATTCAGGCGATGATTCACCCAGAATTGCTGGGTCACGATTATCGCGAACTCAATGACGGCGACAAGTTGTTCCGCACGTTCGACGGCGAAGATATTTTGTACCATGGCGAAAGCCCGGTGTATCCGATTTTCATTAGCGAGCCTGCGTACTACGAAAAGGATATCGCGATGAGCCTCACCAAGAAAACAGTGGAGGAGTGGTAAGTATGGCAGACGAAAATGAAGAATTGAAGGAAATCTCGGGCGAAGAACGCCTGAAGAATTTCATGGAACTGGTGCAAAACCAGAAGAACGAACCGTGGGATTCCCGCCTTTCGGATATTCTGGATGCATTCGAGGATTTCTTGACGCTTCGTCCGGAACCGCCGCAGGAATGGCAGGATACCTACGCCAAGAGCGGTAAGGAATTTGACTACTACCAGATTGTGCTGCCGCAGGATTTCCAGGACCCGTACGAAGACGATTTGGGCAATATCCGCAGACTCCGTAACGAGTTTGAACGCACTCCCTCGACGATGGCTTTGGAACACGAACTGGTGAGCCGCAACTACTTCATTTTTGAAAACGGCCACGCCGAAGCAATTCCGGCTCCGCGTCCGATGCTGATGCTTGAAAGCAAGGACCGCGAAGATGACGAAGAAGAGCAGGAAGGCGACATTACGTGGGATTGCTGCATTTCGATTTTCCCGGACGGCAGCTACATTGCTTACAACTTGAATCACGATGACGAAGAAGAACTCGGCGAAGACTTTAAGGCCGAATTCGACAAGCATATCGATGTGCTTTCGAAGTTGCAGTTGGTGATTCCGGTGGAAGGCCGCGACTACGGGATTTTGAATAGCCGTTGCTAGGCTGCGTTTGAGTCAATGACCCAATTCGAAACAGAAATCTACCTGCGGTATAAGCAAATCATTGAATCGCAGGGTGTGGGGACGAGTGTGCTCGCAAGTGGCGAGTCGCTCGCGCCGCAGCGTGTGCGCATGGAAGATTTGCTGGACCGTTACGATGCGTTTTGCTTTGACGGTTACGGCACGCTTTATAATCGCGGGAGCTTTGTGTACGAGGGCGCGCTGGATTGGTATACAATGCTGCGCGCCGCGGGAAAGCAGATGCGCCTGATTACGAATGCCGCTTCTGATGTAGATTCTGTACTTGCGGCAGACGCGGCGAAGCGAGGCTTCGCGTTTAGCGAGGCCGAGACGATTTCTTCGGGAAGTTTGCTGAAGGACTTGTGTGCTGAATTACGCGGTCGCAGCGTCGAATCTTGTCGTGGCGTTCGCCGTGAGGTTCGCGAGGTGTATTATATCGGGCGCGAAACGGGCAAACATGTGCTTGAAAACTGCGGCATTAAGGCGGTGGCGCCTGCGGCAGAACCTGTGGAACCGATTGTGGCGATTTCGTCGGCGAAGGATACGCCTGAAACTTATGAGCAGGCGGTGAAGATTTTGAAACGCCCGGGCGCGATGCTCCTGGTGCTGAATTCCGATGCGTGGGCGCCGAAGATTCCGGGGGACGATGGCGTGACGGTTCGCGAGCCTGTTTCGGGCGCACTTAGCGAAAGGTTGCGTCGTGATTCCATGTGCGAGGCGAATGGGGGCGCTGGCTGCGAGACGTTTTATTTGGGAAAACCGTTCCCGGCGATTTGGGAGAAGGTCAAGCGGAGCCTGCCTGAGGGTTCGCGCGTGCTGATGGTGGGTGATACCTTGGGTACGGATGTGCTTGGCGCAAAAATTGCCGGCTTTGATTCTGCGCTTGTTGTGGGTAGGAATGTGCCGGCCGATGAACTTGAGACTGATCAGAACGTTTTAGGGATTAAACCTGATTTTTATTTATAAGGGAAAAGGGTTTGTTAACTCACAATATTCCTTGCTTGCGCAAGGTTGTGAGTTAACCCTACGGGCTCGATGCTCGTTACACTCGCATCAAGCTCATAATTTGTCCGTTCGCACTTTGTGCATGGGACAAATTATGTCGAACCCTCTTCGAGGGTTCTTGGAAACCCTTCCGCGTATAAAGCAAAAACCACCCGATAGGGTGGTTTTCTGCTTTAGAGCGGGAAAAGGGGATCGAACCCTCGACATCGACCTTGGGAAGGTCGCGCTCTACCAACTGAGCTACTCCCGCGATGGGTTGTAATTTAGAAAAATTGCGGTGTTTGTAAAGGGGTGGGGCTCTTTGGGCGTGTTTATAGGCCTGATTTTTCTATCATTGAGACATGCTTAAGTTTAAATTGATATTGGCCTGTGCCGCAGTTGTGTTTGTTTCGGCTGGATATGCCGAAGAAAAGTCAACATGGCAAAAGTTTGTTGAATTCTTCAGTCCTTCGTCGTCTGTAGAGGGGGATGGTCCGCTGTACGATCAGGTTCGCGAGTTGGACCGCAAAATCAATCGTGTCGAGGGCAAGTATGCCCGCGAACGCCGTCCGATGAACAAGGAACGCTACAAGAAAGAACTTGTTCAGTTGCGTGAAGAACGTGAAGCCTTGATGAAAAAAATTGAAGCTGAAGAAAAGAATAAGGGCAAGTCTTCGGCTGTTGCAAAGTCAAGTTCTTCTGAAAAGGCTGTAAGTTCGTCATCGCAGGCAGTTTCTTCTGCAGCCCAATCTTCTTCAAGTGCAGAAGCAGCGGGTGATGCCGCTATCTGCAAACCCGATACGGTTTATGTCCGCGATACGGTGGTGGTGCATGACACCTTGTTCGTGATGCTTGCGCCGAAGCCGGAACCAGCTCCGGCTTCGGCGCAAGCAGATACTAACAAGAAACAGTAAATCCTCGACGGAAATTCTCGATGAGGCAGCAGCTGATGCTGACGTCGGTTTCGTATTCGGGAATGTCTTCGCGTTTGACCCACAGGGCTTCGGAAAGTTCTTCCTTTTGCATGTGGATTGTGTCGTCGCCATCGAGTTCGGCGGTAAAGCCTGCGATGAGCGAATCGCTGAAGGCCCATGGCTGCGAACTGAAATAGCGAACGTTTTTCACGCGGAGGCCCGCTTCTTCCATGACTTCGCGGTGTACGGCCTGTTCCAGACTTTCACCGACTTCAACAAATCCAGAAATCAAGAAGAGCCTCGGGTTCGGATTGTCGATGTTGTGCGCCATCAGGAGCTTGTCGCCGTTACGGACGGCAACAATCACGACAGGAGAGATTCTCGGGTAAACGACGTTGCCGCACTTGGGACAAATGATGGAACGCTCGTGGTCGCCGCGAATGGTCACGTTCCCGCAACGCCCGCAGAACTTGTTCAGCGATTCCCAATGGGCGATGTGGGCGGCGGTAGCGCCACCCATGCGTTCTACGGGATTCATGCCGCGGAAGGTGCGGTTGCCCATGTATTCATAACCGGCAGGAGCTTCTGCTTCGACGGTTGCCTTGCTATCGTCTAAAAAGAAGGCTGTATCGTCGATGCTGAAAAGGTAATGGCCTTCGAAGTCGGCGAGTGTCTTGCCCTCAAGAGAGAGAAGTTCTCCGACTTGCGGGATAACGTAGCCTTCGCCACTCTTTTTGAGGAGTGTTTTGGAACCATTGTAACGAATAACAAAGTCGGTGACCTTGGGGTCAACGACTTTGAATTCATTATTAAAAATATGCGGTGCGATTTCGTGAATCACGATTTATTCCAGATACGTGTAACCGTACAGGCCGCCACGGTAGATGTTCAGGAATTCCTTGCCTTCTTGCAGGCTGATCTTTCCTTCCTTCACGGAGCGGGACACCCAGTTTTCCATGGTGCGTACGAGAGCCTTGTCGCTGAAGTTCACGTAGTCGAGCACGTCTTCCACGGATTCACCGTCAATCACCTTGTCGATTTCGTAGCCGCCCTTGTCGTTGCAAACGATGTGGACTGCGTTGGTATCGCCAAAGAGGTTGTGCAAGTCGCCGAGGATTTCCTGGTAGGCACCCACGAGGTAAACTGCGATGTAGTACGGTTCACCGTTCTTGAGTTCATGCAGCGGGAGAGTGCGGCTTACGTCGCCACCACGCACGAACATGTCAATTTTACCGTCGGAGTCGCAAGTGACATCCTGGAGAGTGGTTTCGACAGTCGGTTCTTCGTTCAAGCGCTGAATCGGCATGAGCGGGAAGACTTGGTCCACGCCCCAGCTGTCCGGCAGGCTCTGGAACAAACTAAAGTTGCAGAAGTACTTCTGGGCCAGAAGGCGCGGAAGTTCGCTGAGTTCGTAAGGCGGATGACGCAAGTCCTTGGCGAGCAAGTCCACTTTGCGTACGATGCTCCAGAACAGGCGTTCGCACATGGCGCGAGTGGGCAAGTCGTAGTCACCGACTTTAAATCCGTTCAACACGTCATCGTTCAGCTGAATGGCATCGTGCCAGCTTTCCAGCAAGTTTTTCGGGGTAAGTCCCTTGTAAATGCCGTAAAGATCCTTCAGTGCGTCGGGAGCGTCATCGTCAATTTCGTGAATGTTTTCGTCGAAGAACGCCTGGCCGGCAGTTTCCAGAACATTGAACACCAGAATGGAATGATGTGCAGCGAGTGCACGGCCGGATTCCGCGATGATGTTCGGGTGAGCCACGCCACCGTTTTCGCAAGCTTCGAACATGGCGTACACCACGTCGTTTGCGTATTCCTGGATGGAGTAGTTCACGGAACTTGCGTTGGAACTGCGGGTTCCGTCGTAATCAACGCCGAGACCGCCGCCTACGTCCACGAATTCAAGGCCCATGCCCATCTTCTTAATTTGCACGTAGAACTGCGAAACTTCGCGAAGACCGCTCTTGATATGGCGAATGTTGGTAATCTGGCTACCCAGGTGGAAGTGGATGAGCTTCATGCAGTCTTCCATCTTCTCTTCCTTGATGTAGTCAAGGGCTTCCAACAGTTCGGAACTGTTCAGGCCGAACTTGCTGTGGTATCCGCCGGATTCTTCCCACTTGCCGCTACCGGAGCTGGCCAGTTTGATGCGAATGCCGATGTTCGGGCGCACACCGATGCGACGCGACAGTTCCACCACCAGGTGGAGTTCGTTCATCTTTTCGACGACAACGAAAATCTTCTTGCCCATCTTCTGCGCAAGGAGCGCCAGTTCGATAAAGTCTTCGTCCTTGTAGCCGTTGCAGATAATCAGCGAATCCGGATTGTCCATGTTCGCGAGTACCGCATGCAGTTCCGGCTTGGAACCGGCTTCGAGACCGATGTTGTACTTCTTGCCGTGGCTGACGATTTCTTCCAAGACCGCGCGCTGCTGGTTCACCTTGATGGGGAAGATACTATAGTAGCTTCCGTTGAAACCGTATTCCTTGCGGGACTTGTTGAAGCATTCGTTGATCTTTTCGATGCGGCTGTCCAGGATGTCCGGGAAACGGAGCAGCATCGGAGTAGAAACATCGCGAAGCGAAAGTTCCTGCACCAGTTCGTAAAGGTCAATGTCCGGACCGCCATCCTTGAGCGGATGTACCGTGGCATGGCCCTTTTCGTTGATGTCGAAGTAGTTTACGCCCCAACCCTTGACGTTGTACAAGTCGCGGGAGTCGTCAATGCGCCATTTTTTCATTTCAGGTTTCTCTAGTCAACAAGGACGGGATTGAAGTTTTCCTGCCAGGGGAGGCCGTACTTGGTGAGGGCTTCCATGAACGGATCCGGATCGAATTCTTCGACGGTATGCACGCCCGGCTTGTTCCACTTGTCGGTGAGCACCATCATGGCGCCACACATGGCCGGCACGCCAGTCGTGTAGGCGATAGCCTGGCTACCGAGTTCCTTGTAGCATTCTTGGTGGTCGCAAACGTTGTACAGATAGTAGGTCTTGTCCTTGCCGTCCTTCTTGCCCTTGAAAATGCAACCGATGTTGGTCTTACCAACGGTGCGAGGACCGAGACTTGCCGGATCCGGGAGAAGAGCCTTGAGGAATTGAATCGGGACGATGTCCTGACCCTGGAACTTGATCGGCTGCGTGCTAAGCATGCCCACGTCTTCGAGGCAGCGCATGTGGTCGAGGTAGCTCTGACCGAACGTCATGAAGAAGCGGATGCGCTTCACGCCCGGAATGTTCTGGGCGAGGGATTCGATTTCTTCGTGGTGCAAGAGGTACATGTCCTTCTGACCGACCTGGTCGAAGTTGTACACGCGCTTGATGCTCATGGCCGGAATTTCAACCCAGTGACCCTTGCCGTTTGCGTCGGTGTCCCAGTAGCTACCCGGAGCAGAGACTTCGCGGAGGTTGATTTCGGGGTTGAAGTTGGTGGCGAACTTGTAACCGTGATCGCCGCCGTTGCAGTCGAGGATGTCGATTTCTTCGATGGTGTCGAACTGGTGCTTCAGGGCGTAGGCGCAGTATGCCTGAGAAACACCTGGGTCAAAGCCCGAACCGAGCAAAGCCGTGAGACCGGCCTTTTCAAACTTTTCTTTATATGCCCACTGCCAGCTGTAGTCGAAGTAGGCGCTGAAACCCTGTTCCTTGCAGCGCTTGTCGTAGACCTTGCGCCACTCCGGATCGTCGATGTTTTCGGGTTCGTAGTTAGCCGTGTCCATGTAGTTCACGCCGCATTCCAGGCAGGCGTCCATGATGGCGAGATCCTGGTAGGGGAGAGCGATGTTCATCACCAGGTCCGGCTTATATTCTTTAATAAGAGCAGAGACATTTTCGGCCTTGTCGGCGTCAACGGCTGCAGTCGTAATGACTGTCTTAGTGTTCGGGCGGAGTTCCTGGGCCAGCTTTTCGCAGTTTTCGCGGTGGCGGCTTGCGATACAGATTTCGCTAAAAACTTCGCTGCAGGTGCAGCACTTCTTGATAGCAACTGTGGCAACGGCGCCACAACCGATAATCAATGCTCTT
>JBGUWV010000079.1:0-73508 GCA_045221475.1 Fibrobacter sp.
CAAAAATAAACGTCAATCAAAAGAGCCATTATGGATACATCTAAAATCAGAAACGTCGCCATTATCGCCCACGTTGACCACGGTAAGACTACCCTGGTGGACCAGCTCCTCAAGCAGTGCGGAACCTTCCACGAAAACGAAGAAGTGAACGAACGCGTGATGGACTCCGACAACCTGGAACGTGAACGCGGCATCACCATCCTTTCCAAGAACACGAGCGTCATGTACAAGGGCTATCGCGTGAACATCGTCGATACCCCGGGGCACGCCGACTTCGGTGGCCAGGTGGAACGCGTGCTCGGCACGGTGGACGGCGTGATTCTGGTGGTGGATGCCTTCGAAGGCCCCATGGCTCAGACCCGCTTCGTGACCCAGAAGGCCCTTGAAATGGGACTTATTCCTATCGTGGTCGTGAACAAGATCGACCGTGACGGTTGTAACCCGCACGGTGCCCTCGACAAGGTGTTCGACCTGTTCTGCGAACTCGACGCCAACGAACAGCAGCTCGACTTCGACAAGGTGTTCGGTTCTGGCCGTAAGGGCATCTGCAAGGCCGAAATGGAAGACCCGGATGGCGACTTCCACATTTTGATGGACAAGATTATCGAACGTATTCCGGCTCCGAAGGGCGATCCGGCAGCAGAACCGCTTCTGCAGATTGCCTCCCTCGAATACTCGGGCTTCCTTGGCCGCTTGGCCGTAGGCCGCGTGCAGCAGGGTACCTTCAAGCCGAATATGACCGTTGCACAGTCCATGACTGACGGCAAGGTCAAGAACATCCGTATCCAGAAGATTCTGCGCTACGAAGGCCTGACTCCGCAGCCGATCGAAGAAGCCGGTCCGGGCGACATCATCTTGATCGCCGGTCTCGACAACTTCGACATCGGTGATACCCTTTCTTCGACGAACAATCCGGTGCACCTCCCCCGCATCCATATTGATCCGCCGACCATTTCTATGCTCTTCACCGTGAACACCTCGCCCTTGGCCGGTAAGTACGGTGGAAAGTTCATGACGGGTAACCAGCTCCAGGAACGTCTGGAACGCGCCCACATGGCTGACCCCGCCCTCTTGGTCGAAAAGGTCGACGGCGCATCTACCTTCAAGGTGTCTGGCCGTGGCATTCTCCACTTGACCATCCTCGTCGAAAACATGCGTCGTGAACTCTATGAATTCACCATCGGTTCTCCGCAGGTGATCTTCAAGAACGACGAAAACGGCAAGCTTTTGGAACCGATCGAAGAATTCAAGGTCGAAGTGCCGAACGAATTCAGCGGCGCCTGCATCCAGGAAATCAACACCCGTAAGGGCGAAATGGTCAACATGACCACCGACGAAAACGACCGCGTGACTCTCGAATACCTCGTTCCGAGCCGTGGCCTTATCGGTATCCGTCCGAAACTCCTTTCCCTCTCCAAGGGTTACGCCATCAGCCAGTCCATCTTCAAGGACTACGAACCGTACAAGGGCGAAATTCCGGCCCGCGTGAACGGCGTGCTCATTGCGAAGGAACCGGGCGAAGCAGCAAGCTATGCTCTTTCCAACCTGGAAGACCGTGGTTACCTCATCATCGGACCGGGTGCCGAAGTTTATCCGGGCATGATCGTGGGTGAACACAACCGCGACGTCGACATCATCGTGAACGTGACCAAGGGTAAGCACCTTACCAACATGCGTTCCAAGTCCGCCGACGACATGATTCAGCTGACTCCGTACCGCCGCCTGACTTTGGAAGAATGCGTCACCTTCATCAACGAAGACGAATGCATCGAAGTCACGCCGGAAGTGCTGCGTCTCCGCAAGACCGAGCTCGACCCGATCAAGCGTAAGCAGCTCTCCAAGCGCCCCGCTGAAGAAGATTAATTCTTACTTCATAAAAAATTTAAGGCACTCAACCGAGTGCCTTTTTTGTTTTTATAAAGGGGGAAGCATCCCCCTAATTACAGCCCCGACTCAGCCGGGTCTTCCATTACCCTCTCTAGCGGGGCCACCCCGCAACGCCCCGAAATTCAACTAATCCTTTACGCAACGAACTGAAAATCCGAGCCCCTCATAGCTGACGCTCAGGTATGCACCGTCGTTACTGTAGCTCAAGTACATGCAGCTATTGCGCTTAGAAGAACTCCAAAAGAACTCGTCGTAACCTTCATCGTTGAAGGCGCCACCGTAGCCCCTGTTGCCGACGGGCAACGCGGAAAAACCAAAAGCATCAGTGCCGTTCCCATTGCTATACCAGCCACTTTGGGACTTGAGGGCCTTGCCAGCTTTTGATCCGCCCACAGCCAAGAACAGAGCAAACCACTCCGTTGTATCCGGCAAATGCCAGCCCGGCGGACAAATTCCGTACACGGTATCTGGCAGGGTGCAGATTTTGTCAACGCCGCAATCCTGCGGGTTATCAGCATCGTTCGCAAGTTTTACCGAATCAATTGCCGCCGCCCAAGTGTACAAACGCCCCGCAACATCGCAGTTTGCCGCCACATTGTTGTAGCACCAGCTCTTACCCTTCAAACTCGGAGTTTTCACACTGTCAGCGTAGTTCAGATTTTCTGCCATCCATACCTGATCGCCAATCATCACTGTCTTGTAGATTTTGCCGTCGCGAGGGTCGACAATGCTATCATAAGTAATCTTTGGATTCAGATAAGTCTCCTTGGGCACATCCCAACTCCAGCCATCAGGAAAAGCCGAGCTATCGGATGATTCATCAGGTGTCACACTCGAAGAGGAATACTTCAACTCTTCATTCTGACTTGAACTGAACGAGACCAAAGAAGAACTTGATACCGTTTTCTTTTCTTCGCTGCCATACGAATAATCCTGTATGCTAGAATTAGATGAAGACGATTTAACCTCTACATCTTTTTCGCTAGAACTAGATTGCTTCGTATCATTTGCAACGACACTAGAAGAAGATTCCTGTTCAACGATCGTATTGACAGATGAAGATGATACTTGTTCTGTATCAGCATTTTGTTCCGTAGAACTCGTACCGGAATCATCTCCGCAAGCGACAAGCCCGAGAGCAAACACAGCTAACGCAATCGAAATTTTTCTCATAAATACTAACCCATATAAAACAGATTTTACGTTAGTAAAATCGAATCCGTGTGGCACCTTAAAAGAATCTTGCTTACACCAAGAACCCGAGGCGCCCTTCGCCACTCTGCAGGTATTCGTTCATGTAGTTTTTCGCGATTTCGCAGGCCGTGGGAACGTCTTTGCCGAGGGCCACGTTTGCAAGAATTGCAGAAGAGAGCACGCAGCCGGTGCCGTGCTTGCCTTTGCCGGGAAGTCTCGGGCTTATAAACTTGTACTGTTCTTCTTTGTACCACAAGGTATCAATCGATTCCTTGCCACGGGCATGGCCTCCCTTCAAGAGTACGGCAAAGTCGCGACCCATCTTGATTTCACCACGGGATTCTGCAAGGCCCAAGCCCAAGTACGCGAACTCATCTTGATTCGGCGTCACCAAGTCAATGGACTTCATGATCGGCATGAACTTTTCGGCATCGCGCATAAAGTGGAAGCCTGCGCTGGCACTTGCAATCGGATCCCAAATGATAAACGCGTCCGGGGATTTTTCGCGGACAAATTCCACAATGCGCTTTAAGGAGCGCGACTTTTCCACAAGGCCGATTTTCACGAACTTGAACTTATGTTTTTTAAAAAGCGTTTCCAGCTGCGCCTCGATGCGATCCCAGATAACCCAGCCGGGCGCCACGAATTCTTCTTCGTTCTGCTGTGTAAGCGCCGTACAGACAGCCTGGCCGTACACGCCAAAATGCGACATCGTCTTGATGTCCGAGATAAAGCCCGCTCCGGCAGAGCCGTCAAAGCCTGCCACCGTCAAAGCGTGAATCATTTTTTCACCCATACCCTATCCTTTTTTATAAGCCCGCATAGAACCCGATAAGCCCCACCGTCACCAGACAGATCAGGATCACAGCAGGCAATATCGGACGCCGCATCGACTTTGCACCCAAGAAAAATACCATTCCGCCCTTCGTAATCGTATTGGCGAGGCTAGCGAACAAAAGCGCCAGCACCAGTTCACGTACCGCAAGGCCAGATTTCAAATTCATGTCGATTACGGAGAACGCCACCGCATCCATTTCGGCGGCACCGCCCAAAAAGCTACATGCCAGCAACGCACCCGAACCCAGATAAACGCGAGCCGCATTGGCCACAAACATCACGCAGGTAAAGATGACGCCGAACTTGATTGCGGGCAAAAGCTTGAAGGGGTTCGTAAAATCAGCGGATTTCTGCTGGTGATTGCGGAATTCCTTCACCTTAAGGTAAAGCGCATAACCCAGCGCAGGCACCACCGGCAACAATAGCGGCAACGCCAGGGGCCCAGCCAAAGAACTGCTCAAGAAAATGCAAATCAAGTAAAGGCGCGCATACATCACCGCCCAGCTCAGCACAATGCCGAGGGTAAAATCGGATGCATAATCTTCATTTTCGCGGCTGCGCCCCGCCAAATTCAACGTAAGCGCCGTACTGCTGGCCAGGCCTCCAAGTAACCCGGTAAGCCAAATACCCTTGCCCGGCCCCACAAGTTTAATCAAGCCATATCCCACAAAGCCGATGCCCGAAATAAACACCACAAAAATCCAGATTGACCGGGGATTCAATACTTCGAGTCCCGGCGGGCCGTAAGAATTGTTCGGAAGGAACGGCAAAACCAGCGCCGTAATCACCGCAAATTTCACGATGGCAATAATGTCTTCTTTAGAAAGCCGCTGGGCAAAAGTATGCAGCTGTTCCTTAGCCGAAAGCACCCAGAGCATCACCACCAGCACAATGCAAGATTCCAACAGGCGACCATACCAAGAAATAGCCCCCAACAAATACACCACAAGGACTGCGATATTGGTCGTTATACCGTCGTTACTTACCGCCGGTTGTCCTTCTTGGGGGCGACGACCCATGGCATAGGACAAATGCGAAGCCACAAGCAAAAGCCCGATAACGATAAAACCGGTCACAAAGGGAGCAACACCATCCATCAAATCCGAAAGCATGGCCGTCATGGCACCAGCAAGTCCCACCAGCGTAAACGAACGAACACCAGCCGGATGCCTATCCGACTTGTCCATATACGTATGCTCGCGCTGCAACCCGATAATCAGGCCAATGCCAATAGCAGCCGCCAAGCGGTAAAAAACATTAAAGTCAAGCATGTCCTTAATATATATTAAAGACGAATGACGAGAATCGGAAGGCGAAAGAAAATATCAAAAAAAATTATTCTTTCCGCGTCAACTTCGACTTCATGGACGATTTCATGGCGTACATACGCTCATCCGCCAAGTGGTAGACTTTTTCTGCGTCAACGCCCTTTTCTTCAGCAACACTGAACGAATACTTCAAAAATTCATGTTTGAAGGCTATTCCATAGGCAACTTCCAGGGGAACCGGTAAATTTGCACTACTGGTTTTCTGAAGTTCCATCATTTTCGAAATTGCACCTCCCACATCGGCCACGTGTTCACTGCGAACAATGGCCAAGAATTCGTCACCGCCCACGCGAATGGTGGTTCCAATCCCCTTGAAAGCTTCCCTAAAGACATCGGCAAAGGTTTTAATGAATCGGTCACCTTCGTTATGACCATAATGGTCATTCACCACTTTAAGGCCGTTCATATCGATGCTTACAAAGGCATAATCGCCAAAGCTCTTGTCAAGGATGTCAAAAATCTGCTGGCACTTGGCGCGGTTATAAAGCCCAGTCAAGGCATCCAGATAAGCCATCGTAGCCAAAGCACCCTTTTCTGCATGGTCTTCCAAGATGTAAACAAGGTAGACAATATAGCTTTGAACTAGCAGCAAGACAAAGCCAAGCGTACCCAGCGGAATCCAGGACGATTCCAGCAACGGGTTGTCGGTCGCGATATAGCGGGTAAGGTTAAAGCGAAACAGGTCCGCCACAACCATCACCACGAAGAACAAGACACCGCGGGAAAGAATCTTTCCGGACTCATCCATTTTCCTGTTGTAGAGAATACCGGAAAAAATAAAGTAGGCCAATCCCGAAAAGACAACCACATGGAAAAACGCCAGCAATTTAGGGTAGAAAAACAAGCCCGTAAAATGAAGAACCGAGGCAACAAGCAGGTAAACGATTTCATAGCACACCAAGAACTTCATGATCAAAGTCTTGGAACGGCCAAGACGCGTCTGGTGCATGTTCCAAAGCAACAACGTAAACGGAATCGGAGCAAAATAAAGGCAGATATATTCAAGGGTCGTATTGAGCGTCAAATTGTAAGACACGATCTGGATCAGTTTCGTATAGCACATGGTCCAAGTGCCGAACGTAAATGACAACAATCCAATCATCAGCAAGCGGAAATAGTTGACACCGTAAATCCGCATGACCGCACCAACCAAAACCGCGAGCACGCCAAAAAGTATCAGGAATATTCCAATGACAAGGGCAAAAATATGGTGAGAAGAATAATCGCTCACGACATATTCTTCGGGCAAAAGTTCATACTTCGAAAAGACAATTTTTCTGTTATCGACTTTTTCGACAAGAACCACTTTCAATTTCTGAGGTTCGTCATGATTCAAGTGAACATAGTGGTAACCGCACCCCGGGAACGCGCGGTTTTTACCATACTCATACACACTCTTGTCGTTTTCAAAAACTTCAACAGCCGTATGTGCGGTTCGAAACCTGAAAACCGAATTCGATAGAAATCTCGCCGGAATTATACCTTCCAAAATCAGCGAATCGCCGCTTTTGAGATTTTTGGGGAAAGTGTAATTCACCAAAGATTCTATTTCGGTTTTTTCGCCTTTGTATGTAACAGTCCAGCCCTTATCCAAACGGACATGTTGCGGGGCAACGCCATTGGAACGAACTGCACCCAAAAAAACGACAAACAACAAAAGTAAAACAACAGCCGAAACTGACGTCACCCACAAATATTGCTTATGAATTTTTTCTGGCTCTACCAACTAACGCTCCCAGACTTCAAAAGTTGTCGGATAATCGTTCTTTTCATCGGCTTCGAAGCGTTCTTCGCTCACCTTATGCCAGCCCTCGCCCCATTCCGGGAACAGCACATCGCCTTCCACATCGGCAAGGACGCGAGTCACATAAAGTTTTTGCACCAAAGGCATGGCTTCGCGGTAAACCGCCGCGCCGCCAATGATAAAACACTCCGTTTCGTGGGCGGCGCGAGCGCTCTCGATAGCCTGAGAAAGATTATTGCAAACAATGCAGCCAGGAGCTTCAAAGGCCGCATTCCGAGTCAACACGTAATTGGTACGGTTCGGGAGCGGCCTGCCAATGTCATCGTAATTCTTGCGACCCAGCACAATAGAGTGTCCGGTAGTAATCGCCTTAAAGCGCTTGAGATCTGCCGACAAATGCCACGGCAAATGGCCATCGCGACCGATGACGTTGTTCTGTGAAATTGCAACTATTGCAGATATTAACATCTCTCGTCTCTCCTCTATAGGGCGACGCCCGTTCTCGTCTATTTTACACCGCAATCGGTGCTTTAATAGTCGGCCACGGATCGTAATCCACCAGTTCAAAGTCTTCGAACTTGAATTCAAAAAGATCCTTAACGGCAGGGTTCAACTTCATGGTCGGGAGCTTGCGGGGCGTACGGGTCAGCTGTTCGCGGGCCTGCTCAAAATGGTTCGAATACAGGTGCGTATCGCCCAAGGTATGAATGAATTCGCCCGGTTCGTAGTCACAAACCTGCGCAAGCATCAGGGTCAAAAGCGCATAAGAAGCGATATTGAACGGAACACCGAGGAATGTATCGGCACTGCGCTGGTACAGCTGGCAGCTGAGCTTGCGCTTGCCCGATGCACCGACACCGCCTACATAAAACTGGAACAGACAGTGACAGGGCGGCAAGGCCATCTTGTCGACTTCGGCCACGTTCCAGGCGCACACCAGGTGCCTGCGGGAATCGGGATTGTTCTTGAGGCTGTTCACCAGGTTCTGAATCTGGTCGATATGACCACCATCGGGGGTCGGCCAGCTACGCCACTGGTGACCGTAAACCGGACCCAGGTCGCCATTTTCGTCGGCCCATTCATCCCAAATGGTCACCTTGTTGTCATGCAAATACTTGATGTTCGTATCGCCCTTCAAGAACCACAGCAGTTCATGGATAATCGAACGCAAATGAAGCTTTTTCGTGGTCAGGCAAGGGAATCCCTTGGACAAGTCATAGCGGCACTGGCGGCCAAATACGGAGCGGGTTCCCGTACCCGTACGGTCAGAACGATCCACCCCATTGTCGAGAATATCTTTAAGCAGGTCTAAGTATTGTTGCATATGAGTAATTTAATAAAAGTTATTCGCCGAATATCTCTACGCGCTTGTACTGTTTCACCTTTTTATCTTCGGTGACAGACTTTTCACGCAAAAGGGCATTGACTGCCTGCGAAATAAGATCCTGGGTATGCTTGGGTACGGGCTTTTTGCCAAGACGGGCCTTCTGCACCATCTTGTGGTTCAAATTGGCAGGGAGCATTTCTACCAGATCATGGTTCGAGGCTTCAAGGGACTGGAGAATTTCATCGAGTTTTGTCATAGCCCCTAATATAAAAATCCCCGGCCCTACTTTCTCACCAAATCCGACTTCATCGACGCTTTCATGGCGTACATTCGTTCATCGGCCAAATGGTACACGTCTTCAGTCCCGACGCGGATATTCTCTTCGGATTCAAGGAATTCATCCTTCAGTAGTTCATGCCTATAGGCAATGCCATAAGCCACTTCCAAGGGAATCGGTAATTTTTCGCCACGCTCTTTCTGAAATTCGGCCATCATCGTCAGGGCGTATTCCACATCGCAAACATGTTCGCTCCGTACAATCACCAAGAATTCATCTCCACCCACACGAATTACAGAACCGATTCCCGCAAAGGCGTCTTTAAGCACATCAGCAAAAGTCTTTATCAGCTTGTCTCCGGTGCGGTGACCATAATTGTCATTTGCCAATTTCAGGCCATTCATGTCGATGCTCACAATGGCATAATCGCTGTAGCCTTTGTCTAGCACCCCAAAAATCTGCAGACACTTGGCTCGATTGTAAAGCCCCGTCAGCGCATCCTTATAGGCAATCTCCGACAAGGCGTCCTTTTCGGCCTTTTCAGAAAGCAGCTGATACGCATAAACTAAATAGCTCAACACAAGCAACAGTACAAATGCAGACGTTCCAACCGGAAGCAGCGTCATTTCAAGGACAGAATGCTCCATATGCACATACTTGGCCACATTAAAGCGAATCAAGTCTATCACCGCAAAGCCACCAAACACGGAGACTCCGGCCGAAAGGATTTTACCCGGAGCGTCGAAATGGCGGTTATACAAGATTCCCGTACAGAGCATATAGACAAGCCCCACCGTGGCATAAACATGGAACGCCCACAAAGTTCTCGGAAAATGCAGCACTTGGGTTCCGTTCAATACAATTGTCGACACAAGGAAAACCATGCCAACGACAGCAACAAGTAGCAATCCATACCAACGCGCTTTGCTGATTTTCTTGTAGTGCAAGTGCAGCAACAGCAAGCACAACGGAATTGGGGCGGTATAAAGGCTTATATATTCCAGACTCGTATTGAACGAAAAATCAAGGGAAAAGATTTGAATCAATCTCGTATAACATATCGTCCATAAGCCCAAGCTAAAAGAAAGAATTCCCGTCATCAAGATCCGGAAATAAGACATTCCATAATAGAAAGCGCCTAAACTACAAAACAGGGACAAGGCTCCGAACAAGAGCGAGAACAATCCGACAGCCAACGACATGGAATGTCTGGCAAAGAAATCCCCATAGGCATATCTGGCAGGCAACACTTCCAATATCGGCAACACATCCCACGCATCATCTTCTGCCATATGGAACCGGAGTTCAAGCATTCGGTTCTTATACTGCAAGACTCCCAAATACACGAAATGAATACTGCTTCCGACCATATTCCCTTCCGAGAAATCTTTCTTGCCGCTTGAATACAACAAGACATTTTCGCGGTAGGCTTCAACAACAGCATGGTAAGTTGCAAAGCGCAGCACCGGATTTTCCGGATAATCCGTCCCGAGGCGCCGCATCAAAATAAGGGTATCGCCCCTCTTTATGCTATGGTCTTCAAAAGCATAGTCCTTGATAGAGGGTAATTCAGTCGTATCGCCGTGAAATACGAGAGTCCAGCCTTCATCCAGATTCAGGATGGAATCGCACTTGCCCTGCTTAAGAATATTCGCAATCACGATGTTGATTACCATAATCAATACGATGGCCAACATCCAAGCAAATATTTTACGACGTTTATTCATGATAAACCTTAACGCTCCCTCGTAAAAATTAATCTAATAAAACAAATCTGAAATAGTCCTAAAAAATTTCATTTTTCATTATTACCAAAACTGCACAACAAAAAATCCCCGGCCCTATCGGGTCGGGGATTCTTTCAATGTTTTACAGACTGATTACTGCACCAAGTTGCTTTCGCACTGGGTACCGTCGTTATCCGGCGTTACGAAGTGCATTTCGATACGGCGGTTCATTTCGCGGCCTTCGGCAGTGCTGTTGTCGTCGATCGGGCAGCTAGAGCCCATACCGATAGCCTTGATACGATCCTTCTTCACGCCAGCCTTGGTGAGGGTCTTCATCACTTCCTTAGCGCGGTTTTCGGAAAGCTTCTGGTTGGTCTTTTCCTTACCCACGTTGTCGGTGTGACCCTGGATCACAATCTTCAGATCCTTGTAGCTGTCTTCGTTCACGAGCTTCTTAGCTACGTTCTGGAGGATCTTCTTAGCGTTGGATTCCAAGGTAGCCTTGCCGCTCTTGAAGGTCACGCCATCGAGCTTTTCGACAGCCTTCTTCGGGCAGCCATGGCCGTCGTCACCCGGTTCATCCGGGCAGCGGTCAATACCGGTACAAACGCTTTCGAATTCCTTCTGGAGCTTCTTGGTAGCAACCCATTCAGAGCAGACGCCATCCTTATCCGGGTCCGGATCGTCATCAATCGGACAACCCTTATTCCATTCAGGACCGGCTTCAAGTTCGCAACGGTCATAGCCGCGGCACATATCCTTGAACTGGTCAAGCATCTTCTGCTTGGTCACCCACGGAGAGCAGAGGGAGTCACCATCCGGGTCCGGGCTTTCCATCGGGCAGCCCTGAGCAAATGCTTCACCGGCTTCGGTCGGGCACTTGTCAACACCAGAGCAGATACCGTCATACTGATCGAGCATATTCTTTTCGGTTACCCACGGATCGCAGAGGCCATCCTTGTCGGTATCCGGGTTGCCGAGCGGGCAGCCTTCATTGGTTGCAGGACCAAGTTCGGTCGGGCACTTGTCGATACCCTTACAAGACTTGTCGATGAACCATTCCTTGGCCATATTTTCGTCTTCAGCAGCCTTTTCGAAGTAGAAGCCCATCTTCTTTTCGGTCACCCACGGGTCGCAGAGGCCGTCGTTATCGGCATCCGGATCATCCCATGCGCAACCCTTATTGGCAGCAGAACCAGCTTCACCCGGGCACATATCGTAACCCTTACAGATGTCAGCGAATTCGTTCATGGCACCTTCGTCAGTCACCCACGGAGAGCAGAGACCGTCACCATCCGGGTCCGGCTGCTTGGTCGGGCAACCATTGAATGCCGGAGAACCAGCCTGGGCCGGGCAATCGTCAATGCCTTCGCAAACGTTGGCGAACTTCTTGGTCATCTTCTTCTGAGACACCCAAGCATCGCAAACGCCGTCACCATCGGCATCCGGATTGTCAAGCGGGCAACCATCGTCGCCTTCGCCAGCTTCGTTCGGGCACTGGTCTACGCCTTCGCAAACTTCAATAAATTCAGATTCAAAGCCCTTTTCTGCAACCCAGGAATCACAAACGCCGTCTTCGTCAGCGTCCGGATTACCCAACGGGCAACCCTGGTTCAGACGGTGGCCCACATCATCCGGGCACTTGTCTTCGTCATCCGTAACGCCATCGCCATCGCGGTCCTGAGCAAGCAGGTAACCACTCCAGGTGATACCGCCGTAAACGGTGTATTCCGGGTTCACGCGAATGTTACGCACTTCGACACCACCCGGACGTTCGCTAGTTTCAAGAGTCTTGGCAGCCACAAACTTGTCGCCACCCAGGTAGTAAGAAGCACCCATGTGGAGGTCGACGCCCACCGGCAGGTGGAACACCAAGGCACCGGTCAGCTGCTTCATGTCAAGCTTGCCATCACGATTCGTTCGACATTCTGCGCCTTCAATGCAGTATTCGTAGTCATCCATCTGGATATCCCAGTAGTATTCCACGAAAACCGACATGAAATCCATAAAGTAGACTTCAGCAGCAGCGCTCATGAACGGAAGAGACAAATAATCCGCATTTGTCGTATAACGGTAACCACCGTTCAAGTGCAACAGGAACGGGAAGCCATCGCCACCATCAAGCTTGCTTGCATCCATCGTTACAGCAAGACCGCCCTTAACCGTGGTAATCTTGTGTCCGAAGGGGTATGCAGTAGCATTCTTCTTGTTGATGTATTCAGGTTCACGAATCCAGAGACCCTGCTTTTCGGTATTGGCGGTACCGGCAGTCACACCACCGAACACGGCAATATCGAACATCTGATCTTCAGGCAGCGGGAAACGAGCCTTCATATCTACCTTGAGGTTACCCACATAGCCAACCTTGGTATTGGGAATGGCACCCTGGCCACCCACATCCTCAGCGTTGAACTGATCATAATAGACCGGCATGGTCACGCCCAAGTCGAAATAATGCCAAATGCCGATGGCAAAGCCGATATAGGCACTTCCGCCCACAAAGTCTGCTACCGGAGCATTCTTATCGCTAAGAAGATTTCCTTCTGCATTGTAGGTTGCTTCGTGAAGTGCAGAACCAGATTCATCATTCGGGAACATGTCATTGCCGAAGGTTGCATCGCCCAAAAGGGTAAAGACAAGCTTAGAATGACCAAGGGACTGGGCTGACTGGGTCTTATTCACACCCACAAAGCCTTCCTTGTTAATCGTCTGGGGATGTCCGGCAAAGGCAGAAGCTGCCAAAGCGAGGGCAAGACCCATAGCTACCTTATTCATAGCGTCTCCTTATAGTGGGTTGCCTACCAAACAAGGCTACCCGATTTAACTATTGTAAATATAACTTATTACTCAAAAAAGCAACAAAAAAATGCTCTTTTTTTTACCTATTTAATGAAAATCACACAACAAACAGACTGTAAAATTTTCGCAACAAATTTATTCCAAGTCCGTTTCGAAGGTCCGTTCGAACATTTCCGGTTTCATCCTGCAAATACTGGTATATCCGCCTTTCCCCACCACAATGTGGTCCAATACGGGTATTTGCAGAATACGCCCCGATGCACAGAGAACTCGGGTTATGGCCATATCTTCCATACTGGGTTCCGGGGAACCTGAAGGGTGATTATGGGCGAAAACCACCGCTACGGCACGATCTTCAATAGCCTTGGCAAAGGCTTCGCGGGGGTGCACAGGAGTCTTGTTGACAAGCCCCGTAGTGATTTCATGAACCCGGATAACGCAATTGACCGAATTCAGGGTCACCACCACCAGATGCTCCTGCTCCTCGAATTTCAAAAACGAAAGTATCGACATGAGGTCATCTGGCGACATGATCGGTTTCGACCTGGCGCTCAGGATATAGCGTCCCGAAAGTTCCAAGCAGGCAAGTACCTGGGCAGCCTTTACCTTGCCCAAGCCCCGAATTTCCCGGATTTTGCTAAGGGAGGGCACCTTGGTTTGGTTTGCAAGAAAGTCTGCCAAATGGCGAGACAACTCGAACACATTGCAGTCTTGGTTTCCGCTACCCAAAATTAGGGCGAGCAATTCTTCGTTAGAAAGGGCGGAAGCCCCCATTTTCTCAATTTTTTCGCGGGGCATCTGTTCAGGGAGATTTGACTTCATGGTTAATCCTTTTTTAATGAGGGTTCTCTATATTACACGCCAAATCCGGAAAAACAGTTCAAATTTGCATCTACATACCCGCACTTTTTCTATTTTTTGACTAAATCACTTGAACGGAAGGTCCCTTATGGAATTAGGCAAATACAACCGCGCCCGGGTAGAAGAAATCATGCCCCAGGGCTACTACCTGGAGCTGGAAACCGGCGGGCGCGTGCTACTCCCCGGTAAGAAAGAAGAATTTACCTTGAGCGAAGGCGAAGTTTTAGACGTATTTGTCTACATGGATTCCGAGGACCGCCCCATCGCCACTCTCGACAAGCCCTACGCTACCGTCGGTGAATTCGCTGTTCTCGAAGTCAAGGACGTCAACCGCATTGGCGCATTCCTGGATTGGGGTCTGAACAAGGACCTGTTCCTCCCCTACAAGCAGCAACTGGGTGAACTCAGACGCGGTGACCGCTGCGTCGTGTACATTCTCGAAGACGACAAGAGCAACCGCATTGTGGCCACCGAAAAAATCAAGAGTTTCTTGGATCCCGACACATCGGAACTCCACTTGGGTCAAAAGGTGCAGCTCGCCGCCTACGAAGTCACCCGCGACCACATCGACTTCCTGGTAGACTACAGGTACACGGGCCGCCTTATGGTTACGTCCGCCACGCCCCGCATCTATATCGGCGACACCATGGCCGGTTACATACAACGTTTCACTGAAGACGGGAAAATCACCCTAAACCTTACTCCCGTAGGCTACAAGGGTATCATGAAGAGCGAAAGCCCCGCCGCCATTATGCAAAAGCTCGAAGAAGCGGGCGGATTCCTGCCCTACGGCGACCACAGCGATCCCGAAGAAATCCGCCGTGAATTCGGCATGTCCAAGAAGACTTTCAAGAAGATTCTGGGTACGCTCTTCCGCGAAGGAAAGATTGTCCTTTCCGACGAGGGATTCCGTAAAAATTAGTTGGTATACTCTACCGGAACTTCGTCTTCGTTTAACACGCGAAGCTCGATACGGCGGTTCTTTTTGCGACCCGCCTCGGTACTGTTGCTCGCCTTAGGCTGGCTGGACCCATAACCGCTTGCCGAAAGACGGCCACGGTCAATTCCCTTGTCGACCATGTAAAGGAATACGGTATAGGCGCGCTGTTCCGAAAGAGTCTGGTTGAACTGGTCATCACCTTCGGAACTTGTATGGCCCTGGATTTCGATACGGGCCTGGGGATTTTTCTTGATTCCGGCCACGGCCGCATCCAATATTTCAATGGATTCCGGCTCCAGTTCAGCGCTTCCGGCCTTAAAATTCACCCCTTTCAATTCTACACGGGTATCATCGAACACGACCGTAATACCGCCCGTGCTAGCCGTAGGCGAAACGTAAGGCGTTGTACCACACTCAAAAGGCCCTGTCACACTCTCGCAAAGAATCGTGTAGGTCTCTTCTCGAGGAATATGGAATGTTACCTCGCCTTCTGCATCCGTAGTCACGGTCAGCTTTTTCTGGGGATCGTTCTGTCCTACAAAAGTCAGTTTTTTATGCCCTTGGGGAACATCGTCGTTGTTGGTATAAGTCACGGTCAGCACGGCGTGGGTCTTGTTCGGAAGTAAATCTCGGGCAAAAACGGGAGCCACCACCAAATTTGTAATAAAAACAACCCCCAAAACGGGCAAATAACCGAAACGAAACACTTTCACGGAACACTCCTTAAAAAACGAGGCAAAGTTAGAAAAAATATTCTAAATTTGGACACGAATCAAAAAATCCTCCAAGGAGTAATCATGAAGTTCAGTAAAATCGCAGCGGCCGCGCTCGCCATGAGCATTTCTGCATTTGCCGCCGACGCCACCGACAATATGACCCTCAAGGGCAACGTACAGACCCAAGTCACCAAATCCATCAATGATGAAGACAACAACTTCAGCAGCGGCTGGATTCGTGCCAACATCGGCGGTCAGTACAAGAGCGAAAACTTGGATGGAACCATCATGCTCCGCATTTTCGCCCCGGAATTCGGCAACAAGGTCAAGGATGGCGACGGAAAGACCACCTACTACGATAAAATTTTGGCCGACCTCTACTGGGTGAACTACAAGTGGGCCCTCAACGAAGACAATCTCTTGAACCTGAAAATCGGTCGCTGGAAGACCGACTGGTCCCAGTCTACCAACTTCGGTACCTATGTCGACAAGGATTTGACCAAGCGCGGTCTGTGGATGCGCGATTACAGCCACAACGCTCTTGAACTGGGCTGGAAAAATGGTCTCAACCAGTTGAACGCCATGGTTGCCACCAAGGACGGCAAGGCAAACCAGGGTTACGTGCGTATCGAAGACGACATGAAGTTCACCTTCCCGATGGAAGTCAAGGTGGCTTACCGTTCTAACCTCATCGACGTGGTGCAGAACACCGCCTATATCACCCACCGCGTGGCAGCCTACGCCAGCTACGAATTTATCTCTTTCCTCCGTGCCTACGGTGAATACGCCTGCATCTACACCCAGAACGACGACCTGGATGCCAACGCCGAAAACTACATCGCTCCCGAATCCAAGTATTTCCAGCCGGGCATCTACTACCAGCCGTTCTACCTGGGCCTGGACTTCGCTCCGAAAAGCAGCTTCATGAACACCCTCATGAGCCACCTCATGGTGGAATGGGAATACATCAACAAGCGTGACAACCTTTATGGCGCTCCGAAGGGCACCTACGACGACTGGGCATGGACCGTTGCCTACGTCAAGAGCATTGGCAAGTCCAAGATTCAGTTCAGCGTCTACAGCGAAAACGAAATGAGCGATGTGGGTCTCGCCTTCCGCCTGACCAGCACCATCAAGTAATTTTTGATTGTAATGCCAAATTGGTTTAAAGAATTCTCTTGGGAACGGATGTTCGACGCCATCGCCGAACGTTCCGTCACTCCAGTGAAGGTCGCTGTCATCGCCGGCAAGTCGTTCCTGTACTTCCATGGACTGACCCGTGCGGCAGCCCTCACCTACACGACGTTCTTGGCCGTAGTGCCGCTCCTGATCTTGTTGACTTCGATTACGCTTGCTGTCGGATTCGGCAACTTCTTCTCGGACTACCTGCCGCACTTAGTCACGTTCCTGGACTTGGACTGGCCTATCGATCCCATCATTTCCATTGTGCAGAACGCCGAACATGTGCCTATCGGCAAACTCGGCTTTATCGGCGCCATGGGTCTTTTCATCACGTTCATTCTCGCTTTCGGCAGTCTGGAATCGAATTTCAACGTGGTATGGGAAAACAAGGTTTCTCGTCCGTTGCACAAGCAGATCCGCATCTATACCCCGCTGTTGCTAATCTTCGCGGGTATTATCGGTCTGTATGCCGGTTTTGTGAACCACATGCAAAATGCACTTTCGATCATTGTCGTTGATGGATTGCACTTTGACCCATCGGTGCTCAAGAGGCTTATCAATGCCTTCTGGTACCTGACATTCCACGGCGCATTCCTCCTGGTTATTTTCTTGACCCTGTATGCGCTCCCCGCAAGACCGGACCCCAAGAACTACACCAAGAAGAAGCTGCTTGTATCGTCTATCGGCATCACCATCCTTGCATGGATTTGCATTATCATCTACGTGAAGATTCTGATGCTTATCCAGACCATGCTGGTGACCCGTATGTCCATCTTCTACGGATCCCTCGCCTTCATTCCTCTCATCCTTTTCTTGGTGTTCGGTATCTGGACTATCGTTCTCTGCGGTAATTCCGTGGTTTGGACGATTTGCACTTGGCCCGAATCCAAAGACCGCATTTGGAACTGGGAAGGAAGCCCCGCCGAAGGCCTGAACATGACCAAGGACAGGTTGTAAGATTATTTCTATTACAAAAAATCCCTGGATTAAAATCCAGGGATTTTTTTTTACGATAGCCACCCGCGCTAGGACCAGCTTTTAATGTTTTTTAGAATGTCAGAAATAGCTAACAGCGAGGCAAGAAAAACCCTTTAATACAATTCATATTGCGGATACAAATTTGAATGTGATTCTTTTTTCTAATATCAGTACCTGCATAAGCAACATCACCTTCATAGAATGCTCCGCGAACGGAATCGAACCTGACAGGATCTTCCGATTCCTCAAAACTTTTATGCAAATATTCTATAACAGCACAATCAAGTTTATGCAGACCATTTTTATTTTCCAACCGGCGGCCTTCAAAATCTACATTGAACGATTTAAAACCCTCGCTCAAAAGATCAATGAAATGGGAATCCGTCAAGTCTAGACAATTACCCAAAGTATAAACAACACCTATTACAAACGGTTCTTTGAAAGGTTTTGGCTTATGCTCTTTTGCCCAATCCCATGCGCGCTCTTGGTTATTTTCCCAAACATAAAAGCCTTCACCAAGCCATTCATGATTAGTAGAACTTGTTTTGACCTGTTTCGGGTAATTAACTAAATTAAGACCATTTTCTTTTTCACAGCCATGAAAGCCGATATAAAGATTCGGACGTTCCAAATACAAATTTTGCATACAATCATCCTTTCCGCAAAATTACTTTGCTACGGATGGACGGTAGATTTTGCTTAATTTGCCAGACTTGGTTATAATACCAGCCCTCAGAAGACGCTTATGAGCAGCTTCTTTTGAATGGTCTAAAGACTTGATAGCCTTAAGCGATCTTTCTATAATGTTTTCGGTCATAGAAACTTCCGTCGTTGTAAATATACATTTATTTTGATTAATCGTTATTTAGGAAGCTTTTCAAGCCGCCCTCTTATATACACGCTTTTTTCACCTAACTGAAGACACTTTTCATGCGTAAAATTTTCAAAACATCACTTTTTGAATGCTAGCGGAATTGGCTCGCATGAGAAAAGAACGCTTTTTTAGTAAATTATAGGCAAACAGAGGATTTGCTTATGAAAAAGATTCTATTGCTCATCGTGGCCCTGGTGGCTTTTGCAAACGCCGAACTTCAGAGCGTAAAGTACACCCCAGAAGAAAAGACTGATGACGGACTGAAGGCATTCATCGGCGTAAGCGGCGGCAACGTTCTCGTGGCCGATGACGGCGCCATCTTTGCAAACCTCCGTATCGGTTTGGACATTAATCCCCTATTCTCCACTGGCGTGTGGGTGTCTAGACTTTTAAGCGACGTGCGTAATTATAACGTTGCCGAAAAGCAAATGATCAAATACATGTCGGTCGGCGGATTCGTGGAACTTTTCCCCGTCCGAATCAATGACTTTTCTATTTCTATCCCGATCCAGATTGGCGGAGGCGCCCTCTACGTGATGGAACCCGACGACGAAGCCTTTGAATCCGAAGACTACTTCTTTACCGCCGACATGGCTGCCCACTTTAACTACCGCATCACCAAGATGCTTGAAATTTCTATCGGTGGTGGCTACCGCATGTTCACCGGCGTCGAAACCAACAACCTTGAGAATTTGGATTTCTGCACCCCGTTCGGCGAACTCCGCTTTACCATTAGGGAGTAATGCCCGACTTTATTTCCATACGCGGCTGCAGGCTGCACAACCTGAAGAATATCGACGCCCAGTTCCCGCTGGGCAAGATTTCTGTGGTATGCGGACCTTCGGGTTGCGGAAAGTCGACACTTGTGCTTGACACCCTGCACGGGGAATCCAAGCGTCGCTATTTGGAAACACTTTCGCCCTTTGCAGCCGAACTTTTAGGCGGTCGCCGAATTATTCCGCTAGATAGCGCCGAAGGTTTGCCTGCAAGCCTTGCTGTTGGACCTAGCCATGGCGAAACGCCTGCAAAAGCTTACGCATTGAGCATCTCGGAATGCGATTCGACTTTACGAGCACTGTTTGCGGCGTATGCAAAGCCCGCCTGCCCCGTTTGCGGAAAGCCCATGGAAAGCACGAGCCGCGAAGACATGATTCGCGAAATTGCGAGCTTGCCGCAAGGGAGTAAATTACAGTTTTTTGCGCGGATTGACTCCGAAAAACACACGACACTCGATAAGCTCTCGGCGGTGTTCCTGGCGCAGGGCTTTACACGCGCCTTGGCCGATGGCGTCAGCTACTCACTGGCCGACTTGACTGAAAACGAAAAGAAAATCGTTCCGAAGGAATTCTTTATTGTCGTAGACCGCGTGATTGTCCGCGAAAACACGCGCACCCGCATTGCCGAAGCGGTCGATGGAGTCTTAAAACTCACGCACGATGAATTGATTCTGGACATCAACGGAAGCCGCAAACTTTTCAGCACGGTGCCGCGCTGCCCAGAACACGGGGCACAGCTTTCAAGACCGCTTGCAGCTGAAGACTTGTCGCCGTATACCCGCACAAGCGTTTGCGAAAAATGTGGCGGCACCGGAATCATCGAAGACAGCGACAGCAGCGAGGAATGCCCGGATTGCAAAGGCTTACGACTCAAGCAGAATTTTTTGAACGCGGCGATTGAAGGCTCCACCTGGCAAGACATTTTAAACACGCCTTTCGCGGAACTCGAAAGCCGGCTGCACGCCCTGTTCGACAATCGACTGTCGGCTAAGCAACAGCCCGCGTTCCGTACGCTCGTAGACCGCATCCAGGCGATTGTCGACCTTGATATCGGTTACCTCACAGCAGGGCGTGCAGGCGCCACCCTGTCGGGTGGCGAAGTCCAGAGACTTCGGCTTTCGAGCCTCAGCACCGGTCACCTGAACAACCTTCTGATTGTCCTCGACGAACCCGCCAGCGGTTTGCACCAGAGCGATGTTGAAGCCCTCTGGAAAGTCCTCAAGAAGGTTCAGTCCCGCGGAAACACGCTCGTTCTCATCGACCACAATCCCGCCCTCATCAAGAAAGCCGACTGGATCATTGAAATGGGACCTGGCGCCGGCGAAAAGGGCGGCGAAATATTGTTGCAAGGAACCGCGAAAGAAGTTCTTGGCAATCCGGTATCGCCCACAGGAAATTGGATCCGCTTGCTCGACGAGAAAAGGAGATTCCCGGTCGAGCCGGGAATGACAAAGGGCAAAGCGACAAAGCAATCCAAAAAGCGTCATTGCGAGGAGCAAAGCGACGCGGCAATCCATATCGAGAACTTTGCGATGTTCGACATGAAGCCGGTCACCGCACATTTCCCGGTGCAAAAGTTCAGCGTCATCACAGGTCAGAGCGGTAGCGGCAAGTCCACGATTTTCTTCAGGAACCTTGCTCCGCGTGCCTCCAAGGGGGAATTCGAAGACCTCGGCATTCAGGCGCTCTCCATACTTTCGACAGGCGATTTCCATGGTAACCGCCGTAGCACAGTCGCCTCGGCCATCAACCTGAACACGATTCTCCGCGACCTTTTCGCGAAGCTCCCCGAAAGCAAGGTTCGCGGCTACACCGCTAGTAAATTCGCGACGCACGCCCCCGGGGGCCGCTGCGAAAACTGCATGGGCGAAGGCGTTATCCTCGACCCCGCGGGCTACGAGGAATCCGAATGCCCTGTGTGCCTTGGCAGACGCTTCAAGGACGAAATTCTCGAAGTCCGCTTCAAGTCGCTTTCCATCGCCGACATCTATGACCTAGAAGTCGGCGACGCCTATAAGTTGTTCATCAACATGAAGCCTTTCGCTGACAAGCTCAAGCCGCTTGTGGATACGGGCCTCGACTACCTGAAACTCGGGCAAACTACGACGCACCTCTCCGGCGGTGAACGCGCCCGCTTGCGCCTTTCCATCGCCCTCGCTCGCGCGAAGGCTCCGAATACGCTCTTCCTTTTCGACGAGCCCGCCCGTGGTCTCCATCAAAAGGACATCCAGCATCTGCTCGACCTGATTCGTGGCCTCACCGAAGCGGGCCACACCGTCATCGCCATCGAGCACGCGCAAGACTTCGTCAACGCCGCCGACTACGCGGTGGAATTAAGCCGATAAAGTAGCCGAGAAGACAGTCGATTACCGCCCAGGCACAGTGCAGCTATCAACAAAAGCATATAACGGCTTGTAACCGCGGCTTTCACGCAAACTGTAGGGATCCTTTTCACGCGGTTCCGGGAAAGCGAGAGTATCCCCTGCAGCATTGCGGAAATGACATACCGGCTCAGATTTCGTATCCGCCGTATTCAAATCATACTCGCGAAGCGCCACCCCGTTTTCGGTATATTCCTTGAATTCCTTCAACACAAACAGGCCCTTTCCCCACGCCGATTTTCCGATTACAAAAACCTTATTCATCCAGATTTTTCCGTCGGGGTAATAATCGGTTTCCACCTTCAAACTTTCGATTTCCGATTTTGAATAATAAAGAATGCCCATCGAATCGTACCGTTTGCGCCACCATCCTTTAGAAGAACGGAACTCTTCGGAAAGCAAAACTTCATTGGGTGAATAACTTGCCCAATAAGAAGAATCCCCGTCCAGCGACCTCTTGTCCACCGAGAAGGAGCCATCTTGCATGACGCTGCGGTTATACCGCCAATTTTCCGCCACCGTATCGGCTTCGAGCAAACGGCCATTTTTATCAAAGGTTCTCTTCCCCACCGAATCTTCAAGATACTTCAGATTGCCATTTTCATAGAATTCCTTTCGATAAACAGGCTGTACGGACATCGATTCATAAAAAGATTCCGACATGATTTGACCATTCGGATAATACTGAATATCACGTCCCCAGGGAGTCGCATAATAGGAATCACGCATCTGCACAAGCGTTCCGCTGGAATCCCGGCATGTCATGACTCCACCATGATCTTTCAAGATATAGACCGTTCTGCACACAACACCATCAGCATCTTTACGCAAAACAACCCGTACTTCGTTGGGATCTACAGTCTGCTTATCCTTCACTTTTCCAGAACAGCCGACAAACAAACAGGCCGAGGAAAACAACACCAGAGCAAGCAAGAGGTTTCCATACTTCATTCTTCCCTCCTCCTATGCTCTTCTCTGCAATCGACTAATTCGCCATTGACAATTTTGCAGTACTTATCGTCATTCTGCTCTACATTTCCATTTCTCCGGTAACGATTTTCCGCATACCGGTCAAACATACCTTCTTTATCACATCCATAAGTTTGATAATAAATGGAATCCGGTTTATGGATTTTAATCGAAGAATCCCTTAATACGCCATTTTTATAATAGGACTTGCAACGGCGAAGTTCATCTTCTTTACCGCGCCATACAATCGCGCATTCCGACATCAGTTGTTCCTTATAAAATTTCTTTTCGAAAATGGTATCGCCTTCTAGCGCCTGTATTGTACGAGGTGTTCCGTCAGTTTCATAGTAACTGCATACATCAAATCGGTCTTTTTCATGGTAAAGCGAAAGGCAAGTATCTCTCAGCGCCCCCTTTATATCGTAATGAGCCCGAGCAATTTCACCATCCACCCCATAATACGTCAACGATTCTACTTTTCCATTGGCATGAAATTTCTGAACACGCTGTACGCCATCTTTTTCCTCATAAAGAATGGAGGGTGAACCATCGTTACGGTAACGGTTACAGACCATTCGGCCCAAACTTACAAAACAAGAATCCGTCACCATTTTATCTTTTCGATACCGTATTTCTACAATGGCATTACCCTCAGGGCCAATACCATCGTAAGCCACATATTTTTCCAACTCACCCGATGAATAATATTCCTTCGATTCCAACAAATTACCATTTTCGTAAACGGGAGACTTTTTAACATTGCCATTTTCATAGAATTTCTTACAAGCACGAAACAGCCCCTTATCCGTTTTTCCGTCCCAACTGAGAGGCTTTTCGACATAACAGGAATCCATCATATTGCCGTTGCCATAATAGGACACATCCGTTTCTAAAGCACAGTAACGGCAACCCTTCGGAACCAGGTTGTTGTATTTTGTAATTCGTTTGGGGGTGCCCGACGGATAGTTTTCGCGTTCCTCGACCAACGTATCACCACGATAGACAGACTCCTTCTCAAGCGCCCCACTTTCATGATAGAATGTATGACGACCATCATCTGCTGTGACCATCCGTCTGTTTCCGGACTTGTAGAAGGTCTGGCAAATTTCATGACGCTTGGGTTCTCGAACAATTTTACAGGAACTACTCATCGTTCCATTTTCATAAAAATCTTCGCGAAGAAAACAGATACCGTCCTTATACTTGAGAATCGAGCGGAGCGATCCCGTAGAGTAGTATATTTTTTCGTCACCGATTTTTTTGCCGTCTTTTTCGGCAAACTCCATTGCCAATTTTCCGTCCGCAAAATGCTGCCTATAATTCCCGAATGAATCAATTTCGGTATGAATGTTTCCCGACGGATAAAAATATTTCAGGCTTACGCGGGCTTCGTTCCTATAAAGAACTTCAAGTTCCGTCGAGCCATCGGAATAATCACTCTTAAATAAAACATTTCGGGGCTTGGGTGTAGACGAACTCTCCCCTGCACAACTAGCAAGGAGCAAAATTCCCAAGACAAATATGATGTTTCTTACAAAATAAAACAAGTCGTTTTCAAAATAGAAAAAGAATTGTTGATGTAATCAAAAAAATCACCTCAAAGCAGCTTTCGCAGCTTCCAGCGTCTCGATGACCTTGTCGCACCAAGCGTCGAATTCGGGGTCGGCCTTCTGAAACTCGAGGTGGGCCAGCACATATTCCACGGTGCGGCGAATCCCCTGGTCAAAGCGGACCTCGGTGCGGAACGTGGGCACAGCGCGCTTCAGCTTGGAATTGTCGAACACGACGGAGTTTGCCTTGTCGCCGATCAGGCTCCCCAGCAAGTCGTAATCGCTTACATCCGCAAGGAACTGTGAAGACACGTAGTACGGCTTGAGTTCGACGCCGAGCGCATCGGCAACCGCCTTGTAAATTTGATTCCAAGTGAGAGTCTCATCGCTTGTAATCTGGAACGATTCACCGATGGCGTGAACGTTGCCCATCAGGCCCACAAAGCCGCGGGCAAAATCAGTGTTGAAAGTCATGGTCCAAAGGCTCGTGCCGTCGCCGTGAATGATGACAGGCTTGCCTTCGAGCATACGCTTTGCAACTTGCCAACTACCGTTCTTGCCGTGAACGCCCAGTGGAATGTGGCGTTCATCGTAGGTATGGCTCGGGCGCACAATCGTAATCGGGAAACCTTCTTCGCGGTACTTGCGCATTAGGAATTCCTCCCCCGCAATCTTGTTGCGGGAATATTCCCAATACGGATTCGCAAGGGGCGTTCCTTCAGTAATGCGATAGTCTGAAAGCGGCTTCTGGTAGGCGCTCGCAGAACTGATGTACATGAACTGCTTGGTTTTACCCTTGAACAGGCGGTAATCACGTTCGAGCGCACTCGGGTGAAATACGATGAAGTCGCAGACTACATCGAGCTCCATGCCCTTGATTTTTTCTGCAACGGCTGCTTCGTCGTAGATATCCGCCTGAATGATTTCGACACCTGCAGGGATGTCTTCTGCGGGGCGATTCCCGCGATTGAGCAAGTAAAGTTTCCAACCCTGAGCCACCGCAAGGCGCGTAATCGCCATGCTGATGGTTCCCGTACCGCCGATGAATAAAGCTTTCATACGCTAAACCAAACTGCAGGCTATTCGAGAGTGGCATGCGCTGCGATGGTGTAAATCGCGGTGACGTCCTTTGCCTTGAGCGGCACAAATCCCCAGCCATCACCCGGATTCAGCTTGTCAACCAGCTTCGGAATATCTTCTTCCTTGGCGCCGAGTTCTGCAAAGTTAATCGGCATACCGATAGAATGCAGGAACTTGCGGAAAGCCTTGATGCCTTCAAGGGCGGTCGCCTTCGGATTTTCGAAATTCATCTGGCAGCCGAATACGCGCGTCGCCATCTGGGCAAAGCGCATCACGTTGTGGTCGACCACATATTCCATCCATGCCGGCATAATGACAGCGAGACCCGCGCCATGGGCGCAGTCGTAAAGTCCCGAGAGTTCATGTTCAATGGCATGGCTGTTCCAGTCCTGACTGCGCCCGCAGCCCACAATATCATTGTGGGCTACCGTACCCGCCCACATGATGTTGGCTCGCACCTGATAATTGGTCGGGTCGGCAATGGCGCGCGGACCTTCCTTAAGCATGGCCAAGAGCAGGCCTTCGCAAAGGCGATCGGTCGTTTCGACTTCAAGCGTATTCGTGAAATAGCGTTCAAAAATGTGGGCAATAATGTCGGTAATACCGCAAGCCGTCTGGTAAGCCGGCAACGTGCAAAGGAGCGCCGGATTCTGCACTGCAAACTTCGGGCGAATCACATCGCTACCGATATCGCGCTTGAGCATGCCATCTTCTTTAGTCACCACGGAAGCGCCACTGCCTTCGGAGCCCGCAGCCGCAATCGTCTGCACCACGCCAATCGGGAGCGCCTTCGTGACCGGCAACTTTTTCGCATAAAAATCCCAGAAGTCGCCATCATAAAGGCTACCCACAGCAATGCCCTTGGAGCTATCAATCGTAGAGCCGCCACCGACGGCCAAAATAAAGTCTACCCCATTGGCGCGCACCATCTCGATGCCCTTGTAAATGAGCGTATCGCGCGGATTCGGCTTCACGCCACCGAGTTCCACATGGGCAATTTCAGCCGCATCGAGCGATGCCTTCACGCGGTCAATCAAGCCCGAACGCACCGCAGAGCCCCCACCGTAATGGATCAGCACCTTGGTGCCGCCATACTTTTTAACGAGTTCACCGCATTCATTTTCGCGGTTCATGCCAAATACGAATTCTGTGGGGCTGTAAAAGTTGAAATTATCCATGTTTATCCTCTTGTTTTTCCTAAAAATACAAGAAAATCCCGCCAAAAAGCGGGATTTTCTACTAAATGTTGTTCACGCTAGAAAACAAAAACTACGTCGTATACTCGGCGTTGATCTTAACGTAGTCGTAGCTCAAGTCGCAAGTGAATGCGCTAGCGCTAGCGTGCCCGATGTTAAGAACGAGCGTTACTTTGTATTCACGCTGGCGGACTACCGCACGCAGAGCCTTGGTCTGTTCTTCGTCGAGCTGCACCGGGCGGCCATTAGAAAGCACCTGCACGTCGCCAAAGAAAAGGTCCGTCTGTTCGGCGATCATGTTGCAGCCGCTCGAACCAGCACTGCTGAGGATACGGCCCCAGTTCGGGTCTTCGCCGAACATAGCGCACTTGGCCAAGTTAGACGTACCAATGAAGCGGGCCATGCGCAAAGCCTCTTCGTGGCTTTCGGCCTTTTCGATGCAAAGTTCAATCAGCTTGGTAGCACCTTCGCCGTCGCGAACGATATCCTTGGCAAGTTCCTTCATCACGAGCATGAGTGCTGCGCGGAATTCGCCCTGTTCAGAGAGAGTCAAGTCTTCGTACTTGATTCCGCTCATGCCGTTAGCCAAGAGAATGCAAGTGTCGTTCGTGCTGGTGTCGCCATCAACCGTAATCGCATTGAAAGAATCAGCGATATCGGCGCGGAATTCAGCAAAGAAATCGATCGGCAAAGCAAGGTCTGTAGTAATAAAGGCAAGCATCGTGGCCATGTTCGGGTGAATCATGCCCGAACCCTTGCATGCGCCACCGATGGTCACCACACCCTTTTCAGTCTGGATTTCAACGGCATGGCTCTTGAGCGCAAGGTCAGTCGTCAGAATGGCGCGGCCAAATTCTTCGGAAGCGTCGGCGTGGAGCTTTTCGACAAGCTTCGGGATACCGGCTTCAATCTTGTCCATCGGCATCAGGTGGCCAATCACACCGGTGCTGCAAACGAGCACGCTCTTCGGAGTAAGCTTCAAAGCTTCTTCGGTAAGGACAGCCATGCGTTCTGCATCGCGCAGGCCCTGTTCGCCGGTACAGGCGTTTGCGTTACCGCTGTTCACCACAACAGCAGAAGCAAAGTGGGCATGTTCAAGAGCAGCTTTGTCATAAAGCACCGGAGCAGCCTTCACCTTGTTCGTTGTAAACACGGCAAAGCAACGTGCAGCCTTTTCACTCTTCAAAAGAGCCATGTCAGCGTTACCGCTGGCCTTAATGCCTGCACAAATACCAGATGCGGTGAATCCCTTCGGGGAACAAACGCCGCCTTTTTCCAATACAGTGTACATAGAATCTCCTATTGTTTTCTACGTCCTAAATTATAGAAAAAAAGCAACTATGATGAATACCCCCTGGTTCCGCCCCGCAAAAAAAATTCTAATTTAAAGGCATGGCTAAAACACCCTGTACTAAAGAAACTTACGATAAAATGGTTGAACGTTACACCTTCCTCAAGAAGGTCGAACGTCCCCGTGTTGTAGATGAAATGGAAGAAGCCCGCAAGCAAGGCGACCTGAGCGAAAACGCAGAATACCACGCCGCCAAGGAAATGCTGGCTCATATTGACCTGGAACTCCCCAAGCTGGAAGACCAGATTTCGAATGCAATCATCGTTGAATTTGACGCAAACTCTGACACCGTCCGTTTCGGCGCCACTGTTACCGCTAAGAACCTTGCCACCAAAAAGGAAGTGGTATACCAGTTGGTGAGCCCCGAAGGCGTTGATCCGATGAACGGCAAAATCAGCTTCAAGAGCCCCATGGGTTCCGCATTCATGGGCAAGAAGAAGGGTGAAATCGTCGAAGTCGTGACCCCCAAGGGCAAGAACCGTTTCGAAATCGTCGACTTCAAGTAAACTATGATTCTCGCCCTCATCGGCAAAGACCAGTTCTCCAAGGACAAGCAGACAGACAAGTTCCTGACCGATGCCCTTGGAGACCGCAAGAACGATCCGCTTTCTAAGCAGATCGTGTATGCTTCCGACACAAACATTCCATCGGTTGCCGGGCTCATTATGGAAAGCTGCGGCGCCGTTTCCATGTTTGCGCCGGAACAGGCGGTGGTCGTCCGCAATGCCGATGCCATGAAGGCCGAAGAATCAAAAGCCCTCGCCCGCTGGCTCAAGGATGCTCCCGACTGCAAGTTGCTGCTGGATTTTGATGAGCTCCGTGCCAATTCGGAACTCTACAAGATTCTGCAAAAGGTCGGTAAAATCGAAAAGTACGAAGAACCCAAGCAGTACAAGATGCAAGAATGGATTGCATCGAACGTACCCGCCCACTTCGGAAAGCCGATCGAGCCCGCCGCCAGCCAGTACCTGGCAGATGCTTTAGGTACCAACACCAAGCTCGTTTGCGAAGAACTGGAAAAAGCTCTAATCTACGATCCCGACTGCACCAAAATCACCTTCGATCTCGTGAAGACCATGATTACGCCCCGCCGCGAAATCCCGCCTTACGAGATTCTGAACTATTTTGGAATGCGTGACGCCGTAGGTTACACCCGCAAATTGCACGAAATCCTTTACGGCAACAAGGACAACGACGCCATCCGCATCGTAAACGCCCTCTACGGTCACGCCGTAGACCTGCTCAACTTCATGTCGCTTACCGCCAAGAAGATGAGCGCCGAAGACGCCGCCCAGGCTCTAGGCAAGAACTACTTCATGTTCTGCAAGCAAGGCAACGCTGCCGAATGTTGCCGCCGCTGGGGCAAACCGCTCCTCTGCCGCGTCATCCGCCGTCTCGCCGACCTCAATTACGAATTCAAGAGCAGCAGCTGGACAGTTACCAGTCAGGAACTGGCCCTCGCCGCACTCGTGGTAAGGTAGCTAGTAAAGCTTAGTTGATCCTTCAACAAGTTTTTAAGTTCTAATAAAAAATCCCCGAAGCAACCATCGCTCTGGGAAAATTTCTTTTATGCAAGACTTAAATTAGTTCCAGCCTTCTTCCTCTTCTTCAGCAGGAGCCGGAGCGGCAGGTGCCGGAGCGGAAGCCTTTTCGGAAGAAGCCTTTTCAGCAGGCTTTTCCTGGGCAGGTTCCTGCTTCGGCTTGGGTTCCACAATCGGGGTTTCATCGTCACCGGGTTCTGCAGCCGGAGTGCGTTCCACCTTCTGGGCCTGCGGAGCACCTTCCATGGTATCGGAGGCTTCAGAAAGTTCCACGGAGCCCACATAGTTGCGGATAATGCGCGGGGTCACGAAGATAATCAGGTCACGCTTGGTGACAGCCTTACGGCTGTACTTGAAGAGATTACCCAGCAGCGGGATATCCTTCAGGAACGGAATACCGGATTCACTTTCGGTATTTTCGTTACGGGTCAAACCACCGATCACCACCGTTTCGCCATCAGCCACCACGACCTTGGTCTTGGCTTCCTGGGTACTGATCACCACCTGGCCCTTTTCGTCATAGCCATAAGAGTTGTTTTCGGGGTGCAGGTCAAGCAAGATGCGGTTGTCGCCAGAAACGTGCGGAGTCACCGTCAGCTTGATACCGGTTTCCACGAGCTGCGTCGAAGATTCACCGCTATCGTCAATCACGCGGATAGACACCTTGTCACCCATGAACACCTGGGCTTCAGTGTTGTCGAGGGTCGAAACCTGGGGGCTAGCAAGCACTTCGGTAGAAGCGTCACCCATGATGTTGGAAATTGCAATCTGCAGGTTGTTGTCCAGCAAGCTTGCAGTAATTGCAGTCGTTGCATTGCCAACAGCCGGAGAAGCACCGCCGTTGGGCAAGGAATGAATAGCTGCACTGGTACGAGTATCGCCAGAACCGCTACCCTGCGGAGTCGTAACTGTACCCGGAGTCAAAGCCGTGGTACCCATTCTTGCAGTCCAGTCCACACCCAGTTCGCGGGCGCGTTCGCTGTTCACGACCACGAGCTTTGCGGTAATCATGATCTGAAGGGTTTCGACATCGAGCTCGGTCAATGCTTTTTCCATCTGTTCGATCTTGCCGTCGGTATCGTACACGATAATGGAGTTCGTACGTTCCACCGTCGTAATGCGGCCACGGTTAGACTTCATGCTTTCCAGCACCTTCACCAGTTCTTCGGCCTTGGCATGGTGCACCTGGAAGTTCTTACGGACAAGCGGAGCATTCTGTTCTGCCTGGGCTTCTTCGTCAGCAATCTTCTTCTGTTTAGCCTGGTATGTAGCGGAACGCTGGATCAAGATATACTTGTCTTCGATAATCCAAGTCAAGTCGTTCATGCTACAAATAATGTCAAGAGTTTCTTGCCATGTTTTCTTTGTCACCTTGAGGCTCGTCTTACCCTTGACTTCGGGAGCAAGAATAATGTCCACACCGGCAATTACAGAAACAGAGCTGAACACCGCTTCGAAGTTCATGTCAACAAAGCTGAAATCGTACAACTTCTTATTCGGAGTCGATACAGAACCTTCAGCAGGAGCACTCCATGCAGTAGTGAGACCCACCACCAAGAGAAGAATAGTAAGGATTTTTGTCATATTTTTCACTTTTGACCCCCAAGTTTATCGGGAAGACCCATGGAGTAGCGACGGCTCACCCCGAATTCCTGAATCAGGAAGAGTACGTCAGTTTGTGTGATTTTTAAAACTTTACCGTTGAGAATCTTGTCGCCTTCTTTAACGGTGTACGAAATAGACGGATTCTTGGATTCAACAAGAATAGCTACCGGCACATCCGATTCCCAAATGATACCCACCAGTTCAACCTGGTCAATATTGATGCCTTCTTCCACAAGGCCATCCACTTCGACAAACGGGTCGCGACGGCCAAAGGAACTATAAGTCACGCGGTCTTCATAAAGACCATCAAGCTGGCTACCAATCTGCGCGGTGTTTGTCGTGAGATTCGTACCACGTTCCTTGTCAACTTGTTTCAGGCGTTCTTCTTGCACAGAGGAAAGTTCGTCAAAGAAACCGACGGCGCGGCGGTCCACATAGCCCACCCTGTTACCGTACTGGACTTTGCGATACAGACCCTTCATATCGAGGCTCACCAGACGGTCGCCAAACACAAGGCGCTGCATCACCTGGGAGTTTTCATTGGGGGCTGCATAGAATTCAGTTTCGTCGGCAACCACAATCAGTTCGCGAACAACCGGACGCAGATGGAATGTCTGGGAACCCGAAATAATCTTCTTGCTGCCCTTGTCGAGATTCTTCACAAAGGCATCGAAGTTAGGCTTTTCGTCAACAGCCTTCATCCAATCACGCACAAAGATTCCCTTGGGCTGTGCAGACCAGAAGACAAAGCCATCCCTATTGATTCCCTTTTCGGCAATCTGCAACACAAGCACGCCATCCTGCACCAAGATAACCGGCTGGACAGCGCCCTTCAGCTGGACCTTAAGACCGTTTGCACCCCAAGTCACGGACTTCACCAGAGATCCGGCACCAATCCTGAAAATGGGTGACTTTTGCGGACCGGCAAGGCCAACAGTCAGGGTGTAATTCTTGTCAATCGTAGAAACGTTCTGAATTTCAATGGGTTCTTCAGCCACAAGGCGGAACTGTTCCATACCGGAACCGATGAGAACCGTCATTTCCTTCAGCTTCGGAAGCAGGGCAGAAATAGCACCGCCTTCGAGAATGGCCTTGTCAATCTGCTTTTGCTGTTCGGCCATGAGTTTTTCAGCTTCACGGGCAGCCTTTTCGGCAGCCTTCTTTTCTTCGGCCAAGCGCTTCTTTTCTTCGAGAGCGGCCTTTTCGGCAGCCTTCTTCTCTTCAAGAGCGCGGCGTTCCGCTTCCTTCTTTTCGGCAGCTAAGCGCTTCTTTTCTTCGGCAGCAGCTTTTTCGGCAGCCTTTTTCTCTTCAGCGGCGGCCTTGGCGGCAGCCTTCTTGTCGAGAGCAGCCTGCTTTTCAGCAGCTTTCTTTTCTTCAAGAGCACGCTTGTCGGCAGCCTTCTTTTCTTCAGCCAAACGTTTCTTTTCTTCGAGGGCGGCCTTGGCGGCAGCCTTCTTGTCAAGAGCAGCCTGCTTTTCGGCAGCCTTCTTGCGTTCAGCAAAAAGCTTAGAAAGGGTCCAAGACTTTCCGCCCTTATTCTTGAGTTTAATCAAGAAGTTGGACTTGTCCAAGGCAATTTCGTTTTTATCCGAAGCAATCGATGCGCCCACAGCCATTTCAATCTTCAAGAACGCCGTACCCTTGTACGCATCCTTGAACACCTTCATGGACTTGACAAACTTGGAATTGGCATCGATGTCGTAATCACCTTCGCCAAGAGCAAAAGTCGTTTCAGAGAAGCCTACCGTCAACTTCTTGGAAGCGGCATCGTACTTCTGGAAGAAGGTGGGCAAGTTCTTGTCAGATGCAAAGGCAAACACCACCTGGCAACCCTTTGCATTGCAATCGAAACGCACATCCTTGATCTGGGCGGCACTAGCAAAAGCCGTAAAGGCAAGCAACAAAAGAAGAATCTTCATTTTCATCATTTGCCTACCTTCTTAGACGTGTATGTAGTCAGGTTGAAGGTCACCGACATGGTAATCGGAGTCCAGCCATGAGTTTCAGACTTTTCCACTTCGGCCTTGATACCCGAATAACGGTTCAAGCGAAGGTTCGTAATGGCAGTCGGGTAATTGAAGTTCGCAATTTCTGCAAACAGGTAACCCAGCATGTGGTAGCCCGAATTGACGGCAATCGAATAACGGTTTTCGATGTAGTGTTCCTTTTCAGCGCGGCCTTCAGGATTGAACTTCTGAATCTGCACCATGGAGCTACGAATCACCGCGTAAAGGTCCTGCAAGCGCAGCGGCACCTTTTCTTCTTCGGGGAACATTTCCTTCAACTTTTCGAAATCCTTTTCGGCCTGGGCCAATTGCATTTCGAGTTCAGCCACGCGATGCTTCTTGGCGTTGATCTTGTCCAGTTCTGCCTGAGCCGACTGAAGATCACGTTCCAGAGATTCACGCTGATACGTAAACGGATCCCATACATAGTTATACACTAGATGGGCTGCAACCATAATCAGGAGGCACACGACTATGGCATAGACGTTTCGTTTGTCTTTTAGATCTATCTTACCCATTATCACCCTCCCCAAGATCTCGCTTGAGAACTATCTTGATGGTGAAATTATAGGCTTCTTTTCCATCCACCTTTGCAGTAGAGATGGTCACCAGCGAAACCGATTGGATACTCACCTGCTTTTCGAGCTTCACCATGTATTCGGCTACTTCCGAGAAGTCGTAGGTGACACCGCGCATTTCAAGATCGAATTCACCCATCTGGTTGATGCTGGTAATCCACATATTAGGCGGAAGCACCGACGAGATGTTTTCGAACAAAATAACCCAGCGTTTCTTGCTCACCTGAATGGACTTGAGGGCATTGATCTTTGTATTGACAACGCCCTGCTTCTGTTCCAGGTCGCTAATCTTGGAAAGCAGCGGACGTTCACGTTCCACTTCTTCCTGAACACGGTTCAGTTCTTGGCTCAAGTCGTTAACGGTATCGCTGACATAGCCTTGCAACATGACCACGGCAACGATTGCAACGAGCAATGCAACAGTCGGCCAAATAATGCGACGGTCCGTTACCCATGAAAAGTCCTTCTGCTTCTTGCGGAATTCCGGCGGAAGCAGGTTAATGGAAATGGCCAAGGCATTTCTTGTGGTTTCTTTTTTCGTAGACGCCATTAGAACTTCCTCATTGCCAAGCCCAACGCAGGGGCGTAAATATTGGAGAGAGCAATCGAGAGACCACCCTCGCCAAACACCTTGGAATCACAGGGCACAAGCCTGAACGGATTCACCGTGTCAGTCTCGATACCGGAGTGTTCTGCGATAAATTCCCTCAGACCAGGGGCGGCGGCTCCACCTCCACCCAACAAAATTTTGTCGAGGGGTTTGGAATCTTCCGAAGACGAGAAGTAGCGGATACCGATATCGATCTGCGCCATCAGGTCCTCGTATGCCAGTCGGAGCGCTGCTTCGACTTCAGCTTCGGAGAATCCGTCTACCACAGACAGATCTCCCTTGCTCAAAATTTCGTGGCACTTTTCGGAATCAATGCCAAGGTTCATGCAGGTCTTGCTGACCACCATATCCAAGGAACCACCGGCCATGGCACGCATGGAATGGAACTGGCCGTCCTGCACGAAGGCCACGCTCATCTTCTTTTCGCCAATATTGAAGATTGCAACAGTCTTTTCTTTTTCAGTATCTTCGACCGTTGCCACATAAGCATTCAGCATGCCGAAAATATCGACATCCAGCGCCGATAGTTTGAGCCCGCGTCGATTGAAGAACTGAGCCCAGGAGTCCAACAGAGCACTCTTTGCAGCCACCACGTTCACCTTGACGTCTTCGTTTTCACGGGAATAGATCTCGTAGTCAATCACGTTGTCCTGGTCATCGAAGGGCGGACGGGACTGGGCAGTCTGAAGAATAATGGCCGCTTCATTTCCGTTTTTCGGCACCTTGACAGACACACGGTCCACCAGAACACCACCGGCGCCAGCACCGCAGTTTACCGATGCAACAATATCGCAGGAATCGTCGATGGGGTGACGAATCAGCAGCTTCGCCATAGCCTCGGCGAGCAGTTCAGCCCCATCCTTTTCGCGTTTGCCGTCCTTATCGGTGGGAGCATCCCCTTCACGCACCTGAATTTCGCCATTGACGATACATCCATCAGGCACCCGTTCCAAGTCGGCGTCTAAAACAATCTTGTTTCCGCTCGCGCCATGCAAGACCTTGACATACTTGATGCTGTAATGGCCAACATCAATGCCAACTGTCTCGCGCAAGCCACGGATTTTAGAAATCAATCCTAAAGCCAAAGTTAACTCCGATTGTAAAACATTTCCTTACTAATTCTACCTTTATAAAAGCAGAATGTCAAGCGAAAAATCAATCTAAGTCATTGAAAATGAACTACTTAGGCCTGTTTAGTCCACTTTTTTGCCTGTTTTTTTGACTTACTCAGTTCAAACAGGTACTGAAGCACTCTTTCCTGGGTCCAACCGAAGGTTCCACGGAAAGAAGCTGTAAGGCAATAGTAGTTGGGAAAATCCTTGTTTTTTTGCCCTAAATTGCGCAAAATCTCAATTTCCACGTCTTCGTCGCCAAAGCTGGGAAGCTCAAACTGGATACGCAAATGCTGCCCCGGATAGCATTCCTGGGGCAATCCAATCATGATACCGCCTGCAGAAAGGTCCAGAAGGGTTCCTCCAACGGTGTTTCCGTTTTCAAAAACGGCCGTCACGGGGAACGCCACCTGTTCACGAACCCAACGACGCAACTGGCGCTTATCCAAAGAAGAGGAATGTATCAGGACAAGATTATTGGTTTCATCCACACGTCGAACAGGAATGGTCGTAGAATAGATAGCGTCATCGGGTCGGGTCCATCGGATTCGAATGGAGCGCCCCACCAGCGAAGTGGCCGGACCATCACTACCATCGTAAGAAATAGCCCATTCCTTTTCGGTTCGCCACACGATATCGGAGCGCTTAATCAACGTTCCGTTTTCAGGAATCAAGTCAATGCGGTCTCCCACATTAAACTGTCTGGTAGAATAAACTTCAGACAAAGGATTCGATGCCGTAAAATTCATCTTGTGGCGGAGAGCTTCCACTGCAGCAAGAGTTTCATCACGGACATCGAATACATCGCGAACATAGTAGAACGCTGCTACCGCTTGTTCAAAGAGCCCTGACGAATTCAAAATGGCATCTTTGTTTTCAAAGGATGACGTTCTAATTATTTTGTCCAAAGTCCTTTTTTCTTTAGGAGAAAAACCGAGTTCTGCGACCCTATCATCAAAAGCTTGGGTACCAAACATTTCCTCGTTTTCACGGCGGTCATTGATGCGATGGACTTCCAACAGCACCAACAGCGCTATGCACAAGCATATGACAAAGGCAAACCAAACTATTTGAAGCGGGTCAATCATGATTACTCAGTCCAGACTCCGTTGATGTAAGTTCCCAGGACGCTGGAAGGAAGTTCCTTGCCCAAGAACGGAGAATTACAGACATGCCCCGCAAAGACCTTCTCGGTCACCTTGCTCGGCTTGTCCGGATCGATTACGACGAAATTCTCGAAGTTTTCGGGCAGACGGGCACCAACCAAGCGGGCAGGAGCAAAAGCCAGCAATTCCAAAGCGCGAACGACACCGACACGGGCACTCAGCTTCTTCCAAATCGCAGGCAGGGCGATTTCAAGGGAAAGAGCTCCCGGAACAGAATCTTCAAAATTCACTTCGGTATCCTGACGAAGCACCGGCGTATGGTTCATGCTAATCGCAGTCACCGTACCATCTTCCAGACCTTTCCACAAGGCTTCGCTATCGTCAGCGGAACGGAGAGGCGGAATCAAGTGGAACGCAGAGTCCAATGTTTCAAGGCTAGAATCATCCAGCAGCAGGTGGTAAAGTCCCACATCGCAAGTAACGTCGATACCCTGTTTACGTGCGTTACGGATAAGATCTAACGTTTCGCCACAGGTAACCTGCTTAAAGTGTACCGGCACCTGCAAGAAGCGGGCCGTTTCAAGCACAGTGTAAGCGGCAATGGTTTCTGCAATGCGAGGAATACCCTTCATGCCAAGCATGTCGGAATAGGCACCCTCGTGAACGCAACCACTATGGCGCAGAGTCTTATCCATGGGCTGGAAGAAGAAACGCTTACCCGTCATTTTGCCATATTCCATGGCAAGGCGAAGGAACCTGCTATGAGGTATAGAAGCGCCACCGTCACCGAAGCCCACTGCTCCAGCATCGGCCAGGTCCAGCATTTCGGCGAGGCTATCAGAGCCAAAGCCCTTGCTGTAGGCACCCAAGAACTTGATATCCATACCGTCGTTCTTGCTGCAATTGCCAAAGCGCAACTTCATCGCCACCATTTTGTCGGCATCGTCAATAGGGTTTGCGGCACTTTCGTAGAGACCGCCATAGAAGCCGCCACGACGCATGGCATCAAGACCGTTCTTGAAGGTATAAACATCATCTCGGAGCGGTTCCATAAAATCGAGGCCAAGACCGAACAAGGCCGGAAGAACCAGGGCCCCGTTACAGTCAATTTCCTGATCAGGCTTGAAATCTTTTTCTTCCTTAGAAACAAGCTTCCCTTCGGCATCGATGCGAATATCGGTGCTAACAAATTCTTCGCCCTTGTTCCAGAGCTTCAAATTCTTAAGAACGCGCGATGCGCCTTTTGCGCTATTAAGCGTTTTCATTGCGACCTCCAGCCAAAAGGAAGAGTACAGCCATACGAACGGCAACCCCGTTGGTTACCTGATTCAAGATGACGGAATGTTCACCGTCTGCAATTTCACTATCCAGTTCTACACCTCGGTTAATGGGACCCGGATGCATAATCAGCACCTTGTCCTTGGCCGATTCCAGAACCTGTTCGGTAATACCGAAGAAGTTACGGTATTCGCGCATGCTGGGAAGAAGGGCATCATCCATACGTTCCTTTTGCAAACGAAGAGCGATTACCGCATCAGCATCCTGCACCGCCTTGTTCACATCGGTTTCCCAAGAGACGCTGCCAGCGAGTTCCTTGTACTGCAGAAGCTCCGTATTGCGGGGTACCAGGGTGCTGGGTCCGCAAAGGGTTACATGGGCACCCATCGTGGTCATGCCCCAAATGTTACTGCGAGCTACACGGCTGTGGCGGATATCGCCTACGATTGCCACCTTTTTGCCTTCAAGGGTTCCAAGCTTTTCTTCGACCGTGAGCATATCAAGGAGCGCCTGGGTAGGATGTTCGTGGGCGCCATCGCCTGCATTCACGATGATTGCATTACTGTGTTCGGCCAGGAACTTGGGAACGCCAGTCCCCTTGTGGCGGACCACCACGATATCGATCTTCATGGATTCGATGTTGCGGAGCGTATCCACCAGGGTTTCACCCTTCTTGACGCTGGAATTGGAACTCGCAAAGTTAACCGTATCGGCGGAAAGGCGCTTTTCGGCGAGTTCGAAACTAGTGCGGGTACGGGTACTGTTTTCGAAGAACAGGTTCACCACCGTAAGGCCGCGAAGGGACGGAACCTTCTTGATGGGGCGTTCCAAAATTTCACGGAATTGTTTGGCATTATCCAAAATAGTGCGAATGTCCTGCTTGGACACACCCTGAAGTCCGAACAAATGCTTGATCTGTAATGCACCCATCTTAGGCCTCCACCTCTACGAGATAAACGGAATTTTCCTTGTCAATCGGTTCAATTTGCACGCGGACTTCCTGGTCCTGTGCGGTTTCCACCGTAAGTCCTACGCAGTCGGGTGCAATGGGAAGTTCGCGATGACCGCGGTCCACCAGAACGCAAAGGCGAATTGCCGCCGGGCGTCCGAGATCGAGAATTGCCTGCATGGCCGCACGAACCGAGCGGCCCGTATAGAGCACATCGTCCACCAGAATCACCGTTTTACCTTCCACCGAAGCGGGCATTTCGGTAATGCGCATTTCACTGGAGCCCATATGGGTGCGGTAATGGAAGTCGTCACGGTAGAAAGTGGCGTCGAGGCTTCCCATGGGGACAGTCTTGTTAAACTTCTGACTTAAACGCTCGCAGATTTTTTTTGCGAGAGGGATTCCGCGGCTTGCCATACCGAGCACCACCACATCGTCTGCGGTGGGATGCATCTTGGCAAGCTTTGCTGCCATTTCGTCGAGAGCGAATTCCATTGCCTGGGCAGACAGGAGCTCTCTGATTTTTTTACTGTTGTCTTTCATATAGGTATCAGGTTCAGATACAGGTTTTCAGCCTAGCCTTAGTTTTCACTCCTGAATGTAGCATTTTTTATGATTTTTCACCTTAAAATACGGAAATAGACCCCAATTTTTTGTATATATAATAAAAGAAACATCAAACCCCGGCAAAGCCTTGCCGGGACATTAATAGGAGATTTTATGTTCAATCAGTTGGCCAAACCCGAAGCAGGCGAAACCATCGCCATCATGAAGACAAACCACGGCACGATGAAGCTCCGCCTTTTTGAAGAAATCGTGGGCGAATGCGCAACGAACTTCATTGAACTTGCAAAGCAGGGCAAGTACGACGGAGCCCCCTTCCACCGCATTATCAAGGACTTCATGATCCAGGGTGGCGACTTTACCAACCGTAACGGCACCGGCGGCCATTCCGCCAAGGGTCCCCACACCACCATCGGTGACAAGTACGACCCGCGCCTCACCCACATGCGCGGCGCCTTGAGCTGGGCAAAGACCGCCATGCCGAACTCCATCGGTAGCCAGTTCTTCATTGTCCACGGCGACAATGTGCATTTCTTGGACCACGACCAGGTTGGTCCCGGCCCCGCTGACGGCTACTCCGTATTCGGCCAGCTCTATGAAGGCTTCGAAGTCCTGGACGAAATCGCTGGCGTCAAGACCGACCGCCGCGACGCCCCGTACGAAGACGTGATCATCGAATCCGTGACGATTGAAAAAGCCTAACAAGCAATTATTGTCATTAGCATTTAGCCCCTGTCGCAGGGGCTTTTTTGTTGCCAAAGTCCAACCAGTAAAAAAATTGATTTTTTTTCACCAACCACCCTTGACAATTCAAAATACTTCTTCTATATTTGGGCCAGCCCTCGGGGTTATAGCTCAGTTGGTAGAGCGCCTGCATGGCATGCAGGAGGTCAGGAGTTCGACTCTCCTTAGCTCCACTAGGTAAGAACCGTTTGCAAAAGCAAACGGTTCTTTTTTATATCACATAAAACCTGCAAAACCGCAGACCTCTTTCGCTAGTTTGTAATAATTTTGTATTTTTGTGGCATGGATACTACAATCTTGAACAAACTCGCTAAAATCACCCGCAAGGGAATGTTCTTGGGTACAATGGCCAGTTTCGCCATGATGCCCACCGCATTTGCCACCGAATGCAACGAAAAGACCATGGACGCTTTCGCCTACGAAGACTGCGTCAATGCACAAGCAGGTGCAAAAGTATCTAACGACAATTTCGGCGCAAGCGGTATCGACAATGCCGATGGCATGCAGCAAAAGAAGGTTCTCAAGCCTGAAGCGCCAACGTACCGCCCCTTTGAACGCGATGCCTACCTGACATCCAGTTTTGGCGAGAACCGTGGAACCCGTTACCACGCCGGTTTCGACTACTCCACCCAAATGGAAGAAGGCTGGCCCATTTACGCTCCCGAAGACGGCAAGGTTGTAGAACTTAGGGTATCTCCGTTCCACTACGGAAAACTGATGCTCTTCAAGGGCAACAGCGGAAAGACCTGGGCTTTCGCGCACCAGAGCAGCTTCGGCAAGCTTGACGAACAGGTAATCAAGAAACAGTATTCCTCCAAAAAGAACGATGTCACCATCAAGACTAACGCAAGCTACAAGAAGGGCGACACGTTGACCTTCTCGGGTAGCACCGGTATCGGAAATCCGCACTTGCATTTGGAAGTCCGTCTCGACAACGACCGCATCATTAACCCCGTCCAAGCCGGCGTCGTCATTACCGACACCATCGCTCCGCAATTTTTTGGAGTCGCCGTTTGGCAGGGCAACCATATGGCTATAACAAACCCCGAAGCCCTGAACAAGGGTTGCGTCGAGACGCCTGTGAAAAACGAATTCAACTTGAGCATGGCCGTAAAGATTGCAGACTACAGCCGCGAGCCCAAGGATAATCCCATGTCGGTACGCCGACTCACCGTTTGGCGCTACGACGAAAAGATTTTTGAAGAAATTCTCGACACCCTGCGCTACAGCAAGATGTCCCTCATTCGCGACCAGCTGCTATGGGCCGAAGAAGCCGACACTGCCGGTGACTGGCACTTTATTAACGCCAAGCTCGCCCCCCTTTCGACCTACACCATCGAAGCGGAAGACTTTAGCGGCAACAAGGTCAGCAAGAAGTTCACCTTCCATCCCCGTTGCAAGAGCGACAGGCCCATGCAATTGTTCAAGAACCAGACCACCCCGCTGTTTACTTTCTTGAAGCGACCGATGCTCGATTTGTTCCGTTGCAAGAACGGAATGAAGTTCACCGCCATGACCGGTGACAAGGTGATTGAAGAAGATATGTGTAAAGCCTTCAAGCCGGCTCCGATTACGATCGGCCGCCTCCTTGAAATTTATCCCGAAATGACAAGCATTCACTACTCCGCCGACGCAAGCATTACAGGCGACGGCAGAGCCGCAGACGAGACCATCGAAATATACGCATTCAACCAATACCAAAGAAGTGTCAACTGGTCTACCAAGATTGGTAACGTGGGTATCACGCAGAAAATCACAGGCATCCCCACCGGTCGCGACACCACCAAGCAAATTCTCGCCGTCACCCGCACGCATACCGACAGCCTGGATTTCTTTGAATTCCACCCCAAGGGTATGCAACTCGGCAACTGGACCGTTTGCATTGACAATCCCGAAAACAATCAACCGCTTTACTGGCTGGGTGAAACCACCCGTAACTGGTTTATCTTCAGCAAGCAGACCAAGGGCAAGAACCGCTGCGCCACCACGAACGAAATTCGCGATATCGCCAATATCGAAAATACTGAAGCTCCGACTCTCGGATTCCCCTACTGGTCTGACATGATGATTAGCGGCGTGCATCAGCCCGCCCTCAAGATTCCGGTACTGTTCAAGTACGACGGCATTCCTGACGGGAACGCCATCACAGTGATGGTCGGCAAAAAGTGGGTTGCAGCCGAATACGATTCCGAGCCTCGTGAAATCGTCATCGAAGGCGCACAGATTCCTGAAGAAGGATCCATCACCATCAAGATTGTTGACGAAGCCGGCCACAAAGCAAGCTATAACATAGACATCCCCGAAATGTAACATGGCTCGTCTAACCGAAGCTGAAGCTTTAGACCTATTTTTAAACGCCCCCCTCGACGAACTCTGTGCCCGTGCGAATGCCGAAAAGGAACGCAGGCACGGCAAGTCCGTGTATTGGGTAAATAACCGCCAAATTAACTACACCAACGTGTGCGTATTGCACTGCAAGTTCTGCGCGTTTTCGAAAATCAAGAAGGATAGCCCCACCGCCTACGACTGGGACTACGACACCATTCGAAACAAGGCTGCAGAAGCCATTGCAGGCGGCGCCCGCGAATTGCACATTGTTGGCGGTCTGCATCCGGACCATCCGTTCGATTACTACATCGAAATGTTGCGCAAGCTGCGCGTGGAATTTCCGAAGGTGAACCTGAAGGCGTTCACCGCCGTGGAAATTTGCCACTTCGCCAAAATCTCGGGACAGACGCCGTTACAGATTATGAGCACGCTGAAAGAGGCTGGCCTTGACGCTCTGCCCGGTGGCGGTGCCGAAATTCTGGTGCAGGATGTTCGCGACCAGATTTGCCCGGGCAAGGAAACCGGCGAAGAATGGCTCGACGTTCACCGCGCAGCCCACAAGATTGGAATTCCGACGAATGCGACCATGCTCTTTGGGCATATCGAAAAGATTGAAGACCGTATCGCCCACATGAAGATGTTGCGCGACTTGCAGGACGAAGCTCCGGGCTTTTTTGCCTTCATTCCGCTGGTGTACCACCCGGAACATAATGCGCTGCATAAAATCGTTCCGAACATTACCAGCGAAGAAGACATTTTGCGCACGGTCGCTGTTGCAAGACTTTTCCTCGACAACTTCCCGCACATTAAGGCGTACTGGATTCAAATGGGTATCGAGACCGCGATGAAGGCGCTCCACGCCGGCGCGTCGGATTTGGATGGTACGATTATCGAAGAGAAGATTACGCACGCCGCCGGCGCCACGGTTCCCGTGGGCATGAGCCCCGAGCGCATGAAGTCCTTGATTACAAACGAAGGGCTCACGCCAGTGGAGCGCGATGCTTTATACGAACGATTTTCTTAACGAAAATCGTTCTATGACAAGGAGAGGCTCCGCCCCTCCTAAGACCTTCCTTTCCCCAATGCAACTTAGATTCTCTTAAAGAGATATAAAAATGGCGGCTCGATGGCCGCCTTTTGTAATTACTGTCTCGTGAGAGTCTTGTACTTGATCGGCTTCGGATTGTCGGCATCTTCGCCGAGACGCTTGCGGCGGTCGGCTTCGTATTCGCTCCAGTTACCTTCGAACCACACCACCTTCGAGTCGCCTTCGTAAGCGAGGATGTGGGTTGCGATGCGGTCCAGGAACCAGCGGTCATGCGAGATGATCACGGCGCAGCCTGCGAACTTGAGGATTGCCTGTTCCAAAGCCTGCAACGTTTCGATGTCGAGGTCGTTGGTCGGTTCGTCGAGGAACAACAGGTTACCCGGCTTCTGCAAGTTCTTGGCCATGAGCACACGGTTGCGTTCACCGCCAGAAAGCGTGGTGAGTTTCTTCTGCTGGGCAGCACCGGTGAAGTTGAAAAGTCCGCAGTAGGCGCGACCGTTCATCTTGCGGTCGCCCACCATGATTTCGTCGTTACCGCCGGTAATTTCTTCCCACACGGTCTTGGAATCATCGAGGCTGTCGCGGCCCTGTTCCATACTGATGATTTCAACGGTTTCGCCAATCTTGAGCGTACCGCCATCGGGCTTTTCCTGACCCGTAATCATCTTGAACAAAGTCGTCTTACCGGCACCGTTCGGACCGATAATGCCCACGATGCCCGAGCGCGGCAGGCTGAAGTTCAAATCATCGAAGAGCACCTTGTCGCCAAAGGCCTTCTGCAGGTGCTCCGCCTGAATCACGATATCGCCCAAGCGCTTGCCGTTTGCGATGTGAATCTGAGCCACCTTGATCTGTTCGCGAGAATCTTCGGCGAGCAAGTCTTCGTAAGCTTTAAGACGGGCCTTACTCTTGGCCTGGCGAGCCTTCGGAGAAGCCTTCACCCATTCCTGTTCGCGAGCGAGGCGCTTCTGACGATCAGATTCACCCTTTTCTTCGTTCTTCATGCGTTCAAGCTTCTGGTCAAGCCACTGGGCGTAATTACCTTCCCAAGGAATGCCGCGGCCGCGGTCAATTTCCAGAATCCAGTTCGTCACGTTGTCGAGGAAGTAACGGTCATGGGTCACCAAAATCACGGAGCCCTTGTATTCGCGGAGGTGGCGTTCAAGCCAAGCAACCGTTTCGGCATCCAAGTGGTTCGTCGGTTCGTCAAGGAGCAACAAGTCCGGTTCTTCAAGGAGCAAGCGGCAAAGAGCCACGCGACGCTTTTCACCGCCGGAGAGGTTCGTCACCGGCCAGTCACCCGGCGGGCAGCGGAGAGCATCCATTGCAATTTCGATATTGCGATCGAGGCTCCACAAGTCCTGCGCGTCGATGATGTCCTGAAGCTTCGCCTGTTCGTCAAGGAGCTTGTTCATCTCGTCGTCTTCCATGGGTTCTGCAAACTTCATGGAAATTTCGTTGAAGCGGTCAAGAATTGCCTGCTTCTTAGCGACAGCCTGCATCACGTTTTCCTTGACAGTCAGGTTCGGGTCAAGCTGCGGTTCCTGCGGCAGATAGCCTGCGGTGCGGCCCGGTTCAATCCAAGCTTCGCCCTGGAATTCCTTGTCGATACCCGCCATGATGCGGAGGAGAGTCGACTTACCGGCACCGTTCTGGCCGATAATACCAATCTTTGCGCCATAGTAGAAGCTCAAAGAAATGTCCTTCAGCACCTCTTTGTTAGGCGGATAGGACTTGGTCATTTTGTACATGTAAAAAACGAATTTTTCTGCTTTATTCTGTTCGGCCATATGAACTCACTTCAATTTTGTTTATTCTAGCCAAATATAACAAAAATGTTTACTATACTTATGCCATATGAAGTTGTTCTACACCATTATCGTGTGCCTTGCACTTACCGTTTTCGCTCGGGCCGCAGACAGTACGGCCGTTTCTAGCGACACGGTAGCTAAAGACAACTTCCAGCGATTCTCGATTCTCCCCTTTGGCGCCTACACCGAAGAAACCAAGATCCAATACGGCGCAGTATTCGTCTTGTTCTTTAGGCCATTCCAAGATGGCGAAAATATTTCTTCGATGGACTTTATCGCACGCGGAACCACGCGCGGGCAGTTCCAATTCCAATACGCCCCGAACCTGTGGCTACTCGGCGACCACTTGCACATTCCCGCAAAACTCAACTTGAACAAGTGGCAATACTCGCTATTTGAACGCGGCGCCCGCGGAGATTTTGAACCGGTTGACGAATACAAGAGCACCTTTATTTACAGCCGCATACCATTCGAAATGAACTTCGGCATTCCGAACAACATTCCACTGCGCTACGGCGTTGTATTAGAAGGCGAAGCCCGCAACAACGAACTCGGCGATGACATTCCCAAAAATTACCAAGACGGATTTTATCTGGGCGGTGGCTACCTTTTTGTTCTCGACAAAAAGGACAACGATAACTGGCCCACCAACGGTTACTACGCAAGCTTCGAAGAAATCTTTTTCGGTGGCGACTTTAGCTACCATACCGAAACGCTCGACGCCAGATTCTACACCCCCCTATTCTGGGAAACCTCCATCGCGCTGGGGCTTTACGCAAAGCAGAGCCGTGGCGACAACGTTCCGCTGGGATGCCTCGCCGGCCCCGACGGCACCAAGCGCTTCCGCGGTGTAGAATCGGGAATCTGGAGCGACACACAAGCCTTAATTTGGCAAATGGAATTGCGCCGTCCGCTCTTCTGGCGATTCGCCGGCGTTATCTTTGGCGAAACATTGCAATCGGCACCCTACTTCAGCGAACTTTTCAAGCGGCAAATGCATTACGCCGTCGGCTTTGGCGGACGCCTCGCCCTCAACAAAAGCGAAAAGTTGCATGCCCGCGGAGACCTTTCGCTTGTAGACGGCAAGCACATCGGCATTACAATTGATTTAAGAGAATCGTTCTAACAATAAGTTTGAAACAAAAAAGGCCGCGAGTGAATCGCGGTCTTTTTAGATCCTTCCCCTGAAACAAGTTCAGGGTCAGGATGACATCGAAGGAGTTATTTCACGCTGGCAGTCAGCAGCTTCGTAATTGCGGCAACATACTCAGCCGGGTTCGGGAGCGGGCTTCCTTCAGCGAGCAGTGCCTGGCCGTAGAGAGCCTTCGGCCAGTCGCCCAGGTCTTCCTTGGCTTCGGCTTTCTTCTTGAGCATTTCGCAAATCGGGTGCGTCGGGTTGATTTCCAGAATACGCTTGCTCTTCGGCAAATTCTTCTGGCCCATCGCCTTCATCATGCGTTCCATCTGGGCGCTCATCGCATCTTCGCTGGTCACGAGGCAGCAGGGGCTATCCTTCAGGCGGCTAGACACGCGGACCTCCTTGATGTCTTCGTCCAAGACCTTCTGCAGGTTTTCGCAGAGGCCCTTGAAGATACCCTTGTTAGCTTCTTCGGCCTTCTTTTCGTCTTCGGTCTTTTCGAAGTCCACGTCACCGCGAGCGATGTCGTGGAACTTCTTGTCGCCGAATTCCTGGAGGCTAGACATCATGAATTCGTCGATGCCGTCGCTCATGAGCAAGACTTCGTAGCCCTTGGCCTTGAAGGCTTCGAGCATCGGGTTGGACTTCACTGCATTCTTGTCACCGATGAGGTAGTAGATTTCCTTCTGGCCTTCCGGCATGCGCTTCACGTATTCATCGAGGCCCACGAGAGCGTCGCCTTCGGTCTTGGTGCTTTCGAAGCGGAGCAACTTCTTGAGTTCGTCAAGATGTTCCCAGTTCATGTAGAAGCCTTCCTTCAGCACCATGCCGAGTTCGCGCCACCAGGCGTTGTACTTGGCGGCATCCTTGTCGGCCATGTTCTGCAAGGTATCAAGCACCTTCTTAATCACGTGCTTACGGATGTTGGTGATAATCTTGTTGTTCTGCAAGATTTCGCGGGACACGTTCAGCGGCAAGTCTTCGCTATCGACCACACCGCGCACAAAGCGCAGCCAAGGCGGCAGCAAGTCCTTGCAGTCGTCCATGATAAAGACCTTCTTCACATAAAGCTTCAGGCCATGCAAAGCGTCGTTGTGCCAAATGTTGAACGGAGCCTTGGACGGAATATAGACGAGGCTCCAGAATTCCTGGGAACCTTCGGCATGACTGTGGTTCCAAGCAGCCGGTTCATCGGCTTCGTGGCAAATCACATTGTAAAAGTCCTTGTACTGTTCTTCGGAGACTTCCTTTTCGCTCTGGCGCCACAAGGCCTGCTTTTCGTTCAAGCGTTCTTCGGGCTTTTCTTCGATTTCTCCCTTGTCGTTCTTGGTCGGTTCCGGGTGGAAGTAAATGCCGTAGCTTACGAAGCCGCTGTACTTCTGCACGATGTCACGAATCTTCCATTCGCTGGCAAAGTCTTCAGCATCTTCGTCATCCTTCAGGTAAAGCGTAATCTTGGTACCCACCTTGTCGCGCGGGGCTTCAGAAATTTCGAAATCGCCCGTGCCTTCGGAGGACCACATGTAACCCTGAGTTTCACCGGCCTTAAGGGTCAAGACTTCGACCTTCTTCGCGACCATGAACACAGAGTAGAAACCCACACCGAACTGACCGATGAGATCGACGCTACCCTTGTCGCCGTCCTTGAGGCTCTTGATAAAGTTCTTGGTGCCGCTACGAGCGATGGTACCGAGGCAGTTGATCAAGTCTTCCCTGTTCATGCCGATACCGTTGTCTTCGACAACGATGCGCTTGCCTTCTTTATTCACCGAGAGGTCGATGCGTAGCTGGGTGCCTTGCGGCAAAAGTTCTGCATTGGAGAGGGAAAGGAAACGACGCTTGTCAAGTGCATCCGCCGCGTTCGAAACGAGTTCGCGGAGGAAAATTTCCTTGTTGCTATAAAGGGAGTTGATCATCAAGTTCAGCATGTCGCGAACTTCGGTCTGGAATTCCATCTTCTCTGTTGCCATTATTTATCTCCATTTATCGTTAAAATTTGAAGCGAATCGGTAAAATTATGTTTCATTTTGAAACAAAATCTACTTTTCGCTTTGTTTTCGCGATAAATAATGCAAGAACTGTGCCAACACAAGACCGTTCGTGCTCATCGCCACTAAGCAATACGAACGCACTCACTCTCGCAACCGCCCCTGTTTAATAACAGGGGCTTTGTTACTCACAGACCAAAAACAAAAAAAGCGACCGTTGCGGCCGCCTTAATTCAATTTCAAGAACTTAGATAAAGATCAGTCCGAGGATACCCACGGCCCATACGTACCAGGCGAAGTGCTGGAACTTGCCCTTCTGCACGAAGTTCATGAGCCACTTGAGGGCGATGATGCCGAAGACGAAGGCAACGACCATGCCCACCAAAAGTTCGGGGGTAAAGCCACCGGCGTCGGCACACTTCATGGCCTTTTCCGGATCGAGGAGAGCCTTTTCGGGAGTCATGCTCTGGCACTTGATCCACTTGATGCAATCGAGGAGAGCAGCACCGCCCACGGCTGGGATACTCATGAGGAAGCTGAACTCGCCAGCGTACTTACGATTCACGCCCATGAACATCATAGCGCTGATGGTAGAACCGCTGCGGCTGATGCCCGGAATGCAGGCAATACCTTGCACAGTACCGGTCACGAGAGCGCGCCACCAGTTCATCTTGACGCCTTCGTTATCCGGATGCTTGGCACCAGTTGCGCCCCACTGCGAGGTAAACAGGAGTAAGCCCGTAAAGAGTTCGGCGACGCACACGGCACGCGGATTTTCGAACAGGCCTTCGAGAGCATCCTTGAAGCCGAGGCCAATCAAAGCCGTCGGAATGCTAGCCAAGATAATGTAGCCCGCTTCGCGGAGCTGGTCGGGATTTCTGCGGAAGCAACCCACGATGATGTCGGTAATCTTCTTGTGGAACACCACGAAGATAGACAGCAAGGTGCCGGCATGGAGCATGATATCGAAGAACATGCCCGCTTCGTTCATGCCTAAAAGTTCGTGTCCAAGCACAAGGTGGCCGGAGCTAGAAATGGGGAGGAATTCAGCGAGGCCCTGCAACAGGCCGAGAATGATAGATTCGAACATGACGGGAAAGATAGTAAATTACTATCTTCAAAGCCATGGCTCGCAAATTTCTCTTGTGCTTTCACGATTTCAGCGTCTGGAACTACCAGAAAGTCGCCCCGATTCTTGAAGAACTCAAGGACTTAGCAGGGGGTGCTTTCAGCGTGCTCGTTATCCCGGATACCGAAAAGGCCCCGTCCGATATGGTCAAGGGCTTTCGCGAAACACTCCAGAAACTTAAAGCAGACGGATTCGAGCTTGCACTCCACGGCTACAAGCACCAGGCCGAATTCAGCCAAGGTCGCAGCTACATGGGACTTATCGGAATGAACCTGACCGGTGGCGAAGCCGAATTTGCAGGCCTCAGCGAATTTGAATCGAGCAGGCTTTTGCACTTGGGGCTAGACGCCTGGAAAGAATTAATCGGAGACTCCGAAAAGCCCACCGCATTTGTTCCGCCGACTTGGTACAGCAACAAGTTCCTGCCAAGCCAAGTTCATGCCGAAAAAATGCTCTACGAAGAACGTTTCGCACTGGTGACCGCCAAAGGCAAGCGCTATGCCTCCCCTGTCGCAAGTTTCGCAGGCATTCCCGACTTCTTGATCAAGGCGGCCTTCAAGTTCGGCGCATTCGCCCTGAAGGTTCCTGTCGGACTCCCTCGCATCGCACTCCACCCGGTGGATTTCCCTGCCCGGACCGACAAAATTCACGATTTGATCCGCATCGCCTTGAACAGCGGGCGCAAGCTTTCACAGTACAAAGACCTTTAATGCTCTGCCACCCACAGCAGAAACTTATAATCTTGCCTTAACTGTTTAATTTTCCTAAATTTGAGGCCACTATGAGCTTAAAATTCGAAACCCCCATTACCGAAGTTCCGCTGTTCCACCAGGGTAAAGTACGTGATATGTACGACCTGGGCGACAGTTTCCTGATGGTCGCCAGCGACCGTCTTTCCGCTTTTGACGTGGTGCTCCCCACCCCGATCCCTGGTAAGGGCAAAATCCTCAACCAGCTTTCGCTGTTCTGGTTCAAGCACCTCGGCATGAAGAACCACCTCATCACCGCCGACGTGAACGAATACCCGGAAGTGCTCAAGAAGCACGCCGACTACCTCCGCGGCCGTTCCATGATCGTGAAGAAGGCCAACCGCCATTCCGTGGAATGCATCGTGCGTGGTTACATCGTGGGTTCCGGCTGGAAGGACTACCAGAAGACCGGTAAGATCTGCGGTCACGTTCTCCCCGAAGGCCTGCAGCTCTGCCAGAAGCTCGAAAAGCCGCTCTACACGCCGAGCACCAAGCCCGACGTTGGCCACGACGAAAACATCAGCTTCGAACAGACTTTCGATATCGTTGGCGAAAAGGTTGCAACGACTCTCCGCGACATGTCCCTCGACATCTACACGAAGGCCCGCGACTACGCTGCCTCCAAGGGCATCATCCTCGCCGACACCAAGTTCGAATTCGGCGAAATCGACGGCGAAACCATCTTGATCGACGAAGTGCTTACGCCGGACTCCAGCCGCTACTGGCCGGCCGACAAGTACCAGGTGGGCAAGAACCAGGAAAGCTTCGACAAGCAGTACGTTCGTGACTGGCTCGAAACTCTCGACTGGGGCAAGACCTATCCGGGTCCGGAAATTCCGCCTGAAGTCGTGAAGAACACGCTCGCCAAGTACGAAGAAATCTTCGTACGCCTCACCGGCAAGCAACCTGAATTGTAATTTCTATAGTGCGATGGTTTTAAGCCACTCGCGCATTTCATAGACATCAACTTTCGCCCGCAAAGACTTGTGGGCGATTCTTGCACCCGGAGCCGTCGCCATCTTTTTCGGATTGAGCGTCATGCCCACGCGGCCGAGGTCTAGGCGGTCAGCGTCGTAGCAGGTGTTGATGGTCGGATCATCGGTCTGATGTTCCTTGGTATGGTAAAAGCAGGCGTGATACAGTTTATCAAACTGTTCCTGCGTGATATCAAGAAGGCCTTTTTCGAAGCATTCCTTGGCAAAGGCGGCTCCACGCTCGCCATGTTCGCCATCGTAGCCGTCATCTTCGCGTTTGCAATCGTGAAAGAGAGCGAACAGTCGCACAACTGTCACATCGGCTCCTGTAATGGGCGCAAGGAGCAAGCCGTTGAATTCCACCTGTCGCCAATGAGAAAGTCCATGAATCGTCGAATCTACGATTCGATTGCAATAGACAAACTCCTGTAAGGCGGCAAAGTCGATCATTTCCCGTAATGTTCCTTTAGGTCCATCAGGCATTGGAGCGCCTGAATCGGAGTCATTTCTTCGGGTTTCAGGCGACGGATTTCTTCCTTGAGAAGCTGCGTAGATTCGTCGGGAGGCGCAAACAGGTCGACCTGCGGCTTTTCCATGAGCTTCTTGTGGGTAGCACCATCACTCGGGTCAATCTTCTGCTTTTCGAGACGCAAAAGAATTTTGCGGGCACGGCGCAGCACATTGTTCGGGAGGCCCGCCATTTCGGCCACGTGAATACCGTAGCTAGAGTCACAAGCGCCTTCAAGTATCTTGTGCAAGAAGATGAGCTTGTCGCCCTTTTCCTGGACGCCCACCTGGAAGTTTCCAGCGTGTTCAAGGCTATCCACCAGACCCGTCAATTCATGATAATGCGTTGCAAACAGCGTGATGGCGGCACGGGCGGGTTCGTCGTGCAAAGTTTCCACAATGGCCCAGGCAATGGAAAGTCCGTCGAAGGTACTGGTACCGCGACCAATTTCATCGAGGAGCACCAAGCTGTGCGAAGTTGCATTGCGCAAGATGTTCGCGGTTTCGATCATTTCGACCATGAACGTCGAAAGACCACGGCTCAAGCGGTCGCTTGCACCCACGCGCGTAAAGATGCGGTCCACCACGCCGATGCGGGCACTTTCCGCCGGCACAAAGCAGCCGATTTGCGCCATGAGCACAATGAGTCCCGTCTGGCGCAGGTAAGTCGATTTACCGGCCATGTTCGGGCCCGTAATGAGCATCAGGCGGGTCGCTTCGGGCGAAAGATTCACATCGTTCGGGATAAAGTCCAGGTCCGAATTGACCGCGACAATCACCGGATGGAAACCGCCCTTGATTTCGATGCCGGAGCCTTCGAAGACTTCGGGGCAAACGTAATTGTACTTGCGGGCGGCGCGAGCAAAGCTATAAAGCGTATCCACATGCGCAATCGCATTCGCGATTTCTTGAAGTTCGGCACGCCAGCTGTTCACGCGTTCGCGGAGTTCACAGAAAATCTTGTATTCCAGCGCATGAATATTGACTTCGGCGTTGCTGATGATGGATTCGCATTCCTTCATCTCCGGCGTAATGTAGCGTTCGCCATTCACCGTCGTCTGCTTGCGAATGTATTCGTCAGGAATCGGGGAGGTCGCCTTCGCCATCTGCGCCTTGGTAATTTCGATATAGTAACCGAAAACGCGGTTGTAGCCAACCTTAAGGCTCGGGATTCCGAGGCGTTCGCGTTCACGGACTTCAAGCGAGGCAATCCATTCGCGGCGTTCCTTGATGTCTTCGTTCATGGCATCGAGTTCCGCATTTGCACCCGCGCGAATCATGCCGCCCTCACGAACAGTCAGCGGCAAGTCATCGTTAAATTGCGAAAGGAGTTCTTCGCCACGGCCACGGGCGGCAATGAGGGCCGCTCGCATCGGTTCAAAAATCGGCGAGTTCAAGCCCTCAAGTACATCGGCCACCTTGGACGCCTGCGAAAGCGAACGGCCCATGCCCGCCAAGTCGCGGGCATTCGCGCGGCCAGAGCCCACACGGCCCATCAGGCGTTCCATATCGAGAATCGAAGTCAGCGATTCCTTAAGTTCATCTAGAGCGACCGGATTATTGACGAGTTCCTCGACGGCTTCTTCGCGTTCCTTGATGCGGTCCACCGAAATCAGCGGGTGACTCACCCACTCCTTCAGATTGCGCCCGCCCATCGCGGTCACCGTAAAGTCAAGCACGTAGCAAAGCGTACTGCTGATATCATCGGCATTCAGCGGGCGCACCAGTTCCAAGTTACGCAACGTACTCGGATCAAGCGTCATGTAATCGTCGAGATTCAGAATCTCGAGCGTCGTAAAATGCGAAAGTTCGGACTTCTTCTGGTCCATCAGGTACTGAAGCAGCGCTCCCGTCACCTGCGTTTCGACCACTCGCCCATCCAAGCCGAGACCGTCCAAGGCCTCGACCTTAAAGTGCGTAAACAGCACATCCTTTGCGGAATCTTCGCCGAACAGAAAAGCAGGAAGTTCCGTCACCAGAATATTTTCGGAGCGGATCAAGTCCATCACGCCGCTAGGAATCGAAGTTCCTTCGGGCACCACGACTTCCTTGGGCATGCGGCGGCAGAATTCACATTCGAAAGCCTGCACCGAGCTCTTGCACGCGGCCAAGTAGCCGGTCGTTACATCGGCAATCGCAAACGAAACCGAATCCTTTTCGGGAATGAAGGCGCAAAGGTAATTCGCCTCCTTCGCGTTCAGGTTCGATTCGTCCATCGCGGTGCCGGCACTGATAATTTCCACAATGTCGCGCTTGACGATACCCTTCGCGAGTTTCGGGTCTTCTACTTGTTCGCAAATAGCGATGCGGTAGCCCGCCGCCACCATCTTGGGCACGTAGCGATCCGCGGCATGATGCGGGAACCCGCACAGGGGCGTTGCACCCGAGGCGCCGTTATTGCGGCTCGTGAGCGTAAGTCCTAAAATCTTCGAGGCAACTACAGCATCGTCTTCGAAAAGTTCGAAGAAGTCGCCCATTCTAAAAAACAAGATGCAGCCGGGATTCTGTTTCTTGATTTCGTAATACTGCTGCATTAACGGGGTCACAGCCATTAGGCATCTCCCATTGACAATTCAACCTGGTCCGGATTTTCTTCGGGCTGCACCGGTTCTTCGGGGCTCACCGATTCGGGTTTAGCGTACTGCGGCACCAAGGCGCCGGCTTCCAAAAGTTCACTGAATTCGCGGAGTCTCGGCAAATCTTCCGGAATGCGGTTGATGCCGAAATACTTCATGAATTCCTGCGTAGTCACGTAGGTATAAGGGTTTCCGACCGTATCGGCACGGGAACCGAGCGCAATAAAGCCCTTGTCGAGCAGGTTACGGATCGGGCCATCCACCGACGACACGCCACGTACCTGTTCAATCGCCGCCTTGGTAATCGGCTGCTGGTAAGCAATCACCGCCAAGGTTTCAAGCGCCGCCTGGCTGAGCCTGCGGGCATTAGCTTCGGGGAACAGCTTGCGCACCCACGGGTAATACTTGGCGCGGGTCCTAAAGCGGTAACCACCCGCCTGTTCCACAATTTCAAACGGGGAATTAATCTTGTTCAGCGAATCGTTCGCCGCAATCAAAGCATCGGACACCAAGCGAGCATCCAAAAAATCACCCAGAATTTCACGCAACTTCTTGAGCGTCACAATGTCAGGAGACGCAAACACGAGCGCCTGGATAATGCGGGCCAAATCCTCTTGGCTCTCGACTTTCGGGAGTTCCGCCGATTCTTCGGCCAAATCGTCCAAATTCTGATTTTCTTCCATACGCTTACCAAGATACAAATTTTCGACTAGAACACGACCAGGTCGTTCTTGTGAATCAGTTCGTCGGCAACATCCTTGCCCAAGAGCTCATGCACCTGGGCGGTCTTCTTGTGGAGCACAAGCTTCAAGGTTTCGCTATCGAACTTCGCGACACCGCGTGCCACGGCTTCGCCGTCCTGGCTCAAGACTTCAATCAAGTCGCCCTTGTCGAAATGCTTCTTGACGGCGCACACGCCCACGGGAAGCAAGCTAGAATGCTTTTCGCGCAGAGCCTTCACGCCACCTTCGTCAACCACTACGGCCCCGCGCGGCGTCGTCACGAAGCTGAGCCAGCGCTGACGGCTATTGAGCTTTTTCTTGGAGCCCACAAAGAGCGTGCCTTCGGCATTTTCAAAGATTACCTGATGCGGCAACACCTTCATGCCACTGGCGAGGAAGGCGTTGCAACCGCTCTTGGTCACGTTGCGAATGGCTTCGAGCTTGCTGCGCATACCGCCGGTACTCACGGCAGAACCCGTTTCGCCGGGCTTACCCGCAAGAGCCAAAATGGCAGGCGTAATTTCCGGCACAAAACGGAGGAGTCGGGCGTTCGGGTTTTTCTTCGGATTGTCATCGAAGAGTCCGTCTTCGTCCGTGAAAATCAGGAGCAAGTCTGCGTCAAGAAAGAGCGCCACGTCGCTCGAAAGCTTGTCGTTATCGCCCACCTTGATTTCGGCGACGGCGAGAGAGTCGTTCTCGTTGATAATCGGAACAATCTTACGGGCAAGCATCGCCTTGATGGTATTCTGCAAATTCTTGTAGCGGTTGCGGTCGCGGAAGTCTTCAGCAGACAAAAGAATCTGGCCCACGGAAAGTTGCATCCAGCGGAACATTTCGCGGTAGGCATACATCAAGTCAATCTGACCCACGGCAGCACAGGCCTGCTTTTCGGCGAGAACGGTCGGTTTTTCCTTGTAGCCGAGCTGGCTCATGCCGGTACCCACGGCACCGCTAGTCACAATCACGACTTCCTTGCCGGCTTCCATCAGGCGTGCCACGGAATCGGCAAGCTTCTGGATGTAGCGGGTGCGAACGCCGCCCTTTTCGGAGTCGACCAAAATACGCGAGCCGATCTTTACGACAATGCGACGGGATTCATCGAGAATATTCTTTCTTAATTCACTCATAGATTACCTACACACCAAAAGCCTGATTGCATCGAGACGGAGTTGCGGGTTCGAAATTATTTTTTTCCATTCCTGGGCATTCTTGCGGAGCTGTTGCAGCTGGGTATTGTTACCCGCCTTGCCACGCATGCTGAGCAAATGGTTCATACGCTGGTATTCCTGCTCGGCGCGGGCTTCGACAGCGGCAGCGGCCACTTCGGCAATTTCCTTTGCCTTGGCAGACACAATGCGGCGAGCGATGGCGAGGCCTTCTTTACCGAAATACTTGAGCGTCATGTTCACAGCGGCATTGCCCTGCGGAACAGGCACATCCTTAAAGTTCGCAGCCTTCAGTTCCGGAACCTTTTCGGTCAGGTCTTCACCTGTCGGGTTCACGAGCACGCTAATGTAGCGCGGGCCAGCAAGGTCCGACACGCCCCATTCTTCGGCCACCGAGAAGTCCACCGCGAAATTGTACTGCATCACCAGGCCGCGCATTCCGGAATTCTGCCAGATGTTGCAAGCCACGGCACCGTTGTCCAGCGAGGTTTCAAAGTCAATCACGCCCTGCGAAAGCGGGTGTTCCAAGCTCACAAAGTCCACTTCATCGTGCACCATGGCCACGTTACGGTCAAAGGTCACAGTCAAGCTAGAGGTATCGCAGAAGCGTGCATCTTCGTCGCCACCGCCAGAACTTTCTTCAAAGTTTCCGACAGCCTGCGTCACGCGGCCACCGCCACCGGCACCCGCCATGCCAACGCTTTCGGGCATGCCAGGAATCGAACCCGATTCCACCTGCGTGCCTTGGCTGATAATGTAGCAGCCCTTGATCTTGCTCTTTTCAATTTCAAGACCGCGGTCCATGAGCGACGAGAACACGAGCGTTTCCAAGTCCTTGTCGGCATCAATCTTCAGGATGGCGTCGGTGATTTCTTTTGCCTTCGCCGGATTGCGGGAGTTGAATTCCAGCAAGCGGTCGCGGCCCTTTTCAATATTCTTGCGCATGGTGTCGCAGTCTTTCTTGACCTGCGGAATCACCGTGTCCACAAAGTTCTGGAGCAATGCCTGCGGTTCGGCCAAAGCGGCAATCAGTTCGTCGGTGTACTTGAGGAACAGTTCGCCACCGCTCATCATCGGAGTACCGAAGGCATTCAAGCCGTTGTGGTACCAGCGGAACATAACTTCCTGGCCAGAGCCCTTCACATACGGCACGTGAATAATGATGTTTTCAGTCTGACCGATACGGTCCAAACGGCCAATACGCTGTTCCACCAAGGCAGCATCGAGCGGCAGGTCGAACAGAATCAAATGGTGTGCAAACTGGAAGTTGCGGCCTTCGGAACCGATTTCTGACGCAATCAAAAGGTTCGCACCGTTTTCTCTGCTGAAGTTTGCAGCAGCCTTGTCGCGGGCCATAATCGTCATGTTCTCATGGAACATCGAGAATGCGCCCTCGCCCATGTATTCGTTCAAGAGCGTTTCAAGAGCCTGCACCACCTGAATCGATTCGCAAATCAGGAGCACCTTGTCGTTGGCATGTTCCTTCAAGAATCCCTTAAGCCACACGTAGCGTTCGTCCAGCGCCCAGGCGTCGGAATAGCTCGTGCAAAGCAAGCCGTTTTCCTGAATGTCGGTGGACATGTCCAAATCGTTTTCGGCAGCCACGTTCACCATGTCGCGGTAATTCTTGTTCGGTTCCAGCGGAATTTCGTCGAGCACGCGCTTCGGGAATCCGCCCACGCCCTTACGGGTATTGCGGAACACCACCGAACCTGTACCCACGGCATCCACAATGCGGCGGATCCATTCGTCGGCAGGCATGCTCTTTGCGCTTTCCTGTTCAAGCCACGGGCGGATAATCGACTTCTTCGGCACGCATTCGTTCAAGTCGTCCCAGCTCATGGTCTGGCCAGGATCCGTCGGCAACTTCGAAAGTTCGTTCACCAGTTTGCGATAAGCATCCTGGTCCTTGATAAAGCTGTTGTAGTCCGCAAAGCGCACGGGGTCGAGCATCTTGAGGCGGTTAAACTGCGATTCCGGATGGAACTGCAGCGGCGTACCCGTCAAAAGGAGCACTCCCTTCGAGCGCTGAATCACGGCGTTAGCGAGCAAGTACTCGTGGCTCGTAAATCCGTCTTCGCAAACCAGGTGGTGCGCTTCGTCGATAATCACCATGTCCCAAGTCGTCTTGAGCAAGTCTTCAATCAGAGCGGGCTGCTTGATCAAGAAGTCGATGGAGCAAATAATATCATTTGCAATCGTGAACGGATTCGGGCGGTCATCGTCGTCGTTCACGAACAAGCCCTTGATGTAGCCTTCGTCCACCAGCGTGAACAAGTGGTTAAAACGGCGCTTCATTTCCACAAGCCACTGGTGCTTCAGCGTTTCGGGCACAATAATCAAAGTACGGGTCAAGCGGCCGCGGGCCTTGAGCGCATGCCAAATCATGCCGGCTTCAATCGTCTTGCCGAGACCCACTTCATCAGACAGCATCAAGCGCGGGAGCGTCGAACTATCGCAGGCGCGCTGGCACAAATAATACTGGTGCGGAATCATCGAAGTACGCGGGCCAATCATGCCACGCACCGGCGACGAAATCCACTTGCAAGAAAGTTCCATGGCCGATTCGCGGCGACCGAACTGCACGCTGTTCGACACGCGGTTTTCCATAAGGGCCTTGAACAGGTCCGCCGGGCGCGCAATCGATATCTTGCCGCTCAGCTCCGATTCCTTCATCTGTCTGCCGGCACGGCCCGTATACACCAACAAGCCATCGACCTCTTTCACCGATTCCACGGTAAAAGACATTCCCTTTTCGCTCTTGGCGGTATCACCCACCGAAAGTTCAAAGCGGTCCACAGGGGCACCCATGGAACGGTAGCAACGGACATCACTTACAGCGGGGAAAGAAATCTTAACAATACGGTCTTGCACCTCGGTGACTATACCAAGCCCGAGAGTAGGTTCCGATTGACTTACATAGCGTTGGCCAATCTTGAAATTCATCATACCTCCAAAATGTAGCTTTTTTTCTAAATTATGGCTCATCATGATTTGGTACTACATAGATGAAACCGTGACAGACGGAGAACGCCGCAAGGGTCCCTTTAATATCGACGAAATCAGGGACTTTGTAAAAGACGGCGTCATCAAAGACGAAACTTTAGTGTGGCATTCGGGTATGGAAGCCTGGGTTGCCTGGAAAGATACCGAAGAATCCAAGGAAGTTCCGCTTTCCGAAGAAGAACAGATCAAGGCAGCCCTCGAAGCAATCATTGCCGAACACAACAAGGGCAAGCATTACGCCGGATTCTTTGTCCGCGCGATCGCCTACTTTATCGATAACGTTATTTTGTCTGCAACAGGCGTTTTAATCTTGATGATTATGAGCGCCATTCAGGCGATTGACCTGAACGCCCTTGCCGACGCCATGAACGCCTACATCAGCACTCCCACCTCCGAAGAGGCCTTGAACAAGGTGATTGACATTCCCGGCACGCACCTTTTCTTGATTATCTGGGGCGTGGTACAGGCCATTTACTTTATCGCGTTTACGGCCATCAAGTCGGCTACCCCCGGCAAGATGCTCGTGAAAATTCATGTCGAAGTCGCCCATGGTGAATCCATGAACTGGGTAAGTGCCGCGCTCCGCTTTGTCGCTAGCCTGATTACGCAATGCACGCTCATGTTCTACGGCCTTGGCTACCTGATAGTCTTTGTAGACCCCAAGCGCCGCGCCCTCCACGACCACATCGCCCGCACCCGCGTGGTGCACGATAAAATCGCGGCTAAGAAGAAGTAGCAACCCCTAAAACCCCTGATTTTTTCTATAATTCAGCTTGAAAAATTTTTCAAGCTGTTTTATCATGTACCAGTTTATTGTACCTCAGGTTAAAAAGCCGCTCGACGGCGAAGTTGAAATTTCCGGCGCCAAGAACGCAGTCCTTGCCGTAATGGCAGCAGCCCTCTTGGCCGACGGCGTCTCCGAAATCACGAACGTCCCGCACCTCAAAGACATGAAGACTATGTCCGATGTGCTGCGCGTGATTGGATGCCACATCGGTGGCGAAGCCCACACCTTAAGAATCGACACCCGTGGTGCCGACCATCTGGAAGCCCCTTACGAACTCGTGAAGACCATGCGCGCAAGTTTCTATGTGCTCGGTCCTCTGGTAGCACGCTTTGGTCGCTGCCGCGTGTCTCTCCCGGGCGGTTGCGCTTGGGGCCCGCGCCCTGTGGACTTGCACCTGAAAGGCCTCGAAGCCCTGGGCGCGAAGATTACCGTGACTCACGGCTACGTAGAAGCCACTTGCGACGGACGCCTCCCCGGCGGTACATTCCATTTCCCGATTTCGAGCGTGGGCGCCACGGTGAACGTGCTGATGGCCGCAACACTTGCCAAGGGCACAAGCGTGTTGCAGAATGCAGCCCTCGAGCCCGAAATCGACAACCTCGTCGATTACCTCATCGGCATGGGCGCCAAGATTCAGGGTCGCGGCACGCGCACCCTTACGGTGCAGGGCGTAGAAGCTCTACGCCCGGGTAATGGCGTCACCATTCCCGACCGTATCGAAGCAGGCACCTACCTTTGTGGTGCAGCCATTACGCGTGGCCGCGTCAAGGTCACCAAGATTATCCCTGAACACATCGCTTCGACGCTCGACGCCTTCCGCGACATGAACTGCAAGGTGTCCGTCGGCCCCGACTGGGCCGAAGTCGATGCCCGCAATGTGGAACTCAAGCCGATTACGATTCAGACGCTCCCGTTCCCGGGCTACCCCACCGACATGCAGGCACCGCTCATGGCAACGCTCCTCTCGGTTCCGGGCAACAGCGTGATTCAAGATACCGTCTATAACGACCGCTTCAAGCATGTGGCCGAAATGGAACGCCTGGGCGCAAGCATTACGCTCAGCGGCAACACCGCCACCATCAAGGGCGGCCTCCCGCTGGAAGGTGCCGACGTGATGGGCTCCGACCTGCGCGCCTCCGCTGCGCTTGTGCTCGCCGCATTAATCGCCGAAGGCGAAACCAAGATCAGCCGCATTTACCACCTCGACCGCGGTTACGAAGATTTCGAAGCGAAAATGGCAAAGCTCGGCGCCGAAGTCAACCGAGTTATCATCGACGCCGACGAACCGTAAACTAGACAAAAACATGCCGCTGCGCGGCTACAGACATTAAAGAAAAAACTCCGGCGAATCAATCGTCGGAGTTTTCTTTTTGAAAGATTTTGAACTATTACAGAGCGGCTTCCGTAGATTCTGCGGTTGCGCTGGCAGTCGGTTCCGGAGTCGATTCTTCGGCAGGCTTTACGCGAGAAGTCGGCTTGACCGGTTCACGAACCACAGGCACGCATCTTTCCACAGATTCACCGGCAGATTTCTTGTCTTCTTTTTCCAAGATTTCCTGCAACATTTCGGCTGCCTGTTCAAATTCGGCAGACTTTTCACAGGACTTGGTAGAAAGGATCTTCTGCAGGTACTGCTTCTGCATGTTGATGTCGCATTCTTCGCCATAAAGGCCCGAAAGCTTAAACAAAGCGGGGCAAGTCTTCTGGCCGTCGGGGAAGGCTTCCGACATGCGGGCAAAGACCTTTTTCGCCTTGTCAATCTGATTCACATCAATCAGGCAGAGCGCCATCCAGTAAAGCGAATTCTCGGCGAGTTCGCCTTCTTTCATTTGTTCATAAACCTGTTTGAAACCGCTGTAGGCCAGCTTGAATTCACCGCGGTGGTAATCAGAGCGGGCCGTATTGAACATCGCCTCGGCTTCCACGAGCTTTTCTGCTTCGCGTTCCAGGCTATCCATAGATACCGGAGCCGGAGCACCGCTCACGACAACCTTCTTCGCCAAGATCTTGTCGGACTTGCCGAGCAACATATCCAGGCGGTAGATGATTTCTTCTTGCCTGGAATCGTTGCGTTCGGATTCATCAGCCACTCGGCGCGAAAGCATGGTGATTTCGGCCTGCATGCGCTTTTGCGCAAGAGAAGCCGCTTCCAGCTCGGCACGCAGGGAATCATTCTGGGCCTGAAGCTTTATAGCAACAGAATCCACACGCTGTTCGACTTCAGCGCCAACAGCCTTCATTTCCTGTGTACGGAGAACCGTCATCTGGCTACAACCCGTAAGGGCTGCTACCATAAGCAAGGGAAATACGATGTTCAATTTTTTGTTTTTCATATAACAGGTTCTTTTTAATTATCCGCAAAATTTCTCGCCTGCAACAACAGGCAAGACGATGACGAAATTTAAAGAATCTTATTCCTTGATGTTCACGCGGAAGTTAGCGCGACGGTTCTGGGAGTAGGCTTCTTCGGTTGCACCTTCAACCTTCGGAGCTTCCTTACCGTAGCTCACCGATTCCATGCGCTTAGCGTCAATGCCATAAGCAACGAGGAATTCCTTCACCTTCATGGCACGCTTTGCACCAAGAGTGAAGTTATAGTCTTCGGTACCGCGAGCATCGGTGTGGCCTTCGATCGTGATCGTGAAGCGTTCTTCCTTAATCAGGAGTTCGCCCACCTGAGCAAGGAGTTCCTTAGCCTTTTCGGTGAGTTCAGAACGGTCGAAGTCGAAGTAAACGTCTTCACTCATGATCTGGTTGATGAGGGCTTCGAGGCGAGCGCGTTCAGCTTCCAAACGGGCACGTTCTGCAGCCAAACGTTCAGCTTCGAGGCGAGCCTGTTCAGCAGCCAAGGAATCAGCATTAGGTTCTGCAGCCGGGGCCACAGCGGCAGGAGCCGGTTCTGCTTCCGGTTCAGTCTGAGGTTGCTGCTTCTTGGCACAAGCAACGAGACAGAGAGCTGCGGCAGATGCCACTACAGCGAGTTTAACGAAGTTCTTCATTTTTTACCTTCCTTTTTTGGTTGTTTAAAATCGTCATAGAAGAACGACCACGTTGGCGAAGTATTTTCACCGGAATTGGTGATTCGCGTAACATTGGAACCGTCCTTTCTCATAATGTAAATCTGGTAAGATCCGCTACGGTTGCTAGCAAAGGCAATCAGTTTGCCATCGGGCGACCAAGTGGGATGTTCGTTATTACCGGCGTTACTGGTGAGCTGCACGATGTCAGAACCATCGAGAGCGCAGGTATAAATGTTCATGTGACCGCCATCCATAGAGGTATAGGCAATGCGGTCCCCTTCGGGCGACCAGGCAGCACGTTCATTATAGCGGCCCATAAAAGTCACGCGGCGCAAATCGGAGCCGTCCTTGCCCATGGCAAAAATCTGGGGACCACCGCCGCGATCACTCGTAAACAGCACTTCCGAAGCAAACGGACTCCAAGCCGGGCTCGTCTGGTTAGACTTCAGGTAAGCGAACTTCTTCGCCTTGCCCGTTTCGGGATTACCGATATACAAATCCGTCTTGCCGTCTACCGTGCTGGAGAACAGAAGTTCACCCGTTTTCGGGTTCACGGCCGGGCTGTAAGTTTGATCCAAATGAGGGAACACGGCCCTTTCGGTACCGCCAAAGGTCTTAGAATAGAGTTTCGGACGATGAGTCTTGAAGTTCACGTAGTAAAGTCCGGCATTCCCCTTCATCCAGACAGGCATCATGCTGATGGTCGTATCACGGGTAATCTGACTGCGATGGAAACCGTCGTAATCAGAAACCACCACCTGTTTGATTCCATCCATCTTGGATACATAGGCAAGTCTAGTGGACGCCACACCACGTTCACCCCAAAGGCGATAAATCACCTGGTCAAAGAACTGGTGCAAGGCACGACGCATATCTTTCTGTTCTACCAAGTAAGATTCACCAAGCATCAAATCCTTGGTCTGAGAAGCGTATAGGAAACATTCCACTTTCAGCATCTTGCCGACAGGAGTTACCTTGCCTGTAATATAGTGCTTGGCATGGGTCTTGCTGAACAAAGGTAAATCGAACTTGTCCGAAGAAACCACGTCAAAACGACCCGAAAGGTTCGCATCACGAGTCACGATCAGGTGAGGTTTTTCTTCGATCCAGTCAATGGACTTCTTTTCTGCAAAGGGAACAACGCCAATGGGCATCGTCTTGAACACCGAAATACCCACGTCAACGGCAATCGTATCGATGGTCGCATACGATGCAGCCGGCAACAAAGCCAGCGCAAGGGCTGCGACACGTACAAAAAATTTCATTTTATCCATTCTAATCCACTCGTTTGTTCAATATAATACAATTTTCTTACGTCCTAAACCACCCAACACCTTAATTTGGTGTAAAATTAAAGTGAAGAACCAACGAAGGGGCTCTAAAATTAGGCGGAAGTTCAGGAACCTTAGAAATTTGTACTGCACGAACTGACAAATGATCCCAAGTCTTATTACCAGAGCTACGCTTGAGCGTAATCGCCGTAATACCGCCAAAACGGTCTACCGTAAACTGCACCGTGGTTTTTACATCGCGACGCACATTCAAGTTCGAAGGCGGATTGAAATTGCTCATGATAATTTGTTTTAAACGTTCCAAATAAACTTGCATCAGCGGGTCCATATCTACAGACCCTACCGGATTCAAGCTGGGCGCTTCAACGGCTGCGGGCAAATCCAAGTCATCTACTTCAAAATCATCCTGCGGTTCCGGTTCTGGCTCAGGTTCCGGCTGCGGTTCTTCCACCGGCTCCGGTTCAGGCGGTTTGTCTTCCACCTTGGGTTCCGGCGGCAATTGCTGGTCTACCTTGGGCTTCGGTTCCGGCTTGGGTTTAGGCTCAATAGGCTTAGGCTGTTCCGGCTTGGGCTCCACCGGCTTGGGGCGGGGCGGCTGCGGACGCGGCTGAACAGGCTGCTGCACCTGAACCATTTCGAACACCGGAATCGGTTCCGGTTCATGCTTGAAATTCACAAAATGGAACGCAATGCAAATGCCCGCAATGAGCAAATGGAAAACCACCGCACACACGATGATTTTCACCATCATTCCGTCATCGTCAGACGAAAAATACTGGATGTTTCTCTCTGCGCTCACCTATCTCTTTCCCGGTTTTTCCTTGGGATTCATCGTCAAGAATCCAAGCTTTGTCACACCGAGCTTTTGTACCTGGGTCACCACCTTCATCACGAGGCCATAGTTCACGGACTCATCGGCATTGATGACCACGGCCATCTCGCCATTCCAGAGCGACTTGAACACGTTATTAAAACTCTTAAAGTCCACCATCATATCGGCGATATAGAGTTCCTCGTTCTTAGTGATCGAAACCTTCAAAAGCTTTTCTTGCTCCATAGTCGGGGCTTCTGCCTTAGGCAAGTCAACCTTGACCCCCTGACTCATGAGAGGCGCAGAAATAATGAACACGATAAGGATGGCGAACACGATATCAATCATGTTCGTCAGGTTCATTTCCTGCTTAAGTTCTTTTCCGCGACTGCGCTTCACAAAGCCTCCTAGCCAGCCACTTCTTCAAGGGCGAGCAAGTCACCGCGCTTAAAGAGACTGAGCACCTGGGAGCCAAAGTTGAAGTACGAAATTTCGTTCTGTCCGTTGCGGGCGGTAAAATAGTTATAGCCGGCAGAGGCAGGGATAGCAACCACGAGGCCAGCCACCGTCGTAATCAAGGCCATGGCGATACCCGGAGCAACCACTGTCAAGTCCGCAGAACCATGCTGGCCAATCTGGAAGAATGCGACCATAATTCCCCACACCGTACCCAAAAGACCAAAGAACGGAGACAGGTTGGAGCATGTAGCCAAAAAGCCCAAGTAACGGTCTTCAGTAAGACGCAGACCTTCAATCGAACGCTGGATTGTATCTTCCAGGAGCGATGCACGGTGCTGGATAGAGTCGTAACTCACAAAATTACTGAATTTGGAAGCTTCCTTCAGCACTTCAGACGTAAGACTCCTAAGTGCACTGTCGTCTGCAGTTTCACAAAGGCTCTGCAATTCCACGAACTGGCGCACATTCACAAACTTGCGGAAAAACACCACGTTGGCACGCTGGTTTTTCATGTTCACGATGTACTTTACAATAATGATGCCCCACGAACCGAGAGACATAACCGCCAAAATGCCCAAAATTACAATCGTCGTGATATCAGACTGCGTCAGCATCTGGAGTAAAGGTACCGAATTATTCAAAATCACCTCCCATTACAGGAAAAAGCGTAACTTGTTGTTTGGCAAGAATATAGCAAAAAGACGGAGTCATAGACCCCATCAACAAGGTAAAATTGCAACAAAATCGTAAGAAATAAAAATTTACAAAAAAGGCCTACAGATCCAGTTCGGTCTGTAAACTCTTGGGGTGGAAGCTTTTACGATGTTCTGGAGTCATGCCCTGAAGACGGATAGCTTCCAAGTGCGCCTTGGTGCCGTAGCCGGCATGCTTGTCGAAACCGTAACCGGGGTAACGCTTTTCCAAGTCGTCCATATAACGGTCACGAAAAACTTTTGCCAGAATAGATGCAGCCGAAATGCTCGCAATACGACCATCGCCCTTGACCACGGGAATCTGCAATTCTTCGGGAATCCCGTGAATTTTCAGGTTGCCATCAACAGCAATGAGAATATTAGACGAGAGAGAACCCTTTTGAAAGATTGGGATTTCAGGGGCTGATTCATGGAGGCCGGGCATTCCAAGAGCCTGCAGGGCCCGGCGCATGGCAAGAAAATCCGCTTCCAAAATATTCATGCGGTCAATTTCTTCTACAGAAGCGCTTGCCACGGCAAAACATTCGCAAGCGTCTTGCACAGCCTGGTACATAGCTTCGCGCTTAGGGCGAGTGAGCTTCTTGGAATCGTTCAAGGCTGGCATAATATCAGGAGCCTTGAGCACAGCGGCGCAGGCCACTACGGGACCAGCCAAGGGGCCACGGCCCACTTCGTCAATGCCCACGACCACGGCATTCTCCCCCATCTGGGAGGCTGCGAATTTGCGCATGGCAACTTCGCCTTCTATAGGAGCTTCTATTCCTTCGAGAAATGCCGGAACCTTGAACTTCATGAGTTACAAGCCTATTTGAGCAGCGTAATCCTTTATCGTCTTCCAATACAAAGCGTGTTCCTGCACCAGCACACGGGCTGCAAGCGTTTCCGGCGTATCGCCTTCTTCAACAGGTACGCGAGTCTGAGCCAAAATGCGGCCCTTGTCAATTTCTTCGCTGACCAAGTGAACCGTGGGGCCAGATTCCGTATCGTGCGCGGCAATCACGGCCTCATGCACGTGAATTCCGAAAAAGCCCTTGCCGCCATACTTGGGTAAAAGCGACGGATGGATGTTCAAAATGCGATTTGGAAGCCTATTGATGAGACTGACCGGCAAGGCCTTCATGTAGCCAGCCAAGATCAGCAAGTCAATATCGTAGCGATCGATGACTTCTAAAAGGGCAGCTTCGTAAGCAGCCGTGTCGGGGTGGGTTTTGCCCGAAATATGGAAAACGGGAATGCCGTAAGATTCTGCATGAGAAACAGCTCCACAACCCCCGTTATTAGTGATTAAAAACTTGCATTGAGCTTCGAGGTCACCCTCGCCAATGCGGTCAATAATCGCCTTAAAGTTGCTTCCGCCTCCGGAAGCCATGACGCCAATTTTAAACATGGCGCCAAAGATAGAAAAAATTTAGCAGAAGCAGTGGATGAGAACCCAAGTTACTCCGCCAAATGCAACCAGATAGTTGAATGCGAAGTTCCAGAAGATTTTTGCTTTCTGTGCAGACTGTAAGTTAATGTTCTTAGTCATGCCCATAATTTAGATATAGATTCCACACAAATAAAGAGACGGAAATCACATTGCGATTCCCGTCACAAACTTAAGAAAATCTTACGAAGATTACTTTGTTTTTTCTTCGATTTTCACAACCGGTTCGTCCATCATCTTTTCTGCGATGACTTCCGGAGTTTCTTCGGCCACAGCGGCGTTGGATTCTTCCGGCATCCACGGTTTGTCGAGGTTCTTTTCCCAAGAAACCGTAGGCGCAGGCTGCGCTTCGTGCGAGGTATCGACAATCGGGAGACCCAAGAGTTCGCGGGCACGGTTGAGTGCAGCATCGATGTTACCAAGGGCGTTTTCTTCACCGAGCTGCTTGAGCACACCGGCGCGAGTCAAGGCCACCACCGGCTGGGCATGCACGCCCGAAAGCAACAGCTGCGTGCCTTCGCGGTTGCAACGGTTCAGCAAGTCTTCAATCATCTGGATACCGGCGGCATCGATGCTAGAGACACTACGCATGCGCAAAATAAGAATCTTCGGCTTATCCGAAATGCGGGCCATCGTGTCCTTAAACTTGTCCACTGCACCAAAGAAAAGCGAACCGGCAAGTTCGTACACCACCACGCCCTTCGGCACCTGACGGCTGAGATCGTTGTGAGCCGCTTCTTCGTCATCTTCCTTGAGGGCTTCGGTCACCGTTTCCATTTCAGACACATCGCTCATGCGCTTGATGAAGAGCACAGCAGCAAGCAGCACGCCGACTTCGATAGCGACCGTCAGGTCGATAATCACAGTTAAGAAGAAGGCCACGAGCATCACAGCAATGTCGCTTTTCGGAGCCTTGAACATCTTGATAAAGCTGCGGTAGCCGCACATGTTGAATGCCACCTGGAAAAGCACGGCGGCAAGGGCTGCCATCGGAATCATTTCGGCATACTTACCGAGCACGAGCATAATGAGGAGCAAGACAATCGCATGCACCAAGCCAGAAATCGGGCTCACTGCACCGTTACGGATGTTCGTTGCCGTACGGGCAATAGCACCCGTAGCAGGGATACCGCCAAACATCGGGGAAAGCAAGTTGGCAACGCCCTGACCGAAAAGTTCAGTATTGGAGCGATGCTTGGTCGAGGTCATACCGTCGGCCACCACGGCAGACAAAAGGGATTCAATAGCACCGAGAATTGCAATCGTCAAAGCCGGCTGGAACACCTTCTGCATCATTTCGAGGCTAATGTTCGGCAGATGAGGAGTCGGGAAACCGCTAGGAATATGGTTCTTCATGCCAATAGTCATTACGCCGTGACCAGTAACGGGATCATCCCAACCCAAAACCTTCACCAGCACGGTTGCCACGATAATGGCAATCAGGGAACCCGGAACCTTCGTGGTAATCTTCGGCCACAGAATGCAAACCGCCAAAGCCACAAGGCCCACAATCACAGCATAAATGTTGATGGTATCGAGTGAAGAGGCGTAAAGCTTGATCTTGCCTACGGCATCGGCCGGGTCCTTGGAAAGGAAACGCAGACCGAAGAAGTTCGGCACCTGACCGAGTGCAATAATAATGGCGATACCGGCGGTAAAGCCCACCGTCACCGGGAACGGAATGAACTTAATGATGGCTCCAAACTTGGCCAAGCCGAAAATAATCAGGAGGATACCAGCTAAAAGGGTGGCCGAGGCAAGGCCGTCGTAGCCGTACTGGCTCACGATACCATAAACAATTACAATGAAGGCACCGGTAGGACCACCAATCTGAAAGCGGGAACCACCCAACAGAGAGATAGCGAAACCCGCGATAATGGCCGTGTAAAGGCCCTGTTCCGGACCCACGCCCGAAGCGATAGCGAAAGCGATGGCCAGCGGGAGGGCAAGAATGCCCACAATCAAACCCGACATGAGGTCGCTTACGAAGTTTTTCTTGTTGTAGCCCCTGCGAATCGTGCGGATCAATTCAGGAGTAACTGTTGTCTTGACGCCAGCAAGGAAATTCTTGACGGACTCTTTGGCGTTAATATTGGGCATTTTGGGTCTCCAATCTTAGGAACGCGGCCAAATTTAGGAAAATTTACACCCCTTGTTAAGGGTAAAAATGTCCTTTTATTATCTTTAATTGTATGAAAAATGTAAGTTTCGCCATTTTCCGAACAATCATTCTGTTCGTTCTCTCCCTTGCCGTTTTGGCTAGTGCGGCCACTAACACCGCCAGACCCTCTGTAAACGGTAAACTCCATGTGCAAGGAACCGGCCTTTACGATGAAGCCGGCTCACAAGTGATACTTAAGGGGGCAAGCACCCACGGCCTCACATGGTTTCCGCAATTCGTAAACAACGGGCTATTCAAGCAACTCAGCACCGAATGGAACACGAACCTAATCCGCCTCGCCATGTATTCGGACGACTATGTACATGGTGACCGCCAAAAGAACCTTGAAATTTTGCGAAAAGGCATCGAATACGCCATTGCAAACGATATGTACGTGATGGTGGACTGGCACATTCTCGAGGACAACAACCCGAACGAAAACCTCGCCGAAGCAATCAATTTCTTTAATATGATAGCCAAGGAATATGCAAATGTTCCAAACGTGATTTTTGAAATCTGCAACGAACCGAACGGCGATTGCACCTGGGAAGATATTAAAGAATACGCGAACATCATTATTCCCATAATCCGCAGGCACAAACCCGACGCCCTGATTCTAATCGGTACGCCGAATTATGACCGCGAAATCCAAGAACCCGCCCGAGATCCGGTGAACTTTGAAAACGTAATGTATTCATTCCACTTTTACGCAACTTCGCATAAGGACGAAGCCCGCGCTAAGCTTCGTGAAGTCGTAGGAGGCGGCACACCCATTTTCATTACCGAAAGCGGTCTCTGCGAAGCAAGTGGCGACGGAAAAATAGACTTTGAAAGCGTCAAGATCTGGTATAGTCTGCTGGATTCGCTCCATCTGAGTTACACACTCTGGAGTTTATCAAATAAAGAAGAGGAATCGGCAATGATTCTTTCCGATTCCCGTGCGACAGAATTCCTGACTGACAAGGACCTGACTCTTTCTGGACAATTTGCAAAGCATATTTTCCAGGGGAAAAATATTGCTGAAATAGAACTTGCCTATGAACCAGCCACCAACTTCAAGATTCTCTCCCGCACGAAACCTTATTTAGTCTGGGCTCTATTCGCCGTTCCCATATTCGTTATCCTCGTCATACTCTTCCTCATTCAAAAAATCCGTAAACGATTCAAGGGTAAAAAAATCCGCACCTACGATGATTTATTGAAGTACAGTCCAAATGCCGAAGCGCAAAAATTCAACTCCAAGCCCCACAAGGTCATTTTAGGCGATTTATTCCTGTTCTTGAGCACTTTCTGCACTTTAACTTATCTGTGTTGGCGCATCACCTGTTCCATTCCCTACGCTTACGGGTGGATTGCCATTATCGGAAGCTGGGTTTTACTCGCCGTTGAAATTCTCGGATTCATCGAATCAATGATTCACTATAGCGGCATCCTTAAGCTACGCGAGCACCCGCTCCCTAAAATTGCCGACGAAGACTACCCCGATGTGGACATTTTCATTTCGACTTATAACGAGCCGCCTGAACTTTTGCGCAAGACGATTGTCGGCTGCAAGCACATGGAATACCCCGATAAATCGAAGGTGCATATTTACTTGTGCGATGACCACCGCAGACCCGAAATGCGCAAGCTTGCCGAAGAACTCGAAGTTCATTATTTTGACCGCCCCGACAACGAAGGCGCCAAGGCTGGCAACCTGAACAAGGCGCTAGAACGCACCAGTTCACCTTATGTAGTCACTTTTGACGCCGACATGATTCCGCAGCGCAAGTTCCTGCTCAAGACTATCCCCTACTTTGTCGATGCGGAACGCATTAACGCAACACTCCCCGAAAAGAAGCGTCGTCACTTGGGATTTATCCAGACCCCACAAAGTTTCTACACGCCCGACGTATTTCAGCACAATCTCTATGCCGAAACAAAAGTTCCGAACGAACAGGACTTTTTCTACGACGTGATTGAAGCGGCCAAGACGACGACCAACAGCGTAATTTACGGCGGTTCGAATACGATTATTTCGCGCAAGGCACTTGACGCTATCGGCGGATTTTATACAAAGTCCATTACCGAAGATTTCGCGACAGGCATGCTAATTGAATCAGCCGGTTTTGTGAGTCTCGGGCTTTCGGAGCCGCTGGCCTCGGGCATCGCTCCGTCCAATTTTAAGGAACATGTGCAGCAGCGTACCCGCTGGGGTCGCGGCGTGATTGCAACGGCAAAACAACTCAAATTCTTGTTCAACCGCAAGCTAAATCTGTCTCAAAAACTCAGCTACTCCAGTTCCGTTCTTTACTGGTTCTCACCTATCAAGAACCTGATTTACTTGATTTCGCCCCTAATGTTTGCAGTCTTCTGCATTCCGATTTTCAAATGTACCTTGGTAGACCTGGCCATATTCTGGCTCCCGATGCACCTGATTTCGATGTGGGCCCTCCGCATTACAAGCCAAGGAAAAATGTCTGCCCGTTGGAGCGGTATTTACGAAACCTCCGTAATGCCGTTCCTACTCATTCCCATCATCAAGGAAACATTGGGAATCACGCTTTCAACCTTCAAGGTCACTAAAAAAGAAAAGCCAAGCAAAAGGCAGACCATCGACAAGCGAAGCCTTATTCCATTTATCATTCTGCTCGCCTTGACCATTGCAGGAATCGTGCACATGTCCTATATGATGGTCACCCTAGAATACATCGGCATTCTCGCCGTGCTGTTCTGGCTTTTCCGCAACACCTACTACCTGACCATGTGTTTATTCCTTGGCCTTGGCCGCGATACCGATGGAGAAAACGTGAAGGTGAGGGCTGCCGAAATAGTTACAATTCAAAAAGCAGATGGCCGAGAAATCGAGGGCATCACGACAAAGCTTTTGGAACACGGCATTGACATTTTCACTGATGAACTCGACTCGCTCTACCTAGGTGAGCCCATTGGCCTGAACATATCCAACAAGCATTATAACTTGCAAGTCAAGGGAACAGTGGTTTCTATTCATAACTCCCGCAACTCGGATGTTCCAAGCGTCTACACCATCGAAATTCTTGATTTTGAAGGTCAAAAAGACGAATATATCCAGATGCTCTACGACCGTAAGCCAACGCTACCGCAAAAGCTTCGCCTAGGCGGAGGCCTCGTCGATAACCTATGGAACAACATAGGACACAGGATAGTGACCCGATAAATTTTCTATCTTTACGCCCGAAAATTTAAGAGGTAACTATGCTTTTCAATTTCGACATGATCCAGGGCGTCTATGCCCGCATTCCCGCCCGCGTTGAAGCTGCACGCAAGCAGCTGGGCCGTCCGCTCACCCTCGCCGAAAAGATTATCTACAGCCACCTGATTGATGGCGCCGAGAACAGGACCTACGAACGCGGCAAGGATTTTGCCGAATTCCACCCCGACCGCGTGGCCATGCAGGACGCAACTGCCCAGATGGCCCTTCTCCAGTTCACCACCGCCGGCAAGTCCCGCGTGGCAGTTCCCAGCTCCGTGCACTGCGACCACCTGATTATCGCCCGCGAAGGTGTCGAAAAGGACCTCCCTCGCGCCAAGGAAGAAAGCAAGGAAGTGTACGACTTCTTGCAGTCCGTCTCTGCCAAGTACGGCATTGACTGCTGGCTCCCGGGTGCA
>JBGUWV010000080.1:0-83460 GCA_045221475.1 Fibrobacter sp.
ACCGTGGCAGTCCCAACCGAAACCGCGCGGAACCTTCTTGCCCTTCATGGTCCAGTAACGCGGAACGATATCCTTGATGGTACCGGCGAGCAAGTGACCATAGTGCGGAAGGCCCGTTGCAAACGGAGGGCCATCGTAGAAAGTGTACGGTTCGGTTTCCGGACGGCTGTCAAGCGACTTCTTGAAACTTTCGTCCTTGTCCCACAATCCGAGCACGCGCTCTTCTATTTGTGGAAACGTCTCTTCTTTCTTTACTTCACGAAACATGGTTTACCTCAAACCCCGCGGCCTGCACCACGGGCATTAAATTTTCGGGTTCAAATTTAGAAAATAGCGAAAGCTACGGCAACGCACCTGTATTACACAAGGCTGAAATTCGGATGCCCGATTTGAAATAAAAAATGCACTTCTGTAACAAGAGTTCATCTGCAAAACACCCCGAATATTCCAACTTGGAATATAATTTATATTAAAAAATAACGTCAAAACTTGCTTTTTGGAGCATACAACACCTATATTGTTTATATATCCATCAACGCAAAAAGGGGGCTTAAATGTCCAACGCAAAGTCCAACATGGGACACATTCTACTCATAACCCTATCTGCCGCTATTGGCGGATTCCTATTCGGTTTCGATTCTTCCGTGATTAACGGGGCGAATGGAGCCTTGAAAATCCACTTTAACGCAACTGACTATCAACTTGCCTGGGCTGTGTCGCTCGCACTGATTGGCGCTGCTGTGGGCGCCTACTTTGCGGGCCGTCTTGCCGATATGTTCGGCCGCGTTCGCTGTATGCTTGCCGCATCAGCCTTATTCCTGGTAAGTGCTATCGGTTCGGGCGTTCCGTTCGGAATTCCTGACTTTATATTCTGGCGCGTCATTGGCGGTGTCGGTATCGGCGTAGCCTCTATTATCGCCCCAATTTACATCGCAGAAACTGCCCCCGCCCATTTACGTGGACGATTGGGTTCAATGCAGCAATTCGCCATCGTGATCGGTATTTTCGTGGCACTGCTTTCGAACTATCTGATTGTTCGTTTAGCGGGCTCTGCAAACAATGTTCTCTTCGGCGGATTCAAGGCCTGGCAGATTATGTTCTGGGTCGAAATCGTCCCGGCAGCCCTCTACGGGCTTGCCGCTTGGAAGCTTCCCGAATCCCCGCGCTACCTTGTGCATAAGGGTCGCCTAGAAGAGGCAAAGGAAGTACTCGCCAAGATTGATTCCGAGGGCGTCGATAAAGAAATCGAATCCATCCACGAAACCTTCAAGAACGAAAAGCCAGCAAAACTCGCCGATTTGCTCGAAATGGTCGGTGGCAAAAAACGCATCGCCCCCATTGTGTGGGCAGGCCTTGGCCTTGCAATTTTGCAGCAGCTTGTGGGCATCAACGTCATCTTCTATTATGGCACCATGCTTTGGCAGAGTGTAGGCTTCGGTGAAAGCGACGCCTTCCTCACGAGCGTCATTTCCAGTGGCGTAAACCTGGTGATGACAATTGTAGCCATTATGCTTATCGACAAGATTGGTCGTAAGCCGCTTCTCCTTATCGGTAGCGTGGGTATGGCCATTACCTTAAGCACGCTAACTGTATGCTTCATGAATGCCAATTCCGATGGAAGCCTCCCCAATGCAGCAGGCGTTATCGCCTTGATTGCCGCCAACCTTTACATCACGTTCTTCGCTGTGTCTTGGGGCCCAGTCATGTGGGTGATGCTTGGAGAAATGTTCAACAACCGCATCCGTGCCGTGGCTATCGCCATTTGCGGCCTCGCCCAATGGGGAGCAAACTTCGTTGTGACTTGGAGCTTCCCGGTGCTTACGGGTAAAGACGGCATTGGCGTCGGCCCCACTTACGCCATCTATTCCTTCTTCGCCATATTCAGCATCTTCTTTGTAGCAAAGTTCATTAAAGAAACCAAGGGTAAAGAACTCGAAGAGATGTAATAGATTGCTTCGGTTATAGCAAAAGGTCCCCGGCTTTGCCGAGGACCTTTTTAATTGCTGAGTCGCAAGCCAAGATTACTTGACGTTCACCTTGGAAAGCTTGTTACCGACGCGGACCAGGTAGACACCCTTAGTCGGAACATTCACAGATGCATTACCGAAGATAGCCTTGGTAGAAGCAACCTTCTTGCCCTGCAGAGAGAATACGGAAATATCGGCACCAGCCTTGGCTCCGTCAACAGAGATGTTCATGCCGGAGACAGAAATCTTTGCTGCAGAAGAAAGTACAGCAGGCTTGCGTGCAAACAGAGGCTCATCAATAATCGGATCTTCAACAATGACTTCAGGGACCACGATTCCAGTAATTTTGGAAGGTTCCACCACATTGCCGCTAGCATCGAGGAACTCAAGTCCCCTAATCGAGATAGAACCGATACCACCTGCAGCATCCTTTACTTCGAACTTCACGCCCGACGCCGTTTTCATCACCAGCTCTTCCGGGACATCTTTGTTATCTTTGCGAATCCAATCCAAGTATACGAGCCCATCACTCGAACATTCGTCGGTATCGATTCCATTTTTATCGATTTTCAAGTTGAAGGTTAGCTTCTTGTAATTATCCGTAGTCGGAAGATAGCAACCCGGTTCTGTTCCCGGAGAAGGGATAGACGTATTCAGCAAAGCAAAACGCATCGGTCCTTGAGACTTGTATGTCAAACGAATCGCCTTAACTCCAAGAGCAATCAAATCGACCCCTTCTTCACTGTCAAGGAAAGACATCGCAATACCGGCAGACGGATACTTAAGAGTACCGGCAGCGGCAGCTTCGGGAGTCCAATCCGGTTCGGGACCAATTTCCATGGAAGCTGTTGCAACAATAGAACCATCACTCAACTTGTAAAGCGGAGAAGTACCTGAATCCGGAACCATTGTTGTACCGATACCAAGCTTGTCATGATATGCCCCCCATTTCCAGAAACCGGAAATACCGACAGTCGTATCACCAATTTCCTGCTGTTCTCCATCGCCACCCTTAACGGTAGGAGCCTTCGTCGAATCCGGCGTGAATTTCTCATAACCAGCTGTATTATAGAGATTCGGCATATTTCCCGTTACAAGAAGGAGGTAAAGCATATTCAACGTAGCCGGATAGTACTTTTCGCCCGCCACAGATTGGCCGCATGCCTCGGCATTTTCACAGCTGACCTTTTCTTTGAGGACCTTGTAAACCGTGCCAAGATATTCAACTGCTTCAGGAGTATCGAAAGAAGAGGTGGCAAGTCCAAGACCGCCAGAGAATGTAGAAGACACAAAATGTCGAATTTCGCTGTCATCCACTACATAAGAACCACTGCCGTTACTTTCCACCCACTTATAGCCCGAGTTCACACCACTAGCCGTGCGCGTTGTCGGGATGAGCCAATCAACGACCTTCTTATTGAAAGCCTGAGCCTTCGTATCACCATACCAGTAGTAAGCCATAGCCATACGCCACGGAGTACGGGCTGCGTCATCATAAAAGCCGATATCATTGGAAACAGCAGCAGAAGTCAACCTCGGCTTGTGACTGTTCCAATCGCACCAGTCCGGAACAAGACCGGTCTTAGAATCCTGGCAAGCGCTCAATTCGGTATACGTCTGAGAAATGACACTTGACCAAGAGCCGCCGGCAACATCCTGGAACAGCTGGAAATTTGCCGTTGTCGAATAGCTCGGATTGAATGCATCATTCCATTGACTGCCCGGTTTAATCTTGTTGCTGTTGATATCGTTGGAAGCAATCCAGGAGATGAGCGTTTTGGCGTCATTCAGGTAGCTTCCGCCCCATTGTTTGGAAGCCATTACAAAAGCAAGAGCGGCATCGAAGTCAGCGTCAGAAGCAGAGCCGGAGCCATCTTTACAACCGACGCGCCAGTTCATACCGCCACCATTGTTGCTATTGGTTTTCCAGGTATTATAAAGTTTCTTGAAAACTTCTTCATCGTCCATATAGACGGAAATCAACATACCATAAGCAATGGCTTCAGAAACGGTAGAGCATGTTCCATCTGGAGCAAAAACCCAACCCTGGGAAGCGCTGTACCAGCCCCTTTTCCACTTTTCATAGTGAGTCTTGATCATTTCCGTATCGGCATATTCAATAATCGTGCCATGCGGATACTTCATGTTCTGCGGGAACGGATAATTCCCGGCGAAAGAGGCCGCAGCAGAAAGAGCTAGCACACCCATTCCGATTTTGATAAAATTATTCATATGGATCCCTTAATGTTGAACACCCAACCCACATAAACAACTTTAATTTGTGCCCGAATCAAGTCCCTTGATAGGCACGAGAGTCTGCGTTCCATCAGCACTGATAACAACGGCCATCCCAGCCAAGTAATAGATCCAAGAACGATCGTCATAATAGCGTAATCCAATTTGACGTTTGGAAATCGAAATTACAAGGGGAACCAGAAACTGATCATGCGAACAAACCACACTTATGCGTGCTTTCTTAGAAATGACATTCACCAAGAATTCATCCACAAACTGCTTGGTACGTTCATCTAAATCATAGAACGCATCGGCATATTCACCATTATACGCCCATTCCGTGGTAACCGTATAGTTCATGTCGGTACCTTTGGACTTGTATTCGTCATACTTGGCATTGTCCTTAATGTACCAACTGCCATTCAGAATAGGGTAAGCATCATGAGTAAATTCGGTTTCGCCACGACCCACGGCAATATTTTCAAGGGTTTCGCGGGTGCGTACATATTCTGAATGAGCATAATAAGCCTGTTCTGCAGAAGCAATCTTCTTGCCCACACTCTGCGCCTGGAAAATACCCACATCCGTCAAGTGAGAGGTCTTGCCGGAACTAGACTGCCTATCTGCATGACGCAACACAAACACGACCCTGTCGTCAGCCTTTAATGATTCAAAAACCTTATTGATACTTACAAATTTTGCGCCATTATCGGCTGCAGGATCATAAACACTTTCATCGGTATCATAGAAAATCGGACCCGCATAAGTTGAGTCACAATACACACCATCGCCATTCCCTTTTTCTAACGGCTTTATCTGACAAGTCGAAACATAAGACGGTTCATCGACATCCGTTCCCACCGCATAGGGGTCGGTGTCTACAGGATTTTCCGGCTCGGTTACCGGCAAGGAATCGTTCGGTGTCGGCGGGACACTATCTGTAGGAGTTGTTTCAGTCGGCCCCTGCTGGACAGAATCCTGGGGAGTCGTGTTTTGAGGAACAGAATCCTGCGTGCCAGCGGGATTATCCGGATTGGTCGCAGGCGAAACCGTAGTGGAATCTTGTTGAGGCAAATTGCTATCGGCAGGAACATTCGGCGAGCTAGACGAATCATCACCACACGCAACTAAAGCCATAGCCAAGCACACCGGTGCGGCCAAGTTTAAGAACTTCATAAAAACCTCTTGAAACAATCTCTCATTCCAAGTTTAACATTTTAATGCACATTGGCAAGTAAAAATTACTTTGTCTTCGCCTTCTTGCGCCGCCAGACCTTGAATTCACTGTAAAGCGTACTTACAGTGTAAATAAAGATTAGCAAAAGAATTGTGTTCTTGGGGCAATTCAGATTGCAAATTCCCCAGGCAATCGTGATGATCGGCAGGTGAATCAAGTACGGATAGAACGACGCCCGGCCAATTTTACGGACTATTCCGATGCAGAAGAAACGGGCCATAAATCCCTTACCCGTGAGCAGCGAGACCAGGAAAAGGCCGTACAGTAAAATCGGGAGCGAATGGTGGAAGAAATAGTTGAATCCAGGGTTCAGTTCCGGACGCATCAGGAAGAGGCTGCCATAAATGGCGGCAAGCATCACGAATTGCGCGATGCCGCTTGCAAAGTTTCGCTTGAGAAAATCAAAGTGGCCTTCTTTAAAGAGCCTAAAGAGCACCATGCCGAACAGGTATTCAAAAATACGGACGGGCGCAAAAATGTGGAAGAAACGGTACTTGGCATCGTAACTGTCGAACCAGAGATTGTCGGAAAGGCCGAAAAGAGTAGCCCACAGAATACCCGGAATAAAGAGCGTTCCAAAAAGCACCCAGAGCGTACGGTCACTTTGCTTAAAGAGCCAACGGCTAAACCAGGGCGTTACGGCGTAGCACACAAAGAAGCTAGTAAGCGACCAGGAAGGTTCATTCAACTTCATGCCCAAATCAGGCACGATAGACCAGGTAAGGGACAGATGCAAAAACAGACTACGCCACGGATGTGTCATCTTGGCAAGACCAGCCGCCGCACAGTCTCCAAATTCATTTAAGGCAGGCAGATGCGTGTAACCGCTGAACTTGAAAACGAGCACGATGAACATGAGGAGCGTCATGAAGAAGTGCAGGCGGTAAAGCTTTGCAATGCGACTGAACATGAAGGGGACTACGGGGATTTGGCGTTCCGGATCGCTAAACTTGCTTGCAAATAGGAAGCCCGCGAGCACGTAGAAGATGCCTGCCGCAAAGGCGGGCGCATTCACGATGGGCATAATCCACTTGTAATCGGACATATAGTTGAGGGCCGAGGAGGAGCCCAAGTGAAGCATCACAATGTTAATGCTTGCCAGGAGTCGAAGGCCATCAAGAGCCGGGAAGTAATTCGGTTTTGCAGGAGTCATAGCAGAATCTATTTTTCAATGTCCTTTTGCATTTTGCTTTGTTGGCGGATGCGGGCAAGGGCTTTGGAGCGGCGGCGGGCAGTTTCCTGAAGGTCCACGTTTTCGTCGTATTCATCGACAATTTCGCGACCGAGGATTTCTTCGAGAACGTCTTCGAGGCTGACGATGCCGGCAATGGCACCCCATTCATCGACGACTCCTACCACATGCCCACGCTGCTTTAAGAACCGGAGCAACAGTTTGTCTAAAGTAAGGCTATCGGGAATCAGCTGTAACGGGCGCATCATCTGACGGAGTTTAACATCGCGCAGACCTTCAGCAAGCTTGTTATAGGCATCGCGGCGGAGAACGATACCAATCCAGTTGTCCTTTTCCTTCTCGTAAAGCGGCACACGGGAGAAGGGCCAGTTGCCACGCTCATCCAGAGTTTCGCCGATAGAAGAATCAGCCTTCAACGAAAACACCACCTGACGCGGTGTCATCACCTTACGCACCGGCACAGACTTTAGCGCCAAAATATTCTTGATAACCAAGGACTGTTGGCGGTCAATGACATCTTCCCGGAGGCCAAGGCTTACCAAGCTGTTGATGTCGTCAATACTCACGTCCTTCTTGTCTTCTTTTTCGCGTGTCCAGTGCTTGGTGAGCGTAAGGCAAAGCCAGATGATACCCGTCCACGAAAGGACAATCGTGATATAATAAAACGGAACCGCCACCAAGGGGGCTGCAATTTTCGCCTGCTTGACGCCCAAGGTTTTCGGCGTAATTTCGCCGAACAAAAGAATGAGCACCGTGAGAATAATCGGGAGAGAAACCTGCCCAAGCGGCGGCAAATTTTTCACCGCCAGAGCCGTAGCAAGCGATGCGCCCACGGTATTTGCAATCGTATTCACCACCAGCACCGAGGCTATATAGCGGTCGATATTTTCCTTGACATGCACAATGTAGCGGGCCGTAAACTTCTTCTGTTTTTGCAGTTGCTCGATTGTGGCTGGAGGCATGCTATAAAACGACGCCTCTGTCACCGAGCAGAACGCCGAAATGGCCAAGCAACCTAAAACCGTGAGGACGATATAAAACATTATTCAATACCTAACAAAGCCGGTTCAAAAAGCGCAGGCTCGACAGCCCAAAGCTGCGGGCGACTCAAGTCATAAATGTAGTCGGTCCAGTCGGACAACTGATAAAGCATCTTGGAGTCCGGAGTCGGGAGCGTGAGCGAATGGCCGGAGCCGAGCACTTGCAAATCGATATCAGTGTTTTCGCCGATGTCGGCAAGTTGCTTGGCGACGGCGATGGCGTCGTCGATTCCGCCGAGGCCGTGGACAAGTCCTGCGGCTTGCGCCTTGATACCGATCATGACGCGGCCGCCACCATAGGCGGTATCGACGGTCGCCTGCGGAATTCCCGTAGCCTTAGAGACAACGCCTGTAAAACGCTCGTAGAATTCATCCATGTACGCCTGCAACGCGGCCTTTTCGCGGTCCGTCCAGGGGCGCGTAAAGGTCGTCGCATCGGCATATTCATGCGTCTTGACGGTTTCTGCCTTGAGGCCGACTTTTTCCATAAGACCAGAAGCATCGATTTTACCGCCGTAAATACCGATGCTACCCACAATAGACATCGGTTCCGCAAGAATCTTGTCACCTGCGCAGGCGATGAAGTAGCCGCCCGAAGCTCCCATGTAACCGATACTAGAAACAACCGGAATCCCCTGCTCGCTAACATTGCGGAGCGTCGCCCAAATCTTGTCGGAAGCAATCGCAGAGCCCCCCGGCGAAGAAATGCGCACAATCAAGGCTTCGGCACCGGTCGAAGGCAACTTGCGAATCGATTCAAGCACCGAGCGTTCCATACGGGAATCGATGGTACCGTCGATATTGAGAAGTGCAATCTTTGCACGCGGAGCCCAGCTTTCGTTGAAAATCTTCTTGTCCGTCGGATACCAAGTGCGATACGCCGCATTGGGATAATCAATACCAAAGAAGGTTTTGAGTGCATAGGTAGGCACCTGGTCCAAATAGAGCAGGGTGTCCACCAAACCAGCACGCTTTGCCGCAGAAGCGGTTACCAACGGCTCTGATGCGAGCGAATCCAGATGTTCGTACGCCTTGGCAGCCGACACTTGGGTCCCTACACCACGCATGGAAATGTAGGTTTGCAAAGAAGTCCACAAATCGCTATACAGCGTATCAAAGTTTGCGCGGGATTCAGCCGACATGGAATCTGCAATGTAAGGCTCGACGGCAGACTTGTACTTGCCGTGACGCAGGAATTCCACCTTCACTCCCAGCTTATCGAACAGCCCCTTATAGAAAAGAATGTTTCCGCCGAGACCTCGCCAATTCATATGAGCCGAGGGTTCCACCACAATGCGATTCACATGCGCAGATGCCAGCAGCACAGCGGGGCGAATATCATCCATGTAGGCGACGACCTTGCTGCCGCGAGTCCTGAGCTTTTTGACATAGCGGTCTATTTCACTTGAAATTCCGATATTGCCCTTGTAACCTGAGAAATCAAGAATCACGAGGCCACAGGCCGGATCGCGCAACATATGTTCAAACAAGTTCCGCACATGCCAAATGCTAATGGAACTCTTGCGGAAAAACGAATATTCGTCTTCGGTTTCAGAGACTTGCATATCCAGCGGGACACGGATAATCTGCGCACTCAAAGAGGCGTTCGGATTGCGGGCACTATGGTAGCCCCAAGCACCACCCTTGGGCAAAAGATCATCGTACACATGCAAGGCCACATTGTTGTAACCACCCAAACTGGTAGAAAAGGTAAGGCGATATTGATCATCACCATGCAAGGGAACACGAAGTCCCCAACGAACACCATACAGGCCTAGTTCTATAAGCAACCGATGATTTTCAAAATCTTCTACATCGTAACTCACGCTCATGAGAGGTCCAAGGCGTAAGGTAGCCCCCAAATTTTGCACACGATCGGGTGCCTGCGGGCCAACATATAGCACATTATCACAGGAATAGCCTAGAGAAACGAACGAAAGTGGGCGCAACATCAAGCCCAAATCCATGCTCCATTCTGTACCATCATAGCGCGCCATGCGAGTTGCATTAAAACGTTCGCCCACAAAAATCACGCGATTCCACAAGGCTTTCCCATGAGTCAAGCTCCAGCGAGAAATGTCAAGGCGATTGGGACCTTGGGTATAGTCAAAACTGGCAGCCCAATGCTCTATATTTCCACCGATACGAAAGTTCTTGATTGCATTGTCATAGTCGTAGCTGACAAGGGCGCCCTTGGAATCAAAAGCCGCAAGACCGGCCGGGTTTCCCCAAATACCATGTTCATTTTCGAGCGATACAAAGCCCGACTCGCCCGGAATATAGGCAAGGGCATACGCTGCGCAAAACAAAAGAAACGCCGGTACAAACTTATTTTGCATCAATTTCATTCGTTCTCCCCTTTTTGTACAATTCACCGATCAAAGAAACCAGTACGACCGCATAGCAGGCGTCATAGAAGCCACGATACCAATCGTATGCAGAATCTTCATCTTTCGCCGAATTCTTATAAGAGTTCAAATAATTTAGAAAAGCCTCGTGTTCCTTTTGCAAAGCATACGCCGGATTGCCGTTTCGATAAGCCCCCAGATCCAGTGTTACCGAACGACCATTCATCGAAATTTCTACCGTACGACTGTCGCTAGCGCAATTACGGTCGGCAATAAATTCAGCCTTTAACGTTCTGAAGTCATAGATGGCATGAATGCGGTCATCCGATAATTCCTCGCATTGAAGCGAGTTGTACAACATGGCGTTCTTATCTACAAAGAAACAAAGCAAGTCCATATCGTGAATCATCAAATCGTATTCCACAGAAACATCGCGGTTGCGCGGAGAAAAACCATGCGTTCGTGTAAACTTAAAACAAATCGGAAATACATCTTGCTTTTGGAGAAACCAGGATTTCAAGCAATCCTGCATTTCCTTGCAAAAATCAGTCTTCGTAAATTCTTCGATTGCCGGGTTGTAGCGTTCCGAATGCCCGACAAAGACTAATGCGTTGCGTTTCAAGGCAAGTTTCTGGTATTCCAGAGCATCCAATCCAGATATCGACACCGGTTTTTCCACAAGCACCGGGAGCTTCATTTTGATGCATTTTTTGACGTATTCGTCGTGTGTTACGGCAGGAGATGCAACGACGGCAAAGTCAGGTTTAAGCTTGCCGGTTTTAATTTGCTTGAACAAGGCGGTAGCCTCGGCCGTAGTGTCGGCGACTCCGATAAATTCTACACCATCGGCTTCGAACAGCCGCTTGTGCCGCTGTCCCATGGTTCCATTACCAATCAAGATCGCCTTATAGGAACATGAACTTTGCATAAAGCCCTAAAGTGTGACCCGTTTCCATTCCAAACAAGTAACCGCGATTCATCTCATAAAAGAGAGCGACACCTAGAGAATTCTTAAATACGGGGAAATAGCGGGCCGCATCCACACGCATCCTAAATCCGCGCTCCAAGTCTTTCATTTTACGGTAAGGCTTGTCCATATGCAGGTTTTCGGATTCCTGAATGCGCCAGCGGTACAGGAAAATGTAGTCGAATTTCCAGCCGGAATAATCATCTCGGTCCCAAAGCAACTTCCACGAAATGGACCCCTTGAGGCCTAGTTCATCACCCGGTTGAAAATCCTGTTTTTCAAGGAACCTGAAATATTCCAGCGCAGCCCCCAAAGTCATGTTTCTAGAAAAATCGTACAGACCAAACGGCGAAATACCCAGACGGTGAAAGCGGTTGACTTGGGAGCCTTCTCGGGGAGGAAACCGCCAATTGAAATCAATTCCAAAAAACGGGAACGGCTTTAACTTCATGCCCAAATAGGATTCATTCAGGCCGTTGACACGCAAATTCAGCGCCTCATGGCGCTGGTCATGGAACATGAGGTCGTATTCGTAACTCAGGAGCCGGTAAGAGAAATCGCCATAAGCGCTAAAGCAATTACAAGGGGCATACTCCCCCGCCACATTCAAATCTGCGCTGTAAACATCGTCACGGAGTTCTGCCAAACCTCCAAACAGGGCATAGCTTTCGGGAGCGCGAACGGGGGAAACCGTCTCGCGGGCGTAAGTTGCCGACGAGAGCAGAAAAAGCGCATACACAAAATACGCAAGCCTTCGATAGAACATCTGCGATAGCATCTATATTAAATTTAGAAAAACTATATTTAGCGCATGTTCCGTTTATCGGCATTCCTTCTTGTTTGTACATGCCTCTGTTCCTGCGTCTGGAACGGCACAGAAAGTAATCCCGATTTTTTAGTTTTGGACGATTCGGAATATCCTTACGCAGGTCTCCCCCGTCTTGTCATTGAAACAGATAATTTTGCACAGATTCAGGACAAGGAAACCAAAATTCCAGCCAAGCTACAGATCTATGGCGAAAAAGGCCCAGAAAGCGACATTTTTTGTTTAACCGTTAAGGGGCGCGGCAACGCTAGCTTCGTCATGGCGAAATACGGATTCAAGTTAAAATTTACCGAAAAGCAATCTTTTCTCGGCATGCCACAAGACAAGGAATGGGTCCTTGTCGCCAATCATCGTGACAAGAGTATGCTCAGGAATTACATCGCTTACCGCCTTGCAGAAAAACTACACGATAGCTACGCACCACGTTGCCAATTTGTCGAAGTATTCCTGAATCGAGAATATATCGGAGTCTACCAACTGACAGAGCACCAGAAAGTCTCCAAACACAGGGTCAACATTCCCAAAAATGACTCCAGTTACTTCTTTGAGAAAACATCAGAAACAACCACCACTGGCAACTTAATTACCACCGAAATCGGCTATATCTACGACATTCGCTATCCCAAGGATCCTTCAGAAGAAATCTTGAACCGGCTTAAAAACCATCTGAACGATTTTGAAGATTTTATACAAAGCAAACGTGTATACAACATTGATTCCATATATAAATGGATTGACCTAGACGATTTAATTCGCTATTACTGGATTCAGGAATTCACCATGAATCTGGACGGAGCCTTTAGACGCAGCCAGTTTATCACATGGCAAGTAGGAAACCCCATCCAGATGGGTCCCGTTTGGGACTTTGATATTGCCTACGGAATTTCAAGCAGCAAAATTGTTTTACCAGACCACTGGTATGTCAAAAAATATGGTTGGTACCGATTCCTGTTCAAGAACAAACAAGTGCTGAAAAAAGTCAGAGATTACTGGGTCGAGAATCGTTCCACTTTCGAAAGTACACTCGATTTCATCGAAGATGAAGCACCAAAGCTAACCAAAGCCATGCAAAACGAATTCAAGCGGTGGCCCGTTTTAGAAAACGATTCCGAGTGGCCCTTTATAGAAGCCTACGACAGCTATGAAGATGCTGTGAGCGCCTTAAAAGAGTGGATTAACCAACGTTTGAAATGGGTTGATGAAAATTACGACCTCTAAAATTTCTTATTTTTATTCTCATGAATATCGGTATTATTTTCGCAGGCGGAGTTGGCTCGAGAATGCATAGCAAAGATTTGCCCAAGCAGTTTTTGCGCATCTATGATAAGCCTATCATAATCCACACGATTCAACATTTTGAAAAGAACCCCTTGATTGATGCAATTGTTGTCGTATGCGTCGCCGACTGGATTGACTACTTCAAGAATCTGGTAGCCCAATTTCACCTGCAGAAAATCAAAAAGATCGTGCCTGGCGGAGAATCGGGTCAGCTTTCGATTTACAACGGTTTAGTTGCCGCAAAAGAAATTGCCCAAGACGAAGAGAGTGTCGTCTTGATTCACGATGGCGTGCGCCCGCTTATCAACAGCGAACTCTTGACCAAGAACATCGAATGCGTTAAGGAGCACGGAAATTCGATTACAAGCGGCATCGTAAAAGAAACGATTGTCGAAATTGATGACGAAGGCGGAATCAAGATGGTTCCGGACAGAGCTCATTCCCGCGTGGCCAAAGCCCCGCAATGCTTTTGGCTCCATGACATTCTTTCAGCACACAACCAGGCGCTCGAAGAAGGCAGAAAAGACTTTATCGATTCCTGCACGCTCATGCAGCATTACGGATTCAAGCTGCACATGACAGATGGCCCTTACGAAAACATCAAGATTACGACACCTGATGATTTCTATACCATGAGAGCCATTTTGCAGGTGAAAGAAGACGCCCAGATTTACGGTTTGGACTAAATGAGAAAAATTGCAATCTACACCGTTCTCACCGGAGGCTATGACCAATTAAAGCAGCCCTCCGTTACTGACGAGCGGTTCGATTACATCTGTTTTTCTAACGACATTCCCAAGGACCGCATTGGCATTTGGGAAATCCGCAAGTTTGGCGGGGAATTCTGTTCTAAGCAAATAGAATCCAGATATCCCAAGATGCACCCCTGGATTGTACTTTCGCAATACGATTACAGCGTCTATATGGACGCGAACATCTGTATTGCCTCGAAAGATTTTTACGAACGCGTCATTCAGAAGATTGAATGCGGAGCCGTTCTTTCGGGAGTCAAGCACCCATTCAGGGATTGCTGCTACAACGAAGGTTACGTTGTTTTCACCTACGGACTCGATAAGTTCTCAGCCATCGTAAAAGAGATGCGGTTTATCCGCAAGCAAGGGCTTCCGCGTCATTACGGCATGTTCGAAGCCAACATCATCTTGCGCAGCCATGACAACGAAAAAGTGCGCCAGCAGTGCGAACTATGGTGGGAAATGATTAACAAGTATTCTCGCAGAGACCAGCTTTCGTACCCTTACACGCTATGGAAAGAAGGAATTCCGTTCGACTACTTGCTGCCCGAAAACGAAAACGCGCGCAATTGCCCATGGCTTCAGTTCGAAAGCCATGTGCGCGAAAAAAATATTTGGGGCAAGAAATTAAAGCGAGTCGGGCGATTCGTTTATCGCAAGTTGGTGGGATACGGAAAGTAACCTAACGTTTCTTTCCGATTGCATTTAAATCCAACATCTCACCAAAATAGTTATCCCACTTCGACGGGGTGAATTTAAAGAATCCCGCATCGTGGAAGAAAGTCATTTCGCCAAAATAGACCTGATTGTTGCAACAGAAAAAATCCACTCTCACATGGGGAATGCCTTCTGACAGCTTTTTAGCAAGGCTAACCATTTCGTCAAATTTTTCAGGCTTTGCCGGAGGAACAGAAGCATTCGGCTGGTCTATGACGCATTCCAAATGATTGTAGTCCATATCGAAAAAGTCTGTCACCGTATCTTGAGCGCCATCATTGGATATATACATGAACTTCGGTTCGCCATGAAAACAGAAAAACTTGTAGTCATAAGGAACTTCGTCTTTTTCTGATCCCTGCAAGAACTGTTCTGCAATAATAAGCGGCTTAATGTCCTTATACGGCCATTCTCTGAATCTGTAATAGTAATTCTTTTTCAGAGACTCTTTAAAACGAGATTTTATCTGGCTTTCATCAATTTTACTTTTATCGTGGCAAACGACCACACTGCCCGAATCATGATTGCATTTCAAAACAAATTGATTCGGCAATTTACTGAAATCAATCTTATCGGGATCGTCCCACACTCCCAAAATAGGGATAAGGTACTGTTTTCCGATTTTATTTTCTACAAAAGACCGGACTTCATATTTGTCGGCCTGTTTGCTAAATAACGGCTGACGGTAATTCAACTTCAGCCATTGCATTTTTTCATTAAAGCCCTGCGGATGGGCCCAATTTAGCCAATAGCCCATTTTGCTTCGCCACATCAACGACAGATAAATTTTATCAGGCAACCTGTTCAATCGGCCCATTTTCGCCCATCGATCGAACAACGACAGCGGTCGTTTTGTATAACGAATTGCAGACTGAAAAAACTTCATCCTAGGGCTCTAGTTAAACAAACTCTTTAAAAGAGTTGCAATTATTTTCTACGGGCCCAAATATAACTTTTTTCATTAGCCAATTATTCTATCTTTATTTAAAATGAGTTCAAAAAAAAGATTCATTATAAATAGCTTCGCCCAGGTATTTGCCTTTTTGGTCAGTTTAGGCATTACCTTTTTCTTAACACCATATATAGTCAGCCAACTTGGGGCCGCTGCATATGGTTTTGTCGGATTGGCGAGCAATTTTGTGGGTTATGCTCAAATTATCACCATCGCGCTAAATTCCATGGCCGGACGTTTTATAACCATCAGCGTCCACCAGAACAGAATCGAAGACGCCCGCCGCTATTTCAGTTCCGTTTTCTTTTCAAACATCATCATTGTCGCATTTGTGAGCATTATAGGCATCGTTGTTCTTGCAAAATTAGAATGTCTTATTGATATTCCGCCAGAACTCATTCGAGATGTCAAACTTTTATTCTTCTGCATCTTCCTAAACTTCTTTATCAGCATTATTTTCAACGTTTATAACGTCAGTACCTTTATTGCGAACCGACTAGATCTTTCGTCCATCAGGACCATCATTGCAAACATTCTCAAAGCAATACTCCTCGTTGGCTTATTCTATTTGTTTGATGCAGCCGTATGGTACATCGGTTTAGCAACCATTATCAGCACGATCTATATCATTTGCACCAATATCGTTCTTAAGCGAAGGCTGACTCCCGAGTTGTCCGTTTCTTTAAGTCACTTTGACAAAAGTTCCATCAAAGAACTATTGTCTGCAGGTATTTGGAACGTTGTCGAAAAACTCAGTGCCATCCTCAGTACCGGCTTCGACTTGCTCCTCGCAAACCTGTTTATCGGCGCAACGCAAATGGGCGTTTTAGCAATTACAAGAAGAATACCGACATTAACGCTAACCCTGTTTGAGCGCATCAACTCCATTTTTGCACCCCCATGGACAAAGCTTTACGCAACAGACCAAAACGAAGCTTTACATAGGCAAATCATCAAAACACTTCGCTTTTTCGGGTTGATAAGCATCATCCCCAATGCTTTCATCTTTGCATTTAGCGACATGTTTTACGCATTATGGCTTCCGTCGCAAGACACCAAACTTTTATACTGTTTGACACTTGCCGCATGCATCGATCTCCCCATCGCCATGCCGCTACAGCCCATCTATAATCTTTACCCTATCACAAACAAAGTCAAGGCCAACTCTCTCTTCAGCCTATTCACTTTCGGTTTGACATTTGTCATTGTTTTCGTAGGGTTAAACGTAACGAGCGGAACGTTTACGCACTTGATGATTATTTCTTGCACAAGCGCCGTCTTTAACATTGTTAAAGCACTTACGTTCCTTCCCTTGTATGGTGCTCACTGTATTAAAATGAGGGCCAAGTTCCTTTATTTTTGCACCATCCGAAGCGTATTGTCCTTTACCGTTTTGCTAAGTCTTCTGCTTTGGATTAAAACAATGCTCCCTCAAGCGAGTTGGGAATTGTTGGGCATTTGCGGCGTGGCCACCTGCATTCTAGGAACCATGATAGGCTCCTTAATTATATTGAATTCTGCAGACCGAAAGGAAATTTACGACATCGTTTCCAAATTATTCCACTAGCAATTTTTCAATTGCAAAACGCCGCCATCTTAATCATTTATATTAAAATATTTGATTAAATAATCTTTTTTTTCAGTCCAACTCATTTTTTTTATTGGCACACACTTCTTTTTTACCTTATTGTAATAATCATCCAACGATTCAATCACTCTAGCAGGACATCCAGCAGCAACAGAATTGTCTGGGATGTCCTTTGTAACCACAGCTCCAGCACCTATTACACAATTTTTTCCAATAGTCACCCCAGGCAATATAATAGCATTCCAACCAATATTACAATTATCACCTATACGGATTTGGCCCATTACATCAGCATCTTCAAGCAACCCATTTTTCCTTAATGTCCACAAGCCTCCATCATGGGTTGCAAATTTCACCCCATAGCTAATTCGTACATTGTCACCAATTTCTATGAGATATGGCTCAGAGCCAAAGAATACATCCGAAAAAATATCACAATTTTTTCCCAAACGCCCCCCATTTTTTTTAAAATAATAAACATTATTCTTATGGGGGATGATTTTCCGAAACAGTTTGCGAAGTAATTTTTTTACCAGCATATTCACCTTTGACCTATAATTACAACTTACAAATATAATCTCTTAGAGTTTCGCCCTCATAATGCATCTTTATTTTATCAAAAAGAACTTCCATGTCATCATAAAGTTTTTCTATTGATTCCTTCGTTCTAAATGTCGGACTTCCGCCAGCCATCAATTCCGAAGAATGAATCATGAACATCAGATACGGAAAATCCGACTTAGCCATTTTTGCTACATAACGGAGCATCTGTTTTAGATTTTTACCGTTCGGACGAATCCATACAAGTCGCCCCTTAAGCGCCAATTTCATCTCTTCCAAAATTTTACGCGGATGTTTCAGCACCCGTTTGGTCCTAAAATGATGGTCAAACCCAACTGTTACTGGGACTTCCATAATCGTCCCCATTCCGTCACTAGACGCAACAACAGAGGGCCATTCCTGCATATCGCGGTAATCGGAACCACAACTATTTTGCGTCAATCCGACAGAAGTTCGCCAATCGATGTGCGGAGTAACCGAGCAATCCACCTTATAGCCGTTTTCAATCAACAAATCAAAATAGGTCTGATTCATAGCCCAACGACCCGCACGATGCGTCACAGGTTTCATGCCAAATTTTTCTGTGAGCAAATTGTCCATCTCACGAATCTTTTCTCGCATTACCGATTCGGGATATTCAATGAGATAAGGCAGGCCTTTTTCGGCAGCAGGCAATTCAAAATAAGGAGGATTATTCCAAGCGTGCAAGTGCATACCCACTTCGCAACGGCCCTCATCTTGCGCCGCCTTTGCGAATTCGACATAGAAGGGGTCCTGAGCCATTTCATAATTTGTCAAGTAAACCGGCTTAAAGCCGAACTTGTCACAAAGTTTTTGAAAACGGGGCAAAGCACGGGCATTTTTCGTTTCAACCGGATCACCGATTTTATATTCCCAAAGATTATCGCCTTCCGTATCAATCGTTATCAAAAACTTTTTCACTTTTTAGCATACTCCTCAAAAAGTTTTGCATAGCCATCGGCCATTTTCTGGGTCGTATACTGTTGCACAATCTCTAGAGATTTAGTGCCCTTGGTTTTGCAAATTTCAGGATTTTTATACAATTCGCGCATAGCGTTGAACATCGCGTCTTCGTCATCATCTTCAATCAAGTAGCCATTTTCTTGAGCCAGATCGCGAACGCCACCCACATCGGTTGCAATCACCGGCAAACCAAAAGCCATACCCTCGAGAACAGAAAGAGACAAACCTTCTCGGTGACTTGACGAGATATACACATTCGCTTTTGCCAAAAAAGGTCTCGGATTTGCAATATAACCCGTAAAGATTACCTTGTCTCCGATATTCAATTCGGCAACCGTTTTTTGCAATTGGTCCTTGCATTCGCCGTCACCCACCAAATAAAGTTGGACATCAGAAGAAACTTCTTTCAAAAAACGATAGAACGCCTTGATGATTAGAATCTGGTTCTTGTTTTTATCTTGGCGGCCCACATTGATAAAAGAAAAGCAATCATGAGATTCAGGGACGCAACCGTCTATATTGACACCATTGTTTACGTAACAGACCTCTTCCTCTGGAATATTCCAATATTCTTGACAAAGACGCTCGTTGTACCGAGATATGGCTACTGTTTTCACACAATGCCATTTTCTTGCGAAATCAAATGCTTTTTTCGCTTTCTTAAATATAAAAGCCAACTCGGGTTTGGTATGAATTGTGACAATCGTTTTTACACGCGCCAAAAATCCCCAATAAGCAGCCACAATTCCGGTTTGATGCGCATGAATGACATCCGGTCTGATTTTGGTCAGTTCCCACATTAATTGCAAGTATTTATAGCGACGTTTTTTTGATTTCAAATAGATTACTTTGAAGCCATTCGCCAAAACTTCCTGTTCCAACATCGATGCAAACGGCCGGGCCTTTTTAAAGCAAATAATCGTTATGTCGAATTTTTCCTTATCCAAATGGGTAATAATCTCATGCAATACATGCTGAGCACCTCCCATTTCCAATTCATCTATAACTTCGACTAGCTTTATCATAATTACGCATTCCCTTTAACCTAAATATAAAAAAATGCTATTTTTGCGGACAATGGAATCCAAAAAGAAATTTGCAATCAACGGCATCGCTCAGGTATTTTCATTCCTTGTAAGTATAGGAATTACCTTTTTCCTGACGCCCTATATTGTTAGCCGTTTGGGTGCAGCCGCGTATGGTTTCGTTGGTCTTGCAAGCAACTTTGTAAGCTACGCTCAAATCGCAACCATCGCCTTGAATTCCATGGCCGGACGATTTATAACTATTAGCGTTCACCAAAACGATATTGAAAAAGCCCGAAAATACTTCAGTTCCGTATTTTACTCAAACATCATTCTCGTCGCCTTCATCAGCATCATAGGGATTGCCGTACTATACAAGCTAGAACACATCATCGACATTCCTGCCGACAACCTGTACGATGTGAAAGTTCTTTTCGGATGCATATTCCTCAACTTTTTCATCAGCATCATATTCAACGTCTATAACGTCTGCACTTTCATCCGCAACCGTCTAGACCTTTCTTCGACAAGAACCATTATCGCAAACGCCCTCAAGGCAATTCTTCTCGTAGGAATCTTTTACTTTTTCGACCCAGCCGTCTGGTACATCGGCCTTGCAACAGTCATCAGCACAATCTACATTATCATAACCAACATTCATTTCCGGCGCAGACTTACACCGGATCTTATCATCGGGCTCAAATATTTCGACACCAAAGCAATCAAGGAGTTGCTTTCTGCAGGCATCTGGAATATTGTATCTAGATTAAGCGGACTATTGCAACATGGTTTCGACCTTCTAATTGCGAACCTGTTGATTGGCCCAACCGAGATGGGTATTCTCGCCATCATAAAAAGAATCCCGACGCTGACGCTCACCCTTTTTGAAAGAATCAATTCCATTTTCGCCCCGCCTTGGACAAAACTTTACGCCCAAAACAACTTTGACGAATTACACAAAAGCATTGAGCAGTCCCTTAGAATTTTTGGTTTCATCAGCTTTATTCCGACTGCTTTCATTTTTGTTTTCTGCGACTGGTTCTATCAATTATGGTTGCCTTCTCAAGACGCCAAATTGTTGTACTTGTTGACCGCGGCGGGTTGTCTTGAATTGCCCTTAGCCATGCCATTACAGCCCATATACAACATTTTCCCTTTAACAAACAAGCTCAAAGCGAACGCCTTGTTCAACCTTGTTATTTACACGGCTACATTCGCAACCGTCGTCATTGGGATTAATATTACCGAAAGCTCTCTGACGCACATGCTTTTGATTGCAGGAACCGGCTCATTCTTCAGCCTGTCTAAGGCTCTTATATTCCTGCCCATTTATGGCGCCAAATGCATCAGAATCAAGGCAAAGGCACTATACTTAGGAATGTTGCGTAGTGGCATCGCATTCGCCGTCTTGATTATCCCGCTATTTATTCTGAAAAGCCAAATTTCACATATCAGCTGGCCGATTCTTGCAACAAGTATCGTCGCCTGTTGCTTATTCGGTTTCATTATCGGTTATGCGATTATATTGAATAAAAATGACCGCAAAGGAATCGCAAGGCTATACAACAAGATAGCCCAAAGATTCCACCGATAATGTACTTACGGCTGTTTTAGCTTCATACTTTCTATTGTTCGCTCAAACATTTGTTCCAAGTCGTACTCCGCTTTCCAACCAAGATTTTCCAACTTATTCGTATCTAAGCATATTTTCACAACCGGATTGTAGCCCAACTTTGCGCAGTCTTCTGCAATATCAAAGACGACATTGCTTTTGCCATTGGAAAATTTGCGGCACACAAGTTGCGCCATATCAGCAATCGTGATGGCAGTATTTTTATTAGCAACGTTATAAGCCTCGGAGACATTTCCCTTTGCAAGAATCGCCAACAAGGCCGTCACGGCATCTGCCGTATAGCAATAGTTACGGAGCGTTTCGCCCTTCGTTTTGAGAACGATATCTACGCCTTCAATCGCACTACGAGAAAATTGTGCAAAAACTCGATTATCCTCGTAGGGAACGCCCGCACCAAAAGTTTGCCCAAGACGAGCAACTTTTACCGGAACGCCATATTCCGAGGCATAAGAGGCGCAGAGGCATTCTACCATGCGCTTGCCTTCGGAATAACAGCTGCGAACTTTCATCGAATCAATGTAGCCCGCTTCAGATTCCAGCATATTGACATGGCCTTCGGCTGGAACACCGTAGACTTCAAGCGAGGAAAGGTAAAGGAAGCCCTTCACCTTGCAACGGCGTGCAAGTTCCAGCACGTTGCGTGTGCCGTCGATTGCCGTCGCAATGGTTTCTACAGGGTTCGTCACGAAGTACTTCGAGCTAGTCGCACTTGCCGTATGGATGATGTAGTCGATATCACCGGCGCCTTCAATAGAAGCGTTCACGTTGCCTTCGACAATTTCGAATCCGGGCCGATCGAGAAGGTTTTCGAACACGCGTTCAGCCTTTTTCTTGTTGCGAGCGAGCGCCTTAATCTTAATTTCTTGATTAAACAACCTGTTACGACAGGCAAGAGCCAGAACAATTAAGGAGCCAATGAGTCCTGTCGCACCGGTCACCAAAATAGACTTGGAACGAAAATCTTCCCAAGGGACACAAGAGCTATTCGAAATAAATTCAACGTCCCTCTGCAAAAAAGAATCACAAGAAGATTCAATTTCAGTCATACATGGTCTCCTTATCAATTATACTCATTAATCAACAATCACTGCACTACGCGGCCAAGGGTCGCGGGGTCGATGGGCTTTTCAGCACAAATGCTTGCGACAAGTTCAGCCACCTTTTGCGAGGCGCAGCCCTTTTCAATGACCTGTTCGCTTTCAATAAAGGCCTCAATGGCCTTCTGATAAGCAGCATCGTCAAACGAATCAATCGCTTTCACGATTTCATCATTGCTAAGGGAGCAACTAAACGGCAACTTGTACGGATCAAAATGGAAGGAACGTTCCTGCAAGTAATGTTCCATATCCGGCGCATACATCAAAGCGGGCTTACGCGAAAGAATAAAGTCAAAAATACACGAAGAATAATCCGTGCACAACACATCGGCAGCGCACATCAATTCTTGCATATCTTCGTACTTAGATGCATTAACCACGCGGTCTGAGAACTGAATACGGCCTTCGTTCGCCTTGATGGCAAACGGATGCAATCTCAAAAGGCAGACCCAATTTCCGCCAAACTTTTTTTCAAGCGCAGCAAGCACTTTTTCCAAATCCAGGCTATCGCTTTGCCAGTCCGTACGAACCTTGCGGAAAGTCGGAGCGTACAGGAACAATTTGACATCTGATGTCAGATTCAAAGATTTCCGGACTTTCTCAAAAACGCCTTCATTCGGTTTCAGCATCAAGTCATTGCGCGGGTATCCAACCTCCCAAACAGGTCCATTATACCAGAAAGCACGCTTGTAAACATCAGTGCAGAACTTGCTGTTAGAAATCATCATATCAATCATGCGAGAATCATTGATGGCGCAGCGTTTCCAATCTGCATTCACCAAATCTCCCATATCGCCTTCGCATTTCTTGATTCCAATGGCGCCATGCCATGTCTGCAAATACACCTGATTCGCCCTTTTGCGGACGTATTCCTTTTGGCGGTTATTGGCCACCCATACTTTCGCCGTCACCTGTTCATACACTGAACGCAGGGAGCCCAATTTGACATTGCGACCGCCCTCGCGATCACACTTCATAAGTTCCTTTCGGGCAAGCCAGACTATATCTAGGGTCGGGTCAATTTGCTTGAGGGCCCGGGCAATATATTTGGGATTGCAACCGTAACCGCGGCCTATAAAGTTATCAAAAAGCACCTTCTTCTTTTGGACAGGGAAGATTCTGAAACAGTAAAAGAGTATTTCTCTTAGGCGGTCTTTGAGTTTCAATTCAACGCTCCATTTTTTCAATTCAAATATAGCTCTATTTAAAAGTCGGCTTTTCCCAGCCTTCATAAAATTCTATTTTTTCCTTAGCATTCTCAAGGACTTTTCGCACATGATTTCAATTGCAATGGCAACTTACAACGGGGCAAAATACCTCCAATTACAGTTGGATTCCATTCGAAACCAATCTTACAAGGATATTGAAATCATTATCTGCGACGACCATTCTTCGGACGACACTTGGGAAATCATTCAGAAGAACGCCACCGAAGATGCTCGCATCAAGCCATTTCGCAACGAAGAAAATCTGGGTTTCAAGAAAAATTTCGAAAAGGCAATCAAGCTTTGCCAAGGCGAATACATCGCTCTTTCCGACCAAGATGACATTTGGGAGTTGAATCACTTGCAAATTCTTTTGGACACCATCGAAAACCACAGCATTGCCTGCGGAGATGCAAACCTGATTGGAAGTTCGGGAGAATCTTTAGGCATGACTTTGAGCGACGCCGACTGTCTCGAAATTCCTCCGGCCGCAAATCTCGAAGTTGCCTACCGAGTGTACTTCAACAGCAGTTGCTTTCAAGGCGCCTCGATGCTGATACGCAGGGATTTTCTTGAAAAAGCACTCCCCATTCCCGAAAAGGCCAAATATCACGACGCCTGGTTTGCCGCGCTCGCGCCCTTTGTAGACGGGCTTATTTATACAAAACAGATTGTTACGCAGCACAGGCGCCATGACAGCAATTCTTCAAAGCCTCTGGAATGGAAAAAGCTGGGGCCCATTCATTACCGCGAGGCCCCGCGCCTTGCCGACAGGGCATACTGGCGCGAAGCGATTCTTGAAAGAATCGACAACTTGACCGCCGATCAAAAAAAGTTCTTGAATTCGGTCAAGAAATATTATACTCGAAGACTTGCCCGCACCAGGAAATTCAAGAATTTCTTTTTTAGGCTCCCGCACTATAAAGCAATCTATACCACCGACTCCAAGATTTACCTTGAATGGTAAAGGCAACTTGCCATGAAGCTTTCCGTAAAAAAATTGTACAGTCTGATTCCAAGCCCCCTCAAGAACCTGCAAAATTCTCTTCGCATCAAGGATCGTATTCTTTTAGCCGGCAAAAGAAGCCGCGAAAAGAAAGCCGTTGCTAAAATCCGCGCCAAAATCCAGCAGAACCAAAAGGTCAATGTCGTTTTCATGGCAATGTCCGTTTCTTTCTGGAAATACGACAACCTTTTCGAGCTCATGCAAAAAAATTCGCATTTCAAGCCGGTCGTACTGCTGACCAAGCGTCCGCAAGACACGCTCGAAATTCAGCAGATGCATCACGACAAGATGACTAAGTATTTTGGAGAAAAGGGCTTCCCGGTTATAGAAACGCTCCAAGGAACCGACCCCGACATTCTCTTTTACGCGCAGCCATACAAGAACAGCATTACCGAAGAACTTCGCGCCTACAATTTCTTGGACAAGCTCATTTGCTACGTTCCTTACGCCTTCTTTATTTCAAACTACAAGTGGGCCTACGACGCACAAGTACACAATTTGGCTTGGAAACTTTTCTATCCTTCGGAACTGCACAAAAAGAACGCCGAGCAGATTTCCTTTATCCGCGGCAAGAATGTCGAAGTTGTAGGCTATCCTCTTGCCGATAAATTCGCCACTCCCGCCACAAGCGACCCCTGGAAAATCAAGGATCCTAAAATCAAGCGAATCGTATGGGGCGTACATCATTCCGTATTGAGCGACGACCTGGCCGACTGCGGGACATTCCTCGCCCACGCAGAATCCATGCTTGAACGCGCCCGCAATAACCCGGAATTCCAGTTTGCATTCAAGCCGCACCCGCACCTCAAGGAACACCTCTACCGGCACCCCGATTGGGGCAAAGCCCGCACCGACACCTACTTTGCAGCGTGGAACGTAGCGCCGAACACATTCTTGTTCGACAACGACTATATCGATTTGTTCAAGACATCCGATGCATTGATTCATGACTGCGGTTCGTTCACGGTAGAATACCTTTATGTCGACAAGCCCGTACTCTACATCGGCAACCAGCGCGACAACATCCTTTGCAACTTCGGGAAGGCTTCTATGGAAGCCAACTACACGCAAAGCGATTTCAGCATCGACGAATTCTTGCAAATGGTCGCAGGCAAAGCAGGAGCCGACACCAAACGCGACGTACGCCGCAAATTCATCAAGGAGCAACTGAATCCGCCCAACGGAATTTCATTCGCCCAGAATATCATGAACATTCTTGAAAAGGCATTCGGTATTCAACGGAGTTGAAATTGAAATTTTCATTCATCTTTTTCGCAATTCTTTTCTTTGCTACTTCCGTATTTGCAAATGGGTCAAGGCTTACATTTGCCACCTGGAACACGCGTTGGCAAAGCCAGGAAGATGTTGAAAAAGGAGACAACTGGAAAAAAAGAGTCGAGCCGATTGTAAATGTCGTTCGGTTCTTTGATTTTGACATTATCGTTATGCAAGAAAATTCTGCAGCCAAGCAACGCGATCTGGAACCCCTTCTAGTCGGCTATGAATTCATTCAAAACGACACCATGGAATACAACCCCATCGTTATCAAAAAGGGGATGTTCAAGGTACTTGAAAAAGGCCGTTTCTATCTTTCAAAAACGCCTTATATAAAAAGTAAAAGTTGGGATTCCAAGAATTACAGGTATTGTACATGGGCTAAGCTCCAAAAAGACTCCACCGTCTTTTACGTTTTCAACACACATTTCGACTACCACGGAAAAATTGCCAAAGAAGAGAGCGCAAAACTACTCAACCAAGTTATTCCATCAATGGTCAATGAAACCGCTTATATTCTAGCCGGCGATTTTAACTCCACCGAAGGTTCCAACGCTTATAACACGCTCGTATCATCCTCTTTCATCAAAGATTCTAAGCAACTGGCAGATGTCGTACATCTGGTAAAGAACAGCTACAACTACTTCGACCCCATGCGAGTAAGCAAGTGGGATTTGGACCACATTTTTGTCGCTCCAGGCACAAAAGTCTTCCGCTATGGAGTCTTGAACGAAACCTATTACGACGGAGAAACATACCGATACCCGTCAGACCACTCTCCCATCATGGTTATTATAGAATTACCCTAAACGAAGGGGAAAATAATTGCTATATTACAAGCCATGAAAAAGTACAAGCGCGCCATCACATACGGAACATTCGACCTATTTCATGTTGGACATCTCCGTCTATTAAAGCGCGTTGCTGCCTTGGCCGATGAACTCTATGTCGCCGTATCCTCGGACGAGTTCAACTCTATCAAGGGCAAAACCTGCATCATTCCATTTGCTGAACGAGCCGAAATCATTGAATCACTCGCCTGCGTCACAAAGGTCATCCGCGAAGACAATTGGGACCAAAAGATAAAAGATGTCAAGGACAACCACTGCGACCTGTTTGTCATGGGTGACGATTGGGAAGGCAAATTTGATTTTCTTAAAGAATATTGCGACGTCATCTACCTGCCTAGAACGCCCGGCGTAAGTACCACGGACATCAAGAACGTTCTGAAAAAATAGGCTCGATCATGAGCATCCTCGTTCTTCTCCTTTTCTTCGGAATCTTAGGGACAATCTACTATGGAGATTCCCAAAAAAGGTTTATGGCATTCTTCGCAGGAACGCTTCTGTTTCCAAATGTCTGCCTTTTTATTAAAAATCCATCTATTTCGCCGCAGCATATTATTCTCTATATGTTTCTTGCGGTCGAATTTCTAAAGAATCGCGAAGAACTTCTCCGCGGGATATTCCGAAACCCGTTGGTATTTCCCCTGGGTCTTTCTGTGGCAAGCTACACTTGCACAGCTCTTTTCAATGGTGGATTACTCTCTATTGACATGTATTATGGAGCCCGCGATATCGTTGACACTTTCGGCTACCTTATCGCAGCATATGTCGTCGGAAAAAACAACGATATTCACGAATTCGCCAAATCAATACTCCCATTCATTGTCGTCTGTTGTTTTTTCGGCATTATCGAAGGGCTACTCAACGCCAATTATCCATACAAGATCATCAACTCGGCTTTTCCACATTATGATGGCTTATACAACCTGAATTCAGATATTTCACTTGGTCAAAGCTGGCGAACCCGCACCTGTTTTACGACAAAGCACCCGACCGCCTTCGGAACATTCTTGATGACCATGTTCCTTTTTTACCTACCCTACATCAAAAAAAACGTCATTCCGTTTTCCAAATTACTGTTGTTTCTTGGGCTCCTTGCAGTCAACATAGTCATGTGCGGTTCCAGAACGGCACTATTCTGCACCTTGATAGGAGTCGCCCTTTACATTGCGGATCGATTCAGCATTATTGTCAAAATTGCCACCATCGGTTTGATTATCATTTCCTTCACGGCAATTCTTGGGGTCATCGCCGCAAACTTCCAAAGTGGGCAGGGACGAGGTTCATCTCTTGACTTCAGAGCCCAACAACTTATTTTTTCAATAGTTACTATCAAGAACTCCCCTATTTGGGGAAACGGCAACAAGTACGCATCGCATAATCTATTCGAAGAAAACGATGCCGGACAAATGCGCGTCGAAGACAATTCTGGAACAGACATGGGAGGTCTTGAGTCCGTTGTATTCACGCTGCTCATCGACCGCGGCTTCGTCGGACTAATCAGCTACTACTTGCTATTGTTCTGGATATTCTGGATCTTTTACAGGTACCGGAACAGATTCAGCGAACGCGACGACGCCTTTATCATCGTAGCCGCAGGTACACTATTCCTTACGCTGTCCGGTTCAATCGGAAATAGTTCCGCATTCTTATTCATGATTCTTGGTTTGCAATTAGGCAATTTCATCCAAGAGAAAGAAAAACAGGATGTCGAGGAAGAACCTAATTCTCTACCCTCTGCGAACCTGCATCAAGAAGGACAAGAACAGGTAAAGTTTGAGTCTTACTAAACGGCCAAAAAGTCTTTCATTTTTGACTAAAGGCTTGGTCGCTATTTTATTTAAGAACGGAATGTAGAATTCATTCGTGAGCAATTTCTTACATTCACGGTACTTATCCCAGAACTTTAAATCACTTGCAAAAATATGGCCAACCTGCTTTTTTGCATAATAAATAAAGCGGGTTTCGTAAGCATCGTAAAAATCAGGGCCTTTTGCAAAGCGTTCTGCTAACGAACGTATCTCAAAAGAAATACGCTTGTACAAATCAATGTTGTTGTACTTGTACGAATGACAAAGAGATGTTTCCAGAACGCGATAATTATAGAAAGGGACTCTCAAATAAGAAATCACTTTTGCATGTTCAAATGCGGTCAATCCAAATACGCCGTCTTCGAACAAGCTAATCGATGTCGGAAAGCGAACTACCTTTTCGACAAGCATGCTACGGCGGAAAAGTTTTGTCCACTGCGCCCCAAACAAGTAACCGCAAGAACTTGAATAATACGGCGAATAGCCACTATACAACATGGTTTGTTGCAGTTTTCCAATCAATGAACGTTCTGTCGCAACAAAATTTTCAGAGAAAAACTGATAACGACGACGGCCCTTAGGAGTAACCGCAAAATAATCGCCGATTACGACATCGGCATTCACGCGTATCGCTTCTTCATAAGCAATACGCAACGCATTTTGCTCCAGATAATCGTCCGAGTCCACAAACAATATGTATTCGCCAGTAGCAGCATCAAGGCCATCGTTTCGGGCTGCAGAAACGCCACCGTTTGCTTTGTGGATTACCTTAAAGCGGGCGTCGCGGGAGGCATACTCGTCGAGAATCGCCGGCGATTCGTCCGGGCTTCCGTCGTCGACAGTGACAACTTCCCAGTCCGAAAACGTTTGCGCGACAACGCTATCCAAGCATTCGCGCAAGTACTTCGCGGAATTATAAACCGGAATGACTATGCTGATCTTAGGCGTCATCGCTTACCGTTTCAAGAGCATGATGATTGCGGTCGTCAGCCTTGGGCGGCGTCATGTAGTCACCGTAAAGCTGTGTACAGACAAAGTCATAATCTTCGGGACCGCAAATTTCGGTATCTTCAAACGGGTACATACGTCCCTTGCCGTAATACTTCTTATGGAACATCTCGCGGAACTTGTAGGCGCCCATGGCGTTCACCAGGTAGTCCGACTTTTCGTACGGCGTAGATGTCAATGCGCGTTCCATACGGGCAAGGCATTTCTTAGTATCGAACAATTTCTGAATCGGGGTGTGGAGACCAATCCACACAAGGATGCGTTCATGCAGCGGACGCCCTTTCTTGTTCACATCGACAAGGCGGTCAAAACAAGAAAACCTATACACGGCTCGAAGCAGCAACACTTCAAAGACTTTCAGCTTGCGAAGCAGGGCGTTGTTCGGCATGGCATCGAGCGGGAACAAGTCGATCCAGGCAAAAGTTTCTTCCGCCTTCAATTTATCATGGCGCACAACCTTGAAAGTCGTGTCTTCAATATGACCAAAGTAACGGATACAGTCTTCGGAATTTTTATACGAGCGGAACTTGATGTTGTCCGAACCGGACTTTTCCTCGAGAATTTTGCAAAGACGTTCGTAATCCGGACGCGGGATACCCACATCGATATCGTCGTCCCAAGGAATAAAGCCCTTATGGCGTACCGCACCCAGCAGGGTACCACCCAAAGCAAAATATTCAATATGATTGTCTTTGCAAACTTGCTGGAAAAACTTCAGCAAGTCCAGTTCCTTCAATTGCAATGCACGCAGGGATCCGTCCATCAATACGCCTGTTGCTCAACAAGTTGAGCGTCATGCACATTCTTATCGCAGTCTTCCGGTTCCTTCATATAGTCGCCGTACATTTGCGAAAGAACCTTGTCTGCATCTTCAGGGCCCATCAGTTCCATGTCTTCGAACTGATAAAGCTTACCCTTGCCATAATAGGACTTCGGGAACATCTCCTTGAACTTGTACTGTCCCATAAAGTTCACAATCCAGTTCGAATCCTGCACCTTATAGCGGCGAAGCACTAAATCCAGCTTGATTAACCACTTCTTGTAGTTCTTATGACCGCTAACGCCCAAATCCTTAACAAGCGCAATCACGATTCGTTCGGACAACGGTCGATTCGGGCGATTCAGGTTGACCTTGTCAAAGCAGGCGACATGGTAACGCAAGCGCAACCACAACAGTTCCAACATGTGAATCTTACGCAAGAACCAGTTGTTCGGCATGCCATCCAGCGGGAAAATATCGACCCAGAGGTTTTCCTTTCTAGAGACAAGGCTTCCGTTACGGTTCATTTCGTAGCGAGTATCCACAATTCTTGAAAAGTAATAATGATGGTCCGACTTGTCGCGATAGGAACGCAGTTCAAGATGCTTTGGGAGAATCTTAGGAACAAGCCTCAAGAATCGTTCGTAATCTTCACGAACAATTCCGATATCAATGTCGTCATCCCAAGGAATAAAGCCCTTATGGCGGACAGCACCCAGCAAGGTACCACCCAACAGATAATAGGGTATAGAATTCGCCTCGAGAACCGGCTTGATTTCCTTAAAGATCTTCAAAATAGGTACCTGCGCCCTAGACAGAGGCACAGGTTGTCCCGTTTTTGAATCAAGTCCCATTTTTCTTTACTCCGCTTTCCCCTTACCAATGCTTGACACTTCGAAACCGATCTTCTTCAGAGCGTCTGCATCCAGGATATTGCGGCCGTCGAATACGAAGGCAGGCTTGGCCATGCCCTTGTAAATGCGGTTCCAATCCAATTCTGCAAAGCACTTCCATTCGGTACAAACCACCACGGCATGAGCGCCTTCGGCAGCCTTGTACGGATCCTCCTCGAACTGAACCTGGTCAAGCACGTCCTTCAAATCGCGCTTGGCATCAGGAATAGCCTTCGGATCGGTAACGACCGGCAGTGCATGTTCGGCGAGCAAGTCACGCACAACAAGATTTGCAGGGCTTTCACGAGTGTCGCCGGTATTTGCCTTGAAGGCGAAACCGAACACGGCAATCTTCTTGCTTGCAATTGTGTTGAACATGGTTTCGAGCATGCGATCCACCACACGGTGAGTCTGCCATTCATTGATTTTCACCACCGATTCCCAGTAAGCGGCCACTTCAGGCAGTCCATAGTAGCCACACAGGTACACGAGGTTCAAAATATCTTTCTTGAAGCAGGAACCGCCAAAGCCGATAGAGGCCTTGAGGAACTTGGGACCGATACGGCGGTCCTTGCCCATGACATAGGCGACTTCGTCTACATCAGCGCCGGTCTTTTCGCAGAGGGCACTAATCGAGTTAATGGAGCTGATACGCTGAGCCAAGAAGGCGTTCGCGGTAAGCTTGGTGAGTTCGGAACTCCAAAGATTCGTCGTCAAAATGCGGTCACGGGGCACCCAATGGGCATACACATCCACCAGTTTCTGGCAAGCAGCAAGGCCCGATTCCGTCTGATGGGAACCGATGAGTACGCGGTCCGGTTCAAAAAGGTCGTTAATGGCGGTACCTTCGGCCAAGAATTCCGGGTTAGAGAGCACTTCGAAGTGCAGACCCTTGTCGTTGGAATTCAGGATTCGTTCCATGGCAGCGGCGGTACGCACCGGAAGCGTGGACTTTTCCACAATAATCTTGCCTTCGTCGGCAATTTCCAAGATGTTGCGGGCCGTCTTTTCCCAGTACTGCAGGTCAGAAGCCTTGCCGGCACCGTGGCCAAACGTCTTGGTCGGGGTATTCACAGAAACAAAGATAATGTCCGCTTCTTTAATGGCTGCCGGAATATCGGTGCTGAAGAAGAGGTTGCGGCCACGGGCGCGTTTCACCACGTCGTCGAGGCCGGGTTCAAAAATCGGGAGGTTGTCGCTGTTCCAAGCGTCAATACGGGCCTGGTTGATATCGACCACGGTCACTTTCACATCGGGGCACTTATCGGCAATAACGGTCATAGTGGGGCCACCGACATAGCCCGCGCCAATGCAAAGAATCTTGGTATTGTAACTCATAGTGTGCCCAAATTTAGAAAAATACCGAATTTCTGACCTAGATTATAACTAAAGAAAACCCAGAAGTGCACTTTCGTAAGATATATGTCACTACTTTCCGTTCACGGGACGTTCGCTATACAGACCGCAAAGCCTCAATGTAAATTAAAATTGTGATTAGGCTTTGCTCTCGCAACCACACCTCGTTAATACGAGGTGTTTGTTGCTCACACAGACCGCAAAACTTAACGTAAATTTGAGTTAAAGAAACTCACTTGAAAATGGCGGTCAAACGCTCCGTTTCGCCCGGATTCACAAAACGGGTCAGTTCCATCACGCCGTCGCTCCAGCCCGCCCAAATGCCACCGGCAGTCGGTTCTGCCGAAATCTGCACCGGGGTGCCTTCAAAGAAATTCACCGTCAGCGGGTACGAATCTATTTTCAGGCCATGAACGTTTATTACACCCGGTCCGCTTACCGAAAGTGACAACGCAATCGGACTCCCCAGCTCAAAATACTCTCGCAGTTCATCGTATACAACTCCCGGGCGTTCCTGCGCAAAAACCTTAATTTCCTCAAGCTGCCGATTCATCTTCGAAGAACTCAACTTCCACCGCTTTTGATCCCGCGAAATTTCCGACTCAATTTCAGACATCATGCGTTCAATGCGGGCAAGCACGCGCGCACTCGAAAAATTCATTTGCAACAGCACCGCCATACGGTTCACAAAAGCCGTGCGAAATCCCGAATTTTCGAGCAAACGCCTAAAAAGTAACGTGTATTCAGGGCCATTCGGCCAAGACTCCCCATCTTCTGCCGCAGCGAATTCAAATATATTGTTCTTGTATGCGCTGTAGCCATTTCCCATTCCGAAATCCATATCGTACAGGAACCATTTCCACTTCGTTTTCGGATTGGAAGAACGCCACTTTTTCAGGTTATTGCCCGGCCAGTCGCGGTTATTCGCATAGATTTCAGCCTGCATGTAATTGATAAAATTGTCAACATCAATCTGCGATTCAACATAGGCATAATTTTCTCCAATATCCAAGTGGTTCGATTCCAACCAATCCATCAGCGCCACGTAATCAACGGCAGTCCCCGCCGACACAGAATTATCCGCCTTGAGCAAGTCAATGTCATCGGGATTTAGCCCATAATGCGTTTCAAAATAATATTCGGTCGAGCGTTCACGAATGCTATGGATGCCATAATATTCGCCGTTATAATACACCACCGCAAATCGCCCACGCTGGTAATCTACCCCCAAGCCTTCGCTAATGGAACTTGCAAGGCGATCACGAATGTAGTCGTTTCCGAAATTGCTTCCGTTATTGCGCAAAATAAAGACCTTGAACTTGTTCAGTTCCGGGAATTCAGGGAATAGACTGTAATTCAATCGTTTGTCGCCATACTTTTCGCGGAAAGTAATCGCCACCGATTTCTTCGCGTTCTGGCGGCTGTAATTGCCAAAAATCTTGAGACCCGCACTTTTCGCAAACGCAGGTGCATTCATCCCCGGCTCCATCAGTTCTACCTTTACCGGAATTTCTTTATCGAGCCAGTAATTCGCGCCGTAATGAGGTTCCTTGCTCTGTGCAAAATTACCTTCCATATAGATGCCGGAATCCGGATGAAAAAGCGAATTCGGATCCGCAGTCAAGAACACCGCCGGAACAGTCGGTGCCGATTCAAAAACGTATGTACGCACCAGTTCTTCGCCCGGGAGCATTCCCGCATCGAAAGCGGCGCAACGAATCGTCGTTGTCGATTTAATCGTCAACGCTGTTGCGGTCGCAGACTCCGCCGTAGGAGCCAAGCCTCCTTTTTCGCAACGCACATTCGCCCCTTCAGAAAAAACAATGGCAAAAGGATTCGCATAAAACCCGGATGGAGGAATTTCAGCAAGCGTATCCACCGCCGGCGAACGCGACTTCACCACCGTCTGTACCGGTGAACCATAAGGAGAAGCATCTCCAAAGCCAAAGCCCGTCGTGCCATCGGCAAGGGTCCCATAATTCCAGGTTTTCCCTACAGGGATTTCGGGGTACGCGACGGAATCCACAATTGCCGTGTCGGCATTCACCAGATACAGGCGCCCGCTCGACTGCGGAATCTTGAAACCTGCATGGGGTTCATGGCCTCGGTTACGGGCAATGTAGCTGAAGACCTTCACCGAGACTTCTTGAGATTCGTTTGCCTCAGGGCTCATGCGCGTTCCATAAATATTCTTAAGGTCAGGGAACGTTTTTCCGGTTGGAATCGCAGTACGATACACCGTGGAGGAATCCCCTGTTCCCGTGAAGACGATTTCGTAACCTTTCCAGTCATCCATATCCGGCTGCGCTAGCCTGAATGACACCTTGCGATCCTTGGTAATGTAGGCCCGCATCAAGATTTCGTTCGTTGCCGAAATATCAAGAACATCACTCGGGTCGCTACTTCCAGTTCCCACAAAAACGGCAATCGAAGACCAACCGAGTTCTTCATTTTCACCCAAACGCATCACGGCGCCAAAACGTCTTTCGTCATTTTCCTTAAAACAATTTTTCTTTTGCCCCGCCAGAGGATCCGCATAGCTATAACCCGGCGGATCACTTTGAGAATCGGTCCATGTCCAGCAACCAGATCCAATCATGTCAAGCGAATCATGCGGCAATACGTAATCCGGGTAATTCTTGCCCGACATGAACACCAGCAGGAACGCATTCGAAGCAAGTTTCACACGTCCGAATTTCCACTTGAACGGTTCCGTTTTTGAATCGGTCAAATACATTCCCGACAAATCTACCGTATCGGCCGAAGTATTGAAAAGTTCCACCCAACCGGCATCGCCACCCTCGTGGTCTTCATAAACGATGTTAATCGGATCGACCTCGGTAAACATGACCGGGCCACCCACAAACGGAAGGTTCGCTGCGTCAGAGGCACTATCCAAAGAGCTATCTACGGGCACCAAATTATCTTCAGGAATCTCTTCTATCTTTGTAGATTGGCTATTTGAATCAGAGCATGCCGGAAAAACCAATGCCAGCAGCATCAAAAGACAAGAGAACGCAAAACGCCAACACACCATGTATTGAATATATACAAAAAGGCCGAAAATCGGCGAATAATAAGCTTTTCTTAAACCGGTTTCTTATTCTTTCTTCTGGGACGGCGCACAATAAAGAGGCAGGCACCGATCAACACCAGCGCCACCGATATGGCCTTACCCACAGGGAACGCCTCGGAAAACACCAGGGCTCCGGCAAGAGTCGGCACCGCGGCACCAACCGCCGCACTGAACGGGATAATGAACAGGGCGCGGCCACGGGAGAATGACACCTGGGAATACAGGAACGCGATGCTGTAAGTGGCGATATAACCGAGGGTCCTAAAATCCATCAAAAGGTTCGCCACCGAAGAAATTTCAATGTGGTCCAAGTCAAAATCCATGGCAAGGCTCTTGTAGAACGCCGCAGAAAGTCCAAAGCCCACGCCCATAATCAGGGAATCCACCATTTCGCGGTCCTTGACCCACAAGTGGGCAATCAGCGTCACCGCCGAAAGTCCGCCCGCATAAGCCCAAAGCATGCCAATATTCTGCACCGCCGTAGATTCACCCAAATTTTCGACGGAGTACAAAAGGCCCGCCACCACAAAGCAAATGGCAATCACGATGCGCTTGGTCAAAGCCTCTTTCAAAATGCAAAAACCCATCAGGGCCGTCAGTACCGGATTCAAGACCATCATGGGCTGCACCTGGCTCAAATCGTAACGGGCCATGGCAATGTAGTAACCGAGGGTCGCAAGGCCAGAACAGCAAATTCCCAGCCACCAAAACTTATTGGTAATAACGCCCTTAAAGAATTCCCAGGGTTTCGAAGTCCCGCCCGTACGCTTGCCAACAGTAGACACCCCCGATTTCTCGAGAATGTTTCCGCAGGCAAAAAGGAACGCCGGACCGATTGTAAGCAGCAAGAAAAGCATCGGCTAGATTCCGTCGTAGATTTCCTGGTAAATCCAATAATTTCCCATGACGCGCTTCACGTAGTCGCGGGTTTCCCAGTAGCTGATATCTTCGGCGCGAATATCCCAGGACTTGCCTTCGCCAGCGGCCTGCCAGCGTTTTGTGGGCTTGGGGCCAGCATTGTAATTGCCCAGCACATACATGTAGTCATCATTGTATTCAGCCTTCAAGTCCACCAGGTAACGAATGCCCAGGCGAATGTTCATGTAAGCGTTGAACAACTGACGGGGTTCGAAATTCGGAATGTTTTCCTTTTCGGCAAGCATCTTGCCCGTAGCAGGCATAACCTGCAGCAAGCCGCAAGCACCTGCCGGCGACATGATTTCAAAGTTAAAGATGGATTCCTGACGCATCACGCTGTACACAAAGAACGGGTCGATGCGGTCGCCAGAATGATACTTCACCTGATTCATGTACGGAATAGGGAACAGATAATGCAGCACGTCGATGGGCGGCGCCATCAGGCGGCGTCGATCGATGTTGTTCTGGAACTGACGGGCCAGGCGATACCCGGCAGCGGTTTCGCCCATTTCATAGAAAAGCTTGCCGTATTCATATAAGAAATCCAAACGCTTCGCATTCTTCTTGCGGGCTTCGTCATAAAGGGCAAAAGCCTGATCGCTAAAGCCGTACTGGAATAGCGTGCGGATGCGATTATAACGCTCCGGATTGTAAGTCGTGTCGGGTTTACCCATTTTCTGCGAGGCACGCACCCAGGCAAGTGTCTGCTCCGGAGCCATGCGCACGCCATGTGCATAAGGCACATCTTTCTCGTCCATCAACTTGTAGTCCACCAGTTTCATGCGGCTACGGTGGGCGTAATAAGCCAGCGGAAAATCGCGAATGCAATCGAGGTAGGCTTCACGAGCCAAGGAATCCTTCCCGACTTTCATGTAAGCATCGCCCAAGAACATACGGGCACCGCTGCCGCTCCACAAGAAGGGTTCCTTGGTAGCCTCGATCAACGCCGGAATGGCTTCGTTCCACTTTTCCTGTTTGAAGTACACAAAGCCGATACGGAACTTGGCCCACTGACGTTTCACGTTGTTTTTAAAGCGCTTGTGCGAAAGAGTCTTATAGCAGACAATGGCACTATCGTACTGTTCCTTCTGTTCGTACTCAAAGCCCTTCACCCACAAATTGTTGGCATTTTCCTTGCTGAACTGGCTCGCATCCTGCAAGGCGGCATCCATCTTGCGGATTTCCCTTTCGTAGCGGCCAGCGTTGTTGCGGTACAGGCGCAAAATCGACTGCATCCACAAGGGGCGGGCTTCTACAGAATCCAGCAAGAACTTGAACTGCTTAATGGATTCTTCATCGCGCTTGAGCGTACGCAAAGTCACGGCGCGCTTTTCCCACAAAGCGATACGGGTCGCCATATCCAGCGAACTCGGCGCAAGCTTTTTCTGCAGGGAATCTTCTGGCGGCGGGAGCGCAGCTTCCGGCGAAAGGGACACCAGCATCGAATCCAGAATCCTTATAGAATCCAGCAGCGTCAGGCATTCGCTGGCGTTATCCTTGGCACAAGCCATCTTGGCGTAGGCAACCTTTTCTTCCAAGGTTTCAGGGGCACCACGGACCTTGCGAAGCCTGCGAATGGCGGCAAAAGCAGAATCCTTATATACAGATGCACTAGTCAGCAGCTTCAGGTATATGCGCTTGGCATCCTTCATCTGCTTGAACTGTTCCAAATACTGGGCGTAGCGATAACGCAACGCCGCCGCATCATCAGACTTCGGGTACTTTTCTACAAACACTTTCAAGGAATCCGCATGGGCCCGGTCACTCAAGGTAGAGTCAGCCATGGCCGCTTCAATACGCAACCTGGATGCAGCGCGGTCAAAAGAAGCATCCTGATCCAAATTCTTGTACAGTCCAAGCACCACGCGCATGTTCTTGTAGTCGCGCAGCTTGAATAAGCACTTGGCCATTCGCAAAATGACGGAGCCGTCTAACTGGGCGTCGCGTCCACGCAGGGAATCGTAGGCGAAGTAAGCGCTGTCCCACTGTTCCTTGTAAAAGAACTGGGCCGCACGGGCAAAGTCCCGTACATTTTTCGGTTGCAGGGAATCTTCACTCAAAGCCTTCAGGCGGTCGTAACGCACTACCACATCCTGGAACTGCGAAGGCGGAACCTGTTCCAAAGCCTCGTAGGGATTCGGAGGTGTATAAGGCATCGAAGCAATCAAGCTGTCCGTTGCCAACATCGGAAGAGGCCCAGGCTGAGCAGAATCCTTCAACTGCGCAAAAACCCCTGCGCAGAACACAACCACCAATACGATTAATTTTCTCATTTCTTATTCTTGATCTTTATTTCTTGCTGCTATCGACCTGGCCAACAAAGCTCGATATGCCCAAGTCACGAATCGTCTGGGCATACTTATTGTGCATATAGGTATTAACGCTTTCGGCATCATCCATCTGCAACACCGTCAGTGCCGATTCACGAACATCTTCGAAGTTGATGGAACGGATGATTTTCTTGGTAGACATCACGCTCCAAGGCGTCATGGAAAGTTCGTCGACGCCAAGGCCAACCAGCAGCAATACGCTCAAGGGGTCCGCACTCATTTCGCCGCAAACCGCAACAGGAATTCCTTCGCGGTGCGCCGCCTGAACCGTCTGGTAAATCATGCTGAGCACAGCGGGATGGTGGGGCTGGAACATATCCGTAATCAATTCGTTGGTACGGTCCACAGCAAGGGTAAATTGCACCAAGTCGTTCGTACCGATGCTAAAGAAATCCACTTCCTTCGCAAGCTTATCCACGATCATCACTGCGGCAGGGACTTCGATCATCACGCCAATCTTGACCTTCGGAACTTTCTTGCCAGCCGCTTCAAGCTCCCTGCGGCAACTGACAATGCAATCCTTGGCGCGGCGCAGTTCCGTCATGCCCGAAATCATGGGCAACAAAAGGCGCAGGTTTTCTTTGGTATTGGCCAGCAGCAAGGCCTTCAGCTGTGTACAGAAAATATCTTCGCGATCCAGGCAAACGCGAATAGAACGCCAACCCATGAACGGATTGGATTCGTTCACCGCCGTAATACCGCTCACCAGCTTGTCGCCGCCGGCATCCAGGGTACGGATAGTCACCGGACAAGGATACATGGTCTCAAGAATGTAGCGGTATGCGTCACGCTGTTCGTCCTGGGTCGGCGCTTCGTTACGTAGGAACAAAAATTCTGAACGGTAAAGACCGATACCCGTCGCACCAAAGTCGGTCACCTTTTCCGATTCCGAAGGCAATTCGATGTTGGCATGCAAGGTAATGTACTTGCCGTCTCGGGTCATGGGTTCCAGCTGGCGCATGGTGAACAGCTCGCGACGTTGCCGTTCAAAGATTTCCTGACGCCTGTAATATTCCTTGACGTCATCCTGGCTCGGGTTGATAACAACCTGGCCGCTGGAACCATCGATAATAACCGTATCGCCCACTTTAACGAGGGCAGCAAAATTCCTCAAGCCAGACACCAAGGGTATCTGGAGCGAACGTGCAAGAATAGCCACGTGGCTCGTACGGCCACCCGTATCCATGGCAAGCCCCGCCACCTGGCCGGGCTTGATAGACATCAGCAAACTCGGCAAAAGCTCGTGGCCAACCAGGACCACGCCCTCTTCAGAAGCCACATCCTCCAGCACCGGTCCGGAATCTTCCATGGCCGCCATCAAGCGGTTATAAACATCCCTCAGGTCGGCCGCCTTGTCGCGCATGGCAGGCGAATCAATCTGTTCGAACTTGTCAATGTAGGCCCCAAGAACCACATGCACCGCCCAGCGGGCATTCTTGCGTTCCTTGCGAATCTTATCAAGGGTCCCGTTTATCAAAGAGGGATCCTGCAAAATCATCAAATGCGTCGCAAAGATGAGGCTGTCCTTCATCCCCGTGCGACCTTCGGAAATTTCCTTGATCTGCGAAACTTCCTTTACCGTCTTGTGGACCGCCTTCAAGAAAAGCTGTTCCTCATCCGCAAGACGACTCTCGGGGAGAGTTTCCTCCACCACCGAAATTTTCCGGTTAGTAACCGGGAAAACGCTCCCCATGGCAAAGCCCGGGGAGGCGGGAACACCCTTTAAAACAGTTCGGGTAAGTTCCGGCTTTTTCTTAGCAGGGTTCTTCGTTGAAGTGGTCATTGAATAGACTTTCCAACTGCGAAGCGACCTGTTCCTCGTCTTCGCCATCAATTTCGAACGTGACCTGGGAGCCAGCCGGAATGGCAAGCATCATCACATTCAAGATGCTCTTGGCATTAGCCTTGGAGCCCTCGAACACAATGGATATATCGCTCTTGGCTTGACCGGTGATATCTACAATCATGCCGGCGGGTCTCGCGTGTATCCCCAACTTGTTTGTTACCACCAATGTTTTTTCGATCATTGTTTTCCTCAGAAAAAATCCACGTTGATGTCTAGACCATCTTGCAGGATAATGCGAACCAGACTATCCGCAGAATGAACCGTCTTGACCAGGTCGTCATGCAAAGTGCGATCGTTCAGCAAAATACCCACCGTATTGTCTTTGGATTCGATCTTTTTCTGGACCTTCACCACAAGCTCATCCAAATGGCTGGTAACTTCTTCCAGTTCGCCCAGCAATTTGTCGGCGTTGCCCATTACCTTTTCGGTATTCGCAAACATGTTGTCGATAGGCGGTTTTACCCCATCAATCAGGTTATTGACCTTTACCGTCACCTGGTTCAGGCCTTCCAAGCTCTTCCTAAGTTGCGGGTCAGCCGTATTCAGCATTACGAGAATGCGGTCTTCCAGCTTTTCGGCCTTCACGAGCAATGTCTTGAAGCGATCCTGGAATTCCGGATTCACAATAGTCTGGTTCAAGGCCTGCTTGACCGATTCCAGAAGAACCTTCGTCGAATCGCAAACCTCACCCACAAGACCAAGTGCTTCGGCAATGCCGGCATCGAACTGGCCCGTAATGGTGTCGCCCGGATTAAAATAGCTCGTCGAATCCCCTAGAATCACGCCAATCTGACGTTCACCCATAATACCGATGTTCTGCACGCGAATTTCGGAATCCTTCGGGATTTTCACGTCGGTGCGGAGCCTGATGGTCACTACCACGCGGTGGCCGGCCAAATCAATGGATTCGACCTTACCGAGCTTCACGCCATTCACCTTCACGGGGTCATCGAGCACCAAGGTGCTCACCTGGGTGAAGCGCAGGTAGTAAGTATTGAAGGTTTCACGGGGGTCCTTCTCATTTAAGAAGAATATTCCAAAAACAAGAATAATCAGGGCAAGGATGACCACCAAGCCAACTGAAAAATAAAGAGCCGAATACTTTTTCATTTGACTCCCAATCTAGCATTATTTAAAGGCTACTAAGGCCCCCAAATACAGAAAATGGGCGAAAAACGCCCTATTTCTTAAAACAATAGCTACTCGTCCACGCGGGTAATCGGGCTGTTGTTCTCGATGCCATTCACGTGGCGATCCAGCCAGTCCAAAAGCAAGGCGTCCCGTTCTGCTTTAGGGAGCAAGAACTTTTCGCGTCCTTCCTTTTGCATATACACGTCCAAGTAGGTCATGAGCACGCCACCGGCCACCGACACATTCATGGATTCGGTAATGCCATACTGGGGCAGTTTGAATTCATAGTCGGCATGGGCAAGGGTATCGGGGTGATTTCCGTGGAATTCGCTACCCAGGTAAAAGGCGGTGGGCTGGCTCAAATCCAGATCCAGAACAGAATTGGTTGTATTCGTGCTGGCCACGGCAATCTTGTAACCCTTGGCACGAAGCTTTTCCATGCAAAGCATACGCTTTTTATAAAGGTACAGGCTCATCCACTTGTAGGAACCCTTCAAAATGGACTTGTTCACGCTGTAAGCGTTGTCTTCTTCGATAATGTGAACGTCCTGAAGCCCGAACACTTCAGCTGTACGAATCACGGCAGAAATATTGTGGGGGTCAAACAAATCTTCCAGCACCATGCAGAAATGCCTTGTGCGGCGATCCACCACAGAGGTCAAAAGTTCTCGACGGCGTTCCGTCACACGTTCCAACAGGGATTCCAGAGTTTCGTTCGTCATTTCTTTTCCTTGATTTTCTGAATATCTTTGACCATAATGGGCACCGCCTGCATATCCTGTTCCCGTTTTTGCTTACGGGCTTTCTGCAGACGTTCAAAATCACCGAGTTCCCAGTGCGCCCCGTTTACCACTTCTTCGAAGTCGAGAACATACTGGACATTTTCGGCGGATTTCAGCTGGGCACTTTTCAGCATGGGTTCCTTGTTTCCATCAAAGTACGAACCAGCAGCCTTCTTGATATCGTTCACAATCTGTTCAATCTTCGTATTCACCACGCTCCTGAATACCTTCATTTGCATGATGTTGTTGAGTACAGAATTTCCCGGGAAAACGATGGCGGTTAATTTGTACTTAACACGGTTACCAGGGATGGGATCCATATCCAAATAAGCGATAGCCGTTCCATGGAGAGCCCAACGCAAAATCTTGGCATGTCCATAGCCAAAGAACACATCGCGCATGCCAAGTTTCTGGCCGGCACTATCCTGCAGGGCCCAATAAAACTCACCCGAAAGGCTGCGGCCATTGCTACCGTTAAAGAACCGCCTGCTCGGATGGGTGTATTCAAGGAAATAATTTTCATCGAGATAGGCGTTGATCAATTGCGCCGTAAAGGGCATGTTGTCGAACAAGAACTTGATGACATTCTCGTTTAACGGAAGCGTACCCGAGTAAACGTACTCTACGCGGTATTGCCGACCAAGTCTTGCATAGATTTCTGGAACCATGGGGCTCTTGGGATCCGGCTTGTAGCCACGGTCAGAAAGCTCCTTGTAAGGCCTGCATTGTTCTTCGTTGTACTTAAGCTTAGGCCAAGGCTGTTTATCGCCATCGGAGCACCCCGGGTAATCAATGTCCATGCATTTTTTGAGCCCAGAGCACAGCGAGCGCAAATCGTCTTCTTTTTGCAACTGTTTAAGCAACTTTTGACGGGCAACAGAATCAGTCGCCAGCGCCCCAGGAGCAGCCCAAGCAAAGGCCCCGCAAAAAAAGGCGATTACAAGTATCTTCGCTATGCACGACAGAAGCTTCATTAATCCCTGAACTCCAGGCTATCCTGAGGAATCACCGTAAAAGGCTTGATAGATTCCAGTTTCGAAACCGGGGCCACAATGGACGTGGTCATCTTGTCCATGTCAAAATACTTCTTGACCATGGCCTTCACCTGGTCAGCAGTCACTGCGTTAATTTCTTTCACGTAATCCAGGTAATGGTCATCAGACTTACCGAGCAATTCACCCTTGGCAAAAACCAACGCGATGGATTCGGGACTATCGAACAGACTCGGAAGGCTTTCAATCAACGACTTCTTAGCTTGTGCAAGTTCCTCTTCGGTGGGGCCATTTTCCGCGAATTCATTCACCACTTCGCGAATGAGCTTCAGTGCAAATTCCACGGATTCCACCTTGGTCTGCAAGGCGACAGTCACCATGGCCGTATCGCGGTAATCGTTACCTACCGAGCTGTACACGCTGTAGGCAAGACCTTCGTCACTACGCACGCGGTTCATCAGGCGGCTCGTAAAGCTGCCACCGCCCAAGATAAAGTTCGCCACCGCAGCCGGATAATAATCGGCATGGGGTCTGCGCACAAAGGGCTGGTTCATGGAAATATTCGCCTGGGAAATATCCTTGTCCACCACATAGATTCCGGGCTTTCTCACGAAAGAAAGCGGAGTCGGTTCCTGGAAGGGTTTCTTGTCCTCTTTTTTCACATTCTTGGCAACAGAAGCATTCCAGCTTTCAAAGAATTCCTTGAGCATCACCACCGCGGAATCCTTATCTACATCGCCCGAAAGCGCGAACACGATTCGACCGTTGGCATATACTCCTTGAGCCATGCGCTTCAGGTCTGCAATCTTCACCTTCTTGTAATCGTCGGCATTGGCATCCCAAAGCCTCGGATTCGGAGCATAGTTCACCTTGGAACGAAGCGCCGAAAGCACTTTTGCCGGAGTATCGTAACGGCGGTCATAAGCCGTCAAGAAATTCGCACGCATAATTTCAAACTGGTCCTTGTCGAAGGCGGGAGCTGTCAGCACCTGCTTAGAAAGGGCGAGCATGTTCTTGAAATCCTTAGACAGGCAGTCGATATCGAAAGACGCCGTAAATGTTCCTACAGAAGAAGAAATTCCGGCGCTGATAAATTCCAGTGAATCGTCCAGGGCCTTGGCAGAAACTCCACCGCCGCCACCACGACGCAACAAGCCGCCCATCATAGAGGTGGCGGCCTCATCCTTAAGAGCCAGCGGTGTACGGGGCTGTTCGAAATAGACCGAGAAATTCACCAACGGAAGACTGCGGTCACTTACGATGTAGCCCGAAATGCCCGGGGCAATTTCGACCCGGTAATCTTTCGGGTACGGGGCCACATACTTGTATTCCGGGAACTGGATATCCTTATAACTGGCCGGCAGCGCAGATTTCGGCTCCTGGACAGGCACAACAGCCGAAGAATCCAGGGAACTCGACGAGACTGCCGATGTTTCCGGCACAGGTTCCGTCTGCGGTTCAGGAGAACCCGAACATGCCACCAAAGCAAGTACCGACACAGCCGTCGAATAAATCACTTTAAAATCAAACTTCATCAAGCTATAAGTTAGAAAATTCCTCTTATGTCATTCCCGTGAAAGCGGGAATCTCCCCCTGTTTTCTAAATTTTCTCCCATGCCAGGAATCATCCGTTTTGCGCCAAGCCCCACAGGCTTCTTACACGAAGGGCATCTACTCTCCGCCCTTTACGTATGGGCTGCCGCAAAAAAATGGAATCTTAAAATACACCTGCGCATCGAAGACCACGATCAGGGCCGAGCCCGCAAAGAATACATCGACGGAATTCGCGAAGACCTGGCCTGGCTCGGCTTCAAATACGACAGCGAAAGCATCCAAAGCACCCATTTCAACTTCTTCCAGAATGTCCTGGACAAGCTTACCACCAAGGGGTTCGTTTACCCCTGCACCTGTAGCCGCAAACAGTTGCAATCCGAAAACCCCATCAGCGAAACCGGCGAAGTCATTTATCAAGGCAAATGCTCTCACGTCATTGCGCAAGCGCATGACAAAACGGTTTCCTTATGTGCGAGCAAGCTCTCCCGCAATGAAACCTCTCACGTCATTGCGAGGAGCGAAAGCAACAAAGCAATCTATTGTAGCGAGCCCCACAGCCTGCGCATCGTAATTCCAGACAAAGTAATTAATTGGCATGACGAGCGACTCGGCAATTTCTCCGAGAACCCCAAAAGGCAATGCGGCGACTTTCCCATCCGAGACCGGGACGGTTTTTGGACCTACCAATTCGCCGTGTGCGTCGACGACCTTACCGAAGGAATCACCCACATTGTCCGGGGCGAAGACATCCGCAATTCCACCGCCCGGCAAATTGCCCTTTCCCAGTTGATTTCGGATACCTGCCAAGGGGACCTCCCCATTCCAGCCTACACCCGCCCCCTCTATCTGCACCACCCCCTCATTGTGGATTCTAGCGGAAAAAAACTCTCCAAGCGGGAACATGCCTATAGCCTCCGCCAAGACAAGGATGCTGGCAAGACCGCGCAAGAAATCCTGGGGCAAATCCTATACAAGGCCGGCTTTCTGGGTAATAACACCCCAATAGCATTGGACCAGGCGATTGCAATAGTTGCCGAAAGCTTATAATTAGGCTTTTTTCTCCCTTTTTTGCACTCCCCGTTCAACACGTCCCCCCGCAAAATAGGTATATTCAGGGTATGTCTTCATCTTCTGCTATTGTCGCCAAAATTCGGCAAGAAGCCGCCCTCTTTGATTCCAAAGATCGTTTACTCTGTTTTTCTACTAAAAACGACTTTCAGTCTCCCCTGATTACCGAAGCCGGAGACTTGTTTTACGAAAAATGGTTGCAGGCCCATGGGCCTCTTCCGTTGGAATCTTTTTTCCAGGTTTCTGCGAATTTTACGGCTCAGCAAAAGATAACCGCCTTGGATACCGTCACGGCGGTTTTGCGCCACAAGCTTGACGACTACGGTGAAACGGACCTTTACTTGCTCCTGGGCTTTTTGAAATGGGACGGCAACGCCCTTGCCCCGAGCCTTTTGGTCCCATTGGACTTTGACGCCACCAAGAACACAGTCTCTATTTCGGCACGCAACCCAATCGAGAACGTAGTCCTGCGAGAACGCCTCAAGGACACCGTAGCACTGCCCTCGGCAGAAGATGCCATCATCAACGGCAAGTTCAGTCTGCTCCTTTATTTTTCACAATTTGAAAAAGCAATCGCTGGCGAACGCAATTGGCGCTTTACCCGCCACGGAGTCTGCCTCGGGTTCTTCAATTCCAACCTGCTGAACCTCAAAAAAAGGTACAGCCTTGGATTTTCGGAAAAATCCATTGCTGGCAACCCGATTCTTGCCTCCCTGCTGAACGAAAACGGCTTCCAGGCCCAGGAATCCCTGTTCGAAGAAAATGATTTCGACAAGGTATTCTCGCCTGCCGACCACCATTTCCTCTACACCACCGATTCCCACACCAACAAGGTGACGGTGGATGCCGAAAACGAAAACACCTGCGCCTACGCCATCCAGGCTCTCCCCGGCACCGAAAAGATGAAGGTTGCTGCCAACATAGTCGCAGACGAAATAGCCCAGGGTAAAAAATTGCTGGTGGTCCACAAGCGCGCCGTTACAAAGCGAGCCTTCCAAAACGCATGGCGTCCGCCCTTCCGCAATTTCCCCAACAGCGACCGTAGCGGCCTAGAACAGAAAATCCGCACCATGCGGAATTATTTCCTGGAATACTACGACGCCGTCAACAGGCCCATTCCGCCGACAAACGTTTTGCTTTCGGAACTGCTGCGTGAATTCAAGGACGTAAAGCAGCCCAAGAAGAAATTCCCCGACCGCATTTTCCGCGGAATCAGCCAGCTGGACTTCAACGGCTATCAGGAACTCAAGAAAGACATCCAGGTTCTGTCGGAACTGTATTTCGACAAAAACGGTGTCGCAGCCCGCAAGGCCTTCCAGGGAGTCAAGGTTTCCAGCCTTTCTCCCGAACAGCAACAGGACCTTTCCGAAGAGCTCCGTTGCGCCGCCGAACGGGCCAAGGAACTGGAACCGATTATCAAGAAAATGGAATCCACGGGACTGTTCCCCACCGGAATCTTCTTGTCTAGCATGGTGGACATTCTCGAACTGCTGCGCGACAACTTCGGTAAGGACACTCCGACATACGAAGACTGGCAGTTGCGCAGCCATAACTGGCATGCCTACAGGGACACGCTGCTCCACCTCCCCGAAGCGGGCGACCAATGGGTGCGGTACCGCAGGCAGACCTCTGACATCTATACCGACAACGCCGTGGACGAAAACATTCAGAACGCCCGCGACGACTTCGCCGAATGTCAGAACATTTCTCTCAAGGGACTTTCGGAGCGTTACCGTACGTCGCGTAAGCGCCTGTTGCAAGTAATCCGCAAACCCAAGAGCGTAGATTCCGACGCCAAGCTTCTGGACCTCATCGACACCCTTCTGGAACTGCAGGCCAACAAGAAAACCTACAAAGAAAGCGCCGTGCTGGGCAACCACCTGCTGGGCCGCGACTGGCACTTCGAAGGTTCCAACTGGGTCGAACTGGACAAGAAGATCCAATACCTTTACAACTTCCGCGAGCAGCACAAGGACGATCCCAAGCTGGATCTGTTGTTGCAGCTCCTGGAACAGTGGCACAATTTCAAGGACCTGCAACCGGATCTGTCGAATCTCTGGAATTCCGTTATCGAGCTCCAGGCTTCCATCAAGCAGATCAACAAGGACATGGAGCTTGAAACCCCGCTGGAAAGCTTAAGTATCGACAAATGGCTGGGCCAGATTCAGCTATGGAACGCCAACTGGAGCCATCTGGACATCCATCTGCAGTTGGCAGCCCATTTCCAGAAAATGGAAACTTACTGCAACACGGCCCTGGTCGAATACCTCAAGGATCCCGAAAACGCGGATGCCGACTTTAGCAACGCCCTCGCCCATTACTGGACCGGGGCCCAGATCCAGGCTGCCACTAAGACATGTCCCAGCCTTTTCTCGGAAACGCCCAAGGTCAAGTCCCAAAAGAGCAAGGAATACAGGACTCTCCTGGATCAGTTCTGCAGCGCCAACTTCAAGGAACTACATAACGCAGTCGATGCAGACCATAGCATCCTTACCGTAGTCTCCCTGGCAGACGCACTCTGCATCCCCGACAAGCAGACCTTCGACATCACCATCATTCTCGATGCCGATGCAATCTCCCTTGCCGAAGCCATACCGCTCCTGCTGGCCGCCCCCAAGACCATTCTTGTAGGCAATCCCCACAACCCGAGCTACGAATACATGCCCATCGACGCCTTCCACGAAGAAGCCATTACGCGTAGCGCCTTCTTCCAAGAAAGCATCCTTACGGCAGCGCTCCGTCACGGGGCACCCACCCGCGAGCTCTGGTTCTCCACGCAGTATAGCGACCCTGCCATTGTAAGCTTCGCAAACGACCGCATTTACAAGCACGGAATCAAGCAGCTGCCTACAGCGAACAACGACATTTTCAAGGGCATTTCCATCAAGGAAGTCCCCGACAAGATCGAGGCCATTGCGCTTACCGCCATACGCCACGCAGAACGTCACCCCGAAAAGACTCTCGGAATCATCGCGTTCCACCAGTCCACCTGTCAAGAAATCGAAGACAGCATCCGGGCAAAGCTTGTTGCGGGTTCTGCCGCAGCGGCCTTCTTCTCAAGGCCCAATGCCGATATCCGCTATTTCGTCAAGACCCCCGAAAGGGCCGTGGATCAGTTCCGCGACACCATCCTGGTCTGCATCGAAGCCGAAGGCGCCAGTGGAGTTGCCGCCGACCACAAGATTTCTGTTTGCTCCACTCTGGCAAAGCGCGAACTCCGCGCCTTCACCACCGAACTGGACCTTTCCAAGATCGCGTCGCAAAAGAATTCGCTCTTCCGCGAATGGATCAGCTTCATGCAATCCAAGCAGTTCGACCCTGCTATCGATATCGAGTCCGCAGAATCCCCGCTCCGCAGCGAAATCATTCAGGCACTCAAGGACGAAAACATCGTCGTGCAAGAATACTGTTCCAAGGGCGGCATCCCTGTCGGCCCGGTGGTTGTCGATTCCAACAACCCCACCCACTTCTTGGCCCTTATCGAAGACGACTGCACCACGGAGCGTTTCCGCGATTCTATCGAAGACCGCGACTACGTACGTCCGCTGATTTTAAAGCAGCTGGGCTGGAAGATCATGAACGTGTGGCTTCCGTTCTGGTACATGGCCAACAAGGACGAAATCGGCCACTTGCTTGCCACAATCGCCATTGAACAAAGCGTCGCTCCGCCGCCGACAGAAGACAACACCGAAGAAGACGACGGCTCCGAAGTGTTTGACGCTGCAGCAAAGCCCATGACCGAACCTTACGTGGTGCAACACCCCAAGATCGAAGGTACCGCCCACGACAAGCCCATCGCAGACTTGCCCATTGCAGCCCTTATTACGCAGCTGAAGTTCTACGTGGACAGCGAAGCTCCAATCCACGAAGAAATCCTGAAGCAGCGCGTATTGGAACTGCACCATGTAGACAGGGCTGGCCCCGTACTCCAGCAAGTGCTGACAGAAGCTATTCGCCAGGGCTTGCAGAAGAAGCGTTTTATCAAGACCGGCCCGTTCTACTATTCGCTCAAGGCCAAGGATCCGGTTGCACGCAACCGCGCAAACCGCCCCGACTTTGAACGTAAGCTTGCCTATGTGGCCCCCGAAGAACGAGCACTCATGCCGCAAAGCATGGACGAGCACGCTCTCAAACAAGCCATGGGACTCTTGGAATAAAAAATCCCCCGTTTTCAGAACGGGGATTTTTTATTACTTCACCTTAACAACAAATGCGTTAATGTTATAGGCAGACAATTCGCGAGCCTTGTCTTCGGCCGTCTTCTTGCTACCCCATCCACCGCCGCGGAGCTTGTAGAAAGGAGCATCGAACACCACCTGGATGGCATAGCCGGTACTTGCCGAAAGTTGGGCACGACGACGCTGGGCAGCATCGAAATCGGCCACCGATTCAAACTGGAGCATGTAATAGCCATCGGACTTAGCCGACTTTGTAGCAGCCTTCGGCACGGCAGATTCATTCTTGGAACTGTCACGCAGCGAAGCGCTTAAAACGGGTTTGTATTCCTTGCCGCGAAAAAGAGAATCCAAATCGGTGGGTTCAGCAGCAAAGGCAACGGTGCACAAGCAAAGAGCAAATAAAATCTTTCGCATATTCCAAATATAATAAAATAGGAACCGCAACAAAAAAAGCTCCCGTAAAGGGAGCTTTTAAATTCATTGAGCTAGGTTACTGACCGATACCCTTCAGGTAATCCATAACCGGCTTCGGAGAACGCTTGATACCCCAAACGGAGGTGCTTTCCTGCTTGGCGTCCTTGCCTGCATCACCGAGCTTCACATAAGAGTTGAGCTTGACGATGTAAGCACCGGTGCCCACAACGCGGCCCTTGTCAGAACGCATGTTCCAGCCGATGAAGTAGTTACGGTCGTTACCAGCTTCGATACAGGTACCGCCATTGAAGTACTGAATCGTTTCGTTCGTAAGCGGATCCTTGTCAGTATTCATCTTGTCGTCGCAGTAGATCTTCTGGCTCTTGCTAGCCACGAAGTTACCCAAGTTGGTGTAGTACTGGACTTCATAGTAGAAGTAGATGTCTTCGACCTTAACATCGCCACGGATACTGTCCGGCAAACCGTTGTACAGGGCGTACATGTCAGCTTCGATAAAGTGCCCCGGTTTACCACCTTCTTCGGCAAAGACTTCAGCCTTGGTCATGGTGGTACGGTAGCTATGCACCGTCACGACAGGAACCTTTTCACCAGCCGGAGCATTAGCCGTAGAAGCGAACTTGTTTTCATGCACGGCCTTGTTAGCATCACCGATAACCGGAATCCAAGGAGACGGCAAACGCTTGGTTTCACTGTAGGACGTAGGAGAGTTCCATGCGTATGCAGCGTCAGCAGTGGAGCGCAAGGTATCGCCACCCGACAGAGTCAAGTCCGTCGTATCGGACCAGAACAAGTTCGTCAGGTCACCACCCAGGCGCAGATAGTCACCTACGTGCGGAGAAACATCACCACGCTTGTACATGAACTTGATACGGCCTTCGCCAGTTTCAGAAATACTGACCCCAGGTTCCTTCGTAGACAGGACTTCGGTACCACCGAGTGCAGAGGCGTAGCGGGCGCCTTCACTCAGGTCAACAGCAGAATTCAAGTAGAAGTCAACAGAATTCCTTCCGTTAGAAGTCGTCAGAATCTTGACCGGTTCAGACATAATCACCACAAGGCTGTCGAATTCGCTCATTTCGTCATTCTTCTTAATCGTACGGACTTCGGCACGTAGCGGCACAGGAGCAATACGGTCGGTCAAGGCACCGGCAAAGCCCTGCTTCACAACCTTACCCTTGTCTTCGAATATGGCGTAAGAATGAACCTTACCCACACCAGATGTCTTGGCCGCATGGGACAGAGTGAAGCCACCCAGGGTCACCACCCTCGTGCAATAGCCTGCAGCATCCGGAGAGGAACAATCCACATTGGATTTATCCACATTCAACAGAGCGTTACAAGTCACCGAGGTATCCTTCGGAATATTGGAATATCCTTCAGCATAGGGGTTATGAGCATCAGCCGAGGCGGAATCCCACATCAAGCAAATCTTGGTCGGCAGGGAGTCCTTGTGGAAGGCACGGTCATAGTAGATGGTCACGGAGTCGCCAATACCATCCAGGTATTCCTTGTCCATGTCAAAATACGGGGCCGGAATCTTGTATTCCACAGAAGGAGTAGAACCGTGCACATCGAACACGTCAGCAAGCACCGGATAAGGTACCGGAGGATCGCGGAAGTAAATCGGGTTGTAAACGGCCTGTACGTAGTCATTGTATTCGGCCACGATGGTTGCCGGAGAACGAAGAGCTTCACTTTCATCCCAGCGGTACTTGGTCAGCGAGCGGACCTGAATCGTCGCATAGCCATCCTTGAACTTCACATTGGCCGGCGTAAAGTCAATCTTCGGAGAAGTGCCGGCCCCCTTATGAATTTCCAAGCCGTCGCATTCTTCCAAGCAGGGGCTATAGGTCTTACCGTCAGCATTGGGTTTCAACACAGCCAGGTACATATCATAGAGAGTACCCACCCACTTTTCTTCAAAGGAGCCATCTGCTTCAGCCGTCTGGCCCGTAACGGACTTGGCGGATTCGCCTTCACCAGGAATCTTTTCGATAAAGGTAATCTGCGGCAGGTAGAAGCTGATATTCATGGCATTCTGCGGCTTGCCGGAAACACTGACGCTATAGGTGTGGATAGCCTCGGTCATGTCGTCCATGTCCACAGTTACATACACTGTGTCAACACCACTGTCGCCAATTTTACGTGCCGTGCCCGAAGCCAGTTTCACGTAAGATTCCGTACCAGTCAGCGCATCCACTTCCTTCACGTAGACCTTCATGACGCGATCGTAAGCCAAAGTGTAATCAACACCCTTGGCATCTTCCGGGAAGATTTCAACAGCGCTACCATCAGCCTTGGGAGCCACAGAAGATACATAGACCGGAACCAGCTGGCCAGCCATTGCTGTCGTCTGCAAGGTGTACTTGCCACCCGGAATTTCCTTACCAGTAGTATCAAGAGCTACACCATTCTTGTAAATCACATCCACCTCACCGCTCATGCGGAAGGTTGCCACCTTCTTAAACTTGCCATCAATGTTCACGAACAGAGTATAGCGGCCACCGCCCAGACACATGGCTTCCTTATTGATCTTGGGAGCCGTAGGATTAGTCAAGTCAATACCGCACTTATGAATGCCCGAAGACACATTTTCTACGCCAGGTACAGCCGGAGACGTGATAAGATTACCCTGAACAAGCGTATAAGAAAGATTCAAGCCTGCATTTGTAATCTGAGCGCCGCAATAGGTTTCTTCCTTGTCGTCACCCGTCATGGCAGCAGCGCAAGAGCCATCGCCAGACTTGGTGTAGCAGATATTATAAGTCGTTTCAGACAAATTGTCCTTGTTCTTGGAACCCTTCACATCAATAGCGGTCTTCTGCTGAATGTACATGTTCGTCTTGATACGCACGTTACTCATAGTAGTGCGGCGGTCGCAGAAGAAGATATCGAGGTCATACTGGTTACCGGCAACAAGAGTACCACTTTTACCCTTGAAATTGTCGAGGTTCACATAACCCGGAGCGGCCAAATGTGTACCGCCAAGATCCACAGCGAGTTGGTTATCAATGAACACCCAAATGTCGTCGTCACCACGGAAATTAAACTTCAGGCCCGATTTATAGGTAAACTTAGCATGGGATTCAAAACAATAATGTTGGTTTCGATCAGCCTTCCAACGAGGATTACCATTTGCAGCGAGTGTTGCTGCAGAATCTACAATCTCAGAGTTTTCTTTGTAGAAAGTCCATCCCTTAGGAGGGCTATCCTGACAAGACCAGCCAATAACGCAAGCGCCAGAAGCTAGATTAAGAGATTTTTGAATATAGGCAGTAGTTTCTTCACCATCGCCAAATACACCTGTACAGTCATAACCACCATCCCATCCCGAGCCGTTACAGAACAAATCAATAACAGGCATGCCCTCGTTAGGATCAACGGCACGAAGTGCAGGACCATAGAAAATAGCACCTTCAGCGGTACGCTTGGTACGAGCTGCGGCCACCGGTTTCTGGCTAGGATCAGCAGCTTTAATAATAGAATCATTCGTTATTTCAACCGGATAGAATCCGCCAGGAACCTTTACACCCGCACTAACATAAAAATCGGAATCAAATTCCCATTTGCCATCACTAGCCCTAGAAAAAGGCATGTCATAACAGCTCTTTTCGTTCACACCCTCGGTGTAGTTGAACAGCTGGTTAAAGTATTTTTCATCCATAAAGCACTTCTTTCCAGCAGTTGTCAATTTCGGCTTTCTCATGGACTGCGGAACAGTTTCATCAAGAGTCGGTTCCACAACACCCGGAGTCACACCAATACAAGCGTTAATAGCAGTAATAGCCGCTTCTTTGCTAACACCCTGAGCAGCGGTCCCCGTTATGGCTTGACAACCTTCACCACCTTGAGACCAGCAAGAGAAGGCCGGATGCAAGCTAGCATCCGTATCATAAATAATGGCAGCCATGGTATAGGTGCAGTTACCTTCAATGCCATCCACTTCGGCGGCGCTATAGTAGTAACCGTCGGCATTTGTTTTCTGTTCTTCGTCCGGGACAAAGAACAAGGAATCAACGCCCATATCAAAAATCATCTTCAAAGCAATCGGCTGAGCCGCGGCAGAGGTTTCCCAGTTGCCGTTCACGCCAATCATGTCTTCGCGGGCGGCATCATCATCACGGAAGAGTACCACGTTGTCAGTAATTGTTTCGTTATAGAACACGTAGGAATACCAGCCGCACATACCATCAACAGCCTTCATGGGTTTACCGGTCTGGCCACCATCCATACTGAGCATGGGCACAGAAGACATCCATTCATCCATTTCAGGCGGAATCATTATAAAGAAATACTTTGCATCAGGAGGATCAGTACTAATTACGGTCTTTCCGGCAGAGGCAGGATTATCATAAATGTAGACATTCGTACCAGCACCAAAATCAGCGCAAGTGAACTTATCAGCCTGATCCCAGCCATTGATATCATAGGCTACACGGGATATCCCAGGGCTATTCCAATCAGCACCTCCAACAAACAAAAAGTTATCGGCGTATTGCGTGCCAAATTTCGTGGCATCCAATTCAGTCCAGCCACCATCTGCAGCAGGTGTGATGGGCAAAAAGGCTCCATCCACAACAATATTTGCGGCAGACCAACCTTTAGGTAACTTTACATGAATAGTTCCCTCGCACTTCAATGCGAAAGCATTCTGCGCTCCAACGAAAAGCAGACAGACACCCAAGGCCCACTTGCATAGGAGGTTCATTGTTTTTTTCATCATTTTTGTTTCCATCGATGTTTTACTTCCAACAGTGCACAACAAAAAGGCCGGCCTTTTTGATATGCCATAGACCGCCCTCAAATTTATTCTTTTTTGAAGAAAAAAACAAACGCTTTTTATCGTTTTTTTGTGAAAAAAACGTGCATTTTGTATACAGAAAACTTTTAAAACAGAACGGAGTGAGTTCCGTCACATGAAAAAAAGCCTAGTGTAAAAATTACTTTTCAACACTAGGCAAATCTCATTTATTTCGAAGCAGCCTTCAAGTAGCCTCTATCAGGTTTCGGCGAACGCTTAACACCCCATATCGAAGTACTTTCTTGCTTGGCCTTCTTACCGGCAGAACCCATCTTCACGTAAGAATTGAGTTTGACGATGTAGGCACCAGTGCCCGCCATGCGTCCGTTTTCGGAACGCATGTTCCAGCCAATGAAGAAGTTACGGTCCATACCGCCATCGATACAAGATGTTCCTGCACCACCAAAGAAGGACTGACCGTTCTTCTGGATATTGAGGTCATCGTTACAGTAAATCTTCTGGGACTTCCTGGTCACGAAACCACCCAAGTTGGTGTAGTACTGGACTTCGTAATAGAAGAACACATCTTCCAAATTACCCTGCATGATTTCAGCCTTTTCTTGTGCGGTAAGACCGTTGAAGATGGCGTACATGTCTGCCTTGACCAAATGACCGGGCCTTCCACCTTCTTGAGCCAAGATTTCAGCCTTGGTCATATTGGTACGGTAGCCGTTCACCGTCACCGCCTGGTGAGTTGCCTTCCAGACAGAGTCGGCATTTGCGGTCGAAGCAAACTTGTTCTCGGTCACGTCGATTTCAGGATCGCCGGTCACTGGGATCCACATCGACGGGAGACGCAGGGTTTCGTTGTATGCCGTCGGAGAGTTCCAGTGATAATCGGCATCAGCAGCAGGACGCAGCGTATCACCACCTAACAGAGACAAATCCGTCGTATCGGACCAGAAGATGTTCGTCAGGTCACCGCCCAAGCGCAGGTAGTCACCCACGTGAGGAGAAACATTACCGCGCCTGTACATGAACTTGACACGGCCTTCGCCGGTTTCAGAAATCACAGAAGGCAGGGGATTGTTATCAGCGGTAACCACCTGTGCGCCAGACAAGGCAGACACGTAACGGCTATCGTCAGACAGTTCCACAGCAGAATTCAAGTAGTAGTCCAAAGAGGTCTTTATGTTGGAAGTAGTCACAAACTTGACCGGTTCAGACAGAATTAACACGAGGCTATCCATATCCGTCAATTCGTCGTTCTTCAAAATGGTACGGACTTCGGCACGCAGTGGCACAGGAGCCATGCGGTCAGTCAAAGCACCCTTGAAGCCCTGCTTCACCTTTTTGCCCTTATCTTCGAATTCCGCATAAGAACGGACTTCGCCAAGACCCATCGTCTTAACGGCAGACGAAAGCTTCAGGCCACCGACAGTAACCAACTTGGTGCAATAGCCGTCTGCAGACGGATGAGAGCAGTCGATATTGCGGGCATCGATGGGCACAAGCACGTTACAGGTGATTGCAGAATCCTTCGGAATGGTGGAGAAACCCTCAGCATAGGGATTATGGGCTTCGGCCTCCGTAGTATCCCACAACACGCAAATTCGTGTGGGCAAAGAGTCCTTATGGATTGCACGGTCATAGTAAATGGCAATGGAGTCACCGATACCGTCCAGGTATTCCGTATTCACGTCGAAATACGGGGCCGGAATCTTGTATTCCATAGGAGGCACAGCGCCGTGAGCGTCAAACACATCAGCGAGCACAGGGAACGGCACCGGAGGATCGCGGAAGTAAACCGGGTTGTAAACGGCCTGCACGTAGTCGTTGTATTCGGCCACGATGGTAGCCGGAGAATGGATGCTTGGATCCGTATCCCAACGGTACTTGACCATCGAACGAACCTGAACCGACGCGTAGCCGTTGACAAACGTGACCTGTTCCGGCATAAAGTCAATCTTCGGAGAAGTGCCAGCACCCTTGTGGATGGTAATGCCATTGCATTCTTCCAGGCAGGGGCTATAGGTCTTGTCCAGATTGGGCTTCACAATGGCAAGGTACATTTCATATTGCGTACCCACCCACAATTCCTCGTAGGAGCCATCGGGTTCAGGCTGCTGGCCCGTGACAGCCTTGGCCGTTTCACCCGGTTCCGGAATCTTTTCGATAAAGGTAATCTGCGGCAGATAGAAGCTGATATTCAAGGCATCTTCCGGCTTGCCACCACCGACGCTAATACTGAAGGTCTGGATAGGCTCGGTCAAGTCTTCCATGTCAACTGTGACGTACACAGTGTCGACACCCGAAGGACCGATATTGCGCGTAGTCCCCGAGACAATCTTCACATAGGATTCGGTACCCGTAGCCGGGTCAATCGTCTTATCATACACCTTCATCAGCCTATCGTAAGCAAGGGCATAGGGCTGGTTCACGGCATCATTCGGATAAATATCCAAGCTGTCGGTCCCTGCTCTGGGAGCCACGTTGGAAATATAGACCGGCACCAGCTGGCCACCCATGGCGATAGTCTGCGGCGTATATTCACCAAGATTTACCGTTTCACCGGATTCATCATTGATAGCCATGGCCGTAGCGTTCTTGTTGACCACGTTCATATGACCCGACGTCTGGAAGCCCATCACCTTCCTCGACTTGCCATCGATATTGACAAACAGGCTGTAGTAGCCGCCTTTACCCAGGCAAAGTGCCGCCTTGTTCAAGACCGGATCGCCGAATTTGGTCAGGTCAATGCCGCACTTGTAGACACCCGGAACAGAAACATTTTCAAAACCTTCAACGATATTTTCTTCTCTCTTTTTACCATACACAAGCGTATAGGACATGGTAATCAGTCCCTTGTTCATGGCATCGACAAGTGAATCTCCGCAATACCTTTCAGATTTGCCTGCAGACATGGCTGCCGCACAGGAACCGTCACCGGACTTGGTGTAGCAAATGTCATAAATGGTTTCATCCTTGTTGGCGGGATTCCTACTAGGCGTAGTTTCGATATCGGTCTTCTGGCGGATATACATATTTGTCTTGATACGCACGTTACTCATGGTAGTACGGCGGTCGCAGAAGAATACATCCAAGTCATATTCATTGCCGACAACAAAGCCACCGCTAGCCCCCACGAAGTAGTCCAGGTCTACATAGCCCGGAGCAGCCAAGTGAGTACCACCGATGTCGACAGCCAACTTGTTGTCAATAAAGATCCAAATGTCGTCATCGCCACGGAAGCTGAAACGGAGTCCCTTCCTATAAGTAAACTTGGCATGGGATTCGAAACAGAAGTGCTGGTTACGGCCCTGGCCGTTGGTAAAGACCGTGCCATCATAAGCCTGAACAGCAGCTTTACCCTTATCATCTTTCACCCAGCCGCCGGATGCCCAGCGGGCAGCATTGCCGGTACCATAGCCATTCGTTGTATTAGCAACATTTACAGCCGTTTCGGTACCTTCCTTATAGAAGGTCCAACCCTCCGGGGCTACATCATTAGCCCAGCCGTCACCCATGACAGACCACTGCCAGCCATCGCCCTGTACAGTAAGGCCAGCCTTAGGAGGATTCGTCGAAGACCATTCTCCGCCACCCGAGAAGAGGTGGTTTCGGTTACAATCGATACCCTTGTTCCAACCGGGGCCGTTACAGAGGATGTCGATTTCGGGGACACCCTCGGCGGCATTGATCTTTCTCAAAGAAGATTCCATAAACACAGGGCCTTCGGCTTTGCGCTTGTTATGGGCGGCAGGGACTGCGGCAGAAAGCATCTTGGTCGGATCAGTGACAGCAGATTCCCCAGGGTAGAAACCACCCTTGGCAGTAGCACCGGGGCTGGTGTAGTTGTCGGAATCGAATTCCCACTTGCCATCGGCACTGCGGGTAAAGCGCATTTCCACGCAATAGGTCTCGTTGTACCGGGTATCGCTCAGGAACATGGTATTGAAGGCTTCCTCACTGGTAAAGCAACCGCTAGCCGCATTGTATGTCGGCTTTTTCGTATCCGGATTCAAAAGGTCAGCAACAATTCCTTGGGTCACGCCGATGCAAGGCGTGGGCTGGCCAGCAGGGTAACTGAAGGGAGCGTTCGTGGGACAGCCGTTATACTTGCCTTCTGCTGCCGGCATATCCTTATAGTACGTGGTTGCACAAGTAAAAGCACCATGCAAACTAGCATCGGTATCGTAGATAATGGCGGCAAGGTCATAGAAACAGGTACCCTTAACACCTGTGGGGAAGGTGTAATACCAACCGTCGTCACCATCGGCCAGCAACTGTTCCTGGTCGGGAACAAAGAACAATGAATCACGACTGCCAAAAAGCATATCCAAGGGAATCGGAGTCGCCGGGTTCCCCGGTTCTTCCCAGTTGCCGTTCAGGCCAATCAGATCGGTGCGGGCCTCGTCAGCGGAACTGAAGAACACCACGTTATCCGGAATGGTGCCACCCGGCCAAACATACCTGAACCACCCGCAAAAATCATCGCCATCGACGGCTTCAAGCTTTTCACCTGTAACACCACCATCCCAGCTGATCATGGGGTCGGCAGAAAGCCATTCCGTGTAGTCGGGCGGAATCATAATGTACAGGAACTTGGCACCCGGCGGAAACAGACCTGTCTGGGTTTTTCCCGGAAGACTAGGACTCTCGAACACATATATATGCTTATCTTCACCCGGGCACCGAAGGCTGGCGTCATTGGTGGGCCAGCTAGGATCATTTGTACCATTCTTAGGTTCGACATTGAAACCGGTAGCGGTCACAATTCTAAGTGATGCGCCTGCAGAAGTCTGGTTACCTATGGTATACATGATTTTCTGGTTATCTGTAATACGCAGTTTTTCCAGATCGTATTCATAGAATCCATTAGCATTCAATGTCATTTTTTGGGCTGTATTGACATTCTGACCGCCAATATAAGCAGCAGTCCAATCAGCAGGAGCCTTGAAGTATACCTTACCTTTACAAGTAACGGGCTGTGTCTGCTGAGCACAAACCCCCTGTGCACCAACAAGGAGCAAACCAACGCTCACGGCGAATTTCCAGAACGAAACCTTCCTAAAATTTCTCATCTCATGACTTCCTTTCACTGGGCATAGCAAAAAGACCGGTCTTTTTGGGACGCCAGTATCCACCCGTAAAAATATCCTTTTCTGTTTAAAAAAGAACACTTTTTCTTTACATGGAAAACCCGAGTTGTATACAAACGAAAAAAAATGGCTTAATTTAAAAAATTTGCCCAATTCAAACACGCTTAGTAAATAAAATTTTTCCAAAAGTCGTTTTTTGTTTCACACACTTCGATCTAGAGCGTTTGGCACAAAGTGCAAAAAAGTGTGCTTTTTACTACATTTCTAAATAACACGGAGTGCTTATGCAAGACATGGACCGAACAATCGCCAGCGGAAACACCATCAAGTTGCCCATCGCCCAGATGCGTCCCCACCTGATTGTGCTATACCCGCAAAACCAGTTCAAGCAGATTCCGCTTGAAAAGGGCACGGTCGTTTTGGGTCGCGGCCAAGACGCCGATATCCGCATGGACGACGAACTGGTAAGTCGCAGGCACTGCGCCATCACCTTCGACGGCGACGGCGTTACCGTCAAAGATCTGGGCAGCACCAACGGCACCTTTGTAGACGGCTCCCCCATTAGCGAAAGCAAGCTGGAGGACCACAACCGCCTGCAAATCGGCAAGATGGTTTTGAAAATCGACTTCAAGGACGCCAGCGAAGAAGCCTTTGACCGCGAACTCTACGAAGCGGCCACCATGGATCCGCTGACCAAGATAAGCAACCGCCGCACCTTTATGGACCGCAGCCTGGGCGAACTGGCACTCGCCCGCCGCAACAACTATTACGTTCACGCCATCATGGTCGACGCCGACCACTTCAAGCGCGTGAACGACACCTGGGGTCACCAGTGCGGTGACATGGTCCTTAAAGAAATCGCCCGCATTCTCAAAGAAGAAAAACGTGAATCTGACTTACTCGCCCGTTACGGCGGCGAAGAATTCGTGCTGCTTTTAGGGGGTATCGGCCCCGAAGACGCCAAGAAGAGTGCCGAACGCTTGCGTTCGGCAGTAGAACGCCACCGTTTTTCGTGGAAGGACACCATTATCCCGGTGACCATTTCTCTGGGGCTCGCTAGCCGCCAGGGCGAAAAAATCGGCAAAATCGAAGAACTGATTGCCGAATGCGACCGCCTGCTTTACATCGCCAAAGAGGGCGGACGTAACCAAGTAGCCTTTTAAATTGTAAAGAAAAATTCTACATTTGGCGCCGAAATGTCAAGTTTGAATTCCGAGCGTCTCAATTCCTTCGGTTCTGCAAGCATCCCGAAACTGGTGCTGCAGTTCTCGGTCCCTGCCATCATCAGCATGCTGGTGAATGCCCTCTATAACGTGGTGGACCGCTTTTTCGTAGGCCAGGGCGTCGGCAGTCTCGGCATCGCAGGCATTACCCTGTGCTTCCCCATTTGCTTGTTCATCATGGCCATGTCCATGATGGTAGGCGTGGGCGGCAATACCCTTTTCGCCATCCGCCTCGGTCAAAAGAAATACATCCAGGCAAGCATTATCCTGAACAACTCCTTCTCGCTTTTGATCTTGATGGCCCTAGGCACGTTCACGCTCGGTGAAATCTTTATGGAGCCGCTCCTGAAGTTGTTCGGCGCCAGTGAGCAGACATTGCCCGTGGCCAGCAGCTACATGCGCATTCTTCTGTGCGGTGCGGTTTTCCAGACAATCGCCCCCGGCATGAACCACTTCATCCGATCCATGGGCCACCCCAAAACCGCCATGTTCCGCGAAATCATCGGTGCGGTGACGAACATCATTCTCGACTACTTGTTCATTATGAAGTTCCACTGGGGAATCGAAGGCGCCGCCTGGGCAACCATCAGTTCGCAACTGGTCGCCTCGGCTCTCATTACGCAGTTCTTTGTCAAGAAGTCGTCACCCATCAAAATTCGCTGGCGTCACATGAAGCTGCGCGCCGCCTACGTGCGCAAGATTTACATTCTCGGTTTGCCGCCTTCCGTGATGCAGATTTGCAACAGCCTGATGAATGCGATTTTAGCCTGGAGTCTGACCACCTACGGAAACATCAGCGTCAAGACAACGGGCGCACTTTCCGGCGGCGACATGGCGATTTCTGCGTTCGGTATCACCAACAGCATTGTTTGCATCGTCATTCTGCCGTTGCTTGGATTTGTGCACGGGACCCAGCCGATTATCGGTTACAACTACGGCGCCCGCCTGAACAGCCGCGTCAAGGAAACACTCAAGTTCACTTTTATCTATGCGGGCAGCTTTATGTTTGTCACTTGGGCCATTCTCATGTGGCAAGCAGAAACCTTCGTGGCACCCTTTGCGCCCAATGACCCCGAACTTATCAAGCTTTCGGCCTGGGCCATGCGTCTTTTTGCGGCAGCCTTCTTTATGATTCCCTTCGGCATGGTGTCCGGAAACTTTTTCCAGGGTACAGGAAAAGCGTTCAGGGCTATGTTCCTGAACGCTTGCCGTCAAGTGATTCTACTGATTCCCTTCTTGCTCATTTTGCCTCATTTCTTCGAGCTGAAGGGCGTGTTCATGGCTCAGCCCATTGCCGACACGGGAGCTGCGATTATCGGGCTTTGCATGCTATGGCATGAGCTGAAAAAACTTAAGTAGTGATTCCGGCACTAAGGCCGGAATGACATTAGCGAACGTTCACGCGGCGGGTTTCGCGGGCAACTTTCACGATATAGGTGCCGGGCATAAGATTCGGCACCACCGTTTCAGCACCAGCGGTAACGCCCTGGCGAACAACGCGGCCCTGCAAATCCATGACAGCATACTTGGCTGCCTCTGCACCGGAAATCATTAGAGTCGAGGGCGAAAGGCTGCTCACTGCAAACGTTCCACGCAACTTACGTGAAGCAGCAATTTCGAGGGAACCATCTGCTCGGCCCAAAGCAATATTCGTCATAATTTCAATATTGCTCATGGTCGTACGGCGGTCACAGGCAAAGAGATCTAAATCGTACTTTTTACCCGCTTCAAGTTTCCCACTACCACCCTTAAATGCGTCCAGGTCCACATAACCGGGAGCGTCTATATGGGTACCGCCAATATCAACGGCAAGCTTATTGTCGATGTAGACCCAAATATCGTCGCCGCCGCGGATACCAAAACGCTGACCATTCTGGTAAACGAAACTGGAATGAAGTTCATAGCAGAAATGATGGTTGCGGCCACCGGTTCCATTTCTTGGATACGAGTACCAACGAGGTTCACCCCCCAATGAATCATTATAGGGTATCTCAGTTCCACTTTTATAGTGAGGCCAACCTTCAGGAGCATACTCACGACAAGTCCATCCAAAAACACAATTTTCAGGCGTTTCGCTTGCAATAAACCCGGTATCAAGACCAAGGGCCTTCTGGATAAACGTAGTCGTAACATCGCCATTGCCAAAATTGCCTTCACAACCAAAACCCTTGTCCCAAGCGGGGCCATTGCAGAATACATTTATTACAGGGACACCTTCGGCAGGATCAAGAGCCCTAAGCGCCTCACCAAAAAATGTAGGCCCTTCAGCCTCGCGTTTTGTGCGGGCCGTCGCCAGCGGAGTCTGAGTCGGGTCTGCAGCCAAGATATCTTCATCTGTCACCGTTTCTACCGGGAAGAACCCACCCATCACAGACGTGCCCTTGTTTATATAGAAATCGGAGTTGAAACTCCACCAGCCATTTTCCATACGGGAGAAGGGCATTTCAAAATGACTTTTTTCGTTCACGCCCTGCGTGTAGTTGAAAAGTTGATTAAAGTACTTTTCTTCAATAAAGCACTTCTTGCCAGCAGTCGTCAACTTGGGCTTTTTCGTTTCTGCATTCAGCGTAGATTCTACAATACCGTGGGAAACACCGACACAAGCCTCGATAGCCGTAACGGCCACCGCAGAATCGACCTCCTGAGCGCCCTTTTGACAACCTTCACCGGTCATCGTATAACATGAGAAAGCCGGATGCAAAATCGGATCGGAATCATAAACCGTCACGGGAAGAACGTAATAGTCATCTTCCTCGACGCCAGCAGCCCACGCCATTTGCGAAGCAGCGAAAGTCGCGCATGCCCAAAACCACAGATTCTTTTTCATGAACACTCCCAAAGATTCCATTTGAATACAAATCAAATATATAAGAATTAGGGAGTTTTCAAAAACAATACCTTACAATTTATACAAAGAATCTCCGCCTGTTGGCGGAGATTCTTGCAAGTTTATTCACAATTGACGAAATTACTTAGCGGCCTTGGCAAAGGCGGCAGCGAGCTTCGTCAAGGCTTCGTCCACTTCTGCTGCCGAAACATTCAGCGGCGGGAGCATACGCAGCACGTTGCCCTTAGCAGAAAGCACCATGAGCTTTTCTTCACGAGCGGCAGCGATGATGTTGCCCACCGGCATCGCTTCGTCGAGAGCCACACCGAGAATCAGACCTTCACCGCGGATTTCCTTGGCGAATGCATACTTTTCGGTAAGAGCCTTGAGGCCAGCCTTAATCTGAGCGGAACGTTCAGCGACATTCTTCAAGAGGCCCGGAATCTGCTTCACGACAGCGAGACCTGCGGCGCATGCAATCGGGTTGCCGCCGAAAGTCGTGCCATGGTCGCCGGCCTTGAGCTGGTCGGCAATGTGCTGACGCAGGAGAACCGCACCGAGCGGGAGACCGCCACCGATTCCCTTCGCGAGAGAAACGAGGTCCGGATTCAGGCCGTACTTTTCGAAACCGAGGAAGGTTCCGAGACGGCCCACACCTGCCTGCACTTCGTCGACAATCACGAGGCAGCCGCATTCCTTCTGCAAGCTGTTAATGGTAGCAACCATTTCTGCAGAAAGCGTCATCACACCGCCTTCGGCAGCGAGGCTTTCGAGCATGATTGCGCAAGTGTCCTTGTTAACTTCAGCCTTCAATGCGGCGCAGTCATTCCAAGTCACATGCACGAAGTCGCCCGGCATGGAGCCAAAGCCTTCGCGGATAGCCGGCTGACCCGTTGCAGAAAGAGCTGCAAAAGTACGGCCGTGGAAGCTGTTCACGAACGTCACGATTTTCTGGCGATTCTTTTCGCCCTTTCTATCGAAGTACTTACGTGCGAACTTGATAGCGCCTTCGTTGGCTTCGGTACCGGAGTTGCAGAAGAAGGCCTTGTCGAACTTGGTGATTTCAAGGAGAGCCTTGCCGAGTTCGATTTGCGGGTAATTCGGGTAAAGGTTGCTGATGTGGTTGAAGTGGTTCATCTGTTCCACCACAGCATCCTTGATTGCCTGATTCTGGTGACCGAGAGCGTTCACAGCAATGCCTGCCACGAAGTCCAGGTACTTGTTGCCCTGATCGTCGTAGAGGTAAGAGCCTTCGCCCTTCACGAAGTTGATGTCAGCCTTGCCGTAGAGCGGCGCGATGATTTGTTTGTCCTGTTCGAGCAGATTAGCGCAAGATTGTGCCATAGTTTAAATCTCCATTAATTTGTTTGCCAAAGTGTTCCGCGTCCTTCCAACCCACGATGTGGATGCTCTTGAGTCCTCGTCGGATCGACTTGAAACTCTCGCGGACTTTGGGAATCATACCGCCGGAGATGACGCCTGCTTCAATCAGCTTTTCGGCGTCCGCTTCGCTCAGTTCGGGAATTACATTCTTGTTTTCGTCCATCACGCCCGGCACGTCGCTCACCAGCACAAACTGGTCGGCTTCAAGTGCCACAGCCAGTTCGCTTGCAGCAGTGTCAGCGTTCACGTTCCAGCTTTGGCCCTCGCCAATGGAAATCGGGCTAACCACCGGAGTCCAACCGGCAGTCCAGAGGTCAGCGACAATCTTCGGATTGACCTGCTTGATTTCGCCCACCAGGCCAAGGTCCACCTTGCCCTGCTTCTTGACGACCTGGAAGAGGTTGCCGTCTACGCCAGAAATACCGATGGCGTTGCAGTTGTTGTTCAGCAACATGCGCACGAGCTTCTTGTTCACGTGGCCCGAGAGGGTCATCTCGACCATCTTCATGATGCCCGGGGTCGTGACTCGAAGACCGTCGATGAATGTCGGTTGTTCCTTGAGCAAGGCGATATTTTCGTTAATGTCCTTGCCACCGCCGTGAACCACGGCCACCTGACAGCCGCTACCGGGGAGTGTAGAGACTGCCGACACAAAATCAGCGAGCTTGGCTTCGTCGATCGCCAGGCTGCCACCAATTTTTACAACCACTTTTTTCATCGTGTGCGAGTTCCTCTCGTTTTTTGAAAATTACGTTCCAAATGTAGAAAAAGTAAACGCGGGTGCAATGTTTTTATTATATTATACCCATAACTCAACCAAGACACAAAGAGGTATATTATGGCAATCACGAAAGTTTGGCTGGACGAATCCAGCGACGAATGCGTCTCCTGCGGCGCTTGCGAAGCTACTTGCGACGCAGTGTTCGAAGTTCCTGAAAAGATGAAGGTCAAGGAAGGCGTTGATTTCTCTGCTTACGAAAGCGAAATCAAGGACGCTGCTGACAGCTGCCCGGCCGGCGTGATCAAGTACGAGTAATAAGTGAGGCGCTCCGCGCCGAACGTTCTCAAAACTTTTAAAGCTCTGTCTTTTAGACAGAGCTCTTTTTTATGGATTGCTATTTCGCGAATTTTTCGTATTCGGCCTTGACCCATTCGGCACTGCGGGCGATAGACTCGATGCGGACTTCGTCAATGGGACCATTCCAGGTATCGGTAGCCACTTCAGACCCACCAATGCGGAAAGGCATCGGCTCCGCATAATCCTTCAGCTTAAACGGCTTACCATCCTTGTCACTTACAAGTTCCCCGTTGATGTAGAAATACAGCTTGCCATCTTCGTAAACCAGTGCAAGGTGAGCCCACTCATTCACTGGCAAGTTACCACCGTATTCCACGTTACCATCGGAAAGCCTTGTATAACCACGGCCAGACATGTCAGTCACATCACCAACAGCATAAATAGCGTGGGACATCATCTCGTACTGCAACTGGAATCTGGACAATCCGGTATTCCAATTCAGGCGTTCCGCAAAGAGAATCTGGTAAATACTGTCACGGAAACCATTCCATTTAGTCCATGCAGTCATCGTAAAGTCACCGGCACAGGGGTCAATCTCGCCCACTCCAACATACTGTCCGACTTCAAGCAGAATAGCCTTGCCAGAAACACCATCTACGTAATTTACGTCGACAGCAACAGAACCATCGCTATTATAGACCTGAGCTTCGCTATCACTACCATCCATGTGAAGTTCGAGCGAAATGGCAAGATCTTCTATTGTATCTTTTGCGGACGTGTCTTTTCCAACAGTGTCTCTTCCGATGGTATCTCGCGGCGGGATTTCGGCCTGCGGGACCTTAATTCCTTCGGGAACACTCACCATGATACCAGCATAGGTATCGCTGTTGTAATAATGATAATCCGAAACAGTCAGCCAGCCATCGTTCTGTTCCAGCATTTCAAGGGACGGAATCTTGACGGTATCACCAACGATGGTCGTCATGAAGTTGAACCTTGCCTGGGAGTGTTCGCTTTCTACGTACACCAGCGAGATTTCGCCAACAGGCATGGAGTCAAAAGCAAAGGAACCATCTGCACCTACAGATGCAACGGCATTGCTGCCCACAATTCGCATGTAGCCGGACTTGGCATTGGCAACGCTACTTTCGAGTCTGCGGGGATGACCCACCATCACTAGGGCATCGCCCTTATTCTGGATATGAGAAAGGCCAGATTCAGAATCGGTTTCGGCATACAGCACCACAGAGCGGGTGCTGTCAAATTCCAATTCAAACTTTCCTTTGTCATCAGCGACAACTTCGACGGAATCTTCGATAGCAGTCTTATCCCAGTTGTCGTAATAGGCTACCACGCGGGCATGGGCCGCAGGCTGGTTGGCCTCGGTTACCACGATACCGCTTGCTACGGAGTTACCGATATCGGTCACGCCACCGGCAGTTTCGTCACTCTTGGAACAAGAAGTCAGACCTGCCACAAAAAGAGCTAAAGCCACACCAGAGGCATATTTGAACAAAGTATCCATTATTTTGCCTCCTTTTCAATCTTCTTACTCATGGGGAACGCAACAAGCATCATCTCGTAGACACGCTCCACATTAGTGTCATTCGCCGCCTTCGCAATTATCTTTTTGCGGGCGTCTTCCAGAACATCTACAGCGTAATTATAAGAACTTTCACTCATGGCCAAGGTGGTGAACGCAGCAAAACGTTCGTTCTTGGGCATAGATTCTACAGCACCGATGGCATGCTGAATGTATTCGCGACGGATCTGGCGCAGCGAAATCGGAGGAATCTCGGCGGCATCCAGCATTTGCGAAGTTTCTTCGTAATGGTCGCCCACCTTCTTGATCAAGTTCCATTCCAGGAGCTTCTTGACCGCATCGCGGGCTTCTTCGGTAGTGATTTGCGGGGTAAGCATGCGAGCCAGCACCATGTAGTCGTCGTGCCAGTCGGAATTTACCGCTATTTCACGAACCACCGGGTAGTACCACTTGCTAAAGTAGGCCTGTTCGCGGGAGGTCACGTGTGTAAATTCAATCTGCTTGCGTATCTGGACTATCTGTTCCCAGGCATTTTCGCGCTCGTTCACCTGTTGCGCCTGGTTGTACTGCACCAGTGCCTCGAAATAGGCCTTCTGCAACGGTTCAAAATCCATCGCCTTGGCAATTTTATCGATGGACTTTGGCGTGAGGTTAAAACGTCCGCGGATTACGTTCAGGCAGTAAGAAGAACTGCTGAAGCCCGCCTTTGCTGCGAAGAATCGGTGCGAAAAGACGGCCCGCATTTTCTTTTGTTCCTCGAAGTAGTCTTGCAGGAACCTGCGGAAGTCGTCGTAATCAAACAGATGTTCTAGCGCAATACACATGGTCTTAAAATAAATAATTTTTACACACCAAGCAATAGCCGGGGGAAATTTTTACACACCCCCAACGACCCTTAAGGGGCATATTTTGATGTTCGTCACACAACCGAGACGAATCGTTCCACAAAGAAAATCGTAAGAAAAATTTACACAGCCGCTTTTGCCAACGTTTCGATTACATATTCACTGTACTTGACATCGCCCTTCGCGGCATTGCGCTTGAGGCCTTCAATTATCCAAACAGGCAAACGGAAAGACGCCATTCTGGTCTCGTTGCGTTTATGGCGCTCCTTGATCGCCTTGACGGTTTCTTCCCAAGGGCCGTCCGACACGATAGTAGAACCATCAGCAAGCCCTTCACGGAATTCGTCGGCTAAACTGTGTGTTTCAAAATACTCAATTTCTTCCTTAGACATTTTAGGATCATCAACTACCTTAAATTCCATAAAGATTCCTCATCTGAATGTGATCGTCTCACGGTAATAACTGTATACAAGTCGGAACCCATCAAAACCGTCCAAAAATTTCCATCCGCTCTTCCAATTACAATGAAACTTCCGTTTCTTGAAGGCTTTACGACTACGTGACCTTTCATCATAGACGAGAGCATTTCTGGACTAAGTCCTCGTTCCGTCATGCGCTTAAACGCGTGTTTTGTTATAATCATAATCAATATACAATTCGTAATACAATTTGTCAATATTTCTATAAAGGGACTCAAAAAAAGTCACTCCATATACTATACACGCTTTTTTCGGGCCTCCGAGCACCTTCTTAAACAAAATTTTACAACCATACAGAAAAAGCCCGCATCTAAAATGCAGGCTTAGTCTTTTTGAGGTAGGTATTAGTTAGGTATTACCTACATTCCCTTCTTGAAGTTCTTAAGAAGGGCGCTCATCTTGCCGGGCATGGCGTTGGCTTTCTTCGGAGCTGCACCCGGGCGGTCCTTACCGGCGATTTTTGCCTTGAGGTCCGCCAGCGTAGCATGGCCCTGGATGCCGCCCTGCGGGCGGGCATTGCCGCGGTTATCGCGGCCGTGGCCACCGAATCCGCCGCGGTTACCGCCTGCGCGCTGGCCACGAGGGCCATTGGCACCGGCACCGGCGACGCCGTCGGCAGTTTCCTGCTTCATGGAGAGGCTAATACGCTTCTGTCCCACATCGACTGCGACCACGCGCACTTTCACGATGTCGCCTACGGTCAAAACAGTCTTTGCGTCTTCCACAAACTTGTCGCTGATTTCAGAAACGTGCACGAGGCCGTCCTGGTGAACACCGATATCCACGAAGGCGCCGAAGTTTGCCACGTTCGTCACGACACCTTCCATCCAGCTACCCGTAATCAGGTCCTGAATGGTGCGGATCTTGTCGTCGAATTTGGCATAGCGGAATTCCTTACGGGGGTCGCGGCTCGGCTTCTGAAGTTCCTTCATGATGTCGTCCAAAGTAGCCTTACCCACTTCGTCGGAGAGGAATTCTTCGAGGTTGATCGCCTTCACGGCTTCGGCATTACCCACCATGTCCTTCACAGAAACGCCAGCCTTTTCGGCCATCTTTTCCACGAGGGCGTAGTTTTCCGGGTGAACGGCAGAATCGTCAAGCGGGTTTTCGGCACCCGGAATGCGCATAAAGCCTGCAGCCTGTTCAAAGGCCTTCGGACCGAAGCCCTTCACGTTCTTCAGAGCTTCGCGGCTAGCATAAGCACCATTTTCTTCACGATACTTCACGATAGCTTCGGACAAAGTATTGCTGAGGCCTGCCACATGAGAAAGCAGCGGAGCAGAGGCGCTGTTCACGTCGACACCGACCATATTCACGCAGCTTTCCACCACTTCGTCCAGGCGCTTCTTGAGTTCGCGCTGGTTCACGTCATGCTGGTACTGGCCCACACCAATAGACTGCGGGTCAACCTTCACGAGTTCAGCCAACGGATCCTGCAAGCGGCGGCCAATGGAGATGGCGCCACGAGTCGTCACGTCTTCCTTCGGGAATTCCTGGATAGCAATCATGCTTGCGCTATAAACAGATGCACCGGCTTCGGAAACAATGACGCGGGGCGGAACCTTGCCCTTGAACTTGGCAGACATTTCGGCGCAGAAAGCATCCGTTTCGCGGCTAGCGGTACCGTTACCAATTGCAATCAAGTCAATCTTGTACTTGTCAATGAGACCCATCAGGTACACAGCGGCACCGGCCTTGTCATTCCACGGTTCATGCGGCTTGATAATGCCATGGTCCATAAACTTGCCGTTTTCGTCGAGTACGGCCACCTTGCAACCCGTACGGAAACCCGGGTCGAGGGCGAGCACAGCCTTGTGGCCAGCCGGAGCGGCGAGCAAAACGTCTTGCAGGTTCTTGCTGAACACCTTGAAAGCTTCTTCTTCGGCGGCGTCCTTGAGCATCAGGCGCACTTCGCTTTCCATGCTCGGCTGGAGCAGGCGTTCCCAGGCATCCTGACACATGGCTTCCAAATACGGAGTCCAAGTGGTGTTGCCCTTGATAATCTGCTGCTTGAGGTAACCGATCATTTCTTCGTTCGGGACTTCGATAGAAAGGCGGAGCACCTTTTCCTTTTCGCCGCGACGGAGAGCGAGCATACGGTGGCTCGGAATCTTGGACACCTGTTCGCTGTAGTCGTAGTAATCCTTGAACTTGGTTTCTTCTTTTTCGAAGTCCTTCTTGACCTTGGAAATCATGACGCCGGTCTTTTCCATCTTGTTACGCAAGTACTGACGGAATTCGGCATTGTCGGCCACTTCTTCGGCCAAAATGTCGGCGGCACCCTTCAGGGCGGCCTTCGGATCGGCAAGGCCCTTTTCTTCGGAAAGGTAAATCAGGGCAATCTGTTCTGCAGTGTTGCCAGTTTCTTCCTGGGCCCACATGAGGCGAGCCAAAGGTTCGAGACCCAGTTCCTTTGCAGCCGTAGCGCGGGTGCGCTTCTTGGGCTTGTAAGGGGCGTAAATATCTTCGAGAAGGGTCTTGTCCTTACAGGCTTCGATCTGTGCCTTGAGTTCAGGAGTGAGCTTGCCCTGTTCTTCGATGCTCTTGAGAATGGTTTCTTTACGGTCTACCAGTTCTTGCAGGTAGTCGCGACGGTGACTGATGTCGCGCAATTCAATTTCGTTCAGTGTACCCGTCTGGTCTTTACGGTAACGGGCGATAAAGGGGATGGTACCACCCTGGTCCATCAGTTCGAGCGCCTTAGCGACGCGCCATACTTCAAGGTTAAGCTCTTCGGCAATAATTGCAGAAAAATCCATAATATGTAGTTTCCGTTTTATATTTCGGTTTGAGGGTCTTAAAGCCCTAAGTTCAACCCAGCACCGCAGTGCGAGGTACCCCGGGAATTTTCCAAAGGTAAGGGGAATATAGATAATTCCAATGACAGCTGAGTGTCAAAACGGGACTATTTTCTGTAAGTTTATTGTAGTCAAATCGTTAACTTACGGAGTCTCAACGACTTACGTTTCACACAGCAGACCTTTGGAATCCTGCATATTTTTCTATCTTTGGGTCGGTCAGTTCGAAACCCATCCTGACTTTAAACAAAACTAGGAGACTTTATGCGTTCAGATGCAGAACTGGAAGGCGTAACCCTACTGGGCAATACGAAAACCCAATACAAGACCACCTACAGTCCCGAAGTGCTGGAAAAGTTCCCCAACAAGCACCCAGGAAACGATTACATGGTCACCTTCAACTGCCCGGAATTCACGAGCCTGTGCCCCAAAACCGGCCAACCCGACTTCGCCGAAATCAAGATCAACTACATCCCGGACCAGTACTTGGTGGAATCCAAGTCCCTGAAGCTTTACATGTTCTCGTTCCGCAATCACGGCGACTTCCACGAAGACTGCGTGAACATCATCATGAAGGATTTGGTCAAGCTGCTGGAACCCAAGTACCTGGAAGTCGAAGGCCTCTTTATGCCCCGCGGCGGCATTTCGCTCTACCCGTTCGCCAACTACGGCAAGCCGGGTACCGAATACGAAGCCCTCGCCAAGACCCGCCTGTTCACCGTTATCGATAGGAGAAAGTAAGATGCCGTTCCAGAATGAAATTATCCTTATCGCCTCCATTTTCGTGTTCTTCGGCGGACTCGTCGCCTTCTTCCGCTTCTTCGGCAAGCAGGGCATTTTCGCCTGGACGGTAATCTGCACCATCGCCGCAAACATCGAAGTGCTGATTCTGGTGCACGCCTTCGGTCTCGACACCACGCTGGGCAACGTGATTTTCGCATCGTCGTTCCTGGCCACCGATATCATGAGCGAAATCTTCGGCAAGAAAGAAGCCAGCCGTTGCGTCAAAATCGGCATCCTCGCAAACGTAACCTTCATTCTGATTTCGCAGAGTTGGTTCCTGTATATTCCGGCCGCAGGCGACACCATGGCAGAACCGATCCGCACCGTGTTCGCCAACACCCCCCGCGTAATGCTTGCAAGCCTGTTCGCCTATGCCATTTGCGAAATGTACGACGTGTGGGCCTACCATGCCGTTTGGAAATGGACTGAGAAAAAGTTCGGCAACAAGCGCGGCTTCTTGTGGCTCCGTAACAACGGTTCTACGCTGGTAAGTCAGCTGATTAACGTGGTCGTATTCAACCTGTTGGCCTTCGCAGGCGTGTTCCCGTGGAATACAATCGGCGAAATCCTGATTTTCGGTTACGGCATCTTCATCGTGACATCGCTGATGGACACGCCGTTCGTGTACCTTGCACGCCGCATCGCCGAAAAGCGCCCGGAACTGTTGAAAGATTAATTATAAAGAATCTTGATACAAAAAATCTTGGTATAAAAAACGCGCCCAGTGAGGCGCGATTTTTTATGCATCATGTTCTTCGGCTTTATGGTCGCGGAATAATTCTTTAGGCAAGGGCTTGCCCTGCTTGCGCCAGGCAGCGTATTCTGCCGTAGCTGTAAAGATCGCATCCGTCGTAGAGTTCAGGGCCGTTTCCATACTGTCTTGAACCACGCCGATGATAAAGCCCACAGCCACCACCTGCATGGCAATGTCTGTCGATACTCCGAAGGGTGCACATGCCAAGGGAATCAAGAGGAGCGATCCCCCCGCCACACCACTCGTACCGCAAGCACCGATGGTGGCAAGCAGGCACACGATTATTGTCGAAGTAAGCGTCACCGGGATACCAAGCGTATGCACCGTGGCAAGCGACATGATGGTAATGGTAATTGCCGCACCGCTCATATTAACGGTAGCACCCAGCGGAATGGAGACCGAATAAAATTCGCGATCAAGCCCCAGCTTTTTACAAAGCGCCATGTTCACGGGAATGTTTGCAGCAGAGCTACGGGTAAAGAACGCCGTGACTGCACTGCTCTTGAGGCACTTGAGCACCAGCGGATACGGGTCATGACGCAACACGAGGCCCACAATGGCAGGCACCACCACAAGCGCCATGAAAAGCATGGTTCCGACAAGAACCAGGATCAGAGTTCCGTAGGTCTTGAAAATTCCGATACCGTTGGTAGAAACCGACGTAAACATGATGCCCATGATGCCGAACGGGGCAAGGTTAATAATCCAGCGCACCACCATGGACACCGCATTGGACAAGTCCCGCAGAACCGTAAACGTCGTTTCGCTTGCAATCTTCTTGATGGCAAAGCCCATAAAGGCGCCCCAGACGAGAATGCCTATATAATTAGCGTCCGAAATAGCGGCAAACGGGTTCGATACCGCATTCACCAACAAATTATGCAAAATCTCATAGATGTCAGCAGGCACCACCGAAATATCGGCAGGCAACGTCAATTCCAAATTGAGCGGAAACACGAAGCTTGCCACCACAGCAGTAAACGAGGCGAGTAAGGTACTCACTAAATACAACATAATCACGCGGCCGAAACGACGATCCAAGCGAGACTTACCGGTAGCGAGCGAACAGATGATCAAGATGAACACGAGCACAGGGGCCACGGCCTTGAGGGCGCCCACAAACAGCACGCCGAATTCGCTAATCCATTTTTGCGAAGGGAGGAACATTCCCAGGAGCGCGCCCAAGACTATCGCGATGGCGATACGGAGCACCAGGTTTGCACTATTATACTTTTTGATCAAAGCATTTAATTTCATTCTAGACCTCCTTATATATAGTGGAGACAGATGTAATATAAATATAATTTTGGCCTTTTTGCGAGAAAAACGCAAGTGGTGCAAAAAAACAAGGCGTTTTTTGCAGGCGAAAAAATTCAACGCCGTCCCGATGAACTAAATTTTGCGCGGAAAATGTTTTTTACGGTGCTCACATACCTGGTCATCGGCCTCTTGGCCGTATTCGGACTATTCTATATAGTCTTGGAGGCGCGGTTCTTCCGCGCACTCGGTACCGTGCGTGTGGGTAATTCCGACGTGGAGCCCGCACCCAAGGTGAGCATTCTGATTTCTGCCCGCAACGAGGCCGTAGGCATCCGCGAGACTCTGGACTCGGTCCTTGCCCAAGACTACCGTGGCGAATGGGACGTGTGGGTAGCCGACGACAGGAGCGACGACGAAACTCCGGCGATTCTCGCCGAATATGCGGCCAAGAACCCCAGGCTGCACGTTCTGACTATAAAAGAGATTCCGGAAGGGGTCAGCCCGAAAAAACATGCTCTCTCCCTGTTGATCGAGGCATGCGAAGGCGAAATTTTGTGCCTGACTGACGCCGACTGCCTGGTAAAGCCCACCTGGGTCACGGGAATCGTCGCCGAATTCGAACCGGGCATCGAACTGGTAGCCGGGCATTCCTACATTCCGACCGTCCCCGGCAAATCGAGCATGCTGATTTGCATGCAGGCAATCGAGACGCTGATTTACCGCGTGGCAGGCACCGCAGGGCTCGCCATGAGGCTCCCGCTTACAAGCACCGGCAACAATCTGGCCTACCGCAAGAGCTTCTTCAAGAGCGTGCACGGGTTCGACAACGTGATCAAGATCCAGAGCGGCGACGACGACCTGCTGATGCAAAAACTGGCCGCCGACCGCCCCTGGGCCATGCGCTACTGCATCGCCGAATCCACCTTTGTGACCACCAACGGCAAGGAAACCCTGAAGGAACTTTGGGAACAGCGCAAACGTTGGGCCTCGAAGACTATCTATTATACACCGAAAATCGTGTTTGTGCTCAGCATGGTATTCCTCTTCCTGACCATGCAATGTATTGCGGCGGTGCTTTCACCGTTCAGCTTCAACATTTTAATTGCGACCATCATCGCATTTGCCGCCAAATGTGCAGGCGACCTGATTTTAATACTCCGCGGGCTTAGGATCTTTAGACAGGAACACCTTTTAAAATGGTGCATTCCGGTTGAAATTATTCACGCCCCCTTTACCGTGCTGGCCGTACTTTTTGGCCTGTTCGGACGCTTTAAATGGAAATAATGATGGCAACAAAGAAAACAACAACGAAAGCAGCAAAAGCTCCGGTCGAAGGAAAGACTTTAATTATCGCCGAAAAACCGAGTGTAGCCCTGGACCTGGTCCGTGTGCTCGGACAAAAGAACTTCAAGAACGAAAAGACCCATTACGAAAGCGACACCACCATCGTGAGCCATGCCATCGGCCACCTGGTCGAAATCGCCGACCCGAAAGAAATTGACGAGAAGTACAAGAAGTGGGAAATGAGCACGCTCCCCATGCTCCCCAAGGAATTTCCGCTCGTCGCCACACCGGCAACCAAGGGACAACTTTCCGCTCTTTCGAAGCTCATCAAGCGCAAGGACGTGACGACCATCGTGAACGCATGCGATGCGGGCCGCGAAGGTGAACTGATTTTCTTCTATATATTACAGTATGTGCTCAAGGGCAAGTTCACGGGCAAGACCATCAAGCGCCTGTGGATGCAGAGTATGACCCCGGCCGCCATCAAGGAAGCTTTCGAAAACATGCGCGACGGCGCCGAAATGGAAAACCTGAAGGCCGCCGCCCTTTGCCGTAGCGAAGCCGACTGGCTGATCGGTATGAATGGAAGCCGCGGCCTTACCGCCTACAACAGTTCCATGGGCGGATTCCAGGTGACCCCGTGCGGCCGTGTGCAGACGCCGACGCTTGCTATTATCGTGAACCGCGAAGAAGAACGCCTGCAGTTTGTACCGCAGAAATTCTGGACCGTGGAAGCCGAATTCGACAACGACGGCAACCACTACCCCGGCAAGTGGTTCACCACCAGCAAGGAAGACGGCAAGGACAAGGTCAAGCAGATTTTTGACGAAAAGAAAGTCAAGGAAATCTTGAAGAAGTGCAAGGGCAAGGCCGGCACCGTCGAAGAAACGTCCGCCCCTTCGCTCCAGAAGTGCGGTCCGCTGTACGACTTGACGACCTTGCAGCGCGAAGCAAACAACCGCTTCGGCTTTAGCGCCAAGACCACGCTTTCGATTGCGCAGGCTCTGTACGAACGCCACAAGGCGACGACCTACCCGCGTACCGACAGCCGTTGCCTGCCCGAAGACTACGTGGCTCCGGTGAAGGCTACGCTTGGAAAGATTGAAGGCCCGCTCGCCAAATTCGCCGAGATCGCCCTCAAGAACAACTGGGTTGTGAAGACCCCCAAGGTGTTCGACAACTCCAAGATTTCGGACCACTTCGCCATCATCCCCACCGGCGTGATGCCCGCAGGCTTGACTGAAGCCGAGCAGAAAATTTTCACGATGATTTGCCAGCGATTCATCGCTGTGTTCTTCCCGCCCGCCAAGTACGAAAACACCACCCGCATTACAACGGTCGAAGGCGAGACCTTCCTCACCGAAGGCAAGGTGCTGGTAGACCCGGGCTTCAAGGCTGTGTACGGCAAGGACAGCGACGACGAATCCAGCATTCCGGCACTCAAGGGCAAATCCGCAAAGACGGTCGCTCTCGAAGAAAAGGAAGACTTTACCAAGCCGCCTGCACACTACACCGAAAGCACGCTCCTTTCGATGATGGAAAGCGCCGGTAAGCTGGTGGAAGACGAAGAACTCCGCGACGCCATGAAGGAACGCGGACTTGGAACGCCGGCAACTCGCGCCGCCATTATCGAAAAGCTCGTCAGCGACAAGTACGTGGTTCGCGACGGCAAGGACATGATCCCGACCGCCAAGGCATTCGACCTCATCAAGGTGTTGAAGGCCATGGACATCGAAGCGCTCACCAGCCCGGAACTCACCGGTAACTGGGAATATAAAATGGAGCAAATCGAGAAGGGCAAGGAAACCCGCGAAAAGTTCATGGAAGGCATCATCGACATGACGCGCACCATGGTCAAGAACATCAAGGGATTCAAGGAAGAAAGCACCACCGGCGAAGCCCCGTTTAGCCCCGTAAACGGCAAGAAGGTCTTTGAAACCGTAAGCCGCTACACCACCGAAGACGGCATTGTGATTCGCAAGATGATCGGCGGCAAGAGACTGACGCCTGAAGAAATCACCGAGCTCTTGACCAACCGCAAAATTGGTCCGCTCACCGGATTCCGCAGCAAGCGCGGCGCCGAATTCTCTGCAGTCGTCATCATCAACGACGAAAACAAGATTGAATTTGTATTTGAAGAAAAGCCCGAAGAAGTGGAAGTCGGCGCAGAAGTCGGCAAGTCACCTGTAGACGGCGCCGCCGTGTACGAGACCATGACCGGCTACGTGAGCGATTCTTACCTGAAGAAGGAACCCAGCGGCATTACGCTGCCGAAGATTCTCTTGGGCAAGGAAATTCCGCTCGAAGAAATCAAGAAGATGCTCGCCGGCGAAAAAACGACGCTCCTGAAGGGTTTCCGCAGCAACAAGACCCACCGCACCTTTGACGCATACCTTTATTTGGATAAAGGCGGCAAGCTCAAGTTTGACTTCCCGCCCCGTGAATTCAAACCGAGACGCTTTGGCAAGAAAAAAGCCGAGTAGAGACATTCGCCTCGCAATGACGTTAATTCGGCACACATCTATCATATTTATTCTTGCATTTGCCTTTGTGCAGGCGGAGGATTCTCTGCCTGACGTGAAATTTGTTCCGCTGAATTCGCTTACAGAAGCTGTGGCGAATCAAGCCACGGAACCTGCGAGCAGTTCAGCAACAAGCGCGTCGTATACAGCCGAAGCCTTACCGCAAGAAGATTCCGCGCAAACGCCTTACGGACTCCCCCGCGAGCTCTTGCCGTTGTGGGATTCGCTGACCATCAAGCAGAAAGCGGCGCAGATGGTCATGGTCTACATGACGCCCGCATCGTTCATGCTGGAACACGAATTCGGCGGTTACCTGGTGATGAAAAATCACCTGAAGAATTTGGACAAATTCACCGAAAACATCCGCACCGTCAACGAGAACATGCGAATCAAGCCGCTAGTGGCCGCCGACCAGGAAGGCGGCTACGTGAACCGCATCTCGGTCGTGGCACCGCAATGGGAGCACACCCCCAGCGCCAAGCAAATGCGCGCCATGAGCGAAGATTCCATCCGCGCGATTGCCAAAAGAATCGGCGCCGTCCTCGACAGTGTGGGAATCAACTTGAATTTAGCACCCGTGCTGGACCCCGCCAAGGACAGCCGCGGCAAGAATTCGTTCATGGAAGAATCCAAGCGCTCTTGGGGTGAAGACACCTTGAATGCGCCCAAGGTCCGCGCCTTTGTGCAGGGCATGCGCGAAAGCAACGTAGCCTGCGTCTCGAAGCATTTCCCCGGCTACGATTCCTGGACCAACAGCGACCACCAAATCGCCGTCAGTTCGACCCCCAAGGCAAAAGTCGCAAGGAACGTAGAATTCTTCAGGACCCTCGCCAGTGACATTCCCGTGACCATGATGAGCAGCGTGAGCTTCGTGCGCATCTCTAGTCGCCCCGCCGTATTCGAGCCGAAAATCGTGAAGATGGCCCGCGAAATGTCCCCCGAAACCGTAATCCTTACCGATGACCTGTGGGGAGTAAGCCTGCGCGCCTGGGTAAGCGGCAACGAACGCGTGCGAAGCAAGAACTACCCCGCCAAGGACTTCAGGAAACTCGTGCGCACCGCCCTGATGGCCGGCAACGACATGTTCATGATTACGTACCCGCAGAAAGCGGTTGAAATGGTGAATTACCTGGCAGCGCTTTCGAAGCAGAACAAGTACTACCGCGAACGAATTGAGGAATCCGCTGCGAGGATTCTGAAGATGAAGTATAAGGCAGGGATAATTAAATAGCCTCGACTTTTGCCTTTTTCGGGGTCGAAAGGTTCTTTACTTCCTTAAGGATTTTTTCCGGCCCGACTTTATTGTAGGCCAGCTTCAAAATCTCGGCAGCAGCCAAAGCATCGTCTAAAGCTCGGTGATGATTGAACTCCGGCAACTCCAGCGCCTGCGTCAACTTATGCAAGCTGTAACTCGGAAGCCCTGGAAAAAAACGGCGAGAAACCTTGACCGTGCAAAGCCTCGGCGGGTCAATCTTGATGCAACAACGCTTGAGTTCCGTACGCATGAACTTGATATCGTACAGCACATTGTGCGCCACAAAGATGCGGTCTTTCAGGAGCTCCGCCACCTCTTCGGCAACCGATGCAAACTGGGGCTTGCCATGCACCATCTCGTCGGTAATGCCCGTCAAATGCTGCACGAAGGGCTGAATCGGCATGCCTGGGTCTACCAGCGCCGAATAAGTCTTGACCACTTCACAATCATCTAAAAGAACTATACCGATTTCAGTAATGCGGCCCACCTCGGCCGTACCGCCCGTCGTTTCAAGATCTACAACTGCAAACTTCATGGGGCTTACTTTATCGGGATCTCAAACTCCAGAGTCTGCTTGGCAGATTCGCTCACCACCTTGGCCTTGAGCACCTTGGACTTGGGCTTCGCAAAAAGGGGCACCACCATCAAGTTCGAGACCTTGCTGCTTTCCACAGTGGGTTTTGCCTCGCTGTCGCGGGCTGTCTGGGAGAAAATCGGCTTTTTGCCCTTATCGTAAATGTAGTAGGTCAGCTCGCGGGTAAAACCCGGCTTGATCTGGTTCGTAGGCACCTGGAAATACACCATGCCGCCCTTGGGCACCTTGCGCAAACTGTCACGGATTTCTTCTTCTGTGGCGAAATCGCCTTCCATCATCATGCGGATGTCTTTCTTGATCTTGTTTGCGCTCTCGTAGTTGACCGTAATCTGGAACTTGGCGTCTTCGGGAATGGCGCTGGGGCGCACATCGCGGATCTTGGCATTGTTCTGGTAGTATTCCCAACGGCCGTTTTCGTGCAGAATGACCGTGGAACCGTTCGAAGTGGTGGCAATAATGTCTTCAGCAAAGACCCCTGTCGCCGAAAGCAACAGAATCATCGCTATAACCCATAAAAATCCAACCGAACCACATACCCAAACATTGAATTTCATTCAGACCTCGTCCGTTCTACCCAAATATAAGCCCAAAAAACGCCAAAAAAGCAAAAATATGTAAATCGTAAGATTTATTACCCTAATTCGGCCTCAAAGAGGGTAAGCAAAAAAACATTAGCAGCAGTTTACAAAAAATCTATATTTGCAGGCATGCGTCATCGTACGGCAAGACCACTCCCCCTGCTCTTAGGAGTCCTTATCGGGAGCCTGCTTTGCGCCTGCAGCAACAGCGATGGAGTGGATTACGCGAACTACGCCGAAATCATTGCAAATTCCGAAGGATTCTGGAATACCAAAGTAGATCACCTTTCTTTGGATGACTGGGAATATCCTTATGCAGGCATTCCCAGAATCGTGATAGAAACAGTCAATCACCTACCAATTCGTGATAGAGAAACAGAGGTTCCCGCCAAATTGCAGATTTGGGGAGACGTCCCTGAAAGCGAAGTGATGAATTTGACCATTAGAGGGAGAGGGAATACATCTTGGACAGAAATGCCCAAGAAAAGTTACAAAATTGAATTCGTCAACAAGCAAGAGATGCTAGGCATGCCCAAAGACAGGGATTGGGCTCTAATTTCAAATTATGCAGACAAAACATTAATGAGGAACTATTTAGCATATCATTTGTCTGCAAAATTGGGGGCATACTACGCCCCAAGATGTGAATTCGCAGAATTCTTTTTGAACGGAGAATATTTAGGCGTCTATCTGCTCACAGAAACCATCAAAAACGGAAAGTTTCGTGTGAATATTCCTAATGGCACTTCATTTTTCATTGCAGAAATCACAAAAAACAAACAACAGAACGACCAGCTCATTTACTCACACATTTTAAAAAACGATTCAACCGGAACGCAATTTAAAATTCATCGTCCCAAAAACGCTTCCACCGAAAGTCTCCTTCTAATCAAAGACAAAATTGAAACATTTGAAAAATATCTAAGAACTATCAAAGAGCGCCAAAACAATAATATTGACGCGCAGCTAAATCTTGATGAATATGTAAAATACTATTGGGTTCAAGAATTTACAAAGAACCCAGACGCACAAGATTGGTCCAGCATCTTTTTCTCTTGGCAAAATGGTGAATCCATAAAAATGGGGCCAGTTTGGGATTTTGACCTTGCTTTCGGCAATCACAGCGCAACAACGAATAACTCCCCCGAGAATTTCTATATAAAGAAGGGGTATTGGCATTCCTTTATTTTAAAGGATTCTCTTGCCTGTCATGCAGTAATTGATTTTTGGAAAAATAATCACGACAAATTTGACAAAACTGTGCATGACGCAGATTCCATTTACGCAACACTACAAAAAGCCTCTCAAAATAATTTTAAAAGATGGAATATTCTGAAAAATACCGAATACGTCTACCACAGAAAATCTTTCAATCACGACAAAGAGGCCGTTGAAGATTTAAAGAATTGGATTCAAACTAGAATTCAATGGATAGATAACCATATTTAACGGCAATCAATTGATTGCAAGGTTTGTAAAAAAATTCTCAAAGGGGTGGGTGGACGAAATCCCCGGCGAAAGTGAACTGACCCCAAAAAGTTGGACAGTTTAAAGTTAGGATAAAACAGCGTTATGAGTCCGGTATTGTACCGGGCTCATTCC
>JBGUWV010000081.1:0-11971 GCA_045221475.1 Fibrobacter sp.
CCTCGCCGAAGCCGAAGTCGCGAAGCACTACAACTTCGTGAAGAGCCTCAGCGTGGAATCGCTGGAAAGCTACAAGCAGGCATAAGCCTCGCTAACGCGAAAAGAAATTACCCCGGCTCTGACGAGTCGGGGTTTTCTTAATGACACAAAAAGTCCGCCACGCAGGCGGACTTATATTCTCATTTTAAAGAGGTTTTCCTTATTACGACATCGATGCCGAAGACATGGCTTCTTCGCCGTGTTCGACGGACGGAATACGTTCTCCATCCACGCCGACGCAAACCTTCTCGCACTTGATATTGTCAAACGAAAAATGGACAGAGTCAATCGGAAGATTATTCCCAGACGGATCCGTGCAGACAATGGAGCACTGCGGACCTTCCGCCACCACCAAGGAATCGCACCGAGCCTTATAGTAGTAATCCGCCTCATGCGTCAACACTTCCGGGGTAATGGCCAGACCGAACAGTGGCACAGCGCAGGCAACCTGCAGGTGCCTAAAGTCATTACAACCGGTTCCATCATTATAATCCCTAAATACGCCATACAACGATTCACAACGCTGCCGGAACGCCGTAAGGTCCGCTTCGCAATCTTCTTGGTCTTCTTCAAACCAATAGACATTTTCAACCTTTTCTACCATGACCTCGTCATTTTTCAACAAAAGACTGGTTTCCATGTAGTCCGCGCTACTTCCAGTAAAGAGCATCTGGGTTCCAGATTCTTCTTCATAATAGGTAACTTTGCATCCCTGCCGGCTATAATAAATTTCGCCCGAAGTCTCGAAATCATGGGCTGTTTGCAGCACAGGAAGTATAACGGACGCGTCATCAGGATCCACTATATTTGAATCTCGCCTTGACTCATTGGAGCTTTCCTCAGAGCTACGGCCACCTTTTTCCATAGTCTTGAGGATGCTATCCATGATAGCAACGTGTTCCGCAGAATACGGATCTTTGGGCAAAACGGACATCTTTGTGCCAAGATCGCCAGCTGGTTCCGTCGTTACACCGGCACTCTCGTCCGACGAACATGCCGCAAGCAAGGCCAGCAAAAAAACGAGCCCCGTAAGTTTTTTCTTATCCATGATTTTCCTCCTGCCGCCTTGTCAGCGGAAATAACTGTAAATTCAACCTGTAAACTTGTTCACCGTGTTTGTCTTCACTTGCGATGGCGACAACCTTCTGTCTGAACTTTTCTGCCTCGCGCACAATACGACGGTACGTATCGCGAGAAATTCCCATAGTGGCACCCGCGAAGCTGCGATCTTCGACGGGGACGTTGTCTATCGCGTCCATCGCCAACTTGGCCATCTGCCTATGCATGGGACGCATGGCCGGGGGCACCATCCCCGCGACACCCATCACAACCTTCTCGCTCTGCTCGTAATGGTATTCGTCGTGTTTTCGGAGCAACCCCATCTGCACCAGAAAATCGAGAGTCTTCCGGATTTCGGTCGCGCTGATTTCTGGGTAGCAGAGTTTGGACAGTTCCATCGGTTTTGCGCCAGGATTCATGGGCGCAAGTTCGCGCAGCACCGGGTTGTACCATTCGCTAAAGTAAGCGTAGGCATCCGCCGACAGCGTACGCACCTTGTTCTCCTTCGCGAGTTCACGCATTCTCTTCAACGCGGCATTCCTTTTTGCCTCGTCGCTGGAATCGGCGAACACGACCATCTGTGCAAAGTATTCCTTGGCGCCCCCTTCGAGTTCCATCGCCATAGCGACACGTTCCACGCCCACCTTGGAAAGGCGAGTTTTCCCATCGCACACCAACTTCATATAGTTCGACGAAGAGAACCCCGCCAAATGCGAGAACTCCCTCCACGAGAAGGCGGAACAGCGCTTGCGTTCTTCGTAGAACTCCTGCATGTACCGTCTGTAATCAAGGTATTCGTATATTGCTTTCATAGGTTTGACCTCGACAACAATATAACGTTTTTAAAACACAAAATCAACGATTTTGAACTAAAATCAAAATATTTTACAGAAATACTAAAAATCCAGCCGTATATAACACATGCCGTGGTATATGCAATTCAGGAGGTTTTCTTTGTTTATGAAAGCCATTACTTCTTCTTCGTAGTCCCGACGCTATCATTCTGGAGTTTCAGAATGATGTCGCCCGTTTCAGGATCCATCATCATGTCAAAACTCGAACGGATGGTAAAGTTGTAACCCGCCACATCATAAGTGATATCCAGCGAATGGACCATGCACTTGTTCATGTAATCCAGAATCAGCTTGTCGCGGGTGTAATCCAAGGCGTTCATGACATTGTCCTGGCTTTGCTGCATCAAGGAACTCAAATACTTGTAATGGATTTCGTAGGTGTATTTATCTTCGAGTTCCTTGGGAATGTAAGAGATTCCGCCCATGCGAAGCACAGGAGAATTTTTCGTCAGGTTCCAGAACAGGAATCCACGATAGCCCAGGTCATAAGACTTCGTATTCGTTGTCACACCCGATGCTATGAATTTCTCGAACGCCTTTTTACGTACAAAATACTTTTTCATAGCCATGTCATCTTCGGACATGAACGCCGAAAAGATAGTGCCATACGGAGTTTTACCAAAGACCTTACCTACATGATAGACCCGCTTGACGTTTCCGTTTGCTGTCTTTACACGGAAGGTCAATTGCTTTGTCGCCTTACTTCTACTCGTCACCTGTTCCGATATTTCCGCATTCACACTTCCGTAATCTTCAGGAAGAATTGCATTCTTGAAGAACCGCCCGGCATAATTACGGAAATCATCGACACTGCTACATCCAAACATGTCAAGTATTCGGGCATTTACATAAAGAATTTCGCCAGTCTTTACGCTGAACAGAATCACTCCACCAGGAACAAATTCCATATAGTTCAATGCAAGCTGTTGCAGATCTTCGGCATTCTTGATAGAACCATCAATTTTTGCCTTGAGCATATCCCTATCTTTAATAGGCGTCAAGAGGAACTGAGTGGCGCCTATACGGATGCTTTCTTTGGCTAAATCCATGTTGTCGGTCATGACGACAAATGGAATCTGGAGATTGCGGCGTTCGGTCTGGAATTTCTGAATAAGCTTGAAACCGTCCATTTTCGGAAGGTTTGCGTTAATCAAGGCAAGAGCCACATGACGTCCGTATTCAAGCAGCAAGTTGAGCGCCTGTTCGCCATTTTCGGCTAGCAGCACATGGTAATCCGGTCTCAGGATACTTTCAAGGAACGCCCTCTCTTGCGGATTGGCTTCGGCAATCAAGACAGTCTTCGTATTCGCCGGAAGCGTAGCCTCCTTGCCGCGAGAAGAACTATCGTAAGCACTCACATGCGTATTGCGGAAAGACAAATCGTAAATGTGACAGCCATTATAATCGGCAATCAAGCGACCTTTCAAAATGACGTACACTCCGTGCGTCACATAGGTCACTTCACAAGGAGCCTCATAGGCCACCTTTTCCGCCTCATGGAGCGTGTAGTACACCGGATTTTCGGGATTGTTCGACGCAGCTTCGACCTCGGCGACATCCTTGAAACCGAGACTCTTAAGCTGTTCTTCATACTGCTTATTCAAAAACAGGAACTTGAGCGTTTCATTCTCGTAAGACATGATTGCCCTAGGAGAATCTTCCTGGTAATCAAGGCGTCCGATTTTAGAATACACGGCGCGCATGTTGCTATCTTCGATGGCGATTCCCGATGCTTCCATGTGTTCCATGGTGGCTTTCAGCAGTTGCGGCTTTCCGTAATAGTAGCCTTGAACTTTTTCGCAACCGATGCTCTTCAAGAATTCCATCTGCTCCTTGGTTTCAACACCTTCGGCCAAGGTCTTTAGCCCAAGGCTTTTCGCCATGCGGACTATCGAACTGATAATGGTGCGAGACACATCGTTAAAGTTCGAAAGGAAGGCCATGTCGATTTTAAGTTCGTCGAACTTGTAGTCCTTGAGCGTATTCAACGAAGAATAACCGCTCCCGAAGTCATCCATCCAGACTTCGTAGCCGACCTCACGGAACTTCTCGATTTCATGCTGGATATACAAATCCGAAGCCATGATGCTTTCGGTAATTTCCACGCGGATGTAGTCACGTTCAATCTTGTATTTTTCAAGAATACCTTCAACGACCTCAAAAATATCGCAACCGGTAAAATCCAATCGAGAAAGGTTGAACGACACCGGAACCACTGGATATCCCTGGTCCAATTGTTCGCGCATTTCATTGCAGACAAGTTCTATCACATGGCTGTCAAGCTTATGGATTTGCTTGGATTCCTCCAAAGCACTGATAAATTCGCCTGGGTTCAAAAAGCCCTGTTCCGGATCAATCCAACGGGCGAGCGCTTCCATACCGCAAAACGTTCCTGTAATCGTTCGCACCACCGGCTGATAGTAAACCTTGATGTAGCCATTCGTAATGGCATCGTCAATGTGGTTTACCACGTAATTGTGCAACATGAGAGCCCTGTGCAAGTCTTCATCATATTGCCGGATAAATTTGTCGCCCTTTTTCTTTTGAATATTGCAAGCGAGTTTCGCCTTTTCAATTGCGTCGAGAATATCGCTGTCGACATCGGCCTTACAAACGCCCACGTAAAGGTCCATTGAAATTTTGGAAACCGTACCTTTAACGTATTTTCGAACTTCGCACAACTTTTCTTCGAGATTGACATTGTCGGCAACAACTATAAAATGATCGTTCGTGCCGCGGCATACCAAGTTCTTTGCGAACTGCTTTTTAAGCATGGCCGCAAAATGAATCAGGAACTCATTTCCGCAGCTAAAGCCGTTGGCATTGTTATAAAGTTTCATCCCGATAATGTCGAAGAAAACCACTACAGGGGTCATACCCGCATTTATAAGTTCTTCTATGTAGTTTTCTCCGCGAATGCGGCAATACCCCAAATTCGGAAGCCCCGTCAAGGAATCGAAGAAACGGTCAGAATGATCGTTTACACGCATGAATATGGAGCGTTTACCATTCCAGGAAATTCGAGATGCATCGACAACCAAGTCTTTTCCTGAGTACGGGCAGCTAATAATCGATACCCCTTTTTCAAGGAGCTCTTCTATAAATAAAGCATTCTTTTCGTCGGAAGTAAAGAAATATTCCTCAAACTTGATACCCGGCTTATAGGGTCTTTTCGGTTTCCAAAAATGCGAAATAGAAGGATTCACCATATAGATTTCGTGCGTTTTCGCATCGAAAATCACAAACGGATCCACCTTGGCCGAATTCAAAAGTTCCACAAGCACCGACGCGGGAATGTCGGAATTTTCATGCAAAGACATTGCTCCCACCTTAATTCATATCTTCTCTCTTGCATTAAATTAATTGATTATTCACAAAAAAGCAATTCTTTTTATACAAATATGTCGAAAAAAGAACAAAAACCGACCTTTTACACACCAAAAAATCCTGTTTTTCAAGTCAGCATTCTTTCTATATTAGCATCATGATCTTGAATAAGGCGATACTCCCCAGTTTTATTTGTTCAATGGCTTTCGCATTGACGGCTTGCGTCGGCAATGCCCCCACTCCCGAAACCAACCCCCAGTCCGAACCGGCAAATGCCGCAGACGTTTCTCAACCCCAGGAAGAAACCAGCACGGAATCGGGCCAAATCGGCGACAACCAGGAAGTTTTCTTCAACTCCCAGGCACTGGACAATCACCGTCTGAACACGCCCGAAAATATTCCGACAACCACCCCCGCCAACACATCCAATACGGATGCCGTTACACAGGCTGCGATTGCAGACCCCTACACCACCATTCCGGCCATTGTCCAGAATATTTTTGAATACGCTAACACCTTGCACAAAGCGGGCTACACCGATTCAGCTACAGCATACCTGGAACGCTTCCGCGTCATCAAGCCTTTATGGGCACAGTGGGAATCCAAGGCCGATTCCATGCTGAATGAATTCGGAAAGATCCGTGCCGAAAAGGCCAAGGCTTACGAGCCCATGGTATTCCAGATCCAGAACATGAACCGAGCCAATTCCGACTACGGTCTCGTGGCCGAAACCGCCGACAGCCTGATAGCCCTTGCCCCAGGCGATTCCCTTACCCAATGGGCAAAAGTTCAGAAAGATATCGCCTACAAGAATACCCTCGCCAAGGCCAAAAAAGAATACGCCGCAGTGAAGGACCTTGCCGACAACCAGGCACAATTTGCCGAAGCCGAAAAGCAGGCTGTCACCTTGCAGATGCGTTATCGCGACTTTGAAGATGTCCTCCACCTGCAGGAACTTATCGACCACATTCGCGAATTGATGCAGACCACAAATGCCGAAGCCGCCAAGTACTGGGAATCCCACGATCCGGCACAGGCGCTAGCCCAAGCAGACTCACTCCTGCAAAAAGAAAAATTCGGTGAGGCCAAGGAGCTCTTGAACAAGCTCAAGGCCAGCAAGCTGCGCAAAGAAGCCAACGAGCTATACCAAAAACTGGCGGATACTTACTGCACCAAGCAGCGCAAGACAACGAGCCAAGTATTCGCCAAGGCGCAAAAGCAGAAGGATCCGGCCAAAAAGAAGAAGCTGTTGCAAGATGCCATCACTCCGCTGGACAAGTGTCTCACGGAATATCCGGACAACCCGCAGAAGCAGAAGGTCATCGAAAACAAGCAGTTCCTAGAAAAAGAAGCAAGCCGCTAACTTCAACCTTTAAAAATGAATTCTTTACTTGTATTCGTCGCCGTGCAGCGGTTTTCGTAATAGCTTGTATTTTGTCTTGATGGCAGTCCTGAGCACGGGCCAGCCGACTTTGTAGAACGCCTTTTGCCAAATTTTATCGATAGCTTGCGTTGTAGAGCTTCCGACATGTTTCGGGAGCCATTCTTTTTTAAAGTCGGGAGCAAGGCCTGCGTCTACCACCATTTTATGATAATCGGCATTTAAAGCCTTGTAAGCACCGTGGCGAATAAAATGAACTTTTTCCTTAAAGTTGAATCGGCACTGCAAAAGTTTGCGCTTGATAAATCCGCCGCCTTGCGCAATCAGCTCGGGATAGGCGAACATGGCTGGCAAATGCGTGCTGTAGAGCGACGCCGTTTTGATTTCGGCTTCTTCAAAAACATTCGCCATGCCGATTTCTAGGCGGTGCACCACATCGTAGAATGTTTCTTGTTCGGGTGTTTCCAGCAGGTGCAGGTAAAAGGCGCCCAGGGCCTCTTGTTTTAGATACAAGAAGAACGATTGCAGGTGCGGGCGAATTTCGTCATTTTGCGTAAGCGATACCACGTCAGCCGTACTTGATTCGGCGCGGCGGATAAAATCGGCGAAGTTGTTCTGGAAGTAAACGATGGAATCGTTCGTGAGCAGCAGGCGAGTGATGCTGTTGAATTCAATCAGGTTGTTGTGCCCGTTGGCAAGATCCTTCAGGAATCTGCGCCACATGCCAAAATCGAAACCGTGATTTTCAGTCAGGTAAAGCTTAATTCCGTTGTCTTCCAGGAACGACATCGTCTCTGCTGAAAGCGGTCGCTTATTCGTGAGCAGTACGACGGTAAAGTCAGTCTCGGCGAGGTGCTTTAGCGCAAACCGTACATACCCGGGGAGGTTTTCCCCGGTCTGGTAGCTTGCGTAAAGTATGACCTTGCCGTTGCTAGACATAAATTACCTTCTGCCGCCGCGTCCGTGGCTCTTGTTGCTGCGACCGGCACCCTTGCGGGAGCCGCCCTTACGCGGTTTGCTTGCGACGTGGAATCCTTCGCGGTCGTCGCCACGGTCGTTGCGTCCGCCTCTGCTACGAGAACTGCGGCGTTCGAAGCTCGGAGCGTCGGAATCGAACCTGCCGCCGCGAGATTTTCCGCGGCCGCCACGGTTCATGTGGCTGTGTGCCGAAACGAATTCCGGAACATCATCGTCAAAGTCTTCGTCGGGCTGGCTTACGTAACCGAGGGCTTCCGCCGCGGCAGCGCGGTCAGCGCGTTCGCGAACGTCGCGGTTGCGGTAATCGTTGTAATCGTCGCGCGATTCACCCTGACGTCGGCGCTTCTTCGGTTCGCTAGAGAGCTTTTCGATAATGCTGAAGTCCGCCTGACCGCGCAGAGGGTCCACCCTCAAAAGGCGCACCAGCACCTTGTCGCCGCGGCGGAACGTACGCCCACTCTTCTTGCCGAAGGCGAGTCCCTGATCCGGGTTGAATACGTAGAAGTCGTCACCGGCGATATCGCGGAAGCGCACCAGGCCTTCAGCAATCGGGTCGGCGATAGAAACGTAGATGCCCCATTCCTCGATGCCCGAGACGGTAGCCTCGAAGTCATCGCCGATGTGGCTCTTCAAAATCCAGCAGCTGCACACCTTGATGGCAATACGTTCGGTCTTTTGGTTCTTGACTTCGTTTGCCGAAATCAAGTCGCAGACTTCAATCACGCTGTTCTTGCGCTCGGCGGTAATTTCGGCGCCCTTGCGCGCGAGTTCGCGGTGACACCACAAGTCGGCGTAACGGCGAATCGGGCTCGTAAAGTGGGCGTAATCCTGCCAGTTCAAGGCGAAGTGGCCGAAGCTGTTGCTGTCGTAATGAGCCTTCTGCATGCTGCGCAGAATGCGGTTGGTCAAAGTCTCGTCGCCCGCGGCACGTTTCACCAAGTGTTCGTACAGCTTGAATGCCGTCGGGTTCAGGTTCGTGTCGCCGCTGCGTGGCTTGCCCAGGTCGCGCAACATCACCGGAGAATCCTTGAACAGGTCCGGGTACATGTAGTACAGTTCCATGATGTCCTTGGTATCCGGCGCTTCATGGATACGGTAAATGCCCTGGAGCTTGCGCTTCTTGAGTTCCTTGGCGCAGCAGTTGTTCGCGATGAGCATGCATTCTTCCACCCACGAATTCGATTCGTCGGTCGTGCGCGGGAAAATCTTTTCCGGTTCACCCTTTTCATTGAACTTGCAGCCGAATTCGGTGCTCTGGAATTCCAGCAGGCCGTCCTTGGTGCGGTTCTGTTTCAAGAGTGCTGTCACCTCGGCGAGCGCCTTGATATCATCGTCGCCGTTACGCATCATTTCCATCGCCTGTTCGTAGGTGATGGACTTGGTAATCTTCACGATACTGCGGTGGAAATCCCAGCTGAGCACGTTCGCGTGCTTGTCGAGTTCCATCATGCAAGTGAATGCGCAGCGGTCAACGCCCTGGTGCAAACTACACACGTTGCTCGAAAGCTTTTCCGGGAGCATCGGCACGGCGGTCCACGGCAGGTACTGCGTGTAGCTGCGTTCCAAAGCTTCTTCGTCGAGTTCGGAACCTTCCGGCACGTAGTAGCTCACGTCGGCAATGTGCACGCCCAGTTTGTAGCCGCCCTTTGCGGTGCGTTCCACGCTAATGGCGTCGTCATGGTCCATGGCGCCATCGGGGTCGATACAGAGAATCGTGAGCTGTCTGTAATCCACACGGCCCTTGAAGTCCTTGCCGCACGGTTCCTTGACACTGTCCACATACTTCTTGATAGCGGGGCTGAAGTCTTTGGGCAAGTTCGCATCGTCCATGAACTTCGTCTTCACTTCTTCCCAGCTGATGTTCATCGCTTCGGCGGTGCGGTCTACCTTGGCGAGGTAGCTGTGCTTGAGTTTCGGATGCGGGTACAGCGTAAAGCTGATGGTTTCGCCTTCCTTGCCCGGGGCCTGTCTGCGGTGGCACATCTCGTACACCTTGCCGGTATCGAGTTCGTGCACTTCCCATTCTTCTTCGCCGGTCTGGTGCAGAATACCGCGCTTGACGCGGGTTTCGTTTTCCTTGTCGTTCTGCCTGCGGCTGCGGGCACCCGGACGGCGATTGTCTTCGGGGTACTGTTCTGCAATCTTTTTCACGCGCTTCTCGCGCTTTTCTTCGACACTTTCGCCATCGCCCAGCTGGTATTCCTTGTGGCTGGTACGCTTCAACAGCCCGCGGTCCACCATGTCCGCGAGCATCTGCTTAAAGGCCATCTTCTGTTTTTTCGGAAGGCCAAGGGCGCTGCGCAGGCGGCTGCCGACCATCGGTTCATCACGTAAAATGGCAATAATCTGTTCTTCGCTAGGTAAATGCTGGGCCATACTAAGCCTCCTGTTGGGCGTTTTGTCTGTAAGGCAAAGCGGATGAAATCATGTTGTGCATCTCGTCGCGCAACTGGGCGACGGATTTGTCTCTAAAGCTTTCGGGCGTCTGCAGCGGGTGAACCACGATCTTGACCACACCCGGAGTCTGTGCCCACTTGGTCTTGGCGAGTCGCTTGCCGCTATCGACAATCGTGACCGGCAAGAGCGGGAATTCGTTTTCCTTGGCCATGCGGAAAATGCCGTTCTGGAACGGGAGCATATGCCCGTCGTTGCTGCGGTGGCCTTCGGGGAACACCGAAATCGTCACGTTGTCTTCGAGGCGCTTTTTCACGGTGGCGCCCATGCCCAAATTCTTGCGCGGGTTCCTGTGCACCGGAATGCAGCCGATTTTAGTCAAGACCCAGCCGAATACGGGAATCTTCCAGAGTTCCGCCTTCGCAATGAACGAGGTCATGGTAATCGAGGGCCAAATCACGTTGATGTCCAAAAAACTCTGGTGGTTTGCGATAAGCACGAACTTCTTGTGGTCCGGGATATTCTCTTTGCCTTCGATTTCGACCTTGATTCCCGACAACCTGAATAAAACCTGGAAAAACGGGATACATATGCGGGTGCTGTCGGCCCAACGCCTGCAAAGCACGCCCTTGTAGAACATGAACGGGAGACCGACAACGAAAAGCCCTACTCCAATGAACAAGTAGTAGAAAATTGCACGAATAAATGCCATAAGTATCCTAAATATAAGGGTTTACACCCATAATGTATATTTTTTATGGGCAGTGGAACATAAAACTGAAAAAAATATGCTTATGTTGAGGGGGAGGTGTCCCCCTAACTCTAGCCATGGCTCAGCCTGCTCCGCACGCTCACATGGCCGTTCCGGAATGTTCGCTCTGCGGCCAGGCTATCGCCGTGTCTGCCGTTACCCTCTCTGCGGGCGCTCGCCGCCCCGCAACGCCCCGGCCCACTGTCTTCCCGCACTCGATGACAATAGCCACTTGCAGCTTTGCTGCTTAGTGGATATGATCCTCGGCAACGGGGACGGGATCTCCTTTGATGCATAAAAAAGGAACAAGGGAGCCACACGGATTGGAAATCACTAACGTGATTTCTTCTTTGACATAAATAACTCCCATAGGACTTTTCTCTAAAGTCCTTTTTTTGTTAAACTTTTTACAAAATTAAATCAGGTTAGATTGTAAAGGAATAATCTTTAACACAACGAACTGAATGACCAAAAAACTTTTTTAACCGGGAAAAATCCCATTCAGTATCATCTAAACGCATTAAGAATGCCGCCGAATCAGATTCTTTAGGAATCCAATAACGGCCATATTTTCCTATATGTTCATAACGACATCCATCTTGGTTATTATACGCACCACCTCCAAACAAAGCAGAAAATCCATTATTATTACGTCCATTTGAAGCAATCGATATAGATCTATACGCAGATTCTTCACCTCGAATCATGGCACGCCATTCATTTTCATTCATCACATGCCAACCCACCGGACATATTCCTTGAATTTGAAGATAATCCCAATCATAAACAGATTTTATTCCCGTCGCAATGGAATCAGGACAATTCGACGTTGTACCTGTCCACACACTATCGCATGCCCTAGGAAGACCAAATGTTTCACTCCACGAATACAAACCGCCAAAATAATTGTCGCAATACCAGGGATCATCATCATAGCAGAACTTTTCTACCTTATTATCGTCAAAAACAGAGGTTCCAAGATTCACTTGGCTACCATAATTCAAATTTTGCGCAAAGACTTCAAATTCTGGTGACGTTGCGGATTTAGTTTTTATAACGATGGTCCTATATATCTGTCCATCACGCGGATCCTCGAAAGTTCCATACGTTTTTTCTTCGTTAAAGACACTATCTTCTTTGAAACGTTCCTTAAATGGACGAACCTGCACAGACGAACTTGATGGAGGA
>JBGUWV010000082.1:0-4120 GCA_045221475.1 Fibrobacter sp.
CCATTGCCAGGGCTCCCAGCCCGGCCAATGTGTAGAGAAGTTTACGCATAAATTTTTTGTCTTTTTGGGGAGGAGTCTCTACCCCCCCCCCCATCGGTTAATTTATTGTTTTTAAACTATTTATTCTTACAATCCCTGTTTTTCGCGCCTTGCGGAAACAACCACACACGACACGAAAAAAGCGGCAAGCTTTCTGACTGCTTACCGCTTTTGAAAAGAAACTGTGTGATGTCCTGCTACTTCTCCCAATCCTCTATGCGAAGTTCCGGAATCCGTACGAAATGACGGACATTGTGCGTAACCATGACTCTGCCGGAAGACAAGGCTGTACAGCCAATCAGCAGATCCATGCTGTCAAGGGCAATCCCCTGTTTCTCAAGTTCCGCACGCACTTGGCCATATAAATCCAAGGCCGGCAAAATAGGGAGAATTTCAAAATGCTCTTTCAGGAATCGGACCTCATGGGCATGTTTCTCATAGCCCCCCTTATAACATCCTGTAAGAATTTCCCCAAGGGTTATTTCACTGACAGCACAATTACCGAATCCCACTTCCAGAATCTTCTCCCGGATGTGGTACTGTCCCCGAAACATGGCAATCAGGACATTCGTGTCCAACAGATACTTCATAACACTTCCACCTCCCGGTCATTCACCCTTCCTGCGTACAGCTCATCGGAAATCTCATGTGCATCGCGCGTATCTTCATACCAGCCTCCGGAAGAAATCGCTTCAAAGGGGTCTGCATTTTCCTGTACCAGCCGGGCCTCACCCGCTGCCACACTGATACGCAGCGCGTCACGTTCTTTCACACCCAAGGCCTTCATCACCTTGGCCGGGAGGATAATTCCGCAACTGTTGCCAATCTTGATAATATTCACACTTGTTGTCATAACCTGCAATTTTCACAAATGTAAAAACAAAATGTAAAATTTGCAAATTTGTTATAACTTTTCATGGACCAAAAAGCAGATTCTTCGTCAGGTAAGCCCACCTCAGAATGGCATAGCCCTGTCATTCTGAACAAAGTGAAGAATCTATTTGGTCGATCTCATTTATAAGCGGTAAACAGTATGTCAAAGAGCATTATTGGAACCCGCCGGTCCGGTCAGGGGCCGGTGGGTTGGAAGGGGTATTACGGTCTCTTTTCGTAAATGTCACCGGAGACAACTTCCGGATCAGTTCCATTCTTATAAGCAACCAAGTTGCCGTCAATGTAGTATTTGCCGCCAGCAGAACCGACACGTCCGAAACTGCGTTCCACAGCATCTCCATTTGCCGTGACGGTATTGTCATACCAGAAGGAATCCACTACGTACGTACCACCGGTCTTTCCGTAAGCCTGCGTTCCGGCAACGCCGATTGTCCCAAAAAGAACACCTGCCTTGTTGGACTCACCACAAGTAACCTTACAATTTTTCACGGTGGAATTCTTCAACGTAATAAGTGTCCAGGCATTTCCGGCAACATGACCGGCGACCACACCGGCCGAGCCTTCCGTTGTTGTCAACTGACAATTGTCAAACTCACAAGCCTCAATCGTGGAATCCATAAATACCGGACCGTCGCTCTGCTTATCCCAGCCACCTCCATAGCCATAGACTACACCGATATGCTTGGCTCCTACAAGTGTAATGTCCTTAAACGTAACATTGGAAACGTTGATACCACCATTACAATCGGCATAACCCATAATAACAGCTACGTATTTGTCATCAGACTTATTGATATTCACCGAATCGAAAGTGATATTCTTGACATTAATCACAGCTCCGTTAACAGCCTCGGTAAAGAGTTCTTCCTTCAGACCTTTCACGGAATGTCCCTGTCCGTCCAGCGTAACGACATAAGAAGCGCCGCTTAGATTCTGGGCGGTGTGTGCCGCCGCATCGGTCAAATCAATATCGTTCTCCAGCGCAATCGTCACATTCTTGGACGCCGGCTTCAGAATGGCCGACGAGGAAAGCACATAATTGAAGCCCTCCACATTGACCACCTTGTACGTACCGCTCGTTACATCCTGGGTAACACCAGGACCAACCAAGGCATCGTCTCCAAGGCAAACCTTGCCGTTTTTGACAGTATAAACCGTTCCATCCAGGTCAATGGTAATATCGGAAGCGACATTGGCGGCCAAATCATCCACCTGAACCACAGGTGCAATCACAACAAGAGCAGAAGACTTGACACCGGCCTCGGGGAAGTTCTCGTTCACCGTGCAATCCTTGATGGTTACATTGTACTTGAGCGCTTTGTTTCCGCAAGTTGCTTTAATATTCAGTGCAGCCTTGTTGTTCACGGTGGAGCTGAACTCACATCCGTCGAAAGTCAGAATCCACGGCATTCCGGTGTTATCCTCATTGTAGATGTTCAGGAACTTGCCGCTCCCCTCAAAGGTACAATCCTTATAGCTGAGATTCCCGGAATAGCACCACATGTGATACTCCTTAATGGTCTGATTGAAGGTGCAGTTCTTGAACTCCATGTCCCCGTATGAGAACAGCTTGCCATTCAGCGTACAACCTTCCATCACAATCTTGCCGGCATGCTGCCATCCATGATAGTCATTGTTACCAAAAGTAAAGAAAACATTCTTGAAAGTAGCGCCGTCAGGCACTGAACAGATGTTGCCGTTGCCAGTGTGGCTGAAAACAACCTCTGCGCCCTCGGCAGCTTCGACTGTAATGTTCTTCAGGTTTGGAAGCGTATAGGTGCCCGCCTTGTAAATGGTCACGGTCTGACCGGCAGTCGCCTCTGCCAAAATCTGAGAAATCGTTTTTTCGCTGTTTGCGGGGACGCCATCCACCTTTGCGATGAAATTATTGATAACCACGTCATCACCCTTTCCTTCGACAACAGAAATGGCAGAAGAATCCTCGGTATTATTCAGACAATCCACCGCAATCGGGGTACTGCTGTCAGAATTATTCGTATCAACTACAACCGTCGAGCCTTCACCGCTTGCTGCAACCTGTGTAGCAACATTGGCAACCACATATATCTCGCCACCATTTTGTGCTGTGGCAGAAGAGCCGGCGACATTGATGGTCACCACAATCTTATTGTCAGAAGCAGAAACATCGATATTATCCTTCGGCTGTTCCACAACCACATTGGACTTGGCATTCAGTTCGATGGCCTGGATTGCCGCAGCTGCGGAAACGAACACTTCCACAGGATTCTCCCCGTCTGCCGTAGCACCCGATTGAACATCTACCTTGGCAACCGTACCTGCAATAAGAGCATTACCCTTCTTGATATTGGCAGTGCCTACCTTGGCACCGGCCTGAATCTCAAGCGTCGAGCTGCCGGTAATGAAATCACCAGTCTCGATTACCGAACCATGCAGAATGGTCAGGTGGCTATTGTCGATATCCGTAACCAACCCATGCAACTTGGTGGCAAACAGGTCTATATGGCTCGGCTGGTCTCCGGAGGCTGCATACTGGAGATTAACCGTTCCAGTATATGCCGGAATAATGCGAATCTGCACCTTACCGGAATACTTCGGCAATACAATGGTTGCAGTACTTTCTTCTCCAGCAGCGAATCCGGTCAGCTTCACCACTTCAGGGTCCACGTCGCCATTATCGGAATTATCCGCAAACTTCTCAAAATACGCATTCAACGCCGCAACGCTTTCAAAGGCAGGGCCGATGAGCTTGTTATAGTCCACAGCGGCAAAACCGGGCTCAGTCTGCACCGTGAAGTTAAAGTCATTGGTGAAAATGTTGCCCAGGATATTGGTGCGGTAGTTGCGTTTCAGCGGAACATTGGCAACTACACGGGTGATGGGATACTCCTGCGTATTTGCCGTATTCGCGCTCTTGGCTTTCACATTCAGCGTAGCCGTCACGTTGGACTGGTTCTCTTTGGCGACAAGGGCATACACCATGGCGATGCGGTCATAGCCATCCACAAACTTAGGACTTTCCGCAGGAACACGGGCCGATTGCGCAAACATGACTGCCCCGGCTTCTCCGGAAATCTCTTCCGTAAGAACGTCCATCTCGGAATAGATGTTGGCGAGCGTTACGCCCGTCAACATTGTCCCCGTATTGATGGAATACCCCGCCTCCGTAAGGTCAGACGCACCGAAGTTCACCTGCGCCAGCGGACGG
>JBGUWV010000083.1:0-20964 GCA_045221475.1 Fibrobacter sp.
CGTGGTAGAAGGGGTCGTAGAAAGCGGGGTGTACCAGGGCTGGATAAATTCCACGGCGAGGCCCGGGGTCATCAGCTTCTGGACGGATCCGGCCTGTTTTGCGCCGGCGAGGTAATCTTTAATGCTCATAGTCAATTCCATGAATTGGGGTTAAATTTTTACAAGTATAAAATTAAAAATTCTAGAGGCTGTAAAATGAATCGATTTTCCAAAATGTGTACACAAAATGAACGTTTTCCCAAAGGTGCCTTTCCTCACACAAATTTGCAGAAAAAACAGATTTTTCATAAAAATGGGTGAAAAGGCCGATGAAATGCAAAAATCAGGTTTCAGAATGTTTGCATTGTGATTTGCAATAAAGTATATTTAGGAAGAATTAAAAAGGAGAACTTATGAAAAAGATCCTATTAAGTGTACTCGCTCTTGCTGTGGCTCTGTTTGCCGCCGAAAAAGTTTATCTCGCCCCGGTGGGCTTGACTGGCATGCATGAAGATTATGCAGTCGCTTCTTCTAAGTTGATGAAGGCTTATATTGAAGATGATGGTCGTTTTATCTTGGTGGTGGGTACTGCCGAAGATGGAGTTAAGGCCGACAATCAGGCTGCCGTTAGTCAGAAGGCCGCAGAAAAGGGTTGCTCCAAGTACATCATCGCTGAATTTACTCGCCTTGGTGAAAATGTCATCATGTCTTTCAAACTTTATAATGTCGGTTCTGAAGCCCCGATTTGGGATGACCGACTCAAGGCCCGTAACCCCGACGACTTTGACCCCATTATCCAGCGCGTGGCACGTAATATCGGTACAAAGCACAAGGCTGTGGACGATTCTGATATTTACAGCGTAACAGAACAGGAAACTAAAACTCCCAAGCGCAAGGGCGTAAACTCCTATATCGGTATGTCCGTGGGTGGCCTCATGGCTGTCCAGCCCGAAGTGGAAGTGTTTGCCGGACTCGATTTCTGGTTGCTCTACGACGCCCAGGTTATTTTGTTCGGTATCGACTGGGATATGTACGGCCTGGGTGACGATACACCCCTTGACTATATGGACTTTGCCATTTCTGCCTATTATCCTTTTGGCACCAGGGCAATTACCCCGTTTGTGGGCGGTGGCCTTGCCTTTAGCCAGACTGAATACGAAAGCAAGGTTCCGAGAGCAGATCGTTATACCGATAGCGATGTCTACTCTTACAGTTATAGCAGCGATGACTACGAATACAACGATAAAAGCTCGGGCCTTACGGGCTTCGTGGGCGGCGGTGTGATGTTCAATCGTTCTAGCCGCGTGATGTTCGTTGCACAAGTAAAGTACATGCTCAACTTCTACAAGAACGATATCTACAAATCGAAGAAGGACGAAAAGAATAATACGATTATTTCCGTCAAGGATCACGCCATTCAAGGTATGATTTTCAACGTGGGTATCGGTTACGGGTTCTAGCATGTTTGCTAAACGTATTAGCCGGATTGTGCTAGTCGCTTTTGCGACGGCTATGCTTTCCGGCTGTTATTTTGGAAGGACTGCCGTCAGGGCATCAGATGGCGGAAGTTACGACATTTATGCCGATGGACGCTATATTTGTTCTACCGACGAAGAATGCTCCGTAACGACCCGTGGTTCAATGGGCAAGACCCTTTTTGAAGCCCAGAAAGGTGAAACGGTTGTTGGCCAGGATATCGTGTCCCGTGAGGTTACGTTTGCCAGCGTTATTTGGATGCCCTTCACCTATTGCCTTTCGTTATTTTTGTATCAGGCATATCCTGACGAAATTGTAATTCCCGTTGATCAGGAAAAGGTGCCCCTGGCAGGCGATACCTGGCAACCGGAATCCTCTCCTGTTCCTTCGTCGTCTTCAGGGACGACGCAGACGACGGGCGGAAGCGTCTGGGATAAACCCATTTATTAGTTGAGGTCCTATGAAGTCTTTGTGGAGCCTTGTTTCGGGAGTATTTTTATTTTCCGTATTCCTTTCGGCATGTTCAGAAGGTGAAGAAGAAGTTGTCAAGACCATTTCTGATTACGAAATGAACGGGATGACCATCAAGAATGGAATCTATACCGATAAGCGAAACGATCGCGAATACCGGATTACGAAAATCAACAAGCCTCTGTCATTGGCTAACGATAATTTTAGCCTGTGGTTTGCAGAAAATCTGGATTATGTTGATTCTACGCTAGAAAAATCTTCCTGGTGCTATGAAAACAGCAAGGATAGCTGCAAGGTTTACGGTCGACTCTATACTTGGGAGGCAGCCCAGAAGGCTTGCCCGGAAGGTTGGCATTTGCCCACTCATGAAGAGTGGAATGAGCTTTACCAGGCTGTTAGTGACAGAATTGAACCTGCCGGAACCAAACTGAAAACCATTGACCATTGGCAGAATGCAGAATCTATTTTGCAGGGGTCAAACCGTTATGGTTTTTATGGACTCCCTGCTGGCCGAAAGAATGTGGAAGGCGGTTGGCTTCCTACGGGCAAGTTCGCTTATTTTTGGTCAAGTTCGGCTTTTTCAGAGGATGCTGCCTATGGTTGGCAGTTGACTTATGAAACGGATATGTTCAACTATGGGGAATATTATAAGGGCCATGGCATGTCTGTGCGTTGCATGGCGAATTATCCCTCTTCGTGGAATTACAACGATATTCATATCGAAGGTGACTTTGATTCGACGTTCCTGGATGAAATCCCGCTTCATACGGGCACATTGAAGTATGAAGGCCAGACTTATAAAACGGTGGAAATCCGGGGCACAACCTACATGGCCGAAAATATGAATTACAAGACGGGCAATAGCTGGTGCTATAGCAATAGTGCAGACTCCTGCAAAAAGTATGGCCGCCTTTACGACAAGGAAACTGCTGCTAAGGTATGCCCTGAAGGCTGGAAACTGATGACGATCGACGTTTCTGATGATGTAGATACTAGCGAACGTGCTGCCATATTGCGTATGATGGGAACATCACAAGCTTTCTATGATTATACCGCTGAAGAAACCAAGTCCATAGAAGGCTGGGTAAAGGAACCGGGCAACAATTTGTCTGGCTTTAATCTGCTCCCCGCTGGTGGCTATGATATTGGCTCTGAATCGTTTTTTGATATGGGCTATACGGCCTATCTGTGGGTGAATCGCGAAGGTTCTGCAAAAGGCGCGAACGATATTGTTTCGGTGGCTCTGCGGTATTTTGACGTGAACTTTAATCTGACAGAAAACGGCGAAGATTTTGCCTACGCTGTCCGCTGCATGAAAGAATAATTAGAAGAATCATTAAACGACAAACGCCTCGTTCATACGAGGCGTTTTACTTATATGAAAACGAGTTGGGCGCGAGCGGTCTTACCGTGAGCAAAAAGCGACCCGTATTGACGGGTCGTGGTTGACGCCTTTGGCGTCCGCGGCTGCACTCGGTCATAAAATTATGCGAGCATAATTTTGCGACGCTCGTTTTGCACGCTTTTGCGAGAGCGAGCTCTCAGGGTACGTACTTATATGATTGGGAGCGAGCGGTCTCTAGAAAGTAAAGCCGGCGAAGATATTGTCGCTGAGGAACGGTACCACGCCAAGCACAATCACGGCAACGGTCAAGAGCCCGATCACACCGCGCTGACGCTTGGTCATGCGGAGCGGATTCAGGTGCTCGTCCGTATCGTCAATCCATGCGCTTTTAATCAGCTGCAAGTAGTAGTAGAGGGCGAGTACGTTATTGAGGACTGCAAAGGCGACGATGCCGTAATGTCCGGTAGAAGCTCCGCTGAAGAACAGGTGGAACTTACCGAAGAATCCTGCAAGGGGCGGAATGCCTGCAAGGCTGAACATGGCGACGGCAAGAGCGATGGCAAGCATGGGTTTCTGCTTGGAAAGTCCACGCAAGGAATTGAAGGTCTCTTCGCGGTGGTGACCGATAATGCCGAAGATAAAGAAGGCGAGGTAGTTCGAAACCGCATACACGAACAGGTAGTAAATGATGGCGGTTTTTGCTGTCGCTGCCGGACCGAGGAGGGCGACCATAATGTAGCCAGCCTGGGCAATGGAGCTGTAGGCCATGAAGCGGCGAAGCCTGGTCTGCTTCAAGGCGCCCAGGTTACCGACAAAGAGGGTGGTGCCTGCAAGGAGCGCGATGAAGGGGGCGATCTGTTCCTGAATCGGGGCCAAGGGGCCGAAGACGAGAACCACGAGGAAGGCGATAGCGGTTGCCTTCGAAGTCACCGAGAGAATAGCGGTTACAGGAGTGGGTGCGCCTTCGTAAACGTCGGGGGCCCAGGTGTAGAACGGGAACAGGGTCAACTTGAAACCGATGCCTGCAAACAGGAACAGCACGGCAATCCACAGAAGTGGAGAGGGGCCGTTTGCCACGGCGTCTTGAATGGCGTCGAAGTGGATGGAACCTGCAAAACCGTAAAGGTAGCTGAATCCGAATAGCTCAAAGGCTGTGGCCACAGAGCCCATCAAGATGTACTTGGTGGCAGCTTCGGAACCGTATTGGTCTTGCTTGTTCCAAGCGGCAAGGGCGTACATAGGGATGGTTGCGATTTCTAGGCCCAAGAAGAAGGTGAGCAGGTCGCAAGCCGAAACGACGGTGACTCCGCCGAAAGTGGCGAATGCAACGGTTCCGATAAATTCTGCAATCTGGTGCATGGCGGGTTTTCCGTCACCACCGTGTTCAAAGTAATCCTTGGCAAGCCAGATTCCGAGAATGGCGGAAACCATGAGGACTTCGCGCATGAGTACGCCAAAGTCATCGATATGCCAGTTGCTAATGAAGAATCGGCCCGTTCCGCTGGCCAGGGGAATGAAATTCAGCAACACAAAAATCAGAACGAATCCGATGTTTGCGATGCGCCAGGACACCTTGGAACGGTTGGTGCAAAAGAGCCTGCTCCCGATAACGATAAACGGGAATAAAAGCAATAGCAGGTCTGGGATAATGAAGTTATGTATATACATAGTAAAATCTATAATGCGGAGTTAATCTTTGCAAAAATAGGTGCAATACTTTGGTCAAGCATATCTGCAATCCATCCGGGGAACACACCAATCAAAAGGAGGCAAAGTACCAGCACCACCACCACGATCTTTTCGCGGAAGCAAGCGTCGGTAAGCGCTTCGTACTTGGCGGGCATATTGCCGTGCAACATACGGTTAGCAGTTTGCAAGATATAGACAGCCGTTGTCGTAATGGAAAGGATTGCCAAAACGGTCACTACGCGTGTAATGGTGGAATCTTGCTGGAAGGCTCCGATAAAGATGTTGCTTTCGGCAATGAAGCCGCTAAAGCCCGGGAGACCGAGGCCTGCAAAGCCTGCAATCACAAAGCCCACGCCAAGGAAGGGGAGCTTTCTCATGATGCCGCCCATTTCGGTGATGTCGCGGGTGTGGGTGCGTTCGTAAATCATGCCGATGGTGGCGAAGAACAGGCCCGTCAAGAAACCGTGAGAAATCATCTGGAGGCTGGCGCCGCGGAGACCCACGGGAGTCATGGCCGCAAGGCCGAGGAATATGAGGCCCAAGTGGCTAATGGAACTGTAGGCGGTGATGTACTTGAGGTCTTTGTGGCGGAGTGCAATGAAGGGACCCAGCACCACGTTAAAGATCAGGAGTGCCACCACGTAGGGGAGCCAAATCTTGGCGGCTTCGGGCATCAGGAACATGGCAATGCGCAAGCATCCGTAGGCGCCCATCTTCATCATCACGCCGGCGGCAAGCATAGATACCGCAGTCGGTGCGGCGGAGTGACCGTCGGGGCTCCAGAAGTGGAACGGGAACAGGGAACTGGAAACGGCGAAGCCCATGAACATGAGCGGGAATGCCCACATCTGGAAATCCATGGGGAGCGTCACCTTGGAAAGTTCCACGATGCTCCAGCTGTTGATTCCGCTTTCAAAATAAAGACCGAACAGGGTTGCCAAAATCATGGAAGAACCGAAGGCGAGCGTAAGGGTCAGTTTCTTACCGCCGTAATCCTTACGGCCCGAACCGTAGCCTGCAATCATCAGGTACATGCAGAGGGCTTCCATTTCGTAGAACACAAAGAACAGCACCAAGTCCATGCTCATGAACACGCCGTAGACGCTGGTTGCCAAGAGCTGGATGAGTGCGAAGAATACCTTCTGGTTTCCCTTGATGTTCCAGCTGACGAGAATGCCGCCCCATACGATTACTGCCGTAAGGAACAGCAGGAACATGTTCAGTCCATCGGCACCGATAGAGTAGTGGGCGTTCAACGTATGGATCCAGGGAATGTCCATGTAGTAGTGCAGAAGCAGCGGGGCGGAATCAGCGCTTGCCGAACCGATGCCAAGCGTGTAGAGCCTATAAGTCAGGTGGCCTACAAGTAACAGCACGATGGTTCCCGAAAACGCGTGGATGGTCTTCAGGAGAGATTCCTTATGGGAGGGAATCGGAGCGCAGACCAGCACCGTGAAAAGCGGGATAATCCAGATTAAGTTAAAAAGCAAAGTATCCATAATCAAACCTTACCTTACAGGGGGAGCTGCCCCAAAAAACGCCACAACAAAAGGCCGACAATCAGGGTGCCCAAATAGAAACTCAAATTGCCACCTTGGGCATAGCGTACCAAGTCGCCCAGCTTGTGGACAAACCAGACGCAGAAGGCGAGAATTCCTTCGATAATGTAGTCTTGGATGAATCGGGCCACGCGAGCGATGCCGCCAATGACGAACTGGCGAACCACGGCGTAGTACATTTCGTCGAAGTAGAACTTGTGGTAAACCACTTTATAAACGGCGCTGCGGTTGGATTCGTCGAGGGCCCGTTCCACTTTGGCCTTGGGGCTTGCGTAGAAGAACCAGGCAATCAAAAGAGCGACGGCTGCAACAGCCACGGCAACGTACGGAATCCATTCGGCGTGGGGGAGCAACACTAGCTGCGGAACACGGAGTCGACCCGGCACAAAGTAATGTTCGAAGAGTCCCTTGCCCAGGATACCGCTCAAGAGAGCCGGTACGGCGAGAATCACGATGGGAAGCGTCATGAAGAAGTCTTCGTGCACATGGCCTTCGGCAACGGATTTGCAACGGGGCTTGCCGTGGAAGGCAAGGAAGAACAGACGGAACATGTAGAAGGTGGTAAGGCCGCTTGTGAGGAGTGCCAAGGCGAATACCACGTAGTGGTGACCCTGGAAGGCCGCCAAGATGATTTCGTCCTTGGAGAAGAATCCGGAGAAGGGCGGAACACCTGCGATAGCCAGCACGCAAATGAGGCTGCTCCAGTAGGTGAGCGGCATTTTCTTGCGAAGTCCGCCCATGGCGTCCAGATCATTCGTATGCACCTGGTGAATCAAGCTACCTGCAATCAAGAACAAGGCGCACTTGAAGAAGGCGTGCGTAAAGATGTGGAAGGTGGAAGCTGTCCAACCGGTGGTAATCACTGCGTCGCCGATTTTGCAGGCGCCCAGCGCAAACATCATGTAGCCCAACTGCGAAAGAGTGGAGTAAGCGAGAATGCGCTTGATGTCTTTCTGCGTGCAGGCAATGACTGCGGCAAAGACCATGGTGAATGCGCCCACCCACATGATCAGCGTGAGGGAGTTGCCGCAAACGGCAAAGAAGGGGAAGAGTCTTGCAACCAGGTAAACGCCGGCCACCACCATGGTGGCACTGTGAATGATGGAAGAAACCGGGGTCGGACCTTCCATGGCGTTCGGAAGCCAGATGTGCATCGGGAACATGGCCGATTTGCCCCAGCCACCGGTAAAGATGAGGATGGAGCCCAGGATGAGGGCGTCTGCCTTGGTAACCACCATCAGACCCAAATCAATGGTTTCTTTCTTGAATGCGGAAAGGGTGAGACCGTTCAGGGCGAAGAAATCAAAGCTCTGCACCACATAGCTCACGATGACGATGCCCAGCAAGAAGAAACTGTCGGCAAAGCGGGTGAGAATGAATGCCTGCTTGGATGCGCTCACGGCCGAGGGCTTGTGGTACCAGAAACCGATGAGGAGGTAGCTGGATACACCCACCAGTTCCCAGAAGATGAACATCTGGAAAAGGTTGGTGGCGGCAACGAGGCCAAGCATGCTGAAGCTGAACAGCGAAAGGATGGAGAAGAATCGGCCGGCGCTGCGGTCGCCCTTCATGTAGCCGATGCTGTAGATGTTCACCAGGAAGGAAATCACGGTGACCACCACAAGCATCATGACGGACAGCGGGTCAATCAGGAGCCCGATTTTTGCGGCGAACTTTTCCGCAAAATTCAGGAACGGGAAGTCGAACAGAACCGCTTTCTGGGGGGCGAAGGTGGAGCCGAAATAGTGGACTGCCACAATCAGCGCGGATATCATGGCGATTCCGTTGCCGATGACGGCGAAGCCTGCGGCGGCCTTGTCCGATTTGCGGCCCAAGAAGAGGCCGTTTACCGCGAATACGAGAAGCGGCATCAAGAAAATCAAGTAGCTGATGGAAACGTCATTAATCATGGAGGTCCCTCAACTGTTCTACGTCCAGACTCTTGTAGCGGCGGTACATCGACACGATAATGGCGAGTGCAATCGCCATTTCGCAGGCGGTCACTGCAATCACGAAGATGCTGAAGAGCGCACCTGCGGTGGAGTCCTTCGCACTAAAGTAGGCAAAAGAAATAAAGTTGATGTTGGCGGCGTTCAGCATGAGTTCGATAGAAATCAGCATGCCGATCAAGTGGCGACGGCGCATGAGGCCCCAGACGCCAATGCCGAACAGCAAAAACGCAAGAATAAGACAATTCATCAAAGTCATTTTTCTTCGTCCTCCTTCCCTTTACGGGCGATAGTGATGGCGCATACCAGAGTCATCAGCAGGAGAATACTTACTACTTCAAAAGGAATCACGAAGCCGTCGGGGCCGTAACCCAAAAGTCTGAGTGCAAAAGCCTTCAGCGAGGCGTAGCCTTCGGGGGCTGCCACGGCGTTGCTTGCGAGACCTTCGATGGGCAACAGGCATTTGACCATGACCAGGGTGAAAATAATCGAGAGGGCGAATGCCGCAAAGACTCGCGGAATTTTCACCGCGAAGGCGTCTTCGCCGAGGCGGCTTGTCAAGAGAATGGTGAATACCACGAAAATCACCACGCCGCCCACGTAGACCATCACCTGTGCCAGGGCCGTAAATTCAGCGTGCAGCAGTAAGTAAAGGATGGCGGTTCCCACAAAGGAGAAAATCAGGAACACGGCACTCTGCAGAATGTTCTTGACGGCTACTGTGCAGACGGCGGTCACCAACATAAAGAGTGCGACTACATAAAATGCAAGATCCATGCCGCCGGTGGGGAAGGCAAGGTTCTGGGGAATTAAACCGGAAAGCGTTGCAAGCATTAGCCTTGGCCCTCCTTCTTGTTAAGAATCATTTCCAGCGTGGCTGGGTCGGTGGTGGCGACTTCGAAGGCCTGGCTCATACGGATGGCTCCGAAGGGGCATGCCTCTACGCAAAGGCCGCACTGGGTACAGCTGGCAAAATGATAAACGTAGCGGCCCAGCACCTTCTTACCTGCGATGTTCTTGGTCGAAAGCACGTTGATGGAGGCGTTGGGGCATGCACGTTCGCACATGCCGCAGGCGGTGCAGTGGTTGTTGCCGTCGGCGTCTTCGATCATTTCGAGACGGCCACGGTAACGTTCGTGCATCTTGAGGGTCTTCTTGTTCTCGGGGTATTGTTCCGTCACAATGCGCCGAGGATCAAAAAAGTACTTTAACGATACGGACAAACCGCAGATAAGGCTCCACGGGCCCGTAATGCAGCGCTTCAGGTAGCGCTTGATGTATCGACGTGTTGAAATTCGTTCTTGCATATTAGACCAAAATCATGTAAATTGCGCCGGCGGCCAAGAGAACCAGGTTTACCGGCAAAAGGAACTTCCATTCAAAGGCCATGAGCTGGTCCACACGGGGGCGGACAAAAGTCCAGCGAACCATCATGTAGCACCAAATCATGAAGTAAATCTTCGCGAAGAACCATACGAAGCCGGGGATCATCTGCAGGTAAGTGTCGATGGATTCGACGCCGATGCAGGGGGCATGGAAACCACCCAAGAAACAGGTGGCGGCCAAAGCCGAGTTCGTGACCAGCGCAATGTATTCAGCCAGGTAGAACATGGCGAACGGAGTGCCGTTGTATTCCGTGTGGTAACCGCCGGTGAGTTCCTGTTCCGCTTCGGCGATGTCGAAGGGCGCGCGGTTCATTTCGGCGGTACTAGAAATAAAGAACAGAATAAAGGCGATGAATCCGATGACCGGAATCTTGAAGATAAACCAGTCGAGTACAGTGCCTGACTGGCTCATGGTAATGTCCATCAGGTTCGTGGAACCGGAAACCATGACGACGAACAAGAGGATCATGGCGAAAGAGATTTCGTAGCTGATCATCTGGGCGCCGCTACGGAGGGCTCCGAGCAAGGAATACTTGTTGTTACTGCTCCAGCCGCCAAGCAAGATGCCCAGCACGCCGAAACCGTTCACGGCGATAATCATGGGAATGCCCATGTCGATGTCGGCAACCACTAGATTGTGGTCGAAGGGAATCAGGGCGCAGACGATAAACGGGGCGATGAGCACGATGAGCGGTGCAACATAGAACATCAGCTTGTCGGCGCCATTGGGGGAGTAGACTTCCTTGAAGAGCATCTTGATCACGTCGGCGATGGTCTGCAATGTGCCATGCCAACCGAGACGCATGGGACCCAAACGGCATTGCACGTGGGCGCAAACCTTGCGTTCCATGTAGATGAGGATTGGGGCAGAGCCGATGTTTACCGCGCACACGGCCACGATGCAAATCACGGCATTCGCGAGGAAGGCGGTGATGCTATCGAGTGTAGCGTTGTGCAAAGTATCCGGCAAGAATGCCGTGAGTTTTGGAACCCAGCTGCGAACAAAGTCGCCAATCGGATGTGTTACAGAAGGTACAAACATAAATTACCTGTCAATCTCCGGAATCACGGGGTCAAGTGTTGCCATAATGGTCACGAGGTCCGAAATCTTGTGACCCTGGGCCATCTTGTTGAGGGCCGCAATGTGCGGGAAGCTAGGACCGCGTGTGTGGATGCGGTAAGGCTTTTCGCCGGTGGTCGCTGCGACCACGTAAGTTGCATAGAGCCCCTTGGCCGTTTCGATTTCGCTGTAGTAGCGACCCACGGGCAGACGCACGGGCTTTTCTTTGCTACGCCACGGACCGTCTTTCGGGAACTTCTCGATGCACTGGTACAGAATTCGCATGGACTCGTGGATTTCGGCGATACGTACGGTGTAGCGGTCGTAGCAGTCGCCGGTGTAGGTCACGGGCACATCGAATTGCAGCTGGTCGTAAATGCTGTAGGGATTCGACTTACGGACGTCGAAGTCGACGCCGCTTGCGCGGAGCACCGGGCCGGAGCATCCGTAAGCGATGGCGTCTTCGGCGGAAAGAATGCCGATGCCCTTGCTACGTTCCAGCACGATGACGTTCTTCGAAAGGAATCTTTCGTAGTCCTTCATGGCGCCTTCGAGGTGCTTGAGGAATGCCTTCACGCGGTCGATAAAGTTTTCGGGAACGTCGTAGCGGCTGCCACCCGGTCTAAAGAAGTTGGTGGTCAGGCGCGATCCGGTGACTTCTTCTAGAATGTCATGGATCATTTCGCGTTCCTTGAAGCCGAACAGCAAGCAGGTTTGGCCGCCAAGGTCGCCGCCGAAGCAGCCGAAGAACACCAGGTGGCTTGCAATACGTCCCAGTTCCGAAAGCATGACGCGGATGTATTCGCCTTTTTCGGGAACGCCGATGTTCATGCCCTTTTCAAGAGCGATGACTACGCCCAGGTTGTTCTGGATGGCCGTCAAGTAGTCCTGACGGTCAGACATGGCAATGTACTGGAGGTAGCTCATGGATTCCGCTTGCTTTTCCATACCGCGGTGGATATAGCCAAAGTGAGGCACCACTTCCACGATGGTTTCGCCGTCCATACGGAGGGCGAGACGGAGTGCACCGTGGGTACTGGGGTGCTGCGGACCCATGTTGATGAAAAATTCTTCGGTATTGGTATCGCGGGTAATCTTGAATCCCGGGGGAAGTCTCGTTGTCATTATACGGGCCTCCTGATGATTTCGGGATGGGTAAAGTCTTTACGCAAGGGGTAACCTACAAAGTCCTTGTCCAAGAAGATACGGCGCAGGTCGGGGTGACCTTCGAAGTCAATGCCGAACATGTCGTAGACTTCGCGTTCCTTGACTTCGGCACCCGGGTACAGGTGGCTGATGGTCGGAACCTTGCCGAGGAGCGATGTGGGACGCGCCTCTTCGGGAATGTCAAAGTTTTTCTTGATCTGCACGCAGAAGAAGATCTTGTGGCCTTTTTCGATGCTGCGGAGTTGCGTTACCATGTCAAAGTGGTCGTCGTAGTCGATGGCGGTCACGTCAATCAGGTAGTTCATCTTGAATTCAGGATCGTTCTTCACGTATTCCACGGCGGGCAGGTAGTCTTCCACATCGATCATCACTTCGAGCGGTCGGTCGGCAGGCATAGCGGCAACCACGTCTTCGACGGGGTCTTCGCTGTGGGTATGCACGGTGATGTTCGGGAACTTGGCCTTGAGCTTCTTGTAGATGTCAAGCTGGCTTAAGCCAAAACGCTTGCAGGCGACGCGTTCCACTTCGGGGAAGTCTTCCTTCTTGACGCGCACGGGCTTGAAGCTGCTCTTGTAATCCGGATTTTCTTCCTTGAACTTGGCGCGGGCTTCGGCCATTTCTTCGTCCTTGATACGTTCGAGGGCGGCCCATGCCTTTGCGGCTTCGCGGTAGCGGTCCATGGTTGACACGTTGCGGATGTCGCCTTCGTGCCAGGGATCGCGGCAAGTTTCCTTAAGGATCTTTTCGCGGAGGGTCAAAAGTCCATGGAACAATGCTTCCGGACGGGGCGGGCAACCGGGAACGAATACGTCCACCGGAATCAGGTTCTGCGCCCCGCGCACCACAGCGTAGTTGTCATAAACAAAGGGGCCACCGCTGATGGTGCAGGCGCCCATGGCGAGCACGTACTTGGGACCAGGCATCTGCTCCCAAAGCATCTGGAGAGCGGGCGCCATACGGCGGGTAATGGTTCCTGCGATAATAAAAAGGTCCGCCTGGCGGGGCGAAGCGCGGAACACTTCGGAGCCAAAGCGGGCGATATCGTAGCGGGCCATGGAGCTGCTCATCATTTCGATGGCGCAACAGCTTGTACCATAAGTAAGGGGCCAAATAGAGTTGGCACGAGCCCAGTTGACAACGTAGTCAATTGCGTTGACGACGTACTTTCCACCGGGTATCGGGTCTAAAATCTTAGGAGCGAGGTTTATTATTCCCATAGGGTTATTCCCACTTAAGGATTCCTTTTTTCCATGCGTAGGCAAGACCAGAAACCAGAATTGCCATGAAAATCACTAAGTCAATGACGACAATCGTAGGCGAGAGGGGAGAGTTCCCGGCCATGATTTCCTTGAAGTTCGCCAATACGGGGAACAGGAAAAGGGCTTCGATGTCGAACACTAAGAACAAGAGCGCGAAAAGGTAGTACCCTACCTTGAACTGGATTCGTGCATTGCCGATGGTTTCCATGCCGCATTCGTAGGGCGCCATCTTGTTCTTGGAATTCTTGGTGCGGTACCCCAGCAGAAGGCCGGTAACGGTGGCCGCTGCCGCGATAAACGCGCCCAGAAAAAGGAATATTGAAAGGATGATGTACTCTGACATAGCTTGTGTCTCTTGTCTTGCGTATCTCGTCTAGTAAAAGTTCTGTAGCTCCTGTACGGTACCAAATAGGGTGTTGCCGATTTGGAAACGATCCAGCACGTGCCGCAGCAGGTCCTTGAATTCGTCCAGGGTGGCGGCGTTCATTTCGTTCAATTTTTCTTGAATGGCGTTCACGTAACCCGAGGCCACCGGCTTGGTCTTCAGGTCCTGCATTTCGCCTGCCCAACGCTGCACCATTTGGTCCGTTTCGATTCGTGCAATCACGTAGCGTGTGGTGGAAAGCAGCTCCTGCAAAAAGTGAACCAGGAAGATTTCTTCTTGCAGAATACCCCAGCGCTTGTCCTTGGAATACATGGCCTTGTTTTCGGCCTTGCCATAGAAAATGGCTGCCTGCGCATATTCCAGGCAGGTCATGATCAATCTTTCGTAGCGCTTGATTTCTTTGCTCAGGTTCTGGAACCAGATGGTGTCCACCACGGGATTTTTCTCGGTCCGCTCGGCGACTTCGTTAGGAAAAATGGCCCTGAACGCATAGTACACTTCTTCGTAGTAACGGTTGCGCATTCTGCAGTTGAAGGCGCGGTTCTTTAAAGTGTAGTCGCTGTGGTGGAGCTTTGAAATCATGATTTTACCACCTGCTTAACGCCAGCAATGTTCTTGATAGCGGTAATGATTGAATCCACTTGTTCTTTGCGGAATGCCTTGAACACCAGTTTGATTCGTCCTGAATAATGTTGGCTTGCTGCAGTGATTCGTTCCAAGAACACGTTGGCTCGCTTGAGTTCCTGCAACACGTCGAAAGTCATGTTCTTGCGGTTTTCCGTTTCGATGGTCAGGTGTGTCTCGAAGGAATGCTTGATGTCTTCGCTCCACTCCACGGCAATTCGTTGTTCCATGGGCAGGTTCTTAAGTTGCGGACAGTCGGCATTGTGGACTTCGATACCGATCTTCGGGCGCAAGACGCCGACGACCGGATCGCCAGGAATCGGGCTACAGCACTTGGCGAAGTGGATCACGAGACTGGTTTCTTGGCCAATCTGCAGGGGCATCTCGTCTCTGCGGTCTGCCTTCAGATCCTTGTTGAACATGGGGAAGAACCGGAGGGAATTCGATTCCTTCTGTGTGGTTTCGCCATCGTTCAAGAAACGCTGGATGTCCGACAGGGGCAGTTCTCCCTGGCCCAGTCGTTCGTAAAAGTCGTCCAGGGTGGGGGTGCCAAAGTACTTGCAAATTGACTCTTCGGAAGGACGCTTGTCCTTTTCGATTTTCTGGAGTCTGAGTTCGCGAACCCAAATTTCTTTACCCAGATCAAGAGCCTGCTTCATGATGCTGGTTTTCATCCAGCGGCGCAGTTCCTGCTTGGCTTTGACCGTCTTGACCATATCCAGCCATTCGGGGCTGGGTTCCTGGTTCGGGCTCTTGAGCACCTGGATGGTGGCTCCATGTTCGACCACCGTGTCCAGATTCACCACTTCGTCGTTGATTTTGGCGCCAATGCAGTGCAGGCCCAGTTCGGTGTGGACGGCAAACGCAAAGTCCAGGACGATGGAGCCTTGAGGCAGTTCAATAGAGGTACCCTTGGGGGTAAACACCGTCATGCCCGAAGGTTTCAGGTCCACCTTCAAGAAGTCGAGATACTCTTTGGAGTCGGAAATTTCCGATTGGAGCTTTACCATGTGGTTGAGCCATTCCAGTTCTTCGCCTTCGTGCTGGGTTTCCATTTTATAGGCCCAGTGGGCGGCGAATCCCTTTTCGGCAGTAAGGTCCATGTCCTTGGTGCGGATCTGGACTTCCACCATCTTGTTTTCGGGACCAATCACGGTGGTGTGAATGCTCTGGTAAAGGTTCGGCTTCGGGGTTGCGATGTAGTCTTTAAAGCGGCTTTGCAGGGGCGTCCATAGGTTGTGGACGTAGCCCAAGGCCAGGTAGCATTCGGGGATGGTATCGACGATAATGCGTATGGCGAAAATGTCAAAAATGTCTTCGAACTGGCAACCGCGGCTGAGCATCTTGTTGTAGATGCTGTAAATGTTCTTGGTGCGGCCCTGGATGGTGCAGTCAAAATCTTCCAACGCCATCTTGATTTGCAACGGTCCGATCACCGACTGGATATACTTTTCGCGGGATTCCTTATTTTCGATAAGGAGGTCCACCAGCTTCTGGTATTCGTCGGGGTTCACGTACTTGAAGCTCAAGTCTTCAAGTTCGTTTTTAAGCTTATAGAGACCGAATCGATGGGTAAGCGGAATGTAGATGTCCAGGGTTTCCTGGGCAATCAACTGTCTTTTTTCGGGTTTCATGTACCGCATGGTGCGCATATTATGGATGCGGTCTGCGATTTTGATCATGATGACCCGGGGGTCTTTGGCCATGGCCGTAATTAGTTTACGGTAGGTTTCCGCTTTTTGGGCTGTTTTGCTTGCTTCTTGGGCAGCAGTAATCTTAGTGACGGCATCCACCATGAAGGCGGTGTCGTTTCCAAATTTTTCGGCTATTTCTTCGAGGGAATGGTCGGTATCTTCGACCACATCATGGAGTAATCCTGCCAAGACCGTGGATTGGTCCTGTTTGAGGTCGGCAAGGATTTTTGCCACTTCATAGGGGTGCTCGGTGTAGGGCATGCCGCTTTTGCGGTATTGACCCTCATGAGCCTCGGCTATAAAGGCAACAGCCTTTTCAAGAATCTCCCGGTCAAGGTTGGGATTCTTCTTTAATAGCACATCTACAATGTGCGTTTGGTTCGATGTGAGGCTCGCTTGTAACATCACCCTAAATAATATCTAAAAAAAAGCTTCTTGGAATGACGATTTTTGCGAAATAAGCGAAAAATAAGGGTTTTTGCATAACAGTTGTCTGTTGTTTTTGTGAACAACACTTTGTTTTTCTGAAGTATTTAATTTGGGCTTGTAAATACCTAATTTGCGGCTAGGTAAAAACACCAAAGGCTAGAAATTGGTTTGGAAATATTCTTGACTGCCTAGGGAGTTGTTTGGGGGAAGAGAGCAACTGCGGTCAAGGTCTAGCTCCGGTAGTTTCACTATCGGGAAGAGCCGTGCCCAACTTGCGGGGCACGGCTTTTTTGTTATAAGACCGAACCGGCTACATTCAACAACGTTCTTACTCTGGAGCCGGTTCTCTCGCCACCACGACTCGTTAATACGAGTCGCTTGTGGCTCACGATGAGACCGCACGAGCTGCAAATGAAATTTTTTATGCGCCGGCGGCTTCGAGACGCTTTACGTGGCAGTAGGCGAGTTCCTTCGTTTTCTCATCGCGGAGGTGCAGGCTGGAGCCTTCGCAGTAGCGCCAGTACTTGCAAGTCTTGCAGTCGCCGATTTTAGCCCAGCTGCGGTCGCGCATGACTTGGTAACGCTTCTGCCAGACTTCCCACAGGTCGTCCTTATAGATGTTACCTTGTATGTAGTCGCCGCGCAAGCTCGGGCATGCCGAGATGCTGCCGTCGCAAAGTACTGAAGATACGTTCACGCCGGCACGGCAGAAGAAGGGGTAGTTGCGGGCGTCTTTTTCGTAGCTGCCGAGGAAGCCTTCGCAGCCGTAATTCACGTTGATCACGTTCATCTTCTTGACTTCGCGGATGAAGTCGAATACCTGGCGGAATTCCTGGTTCGTAAGCTGGAACAGCGGATTGTCCTTGGCGCGGCCCTTGGGGAACACCGTTGCGATTCTCCAGCGCTTGACGCCGATTTTCAGGAGCATGTCCAAAATCTTCGGGAGTTCCTTGAGATTCTGGCGGTTCACGCAGGTCATCACATCGAAGGTCAAGCCTTCGGTGTGAGCGGCCATGTCAATGGCCCGCAACGCTCGCTCAAAGCTATGCGGGTCGCCGCGGAAATGGTTGTGGCTCTCTTGCAGACCATCGAGGCTGATGGTGAGCGAGCGTAGACCTGCGTTCAGCAGGCGCGTGTAACGCTCGGGCGTCATCGCAAGCGCGTTAGAAACCATACCCCAGGGGTAGCCGCGCTTCTTGATTTCCATACCGCATTCTTCGAGGTCGGGGCGCATTAGGGGTTCGCCGCCGGTAATCACCACAATAAAATGCTTCGGGTCAATGTGCGGGGCCAATTTGTCCAGCACGTTCATGAAATCTTCACGGGGCATGTCGGGGATGGCGTCCTTGACGCAGTCGCTACCGCAGTGCAGACAGTGCAGATTGCAACGCAGTGTGCATTCCCAAAAAAAGTACGTAAGCGGGTGCGCCTTGATTTCGTTGTGGCGGTAAAGGCGATAAGCTTCGAGAGCGAGTTTCTTCTTGAGAGATAGTTTCATAAAAAAATTAGTTGGTTTGCGGTGTGTCGGGCTTGTCCGGGCATTCAACGGTGGGGAAGCATCCGCCGGTAGGAATCTGGTTCCCGTTCTCGTCCGTAGTATAGCTGTCGATGCAAATGTCTGGTCCCGCGGTACAGTTTTTCGTCATCTGCGGGCTGAGGGGATTCTCGTTTACGCCTTGGGGCAAGTCCTTAGGCGTATCAGGATAATTCTTGAAAGGTTCTCGCAGGTATTTTTGTCCGTTTTCGCAGGCAAAGATGTCGAATACCTTGCCCGAATCGTTTACGGCGGTGTCGTTGTAGCAGAATACCGTCGGAGGAGCATAAACAGCCGAGAAACTTGCACTGGACCAGTCCTTGTCGCTGGAGCTAGATTTTTCCAATTCAGGGTCATCTCCGTAAACCGGAGGGTTGAAGAATTCACTGCTGGAGCTTGTTTCACTACCGGTCGTCTCGCTAGAGCTGGATTCATCTCCATTCGCATCACTGCTTTCGGGCTCATTGTAGCAACCGTCCGGAGGACACCCGTAAAGAGGGGTATCTTCGGTTGTTTCACTACAGCTAGCCCAGAAGAATGCGGTCAGCGTAAGGGCGATTTTTTTCCAGTGCTTGTAGAACATGTCCTTCTTCTCCTAACAGCTATTTACCAAGGTCTATTCTTTTTCGTCGTCACAGGAGTTGTTGAATGCGCAAGGTGGTCCGTAAAGGGCGGGTTGCATTTCGCCATTGAACGTAGAATCCTGTTCGGGTTCATCGATTACAGACACTTTTCCGTATCGGGCCCGGAATTCAGCCTCGCTGTAAGTGATGCCGTCGCATTCATAGGTTGTTTCAGAAATTTGTACCACGCCGTATTCAGGGCAGATGTCGCTGTTGCAGGGGGAATCTCCCAAACGCTCTTCAGTTCTTTCGGTGCAGGTTACACCATTGTTGCAGTTTATCGTAGGTTTGCCCTTGACCTGGGTGCATACAGTTTTGTCCATGATAACGCCATACAGTGGCATTGACATTCCGATGTCGCTGCTCGAACTTTCGGGCCTAGAAGCTTCGGAGGAACTAATGTTCTTTTCTAAGCCGCTGCTGGAACTTTCTGGTTTGGTCGTTTCGGAAGAACTGGAGCCTGTTTCGTTACCGGTCGTTTCGCTGGAACTTGACACCGGGTTTTCGGCGGGGTCGCTGTAATTGGGGTCGGGACCATAAAGGCATACGGCCGATGAGGCGGAGTCGTCACAGCTGGCCCAGAAAAATCCGGTCAGGGCAAGCGCGATCTTTTTCCAATGCTTGTAGAACATGCAGTTCTCCCTTCTTAGTGTCTCTCGATAACGAATATATATAAATGGTTATTACCCTGCAATGTGGGGGCAAAATTGTGTGATAACTAGGGTTGTTTTTTTCGATAATTTCAATTTTTTTACGAAAATTCATCGCAAACCCCTTGCCAAGGGAATTTTCGTTTGATATTTTTGGTGCCATGATGAATTTTGTGACTACAGCAACCCTTAACCGTCGTTGGTGGCGCGGACTCTAACATAGAGCCCGGTATTTGTCGCAAATCACCCAAGATTTTAAAGCAAAGGCTTCCGGACTCACGGAGGCCTTCCTTTTTTTATATCGAAATCCTCCGGGACCTAAGCCTTTGCGGAACCCGAAACGAAAAGGCAAACGAATTTTTAAACCAGAGGATCAAAATGACTACGAACATAAGGCACATTACTGAAAGCCCTAACTTCGAACCCCGTACCGACAGTATCTACGTGGCACTGCCTGGTGAACGTTACACCCCGTTTTCGCTCGGCAAGAAGCTCGGTGCGAAGGCTATCTTCGAATCCGCAAGCTTCTCCCATGGTCGTAGCCGCTATTCGACCCTGATGGTGGACGAAGGCTTCCGTCTGCGCCAGAATGAAAAGGACGTGAGCATCGTTGTCGATGGCAAGGAAAGCGTGTTCCTCAAGGAAGGCGAAGGCGATATTCTCGACGCCCTCACGCTGATTTCTGCCGAAAATACGGTGCCGCCTAACCAGATTCCTATTCCTTCTTCGGGCGTGGGCTACCTCGGCTACGAATTCTGTGCCCGCTGCGATACCATTCGCCTCGCTCCGCAGGTCGATGAACTCAACATTCCTGAAGCTGAATTCCTGGTGGGTCACATTTACATCGTGTTCGACCACTTTACCGAAAAGCTTCACCTGTTCGCCCTGAATTACGAAGAACACCAGATTGACTTGAAGGCCGCGATTGAAAAGGTGAAGGCTCGCCTCGCTGACCTCGACTTCAGCTACCTCGCCCCCGAACAGCAGTACGGCAAGGGCATCACGATGACAGACCTGGAACAGTCCCGCAAGGAATACACCGAAAAGGTCGAAGCTCTACAGAAGCATATCATCGCCGGTAACATCGTGCAGGCTGTGCCTTCTCGCCGCATCCAGTTTGCAAGCGATATCGAAGCTCTCGACATTTACCGCCGCCTCCGCACGGTGAACCCGTCTCCGTACATGTTCTTCCTCGATTACGGTACGCACCAGTTTATTGGTGCTTCGCCGGAAAGCTTGGTGCGCGTGCGTGATGGCATCGCTACCATTCACCCGATTGCAGGCACTCGCCGCCGTGGTAAGGATGACGTAGAAGATGAAGCCTTGATGAAGAACCTGAAGGGCGACCCGAAGGAACGCGCCGAACACTTGATGCTCGTGGACTTGGCCCGTAACGACCTCGGCCGCGTTTGTGAAGCCGGTACGGTGGAAACCACCAAGTACATGGAATGCGAAAAGTTCAGCCACGTGATTCACCTGGTCTCTGACGTGCAGGGTCGTGTGGCAAAGAACAAGAAGGCCATCGAAGTGCTGCGCTCCAGCTTCCCGGCAGGTACGGTGAGCGGCGCTCCGAAAATCAGCGCTATCGAAATCCTTTCGGGCCTCGAAAAGGTCAAGCGCCGTTTCTACGCCGGTGCGGTGGGCTACATGGAATCCGACGGTGACTTGGATTTCTGCATCGCTATC
>JBGUWV010000084.1:0-10282 GCA_045221475.1 Fibrobacter sp.
AACGAGGTCGAGGCACGTGGTGCCGACGGCCTTGCGCAGCTTGCCGTTCTTCTTTCGGTAGTAGAACGTCACGATTTCGGTGGCGAGCAGCAGGCGAAACTCCTCCTGCCACTTCTGAATTGATGTTGCTTTCTTCATGGCTGCGTGATGATTGAGAAAAACACGATGTATAAAAAGCTCACAGAGATCGCTCCGATGGTGAACAACCACCACCATTGCTCGAGGTTCTTCGGCTTCGGGAATGTCCAGCGAAGCCACGGGTTCTTTATTCTTTCTTTCATTTTCTTTTTTGTTTTTAAATAATGTGTAATTAACAGTAGCTTTTGTTCCGCTGGCGTGGCAGGCGTCCCTGCGTGCCGAGACGGAAAGAGATTTTAAAGACGCGTCTCTGTGAGATCATTGCGACGGCAAAGTTACTTCAAGGCAAAATAATAATCCCCCTATATAGGGGGTATAATAGGGGGTATAATAGGGGCTATATAGGGGGTATAGTATACTGATTATCAATAAGTTACAAATGCGACCTCATAGTACCTCATAGTTCAACTATAGGGGAAGTATGAGTTTAGAGTTTAGAGTTTAGAGTTTAGAGACAGTCGGGGAGTTTAGAGTTTCTAGTTTTAAGTTTCTTGTTTCTAGTTCTTTCTCCATTTCATTAAGAAAGCGGCGGAGCCGAGCGGAGAGTTTAGAGTTTAGAGTTAGCCTTCCGGATTGCGTCACATCCAACCGTAGGACGCAAAAGCATTCGTCCCTTTTATGCCCTTTTCTCCCCTTTAAACTCTTTAAGCCCTTTCTTTGTTAACAAACCTTAATTCGGCGCTGCTGCAACACCCTTCGCCATGAGTCGTGTGGTGATGGTTTGTGAGTGCTTCTGAGTCAAACGATTAGGGGTGGATGCCTTGAGAAAAGGTTGATGTAGGAAACGCGGAAAGTGTCAAAAAAACTCAGTTAATATTTTCGAAAGCGAACGATTTTCCGGGGGCGAAGTCTTGGAGGAGAGCAGAATTTTTGCTACCTTCGCCCCCGATAAAGCCCCGCCCCGATTCTCGTAGGAAGAAGGGAGTAGATAAGGGCAGACAAGAAGCAAAGCCCCGCCCCAGTCGCCTCGCAGGGAAGAAGGGTGGGAAGAAGTGAGAGCCTTCAGCAACGAGAACCAAGCCCCCGTCCCCAGTCGCCTCGTAGGGAAGAAGGGAAGGGAGAAGTGAAAGCCTTCAGCCACAAATAACTTAAAACCCCCGCCCCGATCCTCGTAGGGAAAAGGGAGGGAAGGCCCCCAGGGAGATGGGAGGCCACAAGCCATGGAAGCCATTCCTGCCCCCGTCGCCTCATAGGGAGATGGGAAGGGAATAGTGAAAGGAGACTATTACAATGAAAAAGAAAGAACTAAACATCGTAGCACTACCTTATTATGAGGTAGGTGCATGCCTCGACGAATTCATGTCAGAGGTTGTTGGGCGCGCCTTGACACTAAGGCCGGAGCCCACAAACGAAGTCGACGCCCTTGCCATCAGAGCCTACGACTGGCAGGGCAGGCACGTCGGATATGTAGCAAACCACAGCAAGGAACAGGCATGGAAGCTGCTGATCGGCAGCGGCCGTTCCTCGTTGCGCGGAACCGCCGTCGCCGCCAACGTTGAACACAAGTGCGTCGTCTTCCAGTGCAAGGTGGAAACCGTGGGCACGGTGAAGCAGCTCTATCCCGAGAAGCCATTCACCGACTGGCACTACACCGGGCCCGTGCTCAAGCCCACGCAAGAAAGGAAGAAGCTCGACTACATGACGCAAGAGCTCATGGACTGCCTCGACGAGCGACCCACGTGGGACGACCGCCAGCAGCAAGACTTCATTGCGCTGCTCGAACAGTTCTGCACACTCTCGCAACACGACATCAGTGCCGATATGGCCTCCTACCGACGCCGACTCTACCTGCGGCTGAAGGGCTGCAACAATGCCCAGCTGAAACGCCTCGCCGACGAGCTGCGCATGTCAGTCGGCCGCATGGGGCGCAGCCTCCACGGCGGTGCCGTCTGCCAATACTGGATGGACATCCTCCTCCGTCCCGACACCCATCCCGACCTGCTCCCCAATGTGAAGGGCTACGACGTCGAAGCCGTGCGCTCGCAACTCGAGACATTCCCCGAAGGACTCTACGACCTTTGGCAAAAGAACCACCGGCAGTTCATCCAGCGACTGTTCTACATGCAGATTCCACACCGCGTGCTATGGCCGTTCGTGTCGGGAATAGCCTTCGTAGAGGCCGCCACACGCAAAGACGTCGCCGACACACGCAGAGACACCGCCGACACACCCGCCGACGAGCAGCCGCAGCTGCCAGCCGCCCTACAGCACCTGCCAAAGCCACTCGCCACCGAGCGCGCACAAGTCTACTGGCAGCGCCTGCAGGACGCAGGCTTCGTCGATGCCGACTGCCAGCTCACGCCCCAGACCTCGCGTCGGCAGGCCATGTACATCGCTGAGGCCTTCGCCGAGAAAATTGGCGTCCACGCCAAATGGAGCCTCTTCCAGCAGCTGTGGAACCTGAAGAACCTCGCGCAGGAGAAGTGGAGCTTCCAGCAGACGGCCCAGATGCCGCCCCGCTCGAAGGAGATCGACGCCATCTTTGACGAGTAGCCGAACAGCCATCTTCGACGAGTAGCCGAACAGCCACTCCTCGTCCTTCACGCACACCATGTAGGTCAGGGCCTCGTGCCCCGACCTGCATGCCTATTCGTGTTCGCCGAACGAGAAAACCAGCCATCGCAAAATTTTTACCCTTCCCCTTTGCGGATATTCAGAAAAAAGTTTGTATCTTTGCAGGTTAGAATACAATTGATATGAATCAACTATACAACGAAAAGACTTCTCCCAAGTCTATTTTTGAATATTAATCCAACGATTATGGCTAATAATATAAAAAAGAGGAACACGAAAGATTATACTATTTTGAATGAGTTTTCAGACATTGTGTCTGATTATCAAATTCCTATGCGTTTTGCCGAGGAAGAATTACCCCAAGACACTTTAAGAGTCTTATCTCTCTTTTCGGGGTGCGGAGGAATGGACCTAGGTTTTGAAGGGCACTTTATTGCAAATAAGCATTCTTTCAGAACAGATGATCCCGACGTGTTATATCGTCTAGGGACAGACTGGGTAATGACAAGGAAGACACGATTTAGGACTATCTTTGCAAATGATATTCTACCTGAAGCACAAGCCGCATGGACTACATATATGAGAAGATTTGGATATGGTGAAGAGCTGTATCATAATAACAGTATTGTTGAGCTTGTAAAAATGCAAAAAGCTGGTGCTGATATATTCCCAAAAGATATTGATGTCGTCACGGGAGGATTTCCGTGTCAAGATTTTAGTGTGGCTGGCAAACGTAAAGGGTTGCAATCAGAAAAAGATGATTATGGGAAGAAAAGAAATGACGATGCCCCGACTGAAGAATCTAGAGGAATGCTTTATTATTGGATGAAGCAAGTCATAGATTTAACATTACCCAAAATATTCATAGCAGAAAATGTTAAAGGTCTTGTAAATTTAGGGGATGTTAAAAATATAATCCAAAGAGACTTTTCTACTTCTGGCGGCAATGGGTATATCGTGCTCCCACCGCAAGTATTGCATGCGGGAAACTATGGCGTACCAGAAACGCGTGAAAGAGTGATTTTCATAGGTATCCGAAAAGATGTTCTTCTTCCTGAAGCGAGAGAAGCGTTAGAGGCAGAAATAATACCAGATGAGTATAATCCATATCCCAAACCGACGCATGGATATACTATTCAGGAAGAAGATTTACTTCGCCCGGTTACAACATTTGACGTGTTAAAGGATTTACCAGAGCCCGAAGACTCCTTCGACTTGTCTCATCGTACATATTCAAAAGCGAAGTTCCTTTCTACCGGACAAGGGCAAACAGAGATTAAGCTAAATGGTTTGGGTCCAACTATACGTTCGGAACACCATGGAAACATTGAATATCGTCGCTTGTCCGCTGAACATGGTGGAAAGCATAAAAAGGAATTATCGGAAGGAAAGAAAGAAAGAAGATTAACACCGAGAGAATGCGCTTTGATACAAACGTTCCCACCTGATTACAAATTTGTCATGAAGAATCCTTCAGGAGCTGGAATGAAAGTAAGTTCAAGTGGAGCTTATAAGATAATAGGAAATGCGGTTCCTCCTGTTTTGGCATATAAAATAGCAACAAGAATAGAATCATTATGGGAAAGATATTTCGGTTTTTAAATTCAGACGAGAATATTATTGCGATTAGGAATCGTGATATAAGTGAGGCTAATGCCGCTTTTGCCGAATTCATGCAAATGACGGAAGACGGGTTTAACGAACGTTCTTCGGCAAATCCGAAACTATATAAAGGTATATCACCTTCACAATTGGAAGAAGTTACGGAGCAGTTACTGAAAGAGATTGCTCCATCCACGCCTTTTAGGCCAGAAGAAATCAAACTGGTTTCAGGTCATAGCTTCCCAGATATTATGACTGAGAAGTATTTTGGCGTTGAGGTTAAAAGCACTCAATCGAATAAATGGACATCAACTGGCAGTAGCATTGTTGAGAATACGCGTGACTCTAATGTTGAAAACATTTATATGCTTTTTGGAAAATTAGGAGGTACTCCTCCTGAGTTCCGATGCCGCCCTTATCAAGATTGTCTTAGTAATGTTCATGTGACACATTCACCTCGATACATAATAGACATGGAAATCCGAGATAAGCAGGAAAAGACGATTTTTGAAAAGATAAACGTTCCCTATAGTCAGTTTCACAAACATGAAGATAAGATAGAAATAATTAGGGATTATTACATTCGAAAGTCATTGATGGAGGGCAAGCATGAAATGCCCTGGTGGGTTGGCAAAAAGACTATCGAATCCGATGAAAACGACATTGCCCCTTCTATATCACTAATGAGTAATAAGTCCGTTATGGAGAAAAGGGATTTAAAAGCCCAGATGGCGATTCTTTTTCCTCAAGTCTTAAAGGGTGACTATGATTCTGCGGCACTATGGTTATGTACTCATAGATTTCTATTAGATTTGCATCTTAGAGATGCCTTCTCTGCAGGTGGTCAGTGGAAGTATCTGAATGGGAGCCTATTACGATATCCTTTGCCTTCAGTTATTGGTAATCTACAATTGCTCATGCCATTTATTATAACGTGCTTGAAAACCAATAAAGAATTAGAATATTTAGAATTCAATCCTTTCTTATATGGAAAGACAAACAAGTTAGATTTGTGGATTAATCAGGTATGCAAACTATTCGAAAATGATAAGGAGTTTGCATCAATAGAACAATCCATTGATTTAAGGGCTTTATTACTTTACCCTCAAGAATATATCTTGCAACGTAAATGAACTCATTTACAAAAGAACAGAGGCACAATATGATGTCTGGTGTTCATTCAAAGGATACCAAGCCTGAGATCCTGGTTCGCAAATATTTGTGGGCTAATGGCTTCAGATATCGGTTGAATCATCCTCGGCTACCTGGGAAACCTGATATTGTAATGAGGAAATACCGCACATGCATTTTTGTAAATGGCTGTTTCTGGCATGGCCATAATGTAGTCTTCGAGTCAGTTATCTCTACAAAGAATAATTATCAATTTGAAAGCTCACCATGTTGCAGAATACCCAAAACTAATTGTGATTTTTGGGTTAAGAAAATAATAAGAAATCAAGAGCGTGATAGAATAGTACAACAAAAGTTATCCACAATGGGTTGGCATACTATTGTTATTTGGGAATGTCAGTTGGAACCTAAAAGAAGAGAAAGCACATTAAGGTCTCTTTCTTTTACATTGAACCATATTTACCTCAAGGACCGTACAACTAACCATTATGTCCTGCCTGAAGAAGAGCATATATTAGCAGCAGAAGAAGAAACAAGATAATTTAGAGAACAGATTAAAATATAATATGTACATATTTGATAAGGACGGTAATCAGTTAATTAATGCTGAGCCAACGACGTTTAAAGAACAAAAGTTGAAGGAGCGACAGCATCTTCAAGAGTGGATTGCAAAATCACCCGAAGTGTTGGGCGAGCCTCTTCTTATCATACAAAAAGAGTTTGATGGTTTTGACCAAACACACGAGCGTTTGGATTTGTTGGCCCTCGATAAGACTGGGAAGCTGGTGGTTATCGAAAACAAACTTGATGACTCGGGAAAGGATGTAACATGGCAAGCGATAAAATATGCGTCTTATTGCTCCAGTTTGTCGCAAGAAGAAATCATAGAGATTTACGCTAAATACCTGATGAAGTCGAATGAGGAAGCCGAAGAAATGCTTCTTTCATTCTTCGAGGTAGAAGAATTGGATGATATACAAATAAATCCTGAGAACACACAACGGATGATATTCGTTGCAGCCAATTTCCGAAAAGAGGTGACATCATCTGTTTTGTGGCTTCGTAATTTTGGGATTGACATTAGCTGTGTAAAAGTTTCGCCCTTTATGTATAATGGGAAATTGATGGTAGATTTTGACCAGATAATACCTATTAAGGAGGCAGAGGAATATACTATCAAGATGGCCGAAAAGAAGAAGGTGGATTCTCTGATTGCAGCAAACAAGAAACGCACGGAAAACGACCGTAGCATCTTCTGGAAAAAGTTTATCGATTATAATGAAAAAGTAAACGGCAAATTTGCAACATCTAACGTGACCACTGGAAGTTGGATGGGGAAGGGAGGACTCAATCTTACAGGCGTGGCCTTCAACCTTATCATTGGTAGACAAGCATGCCGCGTTGAAATATATATCAAGACTGGTTCAAAAGACGAAAATAAGAGAATATACGACTTCTTCTATCATCATAAAGATCAGTTGGAATCAAAAATCGGTGAATTATGTTGGGAACGTCTTGATGATAAAAACTCCTGTCGTATCAGCAAACGAAACGACCTAAGTTTCCTATCAGAAGAAGACCAACCTAAGATTTTTGATTTCTTCCTAAAATATACTGACTTGTTCCTTGACAATTTTGCACCCTTGACAGCTCTTTACAAGAAACAAACGGGAGTGTAACTAAAAAAATGGCGTGTGCAGCCGAATTTGGCAACCCCCTCAAGTACCCCGACAAGTTCAGGACATGTACCCCGACAAGTACCCCGACAAGTACCCCGACAAGCTTGATAGATGATTACGACGCAATGGCGAGTGATTTTTCTTAGCTTTGCCAGAATAACGGATAGAATAATCGCAAAATAATCACATTTGTAGAATATGGCAACAAACAGAATTCCGGGGGCCAGTAGTAAAGCAGCAGAGCTGCGGGTAAAGTCCTAAAGCGCGGGTAAAGCAGCGGAGCTGCCGTGTAAGGAGCCCCACCCCTACCCTCCCCCGTAGGGAGGGGGACAACGCTGGGTGTGCGGACGGGTAAGGCAGCAGAGCAGCGGGTAAAGCGCTTCGCGCGTTTAAGGTTTAAAGTGGTTCGCAGCTCCGCTGCTTTATTCGCCCGAAGGGCTTTACACGCGCCAAAGGCGCTTTACACCTTTTGCACGCCCGAAGGGCTTTTCACCTATTCCCTTTCACCTATAACCTTTAACCTATAACCTTTCCCCTCTTACCTGTTACCTCTTACCTGTTACCTGTTACCTCTTACCTATTACCTCTTAATTGCTTGATGGTTTCGCTGACACGGCGGGCGGTGGTGCGGAGGATGGTGTCTTCGTCGGCACCTTTCGCTCCCATGTAGACATCGGGGTTGGAGAACTGCATCTGGCTGCGGAGTGGCTCGCGGGCGGAGAAGTGGAACTCGCTGACGCCCGTTTCCTCTTGGATGCGGCGGATGTTCTGTTCGTTCACGCCACAGCCTGCCATGATGACGATTCGTCCGAGGGCCTGCTCCTGCAGCTGGCGGAGTAGGGGAATGCCCTGCTCGGCCGTGGGCTGTTGGCCGGAGGTGAGCACGCGGTCGAAGCCCTGCTGGATGAGCTCCTCGAGGGCTGCAGTGGGATTGGCGCAGCGGTCGAAGGCACGATGGAAGGTGGCGGTGCCCCTGACGCCAGCCCAGTAGGGTGGGAGATGGGCGGCCTCCAGCAGACGTGCGTTTGCCTCGGTGTCGAGAGTGCCGTCGGGGCGCAGACAGCCGAAGACCACGCCGTCGACGCCGAGTTCACGGCAGGTGCGGATGTCGTCGACCATGCGTCTCAGCTCGAGCTCCGTGTAGAGGAAGTCGCCGCCTCGCGGCCGGATGATGACATGCAGGCGTGTGGCCTTCAGTCCTCGGCGCGCACCCTCGTCGAGCACGTGCCGTGCCTGGTTGATCTCGCCATAGGATGGCGTGGTGCCACCCTCTGGGATGCCGGCGCAGAGCTCCACACGGTCGGCACCGCCCTCTTGTGCAGCAATGCAACTCTCCACGCTGTTGGCGCAGACTTCGAAGCTATAGCCCCCTAACGTAGGGGGTTGGGGGTCTCGAGTATTATTCATATCATCTTCTGTTTTTGGGGTTTTGAACCACTTGAACCACTTGAACCACTTGAACCATTGGGGGGGCTAGAAGAGACCCCCAACCCCCTATGTTAGGGGGCTTGAAGAGACCCCCAACCCCCTATGTTAGGGGGCAAGAACGGCGGCCATGCGTTTGAGTCCTTCCATCAGCCGGGCGCGCTGCGTGGCGATGTTGATTCGGATGTAGCCATCGGCGCCATACATCGTGCCACTGTTCACCCATACGTGGGCTTCGCGAAGGAGTTTTTCCTCGATTTCATCGGCGCTGACGCGCAATGCGGTGATGTCGACCCACACGAGATAGGTGCCCTCGAGCTTGAAGACTTTCAGCTGCGGCAGCTGCTCGGCAAAGAACGCGAGGAGTGCCTGGTAGTTGCCCCAAAGATACTGGTTGAGCTCATCGATCCAGTCCTCGCTCTCGTTGTATGCTGCCTCGACGGCGAGTGGTGCAAACGGATTCACATCGCAGATCTCGTTGATGTTGATGGCTCGGTCGATGCGACGACGCGTTTCCGCATCAGCACAGATGATGTTGGCCATCTGCAGGCCTGCGGTGTTGAATGACTTGGAGGGGGAGCAGCAGATGACCCACCCAGCTCCAGCAGACCCACCCCCCTGCCCCTCCCGTAAAGGGAGGGGAGTAGATACTCTTCCAAACGGGACGAACTCATGGCCGGGCATGACGAGTTCGCAATGAATTTCGTCGCTGATGATGCGGACGTGGTGGCGCTGACAGATGTCGTTCATGCGCTGTAGCTCCTCGCGGGTCCATACGCGGCCGGCTGGGTTGTGCGGGTTGCAAAGCAGGAACACCGTGCACTTCTCGTCGGCACACTTGCATTCGAAGTCGTCCCAGTCGACGGAGTAGGTGAGAGTGGGCGACGCGGCCTCCTGCGTGGGGGCGCAGTTGACGGGCACGAGCTTGCTCTCTAAAACCTCGCACCCGTTGTTGCGGATGGAGGAGAAGAAGCAGTTGTAGACGGGAGTCATGATAAGCACGCGCTCGCCAGGCATGGTGAGTGCCTTGATAACTGCCGAGATGGCGGGCACCACACCCGTGGTGTATTGTATCCACTCGCGCTCGATGTGCCACTGGTGGCGACGCTCATACCAGTTGATGACAGCATCGTAGTAGCTGTCCTGGACGATGGCATAGCCGAAGACACCGTGCTCGACGCGCTTCTGCAAAGCCTTGCGGATGGCGGGAGCAGCCTCGAAGTCCATGTCGGCGACCCAGAGGGGGATGAGCCCACCCCCAGCCCCTCCCCAAGGGAGGGGGGCTTGGTTAGCTTTGGAGGTTGCATCATCAGGAGGAAAGGTGTCTAAGCTACCCTCCCTTGGGGAGGGGTTGGGGGTGGGCGCCTGAGGGTAATGGGGGGCCATATCCCACTTCACACAGTGGGTGCCTTGGCGGTTGATGGGTTTGTCGAAGTCGTATTTCATGTTTAGGGAATATTTTTTTATAAGGGTTTAAAGGGCTTAAAGGGGAGAAAAGGGGAGAAAAGGGACGTATGCTTTGCAGCCAACTGTAGGGGCAGACTACCTCCCCCAGCCCCTCCGAAGGAGGGTAGCAAACGGTCTGCCCGAGAATTTGGGGGGGTAAATGGACGGGTTGTTGGCATGCAGGTTGTTCGCTGTTGTTCGGGCAGACACGGGGGTCTGCCCCTACGCGTTGGGGCCGCACGTTTAAACAATCTATTTATACCCTGCATTCTTTCCCCGCTTCGCTCTGCGCTCGGCTCTGCCGCTTTCGTAATGAAATGGAGAAAGAAAGCGTCTCCTTCGTCGCC
>JBGUWV010000085.1:0-24177 GCA_045221475.1 Fibrobacter sp.
GCTGTCCGCAAGAAGAACGACACGCACAAGATGGCCGAAGCCAACAAGGCTTTCGCCCACTTCCGTTTCTAATTCTTGCATTAGCACAGAATTATCCTAGAGGAAGGCTCCGCTTAAAAGCGGAGCTTTTCTGTTTTATGAGATGTTGCTAAAATGACTTATGTACTTAAAATTTTTAGCGGCCAAGGAGCTTGGGCCAATCGATGAGCGAGGCGAAATGCTTTGCGCCGTTTTGCGTGAAGTGGTTACAGTCCTGGCTTATGAACTTGTGTTCAGGGGTGAAAATACGGATGCGCCCGTTGCTATCGAGCGAGAGCGCTACGAGATCGATGTAGTCCCCGTTCCAGCTTTGCTTCATTTGACGGTTCGCTTGTTCAAGTTCGCGGTATAGTGGAAGAGTTTGTTCAAAATAGCCGGGAGAGTTGCGCTTGGCGTAGATGTTGCCGTTCGTGAATCCGAAACTCTTAGTGCCGATACCCATGATCTTGGCTGTCGGATTCAGATTCTCGAAAACGTATTGCGGAACCTCACTCTTGAATCCGAACGAAAAAATGATGTCGCTTTTGCGGACTCGCGGGAGTAGGTTTTTGTTCCATTCGGCTGCATAGGAAATGTTCGCTCTGTCCTTGTATGTTGATTCCAGCAGCATGTTTGCGAAGTCCCTTGCAAATGAGGTGTTGACTATAAGGATGTTTGGTTTCCCGTCAGCTGGAAAGTCCTTGTCGTATTCGTAGACGCGGTCACAGTACAGGGCGAACATGTTGCGCTGTAGGTTGTTCTTGGAAACGTCCAGCTCGGGAACGTCGCGCATGACGCCTGCGTGTAGGTAGACGAACAGGGCGAATGCAGTACTGCTCGAGAATAAGGCGATAAGGGCTGCGATGCTTTTGATGTTGAATTTCAGTTTTTCGACGTAGCGGAAAGAGGCGAACGTGAGTAGGGTTAGTGTCGTGATGAAATAGGCGAAGAATGTTACTGAAAGTTCGGGCGATACAAAGTATCTGTAGAACGCGATGATAACTTGATGCCATACGAAAATGCTGAGGCTTGCCTTACCGATAATTTCGAGAATCTTGCCGAAATGGCTCACGGCAAGCCTGCTGTTGCTGTAGTTATGTGAAATGGCGATGCTTGCAAATAGCGACGTGAAGAATATTAAAAGGTTTCTTGCGGTTTCGGATGAGAACGGTGCCGGACTTTCGGCGCCGATAATCGAAAGTTCCAGTCCAAGGGAATCGCTATGGATGTGGGTGAGGCTAAGGACGATTGTTCCGACAAGGGCGATTGTCCCTGCCGACTGCAAGATTCGTAGAACCCTGGCTTGCGCCACTTTTGTGGTGATGGACGCCATGTTACAGCCGATGAGACCGCCTAGCGTGAATTCGAAAAGGCGGTAGGGGAGCAGGTAGAAACGATTGCCTACAGGAACGTCCGGATTGATGAATAGGGCAAATGAGATGGCCGAGATGAAGGTGAGCAGCAGGTTCGTCTTTTTACGGTCGAGGGAATGCGTCACCTTGCGCAGGGCGAGAAGAATCAGGGGAAATGCCACATAGAACTCGATCAGGATGCCGACAAACCACATGTGCATCAGCGGGCTGAAGGCGTTACTTGATTTCCAGTAGTCCTTGGTGGTGATGCTTGCAAGAATGTTCTGCGAAAAAAAGTTGGAAGCCACAGCCGTTTCGGATAAGTTTTCGTAATCATCGGGAAGCATGCCCGAGTAGCCCACAGCAAGGCATACGGAGGATGCTATAATCACGAGTGGGGCAAGGCGGAGCAACCTTTTTTTCAGGAAACCGAAATAGCTGAAGCAACGCTCATTGATTTTAGCCGTGAGTGACGGGATGATTAGGTAGCCATTGATGACAAGAAACAGGTCTACGCCAAGGTAGCCTGTTTTGAGGATGCCGAGATGGTAAAGGACAACCGCCAATATAGCGAATCCCTTCCAGGCGTCAATGTCGTTGCGGTAGGGCAAAGTGTACATGCCCCAAAAATAGTATTAAAGCTTGCGAGAACAGCTAATGGTGTTGGATGTCAAGACGGAAAATGTTTTGTGTGTTTGTTCTGGGAACTTCGATGGCGTGTACTCCCGGGGCAAAGTGCTGTACGGCGCTCCGCCACAAAATGCGGCCCTGGTAGTCGAACTGCACGACGCTAGCCTTTAGCGCTTTGTCGGTTTGCATGTAGAGCTTGCCGTCTTGCAGGCGAAAGGAGTTGCCGGCGGCCCTCCCGGTAGGCTTGATAGCCGTGTTGCCGCTGTCGGGTTCTGCGGCTTTCATCTTCGCGATGCCGGCCTTCCAGGCGTCAACGGCGGCCTGCGAGGTGTTGAGCGCCCAGTCGCCTTCGTTGGCTTCTTTGCTCTGGCTGAACCACATCACCGCGAAAACGCGGGAGAAGTCTGTAGCGAAGTGCTCGAACATGTCGGTAATCCATTCGGCCTTGTTCCCACCGAGTTCGGAGCTGGAGATTTCGGCGATGAAGAGCGGCTTGTCGATGTTCGCGAGCGCGTTGTAGGCCTTCTTGAATACTTGCGAGAACGTCTGCCAGCTGGACCAGCTCTGGCATTTGCCCCAGTTGTAGCCGTCGATGGAGATGTAGTCGACGTATTCGTCGCCGGGGTAGTTGCCGGTAAGCGTGGAGCCCTTTCCTGCGTTAGAGGCGTTGGTGGTCCAGACCCATTTTACGTTAGTGACGTTTTCTTCGCGGAAGATATTCACGATGTGGCGGAATGCTTCGGCCACGTTTGCGTCGGTGTTGCCGGCACCTTCTTTACCCACGCCCCAGTCGTACCAGTCGCCGTTTGCTTCGTGGAGGGGCCTGAGCCAGATTTCTTCGCCGTAGTTCTTGACCCCTTTCGCATAGTCGCGAATATAGGTGTCGGCCTTACCGTCGACCAGGTCCTGGGCGTTGTAGCCGTTCGCCATCCAGGTGACCACCAGCGTGGAGCCGTTTTCCTTGGCGACGTTGGCGTATTCTTCGGTTGCGTTCCAGTCGTTGATGTCGAAGAGCGCAAAGTAGCTGATCAGGTCGAGGTGCGTGCCCTGCAAATCCTGGAACGCCTGCACATTCTGCTGCGTGGGCTGCGGGTATTGTCCGGGGCCACCGACCCATGCGCCGACCTGGAAGGCCATTGCCGCCACGGGTGCGACACACATAGAGAGGAATAGTTTCTTGTTCATATAAACCCCGATTGGCATTGAATGCCTGTTGATGTTGTTTTACGTTTTAAAGATATGTTCGGGATTTTGTGAAAGACGATTTAATTGTTTATATTTGCATTAAAGTGTATCTAGTGTTATGATGGATGCCTTATGACAGTCGATGAATTTTGCAAGTGGATAGAATCGTCTGGATTCAAGGATGCCGAAGCTAGGCGCAATAACCTCAAGGTCAAGGCGCTCGGATACTATGAGAACGCGGGGCTTTTTCTAGATGCCGCCGGAAATCGGGTTCGGCTGGAGGACTATGGCGAATGCCTCGGTGCCGTCGTATCGACGATGCAGGTGTTTATGACATTCCCCGCGCGTTGAAAAAAGAAAAGCGCTATGCGTTCTTCAATTTGGCCTTTGGTGATTTCCCGGGGCGCGCGGTGGGGCTCAAGGTTGTCGATTTCCCCGGGTGTTATTTTGTACAAAAAAGATGATTTCCGGGAACTCTTCGGGCATGTGGTGGAAAAATGACGTTTTTTCTGCTAACCATTAATCACCAAATCTTCACATTTTTTCTTCTGACTGTCTACTTCCTACTTCCTACTTTTTTATATTTACAGCACAAAAATTTTCACACTAAACAAAAGGCTAAAAAATGGCTTCTAAAATCAAATCCGTTGTTGCCCGCCAGATCCTCGACTCTCGCGGCAATCCCTCTCTCGAAGTTGATGTTACCCTCGAAAACGGCGTGACCGGTCACGCTGCTGTTCCGAGCGGCGCTTCCACCGGCGAACGCGAAGCTTGCGAACTCCGCGACGGTGACAAGAAGACCTACCTCGGTAAGGGCGTCCTCACTGCTGTGAAGAACGTGAACACCAAGATTGCTAAGAAGATCATTGGCATGGATCCGGCCAAGCAGACCGAAGTTGATGACGCTATGATCGCTCTCGACGGCAACCGCATGCTCAAGAACAAGCTCGGTGCAAACGCTATCCTCGGCGTTTCTATGGCTGTTTGCGTTGCTGCCGCTAAGGATGCGGGCCTTCCGCTTTACCAGTACATCGCCAAGCTTCATGGCACCAAGAAGCTCACGCTCCCGTGCCCGATGTGCAACGTGATCAACGGCGGTGCTCACTCCTCCGCTCCGATCGACTTCCAGGAATTCATGATTGCCCCGGTTGGCGCCAAGACTTTCTCCAAGGGTCTCCAGATGGTCACCGAAATCTTCCACGCCCTCAAGGCTGTGCTGAAGAAGGCCGGCTTCGACACCACCGTTGGTGACGAAGGTGGCTTCGCTCCTGGCGTTTCTATCAAGCCGGCTAAGAACAAGTTCGGTTACGAAATCACTGGCGTGATGACTCTCGAAAAGGCTCTCGACGCCCTCAAGGCTGCAACGACCAATGCCGGTTACAAGTTCGGCACTGACATCAAGATCGCTCTTGACGTTGCTTCTTCCGAATTCTGCGACAAGAACACCAAGGCTGGCAAGCCGGAAACCTACACCTTCAAGAAGAGCACCAAGAAGACTGTCAAGTCTGCCGACATGGTGAAGCTCTATGAAAAGCTCATCGACAAGTACTCCATCTTCTCCATTGAAGACGGTCTCGATGAAGCTGACTGGGCTGGCTGGAAGGTCATGACCGACAAGCTCGGTGGCAAGATCAACCTCGTGGGTGACGACCTGTTCGTTACCAACCCGACCATCTTCGACGAAGGCATCAAGGCTGGCATCGCCAACGCTATCCTCATCAAGGTGAACCAGGTGGGTTCTGTGTCCGAAACTCTCGCTGCTATCAAGCGCGCTCAGAACGAAGGCTATGCTCCGATCGTTTCTCACCGCTCTGGCGAAACCGAAGACACCTTCATTGCTGACCTCGCCGTCGGTACCGCCGCTGGCCAGATCAAGACCGGTTCTCTCTCCCGTACGGACCGCGTTTGCAAGTACAACCGCTTGCTCCGCATCGAAGAAGAACTCGGCAAGGCTGCTGTCTACGCCGGTGACCCGCGCAAGGCTTGCAAGGCTGCTCCCGCCAAGAAGTGCGCTTGCAAGAAGAGCTGCAAAAAGTAATTTCTTAAACCAATAGAATTTACTAAGAGAAGTCGCTCCTGTCGGGGCGGCTTTTCTTTTTGTATAAACTAACATTCTCGTTGCATTCTTGTTAATGGTAAAAATTCGTGATGCAGTTCTCATAAATCGGGAAAGGTCGTTAAAACCCCGGGTAAAATTGCGTGACGCAGTTCTCATATTCCGGGGGGTTGCGCACAAGTGTGACCATAAAGGGCAGGTTAATTATAACCTGCTCGGAATGGTCGTTAAAACCCCGGGTAAAATTGCGTGACGCAGTTCTCATATTCCGGGGTTTTGTGTACATATAGAGAACATTTAATGTTTTAAAAAGCTGTTTTCGCTTTGAAATTCGGGGTACAAAATTTATTTTTAGAAGGTAAACTGCCAATATTGGGGTTGGCGCATAAAAAGAGGTTTTATGAAACGTAAACTGTTCAAGTCGATTCTTACGGCCAGTGCGGTCGCCATGATTTGTGCTTGCGGCGATGATTCTTCCGCTTCCAGCAATCCTGTAAATCCGATTACAGATAGTGCATGCGCAAAGGTTGTCGTGACGGCCGATAATGCTTGGGTCTTTAACACGGGTGCCGCTGACGTGGTCATTTATGATAATGGCAACGTGACTGATGCTGCAGGACAACCGTTTGGCCACTTCGACTCTGCCACGGGTGTTATTGCGGATTTGAGTGGCAATATTGTTGTACAGAATGTGGATGTTGCAACCCTTACTTCCTGTCCTGCAAATGCGACTATCGACCCGAACACGGGTGCAATCGAAAAGTTCAGTTCTTCGTCTATGGTGACGGACCCGAACGATCCGACCTCTAGTGCGGGCGGTACCAACCAGAATCCGGGTGATCCCACTTCTTCTGCTGGTGGCAATAACCAGAACCCGAATGATCCGACCTCTAGCGCAGGCGGCACGGAACCGACTTCGAGCACGGGTACTGAACCTGTAGAAACTAGCTCTAGCAGCGCGGAACCTGTCAAGCCGAGCGGTAACCCCGAAGAAGACATCAAGAAGTATCCTGTCGCGGCCTATAAGAACCTCCTGACGGCAGGCTCGACCCAAAAGGGCTGGAACTCCCGCTATTGGGATTCTTGCAAGCCTCACTGCAGTTGGATGGATAATGTTGATACTTCCAGCCAGGCCGCGTATGCAGCTGCGGGTTACACGGTAAGGAACTGCAACATCCATGACGTTGAAATTCCCACGTTCACATTGAGCAGGGGCCTGGAGCAGTACTGGTGGGGCATGGAAGGTGTGCCCAGCTCCTGTGAAGTTGGCGCTGGTGGTTCCTTCACTTGTACCGATATGGCTCCCATTAAAGTGAACGATACTTTGTCCTATGGTTTTGTGGCTGGCCCCAGCAACCAGGGTTGCGGCAAGTGCTACCACTTGCAGTATGATGGCAGCACCAATAATAAGGGTAGTGATGGCCCAGATGTAAAGGAAACTCATTTAGCCCTTAAGGGCAAGCACATGATCGTCATGGCTTCCAATATCGGTCATGATGTCGATGCTAATAGTACCCAGTTCGACCTGCTTGTTCCGGGTGGCGGTGTTGGTATCTTTAACGCTCTTTCTACGCAGATTGGCAAGACTCCAGAAGAACTCGGTAGCAACAATGGTGGCGTCCTGAGCTATTGCATGCAGAAACTGGGTTACTGGCAGGTTACCAAGGAACAATACCAAGAGTGCGTGATTGAAAAGTGCGAGGCCGTATTTGACTCCACTGTATGGCCTCACCTGAATCGTGGTTGCAAGTGGCTCGCCACATTCTTCGAGGCCGCGGACAATCCTTCCTTCGTTTGGGAAGAAGTGGAATGCCCCCAGTATTTGGTGGATAAGTACCGGACAACCCTCAGCCTGGAGCTTGAAACCAATATCCTTTACTCTGAAAAGTGGGACAACTATAAAGGGGACGGACAATTCATTACCACGGATGCCTGCAGCAGGACTCCCAATGCCCAGGGTGAACACTGCGACCCGGCCCAGTTAGCTGCTGACAAGGCCAAGAGTTACTAGTCTTACGCCCCGTAGCGAGAATTTATGAAACGTAAACTGTTCAAGTCCATGCTTGCGGCCAGTGCGGTCGCCATGATTTGTGCCTGTGGCGACGATGCCGCTTCGAACAAGGCGACCGATCCGATTCTGGATCCGGGTGCAAGCGTAATCGATAACCCGTATTCTTCGAGTGGCGTGACTGACTCGAGCAATCCGGGCAACAACGGTCAAAATCCGGATGTGCCGACTTCTTCGGCTGGCGGCAATGGCCAGAATCCAGACAATCCGAATAATCCGACTTCGAGTGCGGGCGGCGCGAATCCGTCTGACCCGACATCGAGCGCGGGCGCTGACCCTGTAACAAGCAGCAGTTCCGTGAATACGGATCCAGAACTTGGCCCCGATGGATTCCCGACAATTGAATCTTACGGTGCACCTTCGGCTGAATACACCAAGGACATTAGCGCTACGGCAAGACGCGGCTGGAATACCCGCTACTGGGACGCCTGCAAGCCGCATTGCTCTTGGCTTAGGGAAAGCGAAAACGATACAACTCGTGCGGATTTGTCTTCCGATGAGGCCTATCTCGCTGATCTTGCCACGGCGCGTAACTGCAACATTCACGATGTAGAAGTCCCCACCTTTACCTTGGGTAATGTCAGTAGGTCTTGGCTCGGCTACGAAGGTACCAGAAGCGCCTGCGGTGATGAAAAGGAAAAGGGCGTGTTCACCTGCACGGACATGGCTCCTATTGCCGTGAACGACACTCTTGCCTATGCATACGTTGCGGGCACCGCCGACAGTAAGTGCGGTAGATGCTATCACTTGCAGTATGATGGTCACTTTAAACACGAAATGGAAAACAACCCGCCCAAGGCGACTCATAAGGCCCTTAAGGGCAAGCACCTGGTGGTGATGGCCTCTAACATCGGTAGAGATGTCTCTGGGGGAGACGCGGATTTGCCTGCGGGGCAGTTCGACTTGATGGTTCCGGGTGGCGGCGTGGGCGCCTTTGACGCTCTCTCTACCCAGGTGAACAAGGGTGCCGATTTTAACTGGGGTGCTGGTTTTGGCGGGTTCCTTACGGAATGCCAGAAACAAGCAAACTGCGGTACCGAAGGTTCCCTGGAATGTTACCAGACTTGTATCAAGGATATGTGCGAAGCGGCTTTCGGTGACGCCGGCCTCCCGAATCTTTTGCGCGGTTGCAACTGGTTTGCCGACTGGTACATGGCTGCCGACAATCCGACTTACTACATCGAAGAAGTGGAATGCCCGCAGTACTTGATCGATCATTACATGACCCGATACAACACTTCTACGACAACCAACATCAAGAAAGTAGAAGACTGGTCCACGTTCAAGAAAGGCGACGTACTCGATACGCTCCATTGCTGGAAGGCGGGCGAAGCCCCCGCAGAAGATGGATGGCAAAATCCTAGCGCCGGCTGCGACGTGCAATAAGCTAGAATCAACGTGATTTAAATAGTCCTGCGATATTTTCGCGGGACTTTTTTTACTTTACGCGGGAATGTTAATTTGTTAGATTTGGGTGGTGATAAAATCCCTGCTAAAAGTATTGTTCCTTGTCATGATTCCCTGTGCGGTCTTTGCGCAGGTGTTGCCAACTCCAAAAGACTCCAGTGATCGCCATGTAATGGGGTATGAGTTTGGCTCGCCCTTGGTTTTGCTTGGTGTTGGGTGGACCTATACGCTAGATTGCAGGGATGTTTCTATCGACGAAATTGAACCTTTGTTTGAAGGCGAAGAGTGGTACGATTCCTACCGATTTAAAGGCAAGTTCTGGAAATACTCCGGCATATCGATGGTGACGCTTGAACTGCTTTCTTTAATTACTGGGAGCGTAAGCGCGTCGCAGAAAGGCGGAAAGTACGTTCTGGTAGGTAGCGCTGCCATGGTGCCGCTTTTGTGGCTGTCGTTCTTTGAATATTACGAAGTGCAGAACATGAAGGTGGATAGCTATAACGCGGGCCGTGACATTCAAGGGGCCTTGATGGAGCGCGAAAAGGCCAAAGCGCAATTGCAAACGAGCAAGAAAATGCATGCGGCAGGAGTGTTTATGGCGATCGCCTCTGCGGCCTTGATTGCGACGGGTGGTGTTGCCATGGTAAATGACAAGAATTATGGCCATTTTTTGATGATGGGAGGCGTTGTCTCCATTCCGTTTGGGGCGGTAATGATGCTTGTGTCTCATGCGAGCTATAGTTCTGCAATAATTCATTATAATCGACCAGAAGAATAATCTCGAAATTTTGTATCTTGTAGGGCATGAATAAGAAGATCCTCGCCTTAAGTCTCGTTGCCTGTTCCCTTGCCTTTGCCGGGGAGCATTGGAATGTAGATGCGGGTGCGGTGACCATGAAGTACCTGAGTATGCAGGTGTCGGCCAGGACGGCGGCTCTTTCGGGGGCGGGCGTCGCCGATGCAACCAATGCTTCTGATGTTTTGAGGAATCCGCTGGCGATGAACGGCGTGGCCGAAGCCGAGGCGGGCATCAACCACATTATTTTCCCCGAATATACTGCCGACGACTATACGACGGCTTATGTGGCGCTCCCTTTTGCGGCGTTTAATTATCCGCTGACGTTTTCGGCGGGTGTTGAATTTTTAGGCTACGACGGAATCGAGGGCCGCGACGAAGAAGGATTCAAGACTTCTGATTACGGTGCATACGCATGGGCCTTGCAGGCAGGTCTCGGTAATAGGGCCGATGCGTTCAACTGGGCCTTTTCTGCACGCTTTAGCCAGCAGACCATCGACGACGAATCGGCGATTGCCCTCCTTGGCGATGTGGGTGGCGCCTATCATGTGAACCAGTATTTTGCCTTTGGCGCAACGCTCACGAACTTCGGTTACATGAGCGACTACGATGGTGAAAAAGAAACGGCGCCCATGGCCTTGCAGGCGGGTATTACGGGCATTTTGCCCATAGCGAAGCTCTTTAGCCTGGAAAGGGAATGGAACCTTCATGTGTCTGCAGACGCATACCGCCGTGCCGACATGCAGGATCCCGAATGGCGCTTTGGTGGCGAGCTGGATTACATGCAGACGCTGTTGCTGCGCGTGGGTTATGCCGCTCGCCCCGATACCGAAGATGGCGTGAGTGCGGGTATCGGTTTGAATTTCGGGATGATTACCTTCGATTATGGCTACAGTCCCAAGAAGGCCTTTGACGGCGGATATCACTATCTGACCCTAGGCATGAGATTCTAGCTTCCGTGCTTTTTGATTTGGTAATATAGGCATCCTCGGCTGATGCCTAATTTTTTTGCCGTGGCGTTTCTGTTGCCCTTGTTTTTTGAAAGTTCCGAATAGATCAGGTTCCATTCGGGAGAGCTGGAATTGCGACGGGTGGGGCTTGTGTTGTAAAGGGTGGCGGTGTCGGCGACAGAACAGATTTCAGGTTGCTCAAAAAATTCCTCTTCCAATATTTTGGACAATGTCGTTTCGTAGGGCTTGAGCAGGGAGTAGCGTTGCAGAACATTCTTGAGCTGCCTGACGTTTCCGGGCCATTCCTTGCGTGCCAGGAGCTTGATTTCGGAGGCGGAAAGCGGGACGCGGTCACCGACTTCTTTCCAGATTTCTTGGGCGATGTGAGCGAAGTCCTCGCGTTCCCGCAGGGGCGGAATCTTGATGGGGAATACATTCAGTCTAAAGTAAAGGTCTTCGCGGAAGCGCCCTGCCCGGACTTCGGAACGCAAGTCGCGGTTGGTGGCGCAGATTAGCCGGAAGTCTACGGGGAGGGCGGTACAGCTGCCGAGCGGCATGACGGAGCGTTCCTGCAGGATTCGCAAGAGTTTGCACTGGATTTCTAGCGGCATCTCGCCGATTTCGTCGAGGAATAGGGTGCCGTGAGCCGCCGAGCGCACGATTCCCAGGCGTTCTTCGGTGGCGCCGGTAAAGGCTCCCTTGTAGTGTCCTTCTAAGATGCTTTCGGAAAGCCCCTTGGCCACCGCTCCGCAGTTGAGGGCGATAAAGGGCCTCTCCGAGCGTTTGCTGTGGGCGTGGATAAAGCGGGCGGCGACTTCTTTGCCAGAGCCAGATTCGCCAAGCAGCAGTACCGATATTTCGGAGCTTGCCGCGATACGTAATAAGGATTCATGTCTGTTCATAGGGCCTCTATACTATACACGCTTTTTTAGAGGCACTGAATACCAAAAATGCGAATAATTTACATTCGCCCCTGTTTTTTTACAAAAAAGCCGCCGGCACTTTGGTGGCCGGTGGCTTCTAGGAATCTTGGAATCGAAATTTACTTTTCGATATACTTCGACATCTTGTGGAGGAATTTTTCGGAACGCTTCTTGAATTCTTCCTTCTTGTCGTTGGCTTTCTTGTACAAGGTGTAGTCGTAGTAGTCGTCGTATGAGTTGCTGGTCTGTTCCACGGCGATGCTCTTGATGCATTCTTCGAATTCGACTTCGTTGCTGTTTCTATAGTATCTTGCGTAGGCGTATTCTTCGTCCACGTCGTCACGGATTTTCAGGTATTCCATATTTTCTACCTTGCACAGGCTTTCGTCCATGGCCTTTCTCACGGTATGGCTGTTGCAGGTTTTGGTGCCGTCGCTCACGTTGACACTTGCGTCCACGTTGGTTGTAGCGTAAAGATTGTATTCAAAAGACTGTTCTGCGTTCTCGACGGTGACAGTATATGTCTTTTCGCCAATTTTGAAAGTCTGGCTATCCTTTGATTCTTCTATGATTTGGACATTGTTTCTTTTGATGCTTTTTTCAAAGTCTTCGTAATCTTCAGCGTCATAGATGTCAAAGATATCGGATGCGTCGGCATCGATATGATATCCGTTGCTCAGGGCGTTATACAGTTGTTTCATGAAGTAAGTCTTCATGTAGCCTGCGTCTTCCACGTCAGAAAGATAGGCGTCAAAATGATAATCGATGGTGGTTACAAGCTTGCCCTGACTAATCTTAACGGTTTGTGTCATATAACGGGCTTCTTCTTCGTAGCATTCCTTTTCGTTAGTCCGGCTATCGTATTCGCAAGGAAGATAGGTCCAAGTCCCGTAAATATCGCCGGCGGAACCGCCCGCAAACAGTTTGCCATAGTGGCTAGTGTCGCCTTCGTCGATATCAAAGAGTACCAATGTATCGCCGAGGAATGTATAAATGGCGGAATCGACTGTGGCGGGTTGAGGGATAGATTTCCAGGCAAGGCCTGTTTCGGTTACGACGCACATGTCAAAATAAGAGACATCGGAGGTCATTACAATCAGCCGCTGGGCTTCGTCTACATAAAGTGAGCCCGATTGGGAATACGAGACCGAGTCTGAAGAACTGTCGTCACCGCAAGCGGCCAAGAGTAATGCAGAAGCTGCAGCGGCAGCAAATAAAGAGCGTTTCATATTTTCTCCTTTTTGGGATTTAGGTGTATTTGCCAGAATATAATAAATTTTACTTTCCGATATACTTCGACATCTTGCGGAGCAACTTTTCGGAACGCTTTTTGAATTCTTCCTTCTTGTCATTGGCTTTCTTGTACAAGGCGTAGTCGTCGTATGAACTGTTGTTCTGCTTCACGGCGATCCTCTTGATGCATTCTTCGAATTCGGCGTCGTTGCTGTTCCTATAGTATCTCGCGTAGGCGAATTCTTCGTCTTCGTCGTTACGGATTTTCAGGTATTTCATATTTTCTTCTTTGCATAGGCTTTCGTCCATGATTTTCTGCACGGTATGGCTGTTGCAGGTTGTGGTGCCGTCGGTTACGTTGACGCTTGCGTCCTCGTTGGTAGTTTTGTTAAAGTTGTATTCAAAGGACAGGTCTGCTTTTTCGACGGTAACAGTATATGTCTTTTCGCCAATTTTGAAGGTCTGGCTCTCCTTTGTTTCTTCTATGATTTGAACATTGTTTCTTTCGATACATCTTGCAAAGTATTCGTAATCTTCAGCGTCATATATACCAAAGATATCGGAAGCGTCGGCATAGACATGGTCGCCGTTACTCAGGGCGTTGTATAGTTGTTCCATGAAGTAGGATTTCATGTAGCCCTTAGCTTCCATGTCAGACAGATAGGCGTCAAAATGGTAATCGATGTTGGTCTCAACCTTGCCTTGGCTAAGCTTAAGGGCTCGTGTTACATAACGGTCTTCGTAGCAATCCCTTTCGTTAGTCTGGCTATCGTAAATGCAAGGAAGATAGGTCCAGGTCCCGTAAATATCGCCGGCGGAACCGCCCACAAACATGTCGCCATAGTGGCTAGGTAAACCTTGGTCAATGTCAAAGAGTACTAATGTATCGCCAAGGAATGTATAAATGGAGGAATCGACATTGGCGGGTTGAGGGATGGATTTCCAGACAAGGCCTGTTTCGGTTTCGACGCATTGGTCAAAATAAGTGACATCGGAGGTCATTACAATCAGCCGCTGGGCTTCGTCTACAAAAAGTGAGCCCGATTGGGAGTACGAGGTAGAGCTTGAAGAACTGTCGTCACCGCAAGCGGCCAAAAGTAATGCTGAAGCTGCAGTGGCAGCAAATAAAGAATGTTTCATATCTTCTCTTTTCATTATAGAAGCAGGATTTAGGTGTATTTGCCAGAATATAATAAATAGAACCCTAGACATCGTGATTCCGAGTTGCTAAATTTACCCCGCGCGATGGATTTCCCGTCGCAGACATAGACACAAAGGCGACCGCTAAAAATTGCTTTGATGAAGAAAATTTGAGCGAGACCGAGTGCAGGCAGGAACGAGAAGTGGTGAATACTGGAAGTCTTTACCACTTCGAGAGACGAAACTGCACGATGAGTCGCAGCCAAATTTTTGAAAATGAATTTTTAGAGGGCGCCGTAAACCAAAGTGGCTGGCCAGATGGGTAGGCTTGGGCACGACGGTCGCGAGGAAAGCGGCTGCGCTCGAAGCCGAGAGGTTTGGTGGCCCAAAAGGAAAAAATGAGTCAAAGAATCGTATGTAAGTTCGGCGGCAGCTCTGTCGCCGATGCAGGCCAGTTCAAGAAGATCAAGGCCATCGTTGAATCCGACAAGAACCGCAAGGTCATCGTCGTTTCCGCCCCCGGCAAGCGCAATCCTAAGGAAACCAAGCTTACCGACCTCCTCTACAGCACCTACGACCTCGCTTCCAAGGGCCTCGACTTTTCGACCCCGTGGAACCTGATCCGTCAGCGCTACGACGAAATCTGCAACGATCTCGGCCTCGGTGACAAGCTCACCGAAGACTTGGACAGCCTCGAAGACAAGCTCAAGAATCACCCCGAATCCGTCAGCACCGACTTCCTCGTAAGCCGTGGCGAATTCCTGTGCGCACGCCTCATGGCCAAGTACCTGGGTGCAAATTTCGTGGATACCTTCCCGCTGATCACCTTCGACGACAAGTATCGTATTACGCCGAAGACCTACGAAGACATCGCGAAGACCTTGTCTGATGAAAACCAGCTTTACGTGCTGCCGGGCTTCTATGGCAGCAACCTCCGTGGCGAAGTCAAGACCTTCAGCCGTGGCGGTTCCGACATTACGGGCGCTATCCTTGCCAACGGCATCGATGCCGCCAAGTATGAAAACTGGACCGACGTTTCGGGCATGCTCATGGCTGACCCGCGCATCGTCGAAAATCCTCTGCCGATCGAATACGTGAGCTACCGCGAAATCCGCGAACTCGCTTATTCCGGCGCTTCTGTGCTCCACGACGAATCTATCGCTCCGTGCCGCGCCAAGAAGATTCCTATCAACATCCGCAACACGAACCGCCCGCAGGATCCGGGTACCATCATCGGCCCCACTCCGGAAGAAGCAAAGCTCCCGATTACGGGTGTTGCCGGCCGTAAGGGCTTCTCGATGATCTACATCGAAAAGTCCATGATGAACAAGGAAGTCGGTTTCGGTCGCCGCGTGCTCGCCGTGCTCGAAAGCGAAGGCCTCTCCTACGAACTGTGCCCGAGCGCCATCGACTCCATGAGCATCGTGGTCGATTCCAAGGCTCTCGACGCCGTGCAGGACGTGGTTCTCGAAGACATCACGCAGCAGATGCGCCCCGACCGTATCAAGGTGTTCCCGGGCATCTCGCTCATCGCTACCGTGGGTCATGGCATGACGAACAAGATCGGCGTGGCTGCAAAGCTCTTCACGGCTCTCGCAGACAACAAGGTCAACGTCCGCATCATCGACCAGGGTTCTTCGCAGATCAACATTATCACCGGTGTTGACGAAGCCGATACCGAGAAGGCCATCAAGGCCATCTACGGCGCCTTCGTGAAGTAATAATGGCGGGGTGAACCCCGCGAACAATTACCGCCCCCGACCTAACGGCCGGGGGCTATTTTTTCTAAAATTAATGCATTCGTATGAGTAATTTGTTTAAAGTGGTTCTTCTGTTTTCTTGCGCTTTATTTGCACAAGTGTTGCCTGCGTCCACCGATTCCTTTTCGCAGGAAGATGATGTGGAAGAAACTGCAAACGAACATCATATGATATACTACGATGACTTGCTGATAGGTACGGAGTTTTATCTAGATGGAAAAGTCGTGAACGATTTGTCCGAGATTAGGCGGCATTTGCTGGCGAATGAATATTCAAGACCTTATGCTAAGACGTCTAATTGGATTAGGGCGTTTGCATATCTTTTTGCAGGGGCTAGCGGAATGATGCTTGTGGGTGGATTTGTGACTGAAAATCCTTGTAGCAAATATCTTTTCATTGGCTCGGCCGCTTCTTTTGTTGTCGGCATTACTGGCGGATTTGTATCTGGGCATTATCTAGAAAAAGCAATTGACGAGTATCGGTAGGTGAAATAATGCGTTCTATTGTTTTGTTGACTTTGATTTCCTTGGTGGCTTTGATGGTTGCCTGTTCCGAGTCATTTACCGACTCGCGTGACGGACAACGCTACGATATCGTACAAATCGGTTCGCAGACCTGGATGGCCGAGAATTTGAATTACGAAGTTGAAGGGAGTGCATGTCCCGAAGGTGAGAATCGCAATTGCTCCAGGTACGGGCGGCTTTACACTTGGGATATGGCTCGCACCGTTTGTCCCGAAGGCTGGCACTTGCCCGACAGCGCAGATTTCGAAAAACTGATTGCAAATGTTGGTGGCGCGGAAGTGGCAGGCTACGCGCTTAAGTCGACAATCGGCTGGTTCAAGAAAGGGAACGGCTCGGATGATTACGGCTTTAATGCTCTGCCCGCGGGCTACAGGCAAGGCAACGGCAAGTTCGACGGCATCGGCGGCTATGCGCACATTTGGAGCGCCGTCGAAACACCCGATGGCCTTGCTTACTACATGCTTCTGGATTTTAGCATCAAGGCCGCCAAGCTCAGCGCCTTCGGCAAAGACGAAGCGCGATCGGTTCGATGTGTGAAGTAGAGAAAATAGATCCGGTCCGTTTTCCGATTTTTATTTCAAGAATTTTTTTACCCTTTGGCCGGGCAGGGCTCTTGCTCCGTCCGGTTTGTAGTATTTGTGCGTGCCTGGTTGCGCATTTGTTTTGGGGGCGCGTCGTTTTGCGATAGCGGCTGTTCCGCTTCCTTTGCCGAGTTTCCATTTTTCGAGGGAATCGAGGCCTGCATTCCCGAGGACGGAGAGGTCGTAGGCAATGACTTTCTCTGCGCCTGCGGCGTAGGCGGTGTCGAGTTGCGCCGAGAGTCTCGCCTTGTCGGCAAGCGCGTGAGAATCGTCTGTGCGGAACAGTTCCATGTCGACCCAGAATTCGATATTGTACTTTTTGCAGGCCTGCGCTAGGGCGCGTTCGTAGTTGCCAACAGTTTCAATTTCGGCGTGGGGAGTGTAGTCTGGATTGCTTGCGCCGATGCCATCTTGCACGGCAATAATGTCGGGCTTGAATTCCGCTTCAAAAAGTTCTTCGAAAAATGTCTGTAGCTCCTCAGGTGTGTCCAGATTCTGGTTATAGAACGGAGCCGTCATGATCTTCCAGCCTTTTTCTTGAGCGGCTTTGGTGACTATTCTCATGACTTTGGCGATATCTTTTGCGTTCCAATAGCTTCGTGCAATTTCTTGGGGGATGTAGACGCCTTCGATAACGGATTCGTTGCCGTATAAAGAATGAAGTTCGTCAATCACTTGCTTTATTTTTTGACTCAGCGTGTATAGATTCAAAATGCTTGAGGCAAACCATTCTAAATCATTGTAGTAGAGCCCGAGCCAGAGTTTGGTGCCGGCTGTTTTTGCGGCCTCGATACTTTTGGGGAATAGTTGATTGTCCTTGGACGGAGTGTCTTGTAGAAAGTCCAGTTCCGAAGGATAATACAGGTGTGTTGCCTCGACAGCAGCATATTGCAACACGACATGATCCATGCCGAGTGCGTGCAAGCGTTGGTGCATGTGCGTAATGGAATCTTGCGATTGGTTGGCGGTTGTCCAGCCTGCGTCAAAAACGCCCGCGATTCCAGCTGCGTTTGCTTCTACTGTTCCCCACAGGAGTGCGGGTAGCATGAGTCGGAATATATGCTGCGAGATAGGCATACCCGAAATATACACTTATTTCGGGTGAAAATGACGATTCTAGTATAGGTGACATTATTTTGTAGCTAATGTCACATCTTCTGCAATCTGCTTGGGTGTGAGGCGGTTCCTTTCCATGAGTTCACCGTAAGGTACCTTGTCGTAGAATTCCTTCTTGAGTCCTTTTACGAGCACACGCATGTCGGTGTTGCCGTAGAAGCGTGCAATCTTTTCGCCGAAGCCGCCGTCGATAACGCCGTTTTCCAGCGTCACGACTACTTGATGATCGGCGAGCAATCCCGTGAGCATTTCTGCGTCGATGCCCGTTGCAAAACGCGGATTGATGATCGTTGCATCGATTCCCTGCTTCGCGAGTTCTGCTGCGGCTTCTTCAGCGAGGGCGTAGTAGCTGCCGAGACCGATCAAGGCGACCTTGCTTCCGCGCTTATCTACCTTGTATGTATTCAGCTTGGAATAATCCGTGTCGAATTTTACGCTGCGGTGTGTGACTCCGTTCGGAATGCGGATGGCCATCGGGTGTTTTGTCTGGTCGATGGCGTAATCCATCATGGCGATTGACTCTTCCACGCAAGTGGGGCAGAGGTACACCAGATTTGGGATGTTGCTCATCATCGGAATGTCGAAAATGCAGAGGTGTGTTGTATCGTTCATGCCGTCGGCGCCAGACATGGTCACAAGAATCGTTGCGGGGTTGTTGTTCGCGCAAAGGTCCTGCGAAAGCTGGTCGTAGGTGCGTTGGATAAACGTGCCGTGGGTGCTGTAAATCGGCTTCGCGCCGCCCTTGGCAAGGCCCGAGGCGAGAGCCACAGCGTGCTCTTCGGCGATGCCTACGTCAATGAATTGCTTGCCCGCTTCTTTACGGCGGTCGGCAAAGAATCCGATGCCTGCGGGAACCGCGGAATGGATCACGACGACTTTTGGATCCGCCTTGATTTTCTTCATCAGGTATTCGCCAAGGATGTTTCCGTACGATTCGCCATTGCCCCAGTTCACGACACCGGTCGGAATGTCAAACGGTGCTGCCCAGTGGAATCCTTCCTTGGAATTTTCGGCGAAGCTGTAGCCCTTGCCCTTGAGCGTGTGAATATGTACGACCACGGGCTTTGTGGAATCCTTCACCTGCTTGAATGCGGCGATGAGCGATTCGATATCGTTACCTTGTTCTACATACAGGTAGTCAAAGCCGAGGCTCTTGAAGTAATTATTTTCGCTCTTGCCCTGTGAGGCGCGAAGTTCTGCGAGACTTCCGTAAAGGCCGCCGTGGTTTTCGGCGATGGACATTTCGTTGTCGTTTACCACGACGATAAAGTTGGTGGCATATTCGCCGGCGTTGTCCAAGCCTTCGAATGCTTCGCCGCCACTGAGCGAGCCGTCTCCGATGACAGCGATTACATTCCCCTTTTCACCCTTAATGTCGCGGGCGGTTGCAAGACCGAGCGCCAAACTCACCGAGGTCGAAGTATGGCCAATCATAAAATGGTCATGTTCGCTTTCGCAGGGTTCGGTGTATCCCGTAACGCTCCAGTATTTGTCCGGATTCAGGAATGCCTCGGCGCGTCCAGTCAAAATCTTGTGGGTGTAACTCTGGTGGCTGACATCGTAGACAATCTTGTCCTTGGGCGATTCAAAAACGTAATGCAATGCGATGGTGGCATCTACAAATCCGAGGTTTGGTGCCAAGTGCCCGCCGCAATGTGAAATCTTGTTTATCAAGGCCGTGCGGATTTCTGCCGCGAGCGCCTTGAGGCTTTCCATGTCCATCTTCTTCACATCTGCAGGGGATGCAATCTTTTCCATCAGCATAAAGTACCGCCTTTAAGGTGGGAGATTCTTCTCTAAATATACAACAAAGGGGCGATGGTTCGTCCCTTAAAAAGAAAATTTTTGGTTCGTTCAGGAAACAGAATGCCTCTGCGTTAGCAGACTATAGGTAAAGGCTTATGCCGCTGGTAACGCCTAAGTTGTCTTGCGAGTCGGAAGTGCCTATATAAGTAACGATTCCTCCTACGCTGAATTCAAGCCACCGATTAAGCCTGTATCCTGTGGTGAGGTAGGCTGTCGCGATGCCGGGAACATCTAGCTTGGCTCCGTTTATTTTGGGGTACGGCCTGTAGGAACTTACGCTCAAATTGAAGAACAGTTTGTCGAAATAATATCCAGCGTACATTCCTGCAAAAATGCTAGAGTTGCGACTGTATTCGTGGTCATCGAAAGATTCACAATCGCCATCAGAATTTCCGCAGTTTTCTCCCGTTTCGCCCCAATATTCGATTTTGCTGTATTGGCTGTACATTCCGATGAAGGCACCGAACTCAAAATGCGAAAAATTTGCGCCTACTGTAAGATGAGAAAAGATTCCGTCTTTGTAACCTAGGCCGCCTCCAATGACATAGTCACTTCCTTTATAGAGATAGTCCACCTTTCCGCTGAAGTCAATTCCGCCCAATATGTATTCCGCGCTCTTGAATTTCATTGCGGTAAAAAGATTATCGAGGTCCGCTGATTCTGAAGCGTTTTTGGTGATGTCCACGTTCTTATCGCGGTTGTAATTGACCTTCCCCGTGAATCGCCACGATCCGGTATTGTCTTTTTGATAGGTGTTTATCCCATGGACCTCTGGGGATTCAGAAGCCGTCATTCGGAACTTGTGAACATTCGTTGTAACGCAGCCTGTGGAAAACAGCGCGAATATAAAGCTAAGTATGAATGATGTTGCATGTTTAAACTTCATGCGTGAAAAATAGGTTTTTGGTTAAAAAGTTCAATACGTCGCAAAAATGTTTGCGACGAATAGCAAAATGAGCGGATAAAATATCATTTATCTGACATTTGTTACAAATAAGCGAATTTTTAGTAGAAAATTTTCACCAGGATTGTACCCACGATGGTAGAGACGATGACGCTCACCATGCCTGGGCGCATGAAACTGTGGTTCAATAGATATTTGCCGATGACGGTGGTGCCCGAACGGTCGAAGTTCACAGTTGCAATGTCCGAGGGGTAATTCGGGATAAAGAAGTAGCCGTATACGCTCGGGAGCACGCCCAGGAGCACGGGGCCTTCGATGCCGAGGCTGTAGGCAAGCGGGAGCATGGCGACCACCACGGCGCCCTGCGAGTTGATCAGCACGCTCACTGCAAAGAAGGCGAATGCGATGGCCCATGGGTAATGTTGCACAATGTCCTTGAGACCGCCTTGCATTACGTCCATGTAGTTTGCAAAGTAGGTGTCGGCAAGCCAGGCGATTCCGTAAATGGCGACAACGGCGACCATGCCGCTTTGCCACACGGCTCCTGCCACAGCTTTCTTGGGGTTTGCCTTGCAACAAATAATCATGAACGCAGCGGCCGAAATCATCACAATCTGGATGATGATATTCATGGCGAGAGGTTTCATTTGCATCACGCCGTCAACGACTTTACCGGTGGGGAGCTTGGGGCGAATATCGTGACCTGCAATTTGGCAGATAGAGAACAAGACAATCACGGCGAGTGCGGCAAGAAAGATGTATACGGCGCGCTTCGCTTCTTTCGGGACTTCTTTGTCGAGCACCGAGGCGGTACTTCCGTACATGTATTCCTTCATTTGCGGGTCTTTGAGGCGCGCTTGGAAAGCGGGATCTTTATCGAGGTCGAGCCCGCGCTTGTAAGAGACAGCTGCAGCGGCCATGATGCCGCAAACGCAGGCGGGAATGGTAATCGCAATCACTTGCAGGTTGTTGATTTCGAAACCGTTTGCGTTCGAGATAATTACGAACGAGGCGACTGCGGCTGCAATGGGCGAACAGGTAATGCCCACTTGCGAGGCGATAGAGGCTACACCGCAGGGGCGTTCCGGACGGATGCCCTTCTTGAGCGAGATGTCGCAGATAATCGGCATCAAGGTGTAGACCACGTGACCAGTGCCTACGAGTACGGTCAAGAAGAAGGTGCAGAGCGGTGCAAGAATCGTGATGTGGTTCGGGTGCTTGCGCAACAGGCGTTCTGCAATCTGGATGAGCCAGTCCATGCCACCCGAGGCCTGCATAATGCCCGCGCAGGTGACTGCCGCAATAATGATGTAAATGACGTCGGTAGGCGGCTTGCCAGGTTGCATGCCGAACCCGAGTACCAGAATGGCAAGACCGATTCCCGAAATAGCGCCGAGGGCAAGGCTTCCGTAGCGCGATCCTACGTAAAGTGCCAAAAGCACAATCAAAAGCTGGATAATCATGAGGGTCATAAAAGGCCTCCTTTTTGTTTAGATATATATTATTTTGCAGAAAAAAGGCTCCGAATGGACTTATTTTTGCGCAGGTCGACCTAAAAATGTGTATATTCTTTTCGAGACACTTCAACCAAGAGAGGAATTTATGGCAAACAAGTACGCCGGAACCCAGACCGAAAAGAACCTTCAGGCCGCCTTTGCAGGCGAATCCCAGGCTCGCAACAAGTACACCTACTTTGCTAGCTGCGCCAAGAAAGAAGGCTATGAACAGATCGCTGAACTGTTCCTGAAGACCGCCGACAACGAGAAGGAACACGCCAAGCTGTGGTTCAAGGAACTCGACGGTATTGGCGATACTGCTGCCAATCTGAAGGCCGCCGCCGATGGCGAAAACTACGAATGGACCGACATGTACGAAGACTTCGCAAAGACTGCCGAAGCCGAAGGTTTCAAGGCTCTCGCCAACAAGTTCCGCATGGTCGCCGCTATCGAAAAGCGCCACGAAGAACGTTACCGCGCTTTGCTCAAGAACGTGGAAACTGCTGCCGTGTTCGAAAAGAGCGAAGTCAAGGTGTGGGAATGCCGCAACTGCGGTCACATTGTCGTTGGCACCAAGGCTCCGGCCGCATGCCCCGTGTGCGCCCACCCGCAGTCCTTCTTCGAAGTGACCGCCGAAAACTACTAATCAGTTGCTCGACTTGTCGAGCAAACCATAAAGAAAGCCCTGCGATTATATCGCGGGGCGTTTTCGTTTATGCTGGAATTTTTAGTCCTTCACGCAGCGAATGGAAAGTCCACTGTCTTTGAATACGGAGCCGCCACCGAAGCTGAACATTTCGGAATAACTCCAGATGCGGGCGTTTTCTTTACCGCCAAATTCGGAGTGGTCTTCGTCAGCGGTCCAGAAGTAAGCCTCTCTGTCTAAATCGGCGAAGCCTGCGAAGTTATTCTTGCCACCGAACTGGAAATTAAAATCAGCTATAATGTTATTGTCTTCAAGATAGGCGATGAGGATGTCCGTTTCGGCGTCGTTCGGAATATGGTATCCGGAGGGACAGAGTCCGTTGGTTACGGTGCCTTCGGGCAAGTTCGCATAATCCTTCTGGTAAGATTTATCGAGACCCATTGCAGCGGTCCAAGTATAAAGACGACCGTACTTTTGGCAGTTGGCGTCATTATCACCATAGCACCAATTTTGGCCGTTGATTTCGCAAGAGTTGTAGTTCAAGTTTTCGGTCATCCATGTCTGCGTGCCGAAGGTTTGAATCTTGTAATGATTGCAGTCGCGAAGGTCATAAACTTCGTTTTCGTATTGGATGGTGGGGCATTCTACTGGTTCGTTGGTGCAGGCGATGTCTACGCCTCCGTTGCCACCATTGCCGTTGTCGCTGGCAGAAGTGGAATCGTCGCAGGCCACGAATGCCATGGCCAAAGAAATTGCTGCAATTTTGTAGAGACTCTTCATTGTTTCCTCTTAAGGTTTCCGTAAAATATAAAAATACCCTCGATTTTTATCGAGGGTATTCCAAGGAGTAGTAAGAAATATCTACTTCAATTCAACTGTTTCGCTCTTGCCGTCGACGGTTACTTTGTACTTGCCGGGGTAGCCGCGGAACTTCACGATGCCATTTTCGTCAGCCTTGAAGGTTCCGTTGGTGGTCCACACTTTGTGCCACAGGTCGTAAATGAGCTTGGCAGCGGGCTTTTCGCGACCATCCGCAGCGATGATACCGCCGTTTTTCACCCAGTGACGGTTATCCCAGAAGCCCCACAGGATGATGCCTTCGACAGCCGGGTGGCTGAAGGCGATGCGCAGGAACATCTCGTAGCGCTTGGCCTGTTCGTCTTCACCGAAGTACATGCCCTTCTGCCAGTCGCCAAAGTCAAGTTCGGTCACCTTGATGGGGAGGCCGAGAGAGCCCAGCTTGTCGAAACGTGCCTTGATGAAGGCTGGGTTCAGCTGACGGTCGCCAAAGTGGCACTGCACGCCGATGCCATGCACGGGAACCTTGCGGTCCAGCATGCCCTTCACGATATCGTAGAGTCGGTCAGTTTCGCCAGCGACAATTACATTGTATTCGTTGATAAAGAGGCGAGCGTCAGGATCGGCCTTATGGGCCCAGATATGAGCGCTATCCAGCAGATCCCAGCCGCACTTGTTGAACACGAACGGTTCATGGAAAACTTCGTTCCATACGTCGTATTCCTTGATGCGGCCCTTGTATTCCTTCATGTCGCGGTCAATGCGTGCCTTGAGCTTCTGGCCGATTT
>JBGUWV010000086.1:0-29837 GCA_045221475.1 Fibrobacter sp.
ATCTTCGACCCGACGCCTCCCATTTTGCCGCAGTTTGCGGATGCGCCCAGCTGGTGGAGCGTCAAATGGGAGGGCGTGCGCGGGCGTTTCGCCCGCGTGATGCATGCTCTTAAAGAAGGCGAGTGGCGCCGCGTTGTCGATAGCTGGCAGAATCAATCGACCGCCCTCTTGGAAAGCCCGATTCTTTATGCGGTACTTGTAATTCTTGTAGCGGGCTTTGCTGGCCGTAAGATTTATATTGCGTATAAATTAATCTCCAAGAATCGCGCTTATGTCTCGGCGCGGTCTCTAGAATGGGTAAGCAAGCTGAACCGCGCCGAACGTGATTTGGCTCGCGCAGGCTTTAGGCGGGAGCCCGGCGAAACTGTCGGCAAATTTGCGGCTCGTGTTAGGATTGCGCTTTCACACCTCGCCGAGGACCAAACCCCTCCTAAAAAATTGCAGAAGGCGCGACAAGCTGTGAAAACTCTTGATGATTATGAAGCACTCCGTTGGAGAGAAATCCATTAATCACATTCCACATTTTTCTATCTTTCCTCCCAAAAACTAGGAGTTATTATGTCTGTACAAGTGATGGTAAATGGTATTCCGGGCAACATGGGCCGCATCGTGGCCGAAACTTGCGTGGCCCGCGGCCTCGAACTCGTTCCGTATTCTCTGACGGGTGAAATTATCGTTGAAAACGAAGCCGAAGTCGCCGGCAAGACCATCCAACTTTTGAAGCCGAGCAATCGTGAAGCTCGCATTAGCGAAGTTCTTGAAAAGTATCCGAACGTCATTTGCATTGATTATACGCACCCGACGGCTGTGAATGACAACGCCGCTTTCTACGTAAAGCACAAAATTCCGTTCGTGATGGGCACCACCGGCGGTGACCGCGATGCTCTCACCAAGCTCGTTGCCGATGCAAATCACCCGAGCGTGATTGCTCCGAATATGGCAAAGCAGATTGTCGCTTTCCAGACGATGATTGAATATCTGGCTAAGGAATTCCCGACTGCATTTAGCGGCTACAAACTCTCTGTGGTGGAAAGCCACCAGAAGACCAAGGCTGACACCAGCGGTACCGCACGCGCCGTGGTGGGTGATTTCCAGAAGATGGGCTTTGATTTCACCGTTGACGATATCGAAAAGGTCCGTAACGAGAAGGAACAGATGGAACGCATGCACGTGCCCGAAGAATACCTCGGCGGTCACGCATTCCACACCTACAGCCTTGACAGCGCTGACGGTACGGTTCACTTTGAATTCCAGCACAATGTTTGCGGCCGCAAGATTTACGCCGAAGGTACTGTGGACGCCGTGAACTTCCTCGCTTGCCACATTGCAAACGGAACGGCAAGACCCTTCAACATGATGGACGTGCTCCGCTCCGGCAAGATGCGCTAATCGCATTGTAAGGTTATGCGTTCTTATATCCTCCGCCGCTTACTTTTGATGATCCCGACCCTCATCGGGATTTCACTAGTGTGCTTTATCCTTATCCAGCTGTTGCCGGGTGGACCTGTGGAGGAAATGATTTCGCGTGCGCAGCAGGCTGCGGCCATGAAGGGCGGGGTTGATGCCTCTAAGGCGCTCTCGCCCGATCAGATTGCGCAAATCCAGGCGTACTTCGGTTTTGACCAACCCGCCTGGAAACGTTACCTGACTTGGCTCTGGAACGTTCTGCACCTGGACTTGGGCTCTAGCTATACCTATGGCCTCCCCGTGTGGGACGTGATTACGAGCCGTTTCCCGATTTCGCTGTTCTTTGGAATTACTTCGTTTTTCTTGAGCTACCTGGTCTGCATTCCGCTTGGCCTCTGGAAGGCGGTGCATCACGGGAGCAAGCTGGATTCACTTTCTTCGGGCGTGATTTTCTCGGGCTACGTGATGCCTGGCTATGCTCTCGGTATCTTGCTCATTATCTTCCTCGCGGGCGGTTCGTATCTCGACATTTTCCCGCTGGGCGGCCTTACGAGCGATGACTTCGAGGACTTTACTTTCTTCGAAAAGATTGTGGACCTCGGACACCATTTGATTCTGCCGATTTTCTGCTACATGATTAGCGAATTCGCGTTCTTGACGTTCCTCATGAAGAACTCCGCGCTGGAAGAGTTGGGCAAGGACTACATGCGTACGGCTCTGGCGAAGGGCATGAGCTTCAACCAGGCGCTCGTTCGCCACGCGCTCCGTAACGCCTTGATTCCCATTGCCACGCGTCTTTCAGAGATTTGCACCTTGATGTTTGCGGGCGCGCTCCTTATCGAAAAGGTCTTCGATATCGACGGCATGGGCCTTCTCTACTACAATTCCATGGTGAACCGCGACTATAACGTGGTCATGGGCGTCATCTTCCTTAGCAGCTTGATGGCGATGATTGGCCGCCTTTTCAGCGATATCCTCTACACACTCGTAGACCCACGCATCAAATTTTCGTAATTAACTATATTACAGACTATGAGTAACGAAATTGTTTCGCCTGTTATTGAAAAGTTTTTGAAGTCCCGCGGCTATGCCGATTACGAAGTCACCTCTATCGCCGGTGCCGGTTCGGGTCGCAAGTATTACCGAATTGCCTCTGGCAAGCAGAGCTCCGTGCTGCAGGTTTCTGCTTCGGTGGATGAAGATTTTAAGCGTTTCGTGGATTATGCCGAAGCATTCAACTCTTTCGGACTTCCGGTTCCTAAGATTTATTGCGTAGACGAAGCCTCTTGCTCCGTACTTCAAGAAGACCTGGGCGCTCACAATTTGCTCGACAATATTGTTTCGCCGGGTTCCGAAAAGAAGACTGGCAACGTTCGTATTCTCTACCCCGAAGTCATCGATTCCTTGATTAAGTGGCAGAATATTTCCCGCTCGCTTTTCAGCTCTCGCTCTGACCTTTGGCTGCGTCGCTTTGATTTTGCCGCCCTCAAGTGGGAAACCGACTACTTTACCGAAAACTACCTGAAGAATTTCAAGGGCATTGCAGAAGTTCCCGAATACGTGCGTCAGTTCTATTCCTTGATTGCTGTTTCTGTGGAAGCCCAGCACAAGGTTTTGATGCACCGCGATTTCCAAAGCCAGAACATCATGGTGAAGCCGAATTCCGAAATCGCTTTCGTGGATTTCCAGGGCGCTCGCCGTGGTGCCATGTTCTATGATTTGGCTTCTCTCTTGTGGGATCCGTACGTAGAACTTTCCCTGACCGAAATTAAGGATTTCTTTGAATACTGGCGCGTTTCTTATCGCGAAACCAAGACCTACACCAAGGAAGACGCTTGGGAAGCCTTTATTCACGCTAGCTTGCAGCGCGTGATGCAGGCCATGGGTGCCTACTGCTTCTTGAGCAAGGTCAAGGGAATCCAGAAGTTTGAACAGTACATTGAACCGGGTAAGCGTCAGCTGCGTGTTGTCTTTGATGAATTCAAGAAGATTGCCAAGGCTACATCGCCGAAGGTCTTTGACTTCATGGATAATGCGTTGGTATAAATGCCGCCAATTTACGTAAAACATTACTCGGAACCAGAGACTTTTACTAGGGCTTTGGGTTTCGCTTACGACGCTCTGGTGCATGGCCCGGTCAAGTTCGATGCCTTGGAAACATGGAAGTCCTTGTCAGAACGCGTGGCTCAGGGAATCTACATGGGCGAGGGCCTGCTTTTGCCCCATACGCGAGTGTCTGGCCTTCCGCAGCCGCTGTTTGCTTTTGCGGTTTGCCCAAAGGGTTTTACCGACATTGCTGTGAAGGCGGGACAGGTGCCGCAGTTCTTGTGTGTACTCCTTTCTCCGGCAGAGTCTGCAACGTGCCATACGCAGTTTATCGCCAACATTGCACGTAAGCTGCTAAATCCGGAATGGAAGGCAAACGCCCTTGTTGCAACGACGCCCGAACAGTTGAACGCCCTGTTTGCGGAATAAAAATTTTGCCGATTAGTACTGGAAGCTTCCGCCCACCATGGCGCGGAAACCTTCGTAATCGCCGAAGTAACGGTCATAGCCTGCGCGGAATGTCATCCAATCCCAGGGTTTGATTTCGATTTTGCCACCGAGTTCTACGTAGTGCAAGGTGGTTTTGTCGTTCAAGAACTTCTTGTCCGTGGCGCTTTCGGGCGTGTGCATGTCGGTGATGTTGCCACCGAAGGCGGTGTCTTTGGCGACGGCGCTTGCATGCAGCGTTCCCTTGAAAATGGAGTAGAGTCCGCTGACTTCGCTATAGACTTCCTGACTGTTCGGACCGAGATCGGTGCCGAGGCTCTGGGAGTAGCTGCGGTACGTGTATCCGCCGCCCTTGTGGTGCGTGTAGACCCAAGGTTCCACACGCGTGTATTCCAAGTACCAGTTCCAAAGCGTGCTGCCGAGCTTAAGGCTATCGCGGGCAACGCCGACAGAGGTGGCCCACTTGTTGCCCCACCAGCCGCCATCGAACATGCTTGTGGGGGACTTCATGTCGTCCCACAAGAGTTCGCCGTAAAATTCCCAATGCGGAATCGTCTTCACACTCAAATCGAACGCGAGCGAAATGTTGTCCTGGTCGCCCTGCAGGTGTTCCTGGAATACGTAAGGAATGAACGGAATCACGTAGGCCCATTCAAATTCGCGACCTGTGCTATCGGCGTCTTCGTTCGGATTCGGTTCTTCTTCAGTGGTGCTTCCGTAGAGTGCCGTTTCAGAAAGACCTAGTGTAATGTTCTTGGGCAAGTTTAAGTCCAAGCGGTGTACGTGCATGTACTTGCCGAAGTTTTTCTTCTCGAAAAGCTTCATTGCATACTGCGAGTAAACAATGGGGCCTAATTCAAACTGGTAGCCGAAATAGGGCGTGGGGGCAGGCTCGTAAATGCGGCTTGTGGAATCTTGCCACGGACGGTAATTGTTCTGTTCGCCGCGCAGAATCACGTGGTTACGGCGGGCGGGACCCATACTCAAATAGTCAAATCCGGTAAGGAGCTTAACAGCATCCAAGTCGTAGCGGGCGTTGGCGGTAAAGATGTCCCAAGTGCGCTTGTTGTCGCTTTGCTTGTTGTAAGGAACGCCTTCGCTCGGGTTATAAAAGTTGTCATAGATTTCCTTGTTCGTGTGATCCGTGCTCACCTTGACGCTGGCGTTGAACAGGAATCTTTCCGTAAAGTGTCCGTTCAGGAACAGACGAACCGATGCCGAATTGTCGTAATGCGTCGGCGCATTCGTGAGATTTGTAATTGCAAGGGAATCTACCAGCTGTGCGCTAATATTCACCTCGTGGTGTCGCGCAGAATCGGCGAACGTAATATGCGGATTAGCCCATGCAGCGGTAAACGTTGCAAGCGTAACTAAAACCGTTAATTTACAAGAACTCTTCATAATCCTTACCATAAAGCAGCCTTCAACAAGGCAATGTGGTGCACAAGGTACTTTCTCTTTTCGTTAGAACCGATGTGCGGAATTGCCGATGCAATTCGTACAGAACTGCGTAAAATGCGGAATGCCTTTGAAAGCAAAAGTCCGTGCAAGCCAAAATGCTTTTTAAATACGTATTGCTGGGCGCGGTCGTGTTGCAAGGCGCGGCTTGTATTGCTTTGCGCAGAGCCTCCACCCAGGTGCGTGAGCTCGATATCTTTGCAAATAAAGAATCTGGCTCCTGACTTGCGGGCGCGCAGGGCGAGGTCCGCATCTTCATAATACATGAAAATCTTTTCGTCAAAGAAAGAGCCTTCGCTTGTTAAGGCGTCGTAAAGCTCTTTGCCGAGCATCCAGCATACACCACTGAGCCAGTGCGTTTCCAAAAGGTTTTCATGCGTTGTATTGCTCGGCTTTCCTTGCAAAATTTCAGCGGCACCTTCTTCGTTGCGGAGCGCGTTCGTGAAAAATTTTAAGCTTCCGATTCCTTCGGGGCCAAGGCCAGCAAAGTAATTCGGCTGGTCGCTGCCGTCTTTGTTTTTGGTGCTCGGTGCTATCACGGCGTAGGCGTTTCCGTTTTCGCGAGCGAACGCATCAGCCTTTTCCCACGCTTTTTGCAAGCGGGGGAGCGTATCGGCTTTCAATCGGGTGTCGTTGTTCAGTAGGCAAATCGAATCGAATTGTTCTCTGTCGCCAAGTAACCCTTTGATTGCCAAATTATTGGCGGCTCCGAATCCAAGATTCTTGTCGCTCGGGTATACATGAACTGTCGGAAATTCCTTGCGCAAATGTTCTACTGTACCGTCAGAACTGGCGTTGTCGGCAATAGCGACTACGAAATGCTCGCTGTCCTTGAGTTGCGCGGCCATATCGCTCAGACAGTTTCGGGTCATTTCCCACCCGTTGAACGTCACAAGAATGATAGCGGTTCTCATGCGACACCTCCGCGAGAACGGCCCAGTCGTTCAAAGATTTGCACTAACTGCTTCGCCGAATTTTTCCACTGGTATTTTTCGAGAATGGCTTTGCGCTTGTCTTCTTTATCGCTCAAGAATTCTTGCTGGCCGTTTAAAAAGGCTTCAATCGTTTGTGCAATCGATTTCGGATTCTTGGCGTCAAAATAGATTCCGCAATCTTCCGCGATTTCTTCCATCACGGAGCCCTTAGAGGTAAGGACCGGCGTTTTGTAGTTCAGCGCTTCCAACACGGGTAGCCCGAAACCCTCGTACACAGAAGGGAATATGACCGCGGCGCTGTTGGCATACAAGTTTCTGAGCTCGTCGTCGGTCACGAACCCTAAATGTTGAATATTCTTTGCCACCGGCGAATTTTGCAAGAGGTTGTTTTCAGAGCTGTTTTTCCAACCCTTGGGACCCGTCATGGTAAGCGTTACCTGAATTCCCTTTTTATCGAGAATCTCAAGCGCTTTTACCAGGTTGGCGAAATTCTTTCGCGGCTCCAGGCTCCCGACAAAGAGCAATCCTTTTCTTTGTGGGTTCGCACACAAATGCGTGACAGCGCAATTGATCCCACAAGGGACTACTTCAAGCTTGTCCTGCGCAATGTTCGGGTGAAAATGCAGAAGTTCGCTTTTCGTAAAATCAGAATTGACCGCGACAACGTCGGCTTCTAAAATCGATTTCTCGCCGATATGGTTGTTAATCCAGCGAACTGATTTGCGCATGGTTTCAGGATAACGCTTGTAAACGAAATCATGAACCGTCAGAACCTTCTTGCAATTGGACTTGCCCAAGGGCAGCGTTTGCTCTGGCCCCCAAAATGCATCAATCTGGTATTGCTTGAGCAGTCGCGGCAGCGTCAGTTGCTGCCAGAGAATGCCTGGAATTTTCTTTTGAAATGCGAATTTTCCAGAATGGGGGCAAAGCTTGAAGTTTTTGTTTGTAATCGGGTATTCGATTGCATGCGGCGAAAACAAGAAGTATTCGTTTTCGTTGTCAATTTGCTGGAGCGCGTCCAGCAGACTACAAAGATAGCGACCGATGCCGCTATTGTTGTAACGCAAACACTTGATGTCGATTCCGATACGCATTAGCTTTTTTTCCAAATCTTGCGTGCAAGCGGCAGGCCGATGGCGGTAAACAGAATGCGCTTTAGGGTAACAGCGGTGGAATCTTTCAAGAAAAGTTCATTGCGGTGCTTGGCAATCCACAGCAAACGCAGTGGCAAAACGGCGCGCGAAAGTCGCGCCTTGGCAAGGCCTAAAAGTTTTTTGGCAAAGCGAATCTCTTTTTTAGTGAGCGAGAGTTTGCCTACGTTATCAAGGATAGTCTGAATCCATTGAATCTGGGTTTCGAGCGTTTTGCTCATCGATGGTGCCGCTACTCCGCCTACGGCGTTGTTACTGTGAATGCGGTATTGTACAACAGGAGCATCGATGGCTGCGATTCCGCCTTGTCTGTCGGCAATCATCGCAATCCAGCGGTCATGAACGGTTACGCCCTCGGGAATCGGGAGAATCGTCTTCAATAACGAGGCCCGGAAAAGCGAAAGGCAACCCGTCACATTGTTGATGCCTGCAATCTGCTGCTCCATCGAAATTTTCTTTTCAATCTTCGAATAGCTGCGCCAAGAATCGGCCATGATTTTCCCGTCGGCATCAACCACTTGGGCATCACCGAAAATAAGAGCCTTGTCCTGGATCTCGTTTTCGAGAAATTCCAGCTTTTGTGGTAGCCAGACGTCATCTTGGTCTGCCAAGGCAATAAGGTCGTTGTCATCCAGTTGAGGTTGCGCCAGTTCCAGAGCTTTTGAAAAAGCGGCGCGGTGCCCGGAATTCTTTCCGAGAATCGTCACCTGCAGCGGTAAGCGGTTTTCATAGCTTTTTAAAATCGCGGGCGTGTTGTCTTTTGAACCGTCATCGACGGCGACAATAAAGTCGGCTTGCCTAGTTTGCGCCACAAGCGAATCCAGCATCTGTGTCAGATACTTTTCGCCATTGTAGGTCGCAAGGACTATGCCGATTTTCGCCATACTCTGAATATAGCAAAAACGCCTTTTTTAAGGGTGTTTTGCGCGGTTTTGAATCTTGTTTTTGCTATTATTTTGATGTTTGAGGGATGTACTATGAGTCTTGCGAAAGTCCTTTTTGTTTGCGATAAAAACGAGTGTACCAGTTTCGGGCGATTGACGCTGAATCTGGTCAAGGCGGTGTCGGGAAAATTCGATGCCCATGTTCTTTGGCTCAAGACTCCCAAGTTCTTTGGCGATGCCGGTAAAACGAATGCGGCGACTCCGCAAGATCCGAATTATGTATCTCACGAAGTTTGGGCCAAGTCCCTTTATACAGGGTTCGCCAGCTTTCGTTCTCCGCTGAAAAAGCTAGTCAAGAAAATCCAGCCGGAAATGGTCTTCTTTATCCGTCCGGAACTTGGCTTTTTGGTGCCGGTAGTAAAGGGGCGTGCAAAGACGGTGATGTTTGTGCATGATACCTTTGCCGAGACCCTGTATCCGGACAGTATGAAGTTTAAGCTCCTGAACCTGTTCTACATTCGCTCGACTGTCAAGGCTGACTTTTTCGTGTATAATTCCGATTGGACTCGTGAGCAGGCGGCGGCTCATTTCGGCGTAGAAATGTCGTCAAAGCCGGGAACCGTAATCGGTTGCCCCATCGATAGCGCCCTGTTCAACAAGCCCGAAACGAAACCGACTTTTGAAGAAAAGAAGGCTTTCCTCCGCAAGTACGGCATCAAGAATTTTGATGGCATGTGCCTGAACGTAAGCCTCGATGAACCTCGCAAGAATATCGAGACTTTCTTTGAAATGGCTAACCTCAGGCCGCATGTGGCATTTGTGCGAGTGGGCAAGTTCTCTGAACATCTTCGCGCCATTGTGAATGAAAAGAAGCTTTATAACGTTTATCATTTCAGCGAATTTAAAGCGAATGAACTGCGCGACTTCTATCGCCACGCAGACCTCATGGTGTATCCGTCCCTTTTAGAAGGGTTCGGCCTTCCGCCCATCGAAGCAATCGCCTGCGGAACGCCTGCCGTGGGTGCTGCCACTTCGGCAATCAAGGAAAACTTGGATGGCGTTTGCCCGCTGATCAATCCTCCGACGGATGCCGAGGCATACGCCCGCGTGATCGATCGCGTGCTTGCTGGCGAAAATGTAATCGATGAATCCAATGCAAAAAAACTCCTGGAACATTGTTCCATGGAGTCTTTCAGCAAACGAGTTGTAGAATTCTTTAATTCTATTTCCGGCGCCACACCTTAATTAGGCTGTGATTCTTTCTGGTCGCAAGCCAGAGCGTCGGCCAAATCAGAATGATATCGCGGATGAGGCTTGTCCAGGCTTCGGCCTTGTCGTGGGCGTCGCCATCTTCAAGTTCGAAGCATCCGCAAGTGATTCCGAGGTCGTTGCCCAGAGCCCAAGTGAGGGCGATGATAAAGCTCACGAACATCCAGAAAATGGCGAAGGCCGATTCACGCACGAACGGCGTTACAATCATGGCAAGCCCGAACCAGAATTCAAACTGCGGGTACACAAGTGCAAAGAAGTTGTTTACGCTTTCCAAGTGCAAAGCGGGGAAAAACTGGTATTGCGCCACCAGAACGGCGAACTGGTGCGGATCCTGAATCTTGTAAATACTTGCGAAAATGAACATGCCGCCAATGCCCACGCGGAACAAGGTTTCGAGTGCGCGGATGGCAAAGTCCTTTTGCAGGCGGTAAGCCGGAACGCAAATGCCCGTGGCGATGACGATGGCGGCAAGTCCCACTTGAATATTGTAGCGGTAAGCCTTGGGCCAAATGTCAATCAGCCAGTCTTGGTCGGTAAAAGTCAAGAATGATTCCGGGAACGAAATTTCGGCAACGCCGATAGCCACGAGAATCGAAGCTACTACAAGGAGTGCTGCAGAGATAACGGTCTTCTTCATTACAGCACCTCGTCCGGCTTGGCGAGAATTTCCTGGCTGCCAATCCAATCGACAGACTTGGAATCTTCAACGCGAATGTTGTTGATAACGGCAAGGGCTATGCAGAACGCTGCAATTCCGAGCAGGACAATCCAGTTCAGGGATTTCAAATAGCTTTTGAGATAATCGAATACTTTAAGAGCAATTGATTTCATATCCATAAGATACAAAATCTTCGGTCTTATTTAGTCCACAGGCTCTTTTCTTTTTCGATAAACTTCACGAAATCTTCAGGAGCGACCGGTTTAGAGAAGAAATAGCCTTGGATCACGTCGCAGCCCATTCTTCGGAGTGTCCTCAACTGGGATTCCGTTTCGACGCCTTCGGCAACGCAAGGCACCTTCAAGAATTTGGCGATGTCGATAATCAGTTCCACCATCCTCTTGTTCTTTTCATGCTTTTCCATGTTGCGGACAAAGGACATGTCAATCTTGAGAATGTCGATGGGTATTTCAGTCAGCATACCGAGGGAGGAATATCCGGTACCAAAGTCATCCATTTCGATTTTGAAGCCTTTCTTGCGCATGCTGTCAAGAACTTCGATCAAACCCTGCGCGTTTTCGGAATAGGCGCTTTCGGTAATTTCGATCATGTAATCGGTAGGCGAAAGCTTGTTCTGCTCCAGGATGTTGCAAAACTTGTTCTCGAGGTCTGGGTCGTAAATGTCGATGCGCGAAACGTTTACCGAAACAGGAACGGTAAAGTCGAATTCATCTTTCCAGCGGCGAATCTGTGCGGCAGCTTCTTTCCACACGTAGTAGTCCACCATTTGAATCAGACCGTTGGATTCGAATAGTGGAATAAAATCGCCCGGATTGATAAAGCCTAGTGTGGGATGAATCCAGCGGATTAGGGCTTCGGCGCTGCGCAAGTGGGGCTTGTCGCCTTGAATGGCGTACTTGGGCTGGTAGTAGACCTTCAAGTCCTTGTGTTCAATGGCTTCGTAAATATCCCTGATCAGGCGTTCTTCGCGAAGGTGCTTGGAATGCAGACCGCTGTTGTAGACAGCGACCGAGGTGGTGTAGTTGCCGCTAATGCGGGCGCAAGCGCTCTTGGCTCGGTCAAACCAGGTTTCGGGTTCAACTAGTCCTCGTTCAACGTAATGCCATACGCCCATTCGGACTCGGATATTGCTGACCTTGATATTTTGGGCAAGAATAGCCTGGAGTGCGGCCTGAAGTTCTTGGTAGTCATCTTGGTGAATGCAATAGACAAAGAATACGTCTGCGCCTGCACGGCAGGCTATTGCATTCAGGGTGGTCAGGATCTGTTGCAGGTAAGCGCCGATTTCTGCCAGAATCTGGTCGCCGACTCCGCGCCCGTATATTTCGTTGATTAAGCGGAAATGTTCGATGTCTATGACTATGGCATCGCGGTCTGAGCCCATGTCCAGCGGGATAATCTGCTTCAGGTATTCAAAGAAGTAGTCAATGGTGTAGAGTCCTGAGAGCTTATCCCGTTCGGTTTGCGAAATCAGGTTCTTGTTTTCGTAGAGAGAGAGGATCCGTTCGCAGCGGGCGAGAATGATGTCGGGAGTGTTCAGTGGCTTTCGAATGAATTCGTCTGCGCCCAGTTTGTAACACCCATTGTCATCCCCGTCACCTGTAATGACGATAACGGGAATGTTTTGCAGAGCGCTTTGCTCGTTTCTCTGATTTAAAAATTCGATACAGGCGTCATCGGGGAGGGCCAGTTCCAGAAAAATGAGGGAATAGGTTATATGCGAGTCCATCAACAGAAGCAGGGCTTCTTGCGTATTGCCGACAACAGTAATATTATAGGACTCTTCCAGAACGTTCTGCAAAATTTCTTGGCAATCCGGGTCATCTTCGATTACCATGATATTTAGTCTAGACCTAAACATTGACATCTCATTTTCTCACTTCGTAAGATAAATATATGTTTTTGTCGGCGGTCTGTTTTGGAATACACAAAAAAACACCCTGCCGAAGCAGGGTGTCCAAACTCTTGGTTTGAGTGGATTACCTGGAGTAGTATTCCACGACGAGCTGTTCTTCCAGCTTGACCGGGATCTGGTCGCGGAGCGGGAGCTTCACGAGAGAACCTTCCATCTTGCCGGCGTCGACAGTCACGTATTCAGGAGCAGCCGGAGCGTTAGCAATGGCTTCCTTGATCTGAACGTGTTCCTTAGAGCCTTCGCGAACTGCAATCACGTCACCGGCCTTGATCTGGCGAGACGGAGAGTAGCTGCGGACACCGTTCACGGTGAAGTGACCGTGAGCGACATACTGGCGAGCTGCAAAAATCGTGCGAGCAAAACCCATGCGGTAGACAAGGGCGTCAAGACGGGTTTCGAGCAAAATCATCAGGTTGTCACCAGCAGAACCGGCGCGACGGTTGGCTTCGTCATAAGCCTTGGCCAACTGAGCTTCGGAAATGTTGTAGGTGAAACGCAGACGCTGCTTTTCGACGAGCTGCTGCTTGTACACGGAAGAAGACTTCTTGCGGGTCTGGCCATGCTGGCCGGGTGCAAAGTTACGGCGATCGAGAGCCTTCTGAGTCTTCTGAGAGACGGCGAGTCCGAGAGAACGGGCTACCTTACCTTTTGGTCCACGGAAAGAGGACATTTTTACCTCGTTAAAGGAAGCTCTTTGGTTAACATGCATGTTGGCAGAGCTTGGCGCGACATGCACTAATTGGTGAGACATATATAGAAAAAAATTGGCAGAACGTCATTGCGAGCGTAGCGAAGCAATCTAAAAAAAGGAACTTTTCGCTGAAAAACACCCCGAACCACCCCCATAGGTCGTCACTTTATTATATTAGGGCCATGGAATGGAACGAAAATCAGTTGAAAGAACCGCGTTTGATCGATATCCCTATTGCCCACGACCAGCGGGGTAACCTGAGCGTCGTGGAGGGGGGTGAACTGATTCCTTTCGATATCAAGCGCGTCTATTACCTGTACGACGTTCCCGGTGGAACGACCCGTGGCGGTCATGCCCATAGGAATCTCCGCCAGCTGATTATTGCTGCCAGTGGCAGTTTCGATGTGATTCTGGATGACGGTAAGACCCGTACCAAGTATTCGCTGAACCGTTCCTACCACGGACTCTACATTCCCACGATGCATTGGCGTGAAATTGAGAATTTCTCGTCGGGTGCGGTGTGCATGGTCCTTGCGTCGGAACATTACGATGAATCCGACTACATCTACGATTACGATGCTTTTGTGAAAGAAGCTTCCGCCCGCTAATTTTTACTTTGTGTAAAATGCGTTGACGCAGGCCTTGGCGCCGAGGGATTCCTTGAATCGGTGCAGGCTTTCGTTTAAATATTTGCCACCGTTTTCGGTAGAAATGCCCCAGGAAATTTTTTGGAAACCTTCGAGGGCGGCTTCACGCATCACGCGCACATACAGGGCGATGGTGGGCTGGAATTTCTCGTAGTCCGGGTTAGGCGCAATGTATTGGGCGTGAATGGTCCTGGTGTTTTCGAACAGGAATAGCATCATGGCTGCTACTAGCGTGTCCCCGTCCCAGATTCCACGGAACCGGATGTGGTCTGGAACGCGGTTGTTCTTCAGGTCGTAGAGTTCTTGCAGGGTGTGGACCGGGTGGACGTTGTGCTTGGATTTGGAAATTTCCAAAAAACGGTAGAATGTTTCGAAATCTTCGGCTTTTTCCACGTTTCCGAACCGGATATCTGCAATCTCGGACTTCTTGAAGATACGGCGGCATTCCTTGTCGCAGTTTTCAAGAGGGTCTGCGTCCTTCTGCAACGCACAATAAGAGCTCAGTTCCGTATGGCGTGTGTATCCCATGTGTTCCAGCGTGTATTCCAGAAGATCGGGGCTTTCTTCGGCAAAAATTGCCGGAGTAATCTTGAATCGAATGTTCTTGAATCGTTCGGCGAGGTATTGGTCCGCCTCTTTCATGATTTCAAGAAGCCTGGATCCGCTGTAGAAGGATTTTGCGATAATGGGCCCGCCAAAAGTTGTACCTGCATGGGAGACGAAAGTTTGTTCCTTTGCCACGCCTGGGAAATAGGCCACAATGGTCCCGCTTTTTTCTAGCGCAAAGCTGGCGTCGGTAAAGCGATCTGCCGGGTGGTAGTTCAAAAATTGCCTGGTTTGTAGAAATGTCCCGTTCACCGATTCTTGCATTACAAAATGGTCAAATCGCTGGTCTAGTTCGGGACTGTAGGGCAAAATTTCGTACATATGGCTTAAAATAGTAAATGTTAATTTGCTATTTTCATGAATAATGATGAATGTCCCGTTTTATTCGCTGGATTATGTGAATCGCTCCTTGGGTGATGCCCTGCGCGAGTCTTTTTCTGATGTCCTTGATTCGAAGTGGTTTATTCGCGGAAATCGTTGTAGCGAGTTTGAAGAAACCTTTGCCGCTTATTGTAGTAAAAAGGCTTGTATCGGAGTCGGAAATGGTTTGGATGCTTTGACTCTGATGTTGAAGGCGTCAATTATCCTTGGCCGAATGGCTGAAGGTGACGAAGTCATTGTGCCGGCGAATACCTTCGTGGCGACTGTTTTGGCAGTGCGTGCGGCGGGACTTGTTCCTGTTTTGGTTGAACCGGATCGTGAAACATGTGTGTTGGATGCGTCTCGATTGGCGGAAGCATATTCAGCTAAGACCCGTGCCGTTTTGGTGGTTCATCTTTATGGTCGTCTGGCGAATATGCCCGCGATTTGTGAATTTGCGAAGGCGAAAGGCTTGCTCGTGTTCGAAGATGCGGCCCAGGCCCACGGAGCTTGTGGCGAGTCCTATTCGTCTAATGCAGCTGCCTATAGCTTTTATCCGACAAAAAACCTCGGCGCCATGGGCGACGGGGGCGCGGTGGTGACCGACGATTTGGAACTTGCCCAAGTGGTAAGGTCTCTCGGCAATTACGGCTCATACGAAAAGTATGTGAACAAGTATGTGGGGGTGAATTCTCGCCTTGACGAAATTCAGGCGGCAATCCTGCTTGCAAAGCTTCCTCATTTGGACTCCTGGAACAAGCGCCGTCAAGAAATTGCGGACCGTTACTGTGCCGAAATCAAGAATCCGCTGGTGCGCGTAACTCCAGTTCCCGCGAACCCGAAGTCGCATGTGTGGCATGTTTTCCCGGTGTTTTGCGAAAAACGCGACGAACTGCAAAAGTTCCTGAAAGAACGCGGCGTCGAAACCCTGATTCATTATCCGATTCCGCCACACTTGCAAGAGGCTTTTAACGGGGCGCTCCCTCGTGGCGAACTTCGCTACGGTCCGCTTCCGATTGCCGAAGAATTGGCCCTTACAGAACTCAGTATTCCCATGGGTCCGGCCATGACCGACAATCAAGTCTCTTATGTTATTGAGATGATTAACTCCTATGCCCTCTAATTCAAATTATACAAAGCTTTTTGCCGGCTCCGGTGCTGTCACCTTGTTTAATGCGCTGCGTGCGTTTGCCATAAACAAGTTGTTGGCTGTTTTTTTGCCTCCGGCCATGTTTGCTTGTGTAGGGCAGTTCTTGAATTTCATGAGCATTGGGCAAGCCACCTCTTCCTTGGCGATGCAGAATGGCTGGACTGCTCTTACCGCCCAGAATAAGAATTCCATGGACAAGTTGCTTGGGGTGTGGCATGGTGGCCTTCGACTGACCACGTTTGCAAGCATGTTCACCTTTTTCGTTGCAATTCTGTTCTGCTTCATGGCTCCTCTTGAAGTTCTTTTGCCGGGTGTGCCGACAAAGCTTGCCCAGGCGGCAATCTTGTTTGCTTTGCCGGGTGTCTTTGCGACAAACATCATTACCATTACGGCTGCCGTCATGAACGGCCTTGGCGAGAATCGCAAGTGGGCGCTAATCAACATGGTGACGTCGGTTTGGCAGGTGTTGTGGGTGGCGTTCTTCCTTTATACGGGGCGCCTTTCGGTGTTGTCTATTATTGCTACTCAATCGATTGTGGCGGGCATTTTTGCAGCCCAGATTGCTAGCCGCGCAGGCTTTAGCATCAAGCAAATTTGGAAAACTGCTCTCGATACCCGTGGCCCCTGGATGTCTTATATTCTTATGGGAATCGTTCCCATGGTGGCATCTCCCATTGTCCTCACCTTTATGCGTACGACTATCGCAAACCATTTTGGCTGCGATGCTGCTGGTATTTGGCAGAGTGTATGGAAAGTGTCCGACTTCCTTTTCATGGCCATGTCCGCCATTTTGACGGTGATTATCTTGCCGCGAGTATCAGCAAACATGAGCCGCGGCGAGTTCTTTAGGATGTTTAATCCGTTGCTACTTCGCGTTATGGGAATCTCGCTGGTGATGATTGCGGTGCTGTATTTTGGTCGGAGCATTCTGGTTCAGGTGCTCTTTTCCCATGCCTATATGGGTGCCGTTGATTATTTACCGATTCAGCTGGTGGGCGATTTCTTTAGGGCCGGTGGCTTTGCGCTAGCGCTTGTGCTGATTGCCCGTGCCGAGACAAAGGCGTTTTTGTCTGTTGAAATCGGTTCTGAAATCTTGCTGGCCGTAGGTACCTTTGCTGGAATAAAATTCCTTGAATTTAACGGCCCTATGGCGGCATACGCTTTTGAAAACTTCTGCTACTTTGCGGTGCTCTACATTTTGGTATGGAGGCTTAAATGGAATACTCCGTAACAAACATGTTCGCGCAAAAAATGACGGAAAATGTTTACGTGAAAGCGTTTGCGCAAGGCGAAGAAACGGAACAGCGCGAATTCCCGCCGGTGGTTTCGGTGCTTTTGGCCAGCTACAATCACGAAAAATATGTGGAAACGGCTGTTCGTTCCGTGATGGAACAAAAGGGCGTCCCTTTTGAACTCATCGTTCTCGACGATGGTAGCAAGGATTCTTCTCCCGAGATTTTGGAGAAGCTTTCTGCCGAACTCAAGTTCCGCTACATTCATCGCGAAAATAAGGGTGTCATTGCGACCTTGAACGAGATGCTTGAATTGGCCCGCGGAAAATATTTCTGCACTTTTTCGTCGGACGATATCATGCCGCCGGATCGCCTTAAAAAGCAGTCGGATTATATGCAATCCCATCCGAATGCGGTGGCCTGCTTTGGGCAGGTGAAACCCATGAGCGAAGAAGGCGTTGTCGAAGACAGTGTTGATAGCGTCTACATGCAGGCTGTTCCCGAAATTCATTTCGAGGAAATATTCCTAGGTGAAAAGGCTCTGCATGGTTGCGCCGAAATGTTCGTGACCGAAAAGGTACGCCAGCTAGGCGGTTACGATGCGCGGTTCTTTTTTGAGGATTACCCCCTGTACCTGAAGGTCCTTTACGAATTTGGACAGCAGCCGGTGTCTGCCGATATTGTCTGCTGCTATTACCGTGGTCATGGCGATAACATGCATTTCAATCATAGCCGTATGTATAGCGAGTTCCTGCGGATTATCGAACTGTATAAGGAACATCGTTTGTATCAGCAGGCCTTGAAAAATTGGAAGGCCAAATGGTTCTCGGCTCTTGCCTATGCCCAGAAAGGGGAGGCCTTGAAACGCCTTCCGCAACTTGCTTCTTTGAGTCCTGTATTCTTGAAGCGATTGCCTAAATTGTTCATTCCGAGAATGTTCCTGAAACGGTAAGCTAAGATGATTTCAGTTTGCATGGCATCCTATAATGGCGGTAAATACATCCGCGAACAGCTGGAAAGCATTCTTTCGCAGTTGCCCTCCGATGCTGAAATCGTCATTGCCGACGATGGCTCTACCGACGAAACCTTGCAAGTGATCGAAGCCTTGAAAGAGTCGCGTATTCGCGTGTTGCCTGCTGAAAAGCATTTGGGCGTTATCTACAACTACGAACGTGCGTTGCTGGCGTCCAAGGGCGAAATCGTTTTCCTTGCGGACCAAGATGATGTCTGGCTTCCGGGAAAGGTGACGGAGGTTTTAGAAAAGCTGAATGAGGCTGACCTCGTGACTCACGATGCGTGGATGCTCCTCCCGTCAGAATCTTCCTGGACTCGCTCCGGTAAATTGAGTGATATTCGTGCTTACAAGAGTGGGGTTGTCGCCAACTGGTGGAAGAATACCTTTACAGGTTGCTGCATGGCTTTTCGTCGAAATATCTTGGACAAGGCGCTTCCATTCCCGAAGAATCTTCCGATGCACGACCAATGGCTTGGTGTCGTGGCGGAAAAGTATTTCAAGGTAAAGTCCATTGATGAACCGCTAGTAGAATACCGTCAGCATCATGCCAACGCAACGCATATCGGGAATTCTCCCGCAGGTGTACTTCAAAAAATCAAGTGGCGCGTGGATTTGGCGTGCGCTATTTTTAGGCGCTAATCCCTTGAACGACTTCGCCCCAGCCCATTTGTACAATGGCGCCTGCGCGAACCAGATTGCCCTGAGCTTCTTCGTATTCCTTTAGAATCCGGCTCCATTCCGACACGTCGCGGCGTAATTTGACATCTTTGTGAATTTTCTTCATCAGCATGTCCTGTTTCCATTGGGCGGCGGCAGAGAGCTTCTGGCAAGAAATATCCAGCGCAGTCAGGTAAGCGGGAACTGCGTTCAGGAATGTCTTTTCGAAATCCTTCGCCTTGCCTTGTGCCTGTAGTACAAGATTCTTCTGGTTGATGGCGTTCTTGCGGATTTCGCTCATGAGTCGAACGATTCGTTCGAAATCCACCTGCGGCCAGAACAGGCTGAACGGCCACATCTTTTTCCAGTGGAATTTGAACATGGATTCGTGGGCAGTGTTTTTAGCCCTGATAAGCTCCTTGAGGTTTTCAAAAATCACCTGGGACGGGAGCTTTTCTTTGTTTTCTTGATCGCTCATGGGCTGCAATATACTAAAAATAGGGGTGTTTTCTGTAAAAAAGCCTTAATTTTCCGAAAGTTTGCTTGTTTTTTTTTATTTTGGAAGTAAATTCTATATGCAAAAAACTTGCAAAAGGATATTTATGGACAAAAAGAAATTCAAAATTTTGATGATTGTCGATATTGTGCTCATTATCGGCTTGTTTGCCTTGATGATGATTCTGAAGGGCCAGTACAACGACCAGGCCCAGAAGACTGTGAAGGAACAGGTGGATGCCTACCTTGAACTTTCCAACGGTGCCGTTCAGGACCAGTGGAAGGCTGTGGACCAGTACGGTATGGCTTGGCGTCTCGTCTATGCAACGTTGACCTCTGCAAAAACAGAAGCCGCTTTTGATGCCACTGTCAAGGCTATCGAAGGCGATAAGGATGCTCGTTTCAAGCAGCTTTCTTACATGTACGAAGCTGCCGGCATTCCGGCCCAGGCCCAGAATTCCATTTACGAAAAGGCCGGCCTTGCTGACAAGTTCTTGCTGAAGAATGAAGGCGGCGTCAAGGAAGTGGCTTGCGGCAAGAACTGCGTCATTTCGTTCACGTTTGCAAAGGGCAAGCTGAAGTCCAGCGACTATAGCGCTCTTGCCAACTACAATATGGCCGAACACTTTAAGCTCGAAGCCCCGGCGGCTTACCACTTTGAATAAGGAGTTGTACCAATGAACGTAAAGAATATTTCGATTGCACTCACCGTTCTGGTTATCGCTCTCCTTGCAACGCTTTTGATGCAGAAGGGTAGTTACGTGTCTCAGGCTACGGAACACTATACCAAGACCACTACCAACTCCTACAAGGGAGCCTCCAAGATCATCGAATACGTGAACAACTCTATCGATGTGAACAAGGGCGTGTGGTCCTTGGCTTGCGAAGCCGTGCAGACTGTGAAGACTTCTCAGGATCAGGCTCGTCTCGAATCCAAGTATTTCCCCTCTACCAAGGGCTCCATGAGCATTGCGAATATGACTCGCCGCTTTGAAGCTACGGGTGCCTACTACATCATCTCGAAGTTCTCGAAGGTTGAAGTTGACAAGAAGACCGAAGTCAAGTCTCTTGCTGGCCTTGTCTCCGTGAATGTGAACGCTCTCGTCGGTAATCCGGGCGAAGAAATCTCCGAAGAAGAAGGTGATGAAGACGCTGAAGAAGCTGTCGAAGAAGCTCCGGCCCCGAAGAAGCCGGCTAAGGCTGCCAAGGGCAAGAAAGGTAAGAAGGGCAAAAAGCGCTAATCGCTTGACTCTCAACGAGTTAGAAAATTGTAAGAAACGGTCCGCTTCGCGGGCCGTTTTTTATTGTCTTTGCCAGTACTTTTCGGGGTAAAAATGCGCGGCCATTTTTCTAAATTTACGGCGTAAAAATTTAAACTGAGGTTAATAATGCTCATTTTACGTGGTACGCCGGCTCTGTCGGATTTCCGTCTCCAAAAACTTTCTTCCGATTTCAAGAGCGCAGGCCTTTCTGTCGCTACCGTTTACGCTGAATTCCTGCACGTGGTGGACCTGTCCGCCGATCTGACCGATGCAGAAACCGAAACTTTGAAGAAGGTGCTGCATTACGGTCCGGCCCGCGAACCCAAGGCTCTCGAAGGTGAACTCTTTGTGGTGTGCCCGCGTCCGGGTACCATCAGCCCGTGGAGCTCCAAGGCTACCGATATCGCTCACATCTGCGGTCTCCCGGCTATCAAGCGCATCGAACGCGCGATTGCTTACTATGTGAAGTTTGAAGGTGCTGTCCCGGCTGGTGCCCGCGAAAAGATTTCGGCCAAGATTCACGACCGCATGACCCAGGCCGTTTTCGCCGACACCGCCTCGCTCGAAGTTCTCTTCAGCAAGGAAGAACCGCGTCCGCTGAATGTGATTCCGGTGCTCGACCAGGGCCGCGACGCCCTCGTGAAGGCAGACAAGGAAATGGGCCTCGCTCTTTCCTCCGACGAAATTGATTACTTGGTCAAGAACTTCACCGAACTCAAGCGCAATCCGACCGACGTGGAACTCTACATGTTCGCACAGGCCAACTCGGAACACTGCCGTCACAAGGTGTTCGGTGCCGAATGGACGATTGATGGTGTCAAGCAGGACAAGTCCCTGTTCCAGATGATCAAGAACACCTACCAGCTCCACAACTCTAACATCTTTAGCGCCTATAAGGACAACGCCGCTGTGATGAAGGGCGCTGTCGCTGGCCGCTACTACGCTGACCCGCGCAACAACAAGTACGACTTCCACCACGAAGAAGTCGACATCCTCATGAAGGTCGAAACCCATAACCACCCGACGGCTATTTCTCCGTTCCCGGGTGCCGCTACCGGTAGTGGTGGCGAAATCCGTGACGAAGGTGCCACGGGTAAGGGTTCCAAGCCGAAGGCTGGCCTCACGGGCTTTAGCGTTTCGAACTTGAAACTGCCGGGTGCAGTCCAACCTTGGGAAAAGGACTTTGGTAGCCCGTCCCGTATTGCTTCTGCCCTCGACATTATGATCGAAGGCCCGCTCGGTGGCGCTGCATTCAACAACGAATACGGCCGTCCGAACATCCTCGGTTACTTCCGTACTTTTGAACAGGAAGTCGATGCCCAGAATGGCAAGGAAGTCCGCGGTTACCACAAGCCGATTATGTTGGCCGGTGGTCTCGGTAACATCAAGCATGAACATATCGAAAAGGGTCACATCGATCCGGGCGACCACCTGATTGTGCTCGGCGGTCCGGCCATGCTCATCGGTCTTGGTGGTGGTGCTGCTAGCTCTGTGGCTAACGGTGCCGGTAATGAATCTCTCGACTTTGCCTCTGTGCAGCGTGAAAACCCCGAAATGGAACGCCGCTGCCAGGAAGTCATCGACCGCTGCTGGGCGATGAACGAAGAAAACCCGATTACCTTCATTCACGACGTGGGCGCAGGTGGACTTTCCAACGCCTTCCCGGAACTGGTGAACGATGGCGGTCTCGGTGGTAAGTTTGAACTGCGTAACGTGCCGAACGATGAACCGGGTATGAGCCCGTTCGAAATCTGGAGTAACGAATCTCAGGAACGTTATGTGATCGCTATTGCAGGCGACAAGCTCGACGTGTTTGATGCTATCTGTAAGCGTGAACGCTGCCCGTACGCTGTGGTGGGCGAGGCTATTCCTGAAAAGCACTTGACTCTGACCGACAAGCACTTCGGTACGACTCCGATTGACATGCCGCTCGGCGTGCTCCTCGGCAAGCCGCCCCGCATGATTCGTAACGAAAAGAGCCAGAAGCGCCCGCTTTCGTCTCAGGTCGTCCCGGCCGATGCCTCCATCAAGGATGTGGCGCACCGCGTGCTCGCAAACCCGACCGTCGCCGACAAGACGTTCCTCATTTCTATCGGTGACCGTTCCGTGACGGGTATGATTTGCCGTGACCAGATGGTTGGCCCGTGGCAGGTTCCTGTTGCTGACTGCGCCGTGACCTCTGCAACTCTCGATACTTACGAAGGCGAAGTCATGAGCATGGGCGAACGCGCCCCGATTGCCTTGATTTCTCCGGCTGCCGCTGCCCGCATGACGGTGGCTGAATCCCTCACGAACATGGCTGCCGCCTGTGTGCCCGATATGGGCCGCGTGAACTTGTCCGCAAACTGGATGGCCACGCCGAACTACGAAGGCGACGGCGCCGACCTTTACGAAGCCGTGAAGTCCATCGGTATGGAACTCTGCCCGGATCTCGGCATTACGATTCCGGTGGGTAAGGACTCCATGAGCATGAGCACCGTGTGGCAGGACGACAAGGGCAGCCACCGCGTGACGGCCCCGATTTCGCTCGTCATCAGCGCCTTTGCTCCTTGTGCCGATGTGCGCAAGACGCTTACTCCGCAGTTGTTGCAGGATAAGGATTCGACGCTCGTGCTCGTTGACTTGGCCCGCGGCAAGAACCGCATGGGCGCTTCCATCGCTGCCCAGGTCTACAACAACCTCGGTGACAAGGCTCCGGATGTCGATTCCGCTCAGGAACTCCGCGCCTTCTTCGAAACCATCCAGAAGCTCAATGCCGCCGGCAAGATTATGGCCTACCACGACAAGAGCGATGGCGGCCTCTACACGACAGTTGCCGAAATGGCTTTCGCCGGCCACGTGGGTGTCACGCTCAACGCCGGTGCCCTCAAGGGTAACCTGATCGACGCCCTGTTCAACGAAGAACTCGGTGCCGTACTCCAGGTCAAGAAGGCTGATTTGAAGGCCGTGTTCGAAGCATTTGCTGCTGTCGGCCTCGGCGATACCGTTTCTGAAATCGGTACGCTCAACGATACTTACAACTTGGTCATCGGCGACTACGCTGAAGGCCTCTCGGATCTCCGCGCCATCTGGAGCGACACGACCCGCCGCATCGCGGCCCTCCGCGATAACCCGGATTGTGCCGAAAGCGAATACACTCTCAAGTTGGAACAGGACAATCCGGGTATCACGCCGAAGGTGACCTTCGACGTGGCGGCGTCCGCCAAGATTATCAAGGACTACGCAAGCCGTCCCAAGATGGCTATCCTCCGCGAACAGGGCGTCAACGGCGAACTCGAAATGGCTGCTGCCTTCCAGAAGGCTGGCTTTGAATCCATCGACGTTCACATGACCGACATTCTCGAAGGCCGCGTAAGCCTCAAGGACTTCAACGGTCTCGTCGCTTGCGGTGGCTTTAGCTACGGTGACGTTCTTGGTGCCGGTGAAGGCTGGGCCAAGAGCATTCTCTTCAACCCGAAGGCCCGCGCCGAATTCGAAGTTTACTTCAACCGCAAAGACACCTTCACGCTCGGTGTTTGCAACGGTTGCCAGATGGTTTCTAACCTCAAGGATTTGATTCCGGGTGCCAAGCATTGGCCGCGCTTTGTGCAGAACCTTTCTGAACGCTTCGAAGCCCGTTACTGCTCTTTGAAGGTCGAAGATACTCCGGCTGTGCTCCTCAAGGGCATGGCAGGCTCCGTGCTCCCGATTGCGGTCGCACACGGCGAAGGCCGTGCAGAATTCGCTAGCCGCGAAGCCGCCGAAGCCTGCCTCAAGACCGGTCTCGTAGCGCTCCGCTACGTGGACGGCAAGCACGAATACACCGAACGCTACCCGCTGAACCCGAATGGCTCTCCGTTCGGCATCAACGGCCTCTGCTCCGAAGACGGTCGCGCGCTCGTTATGATGCCGCACCCGGAACGCGTGTTCCGTACCTGCCAGTACTCCTGGCACCCGGCAGAATGGGGTGAAGATGGTCCGTGGATGCAGTTGTTCCGCAACGGCCGCATCTTCGTGGGCTAATTTTTGTAGCTTAGTGTCGAAAATTGCTGTCTTGAAATCTTAACCAGAGGAATTATGAAGGCAAAACTCCTGGCTCTTGTTTCATTGGCGTCGCTGTTTTTCTTGAACGGCTGTAACGGTATCGGCGACAAGGATACAATCCTTGCTCGAATTGGCAAAGAAAAGGTGTATCAAGAGGACTATGTCCTTCTTGCAAAAGATCCTAGAATGCCGGAGATGCCGAAAAACCAGCTTCTGTATGAACGGTTCTTTTCTAAAGCGGCTTTGGTTTCTAAGGCTGTTGCGGAATATCCCGAATTGGAACGAGAATGGAAGAATTTCCTTAAGGAACTTGAACCTCGTGTCTTGGCTACGGTATACCAGCGCTATTATGTGTCTGAGTGCTTGATGTATACCGATAGCGAATTGCGTCAGTTCTATGATGCAAATCGTGAGATGTTCGCTGCCGATTCCGGTGATTTCTTGATGATTCGTGGCAAGGTTGCCCAATTGTATGAAATCTCGAAGCGTAAGGATGAATACCTCAAGTTCGTAAGCGAAAATAGCGATCCCAAAAGGGATGCTGATTCTCTAATCCTGCTGCAGTCTTTTATCGGAAAGCATTTGCAGGACATGCGCGAAAAAATCATGAACTCGATTCGTGAAAATCAGCATATCGTTGTCCATGAATTGCCTGAAGTCGCTCCGAAAAAATTCTACGAACATCATAAAGACAAGTTTATGACTGCTCCTGGCTATGAAGTTTATCATATCCAGGCTGCTGATTCGGCTTCGCTTGCGGGCTTGTTTGCCTCTGCTCCGACGCTGGAACAGTTTAAGCAGGCTGTAGTTGCTTCTAGCAAAAATAAACATACCGCCAAGGATAGCGGCTATGTCGGTTTTGTGAAGAAGAATTTTGCCTTGCCTTATGGAATTGGCATGGTGAAAGGTCTTGCTGAACTTGATGGAAAAGAATCGGGTTATGTGTCTTCTGTGTTGCATGCAGAAAAGGGTGCATACCACATGTTCTATTTGGTTAAGCAAGTGCCCTCTCAGCTCAAACCCTTTGACCGTGTCGAGGCTGGAATTACAAATGGCATCAAGTCGGGATTGTATTTCGATGTCGATTCTTCCTTCGTGTTGATTTCCAAGAACGACAAACCTCTGTTTACGGAGTCTGATTTGCTTGAATTGAATGACAAGTATTTCAAGAAAAACTTGAATGCTTCGAATCATATGGGCTTCGTGAACATGATGGCAGACCGCTTTGCTTTTGCTTCTGCTGCCGAAGAACTGCATTTGAATCATAGCTGGGAATACCGTGCCTTGATTCGCTCGATGAGGTGGAGCTTTATTTCTGACCGCTATCTCGAAAAAGTGGGTGAGGCTGGAACGGTCTCTGCAGAAGACGTGAAGGATCTTTATGGTAAGATTGGCAATCCCGTAAATCCGGAAGCCACTTTAGAAGAATCCTTTGACGAGTTGAAATCGCTTTTGGCATTCCCGCAGAATTTGTACAAGAGAATGTACTATTTGGAATACCAGCTATCCAGCGCTGGTAAGACTTATGAACAAATGATGCCTGAATTCAACCGCAGAGTGAAAAGCGAATATCGCGATGTGCTCGGCAAGAAGTTGGCTGCTCAGGCCTACGCGGATGGCCCTGTGTATCTGTATGATTCCTCTATTCCGGAATATAAGGAAGACTACAGTGTTGCTGCAATGATGGCACTTGCGGATTCTTTGAACCGTGCTGGCAAATGGCGTGAAGCGGTAGAAGAATATCGTACCATTTTGCTTGCCTATGCAACGGTGGATTCGGTTTTCGAAAAAGCATCTTATGAATGTGCCTATATCCTTGGCGAAAATAATGAAAACTGGTCGGCTGAAATGGAATATTACGCTATGTATAAAATGTGGCCGGATAGTCCCAATGCCGAAAAGGCCTTGTTTAGCCGCGGCTTTATCTTGAACGAAAATCTTCACCGCGACAGTGAGGCGTTGGCTACTCTGGAAGAATTCCTCCAGAAGTATCCCAACAGCGAACTTAGGGAATCTGCCCAATGGCTTATCGACAACATCAAGAGTAACGGCAAACTTGCCGAAGATTTGATGAAAAAGATCGAAGCCGAAGAGTAAAAATCCTATATTTTCAACACTTTCAAATAAAAGGTACCAACTATGGAAATGACATTTGCAATGATCAAGCCCAATGCCGTGAAATCCGGTCTCGTGGGCCGCATTATCGACCGTTACATCGCTGCAGGCCTCTCTGTCTGCGCCGTGAAGATGCACCAGATGACTTCTGCTGATGCTCGCGGCTTCTACGCTGAACACGTAGAAAAGCCGTTCTTCCCGGAACTCGAAGCCTACATGACCAAGGGCCCGTCCGTGATGCTCGCCCTCGGCGGCGAAAATGCCATTGCCAAGGTTCGCGCTATCAATGGTGCGACCAATCCGGCTAAGGCGGAACCCGGTACCCTCCGCTACGATTTTGCTCCTTCCATGACCGAAAACGTCGTGCACAGCTCCGACAGCCCTGAATCTGCCAAGCGTGAACTTGATTTCTGGTTCAAGGAAGACGAACGCTACGCTTACGAAATGCCTTCTCTCAAGGCTTGCTGCGTCCTCTAAGTTTCAAAAAATAACCCCCCTCAAGGAGACACAACTCAATGCAATGGATCGTCAAGTATCTTACCTCTTCCATCGGTAAGAAGCAGATCATGGGATGCACGGGTGCCTTTTTGGCCTTGTTCATCTTGGGCCACATGTGTGGCAACTTCCAGCTTCTGAATTTCGACCAGGCTGCGGCTCAGGCATCCTACAATGCCTACACCGAATTCCTGACCGGATTCAACCCGCTCCACTTCCCGGTGAAGATGATTTACCTCATTGAACTGGTGCTGGTGGCTGCCTTCGCTCTTCATATCTTCCTCGCTGTTACGCTGAAGATTGAAAACAAGAAGGCTCGTGGTGGCATCGATTACGAAGTCAACGCTCGCAAGGGAAAGAAGACTTTCGCAACCTTCACCATGATCTGGTCTGGCCTCTTCATTGTGGTCTTCCTCGTGCAGCATCTCATGATGCTCAAGTTCGGCGAACACTACCTCTACATGAACGACAAGGGCGAAATCGTCCGCGACATGTGGCTCACCACCATCCAGATGTTTGCAAACCCGGCTTGGGCTGCATTCTACGTGATCAGCATGTTCGTGATCGGTATGCACCTCTTCCACGCTATTTCGTCTGCCTTCCAGACTATGGGTATCGCTCACCAGAAGTGGACCCCGATTATCGATATCGCTGGCATCGTTTATAGCATTATCATCGCTCTCGGCTTTGGCATCACCGCTGTTGCTGCTTTCTATCTCGGCAACCAGCCCGAAACCCAGGCTCTGATTGAAAAGTCTCGTAGCCTGCAGCCGCAGTACGAACAGCAGAAGCAGGAAAAGGCTGCCGCTAAGACCGCCTTCGTGATTCCTTCTGTTGGCGAAGTAGAAGTTTCTTTTAACGCTGAAATTTAAGGAGACCACTAATGATTCTTGATTCTAAAATCCCCGGTGGTTCCATCGAAGAAAAGTGGACCAAGCATAAGTTCGAACTCAAGCTCGTGAACCCCGCCAACAAGCGTAAGTTCACGGTGATTGTTGTGGGTACTGGCCTTGCCGGTTCTTCCGCTGCTGCATCTCTTGCCGAACTTGGTTACAACGTCAAGTCTTTCTGCATCCAGGATAGCCCCCGCCGTGCACACTCCATTGCCGCTCAGGGTGGTATCAACGCTGCTAAGAACTACAAGAACGACGGTGACTCCGTTTACCGTTTGTTCTACGATACCGTGAAGGGCGGTGACTTCCGCGCTCGCGAAGCCAACGTGCACCGTTTGGCCGAAAACTCCAACCTCATCATCGACCAGTGCGTCGCTCAGGGTGTTCCGTTCGGTCGTGAATACGGTGGCCTCCTCGATAACCGTTCCTTCGGTGGTACGCAGGTTTCCCGTACGTTCTACGCTCGTGGTCAGACGGGTCAGCAGCTCTTGCTCGGTGCCTACCAGGCTCTCATGCGCCAGGTTGCAGCCGGTAAGGTCAAGATGTTCCCGCGTCGCGAAATGATGGACCTCGTCGTAATCGACGGCAAGGCTCGCGGTATCATCGTGCGTAACCTCATCACTGGCGAACTCGAAAGCCACGTGGCCGATGCAGTCTGCCTTTGCACCGGTGGTTACGGTAACGTCTATTACCTTTCTACCAACGCTCAGGGTTCCAACGTGACGGCTGCTTTCCGTGCTTACAAGCGCGGCGCTCTGTTTGCTAACCCCTGCTACACTCAGATTCACCCGACTTGCATTCCTCGCCACGGCGACCTGCAGTCCAAGCTCACCTTGATGAGCGAATCTCTCCGTAACGACGGTCGTATTTGGGTTCCGCGCAAGGCTGGCGATACCCGTAGCCCGGACCAGATTCCTGAATCTGAACGTTACTACTACCTCGAAGAAAAGTATCCGAGCTTCGGTAACCTCGTTCCGCGTGACGTGGCTTCCCGTAACGCCAAGCAGGTTTGCGACGCCGGTCTCGGCGTGGGCAACACCAAGCAGGCTGTGTACCTCGACTTCGCAGACGCTATCGAACGCATGGGCGTTGCAGGCGTTTCTGCTAAGTATGGTAACCTCTTCCAGATGTACGAAAAGATCACCGACGAAGATCCGTACAAGGTTCCGATGCGCATCTTCCCGGCCATCCACTATACCATGGGCGGCCTCTGGGTTGACTACGATTTGATGTCCACGATTCCGGGCTGCTTCGTTCTCGGTGAAGCTAACTTCTCCGACCACGGTGCAAACCGCCTCGGTGCTTCTGCTCTTATGCAGGGCCTCTCCGACGGTTACTTCGTGATTCCGTTCACCATCGGTGGTTACTTCGCTGGCACAAAGCTCGAAAAGGTTTCCGAAACCGACGCTGCCTTCGAAGACTGCAAGAAGCAGACCGAAGAACGCATCCACAAGCTCCTCTCCATCAAGGGTCACCGCACTGTTAACGATATCCATCGTGAACTCGGTAACATCATGTGGGAATACGTGGGCATGGCCCGTAACAAGAAGGGCCTTGAAACTGCTCTCGAAAAGATCCCGGCTCTCCGCGAAGAATTCTGGCAGAATGTCAACGTGCTCGGTTCCGAAGGTTCCTTCAACCAGAACCTCGAACGTGCCGGCCGTGTGGCTGACTTCCTCGAATTCGCCGAAGTGCTTACCCTCGACGCTCTGCACCGCGAAGAATCTTGCGGCGGTCACTTCCGTGAAGAAAGCCAGACCGAAGAAGGCGAAGCCAAGCGCGACGACGAACACTTCTGCTACGTGGGCGCCTGGGAATACAAGGGCGACGGCGTGAAGCCGGAACTCTCCAAGGAACCCCTTACCTTTGATAACGTCCACCTTGTTACTAGGAGCTACAAATAATGAGCGGACTCAATTTGACTTTGAAGATTTGGCGTCAGAAGGATGCCAAGACCAAGGGACAGTTCGAAACTGTCAAGATCAACGATGTTTCTCCGGAC
>JBGUWV010000087.1:0-28994 GCA_045221475.1 Fibrobacter sp.
TTGATATTCTTTGCCATGGCGGTTCCAGAAAGAAGCATCGCCCCGGCCGTGATTAAGACCAGTTTCTTTAGGGTCATACTGCTACGTTTCTCCAATCATAGAACACTTTGAAATTAAAACCTATACACCCGCCAAAACGACGAATGCAAAATTCAAGTGGGAATATACCTTCAAAAACGGCATTAGTCAAACGCTTTTCGCAAAAAATGCCTAAATAATTGAGAAAATGTCGATAAAATCGTTTCATCGAGGTATATCTAACCCGTTCAAGGTCAATCGGCGGATGCCGGTTCGGCCTTTTCCTCTTCCTTTTTCGCGCCTTGAATAGACACGCGAATCTCTTGGCAGGTCTTTTTGATGTCCTGCAAAACCTTGCGGGCACGGGTGCCGGCAGACTTGTTTCCGCGCTCGAACTTTTCGTACTCGCGCTTGAAGTTCTCGACTTCCAGTTCAAGATCGTTCACTAAGCTCATAAGCAAACTCCATATAAAAATATGCAGTATGGAAAATAAATTAAAGTTTATGCTAAAAATCCGCCGTTTTGTAAAAAAAACTTCAAAAATCGTCAAAAAACGCATTTTTTTTCATTTTTTAACATATTATTCACCCTGAACTAACGCCCAGAGAGTCTCCAAGGAGGCTTTACCCCTCTCCCCGATATTCTCGGAGAAGTCATTTACGAACATCCGGATATGCGCTTCCATGACATTCGGATCGTCAATTTGGGCCAATTTATCGATAAACGGAGTCACCAGATTTTCGCGTTTGCGGGCGATATTCAAACTTTCGCGGATTTCTTTTTCCACTTGAACAATTACGTCTTCTCCAAGAGAACGTCTTGCAACACCTATTCCAAGTGGTATAGGGGTTCCCGTATGTTCTTCCCAGAACGCACCCAAATCCTGCAATAGATAAAGGCCGTCCCGTTTCCAGGTAAAGCGATGCTCATGTATTACAACGCCTTGCGCAGCCTCTTTGGAGCGCAATGATCGGTAAACCTGGTCAAAAAGAGCGTATTCGATTTTCTGCTCGGATTGCCCCGTTTTCCGGTGCCAAAACTTGAACAGAAGGGCCGCAGTCGTGTCAGCGCCAGGCAAAACCACCGGTTTTTCAGGACAAAAAGAGTCCCCTACAGACGAAAGCAGTAACGGACCACAGCCGTATCCAATAGCGCCACCGCAAGAAAGGCATGTGTATTTGCGTTCGACTTTGGGATACACCTGGGCGCTCACCTTTGCAACATCAAGCTCTCCGCGGCGCACCATTTCATTGAGGGTTTGCACGTCAGCAAAATGAACATCCCATTCAAAAGGGGAATTTTCAAGACCCTGGACAAGAGCTTCGTAGATATAGGTGTCGTTAGGACAAGTGGAAATACCGAGATTTAGGCGCATTTTTTATTCCGAGAAAATAGTCTGGCGAAGGGCAGCGAGGGCTTCGTTAAATTTCCAGGATTCACGGTCACGGGTAGTAGCCATGTTACTCACGGCTCGAATTTCAAAAACAGGCATATTGTGGGCCATACAGGCCGAAATTCCTGCCGCGCCTTCCATATTTTCGATGTCCGCATCAAACATCTTGGCACGCATGCGCCCCAGTTCTTTGGTGCCCGTGCAACAATTCACCGTAACGCCTACGGCAGATTTCAGTTTTTGCAAGTGGACGGGAGCATGTTCTACAGCAGTTGCACGTACAGAACTCGGGAACGGGGAAAACGTACCATCTTTTTCTTGATAGCCCATATCCCCCACACATTCGGAATCCACGCGCACGACATCAAGAACATTGATTCCGCGGTCGGGATAGGCGCCACAAACACCAAGAATAAGCACCCCCGAAATTTGAATTTTCTGCTGCTTGACAGAGGCTAACAAATACGTTAAATTCGTTGCAAAATTCAGGATTCCCATCCCTAGAATGCAAGCGTAGCCACGGTTTTCCGAGAGTTCAATTAATTTGTCTGAAGTAATTTCGTTCGCAGAGTCTGCGTACTCCGGGAAAAATGAGGTGAATTCAGCCGGCGTTGCAAAAGCGAACAAATACACAGGCTACTCCAATTTTTCTACCGCATCGACAATAGACGCCTCAAGTTCTGCAACACGTTCCACCTTAATGTTACAGGGGCGTTCTACCTCGCAACGGGCAGAGGCAACCGCGGTCGCCTTGATGAGGCACTGTTCAAAGTCGAGACCCATGGAATCGGCATAAAGCCAGCCAGCAAAGAAGGAATCACCAGCACCGATACGGTTGTTGACCTGGACCGTAGGCGGCAAAAGCTGCACTCCCTGGAATTTCTTTTCCACCAAGCGGAATGCGCGAACCGGAGACTCTTCATCAGTTACAACCAGGTTCTTAATCGGAAGCCGTTCCAAAACGGCCGTTGCAGTCATTTTCCAGAACTGGGGACTCGACATCACCTGGGGAATTCCAAGCCTAGAAAGCAGCTTGCAGTATTCCTTGAGATTGATTTTCAGAAGCTCCACGCCTTTTTCAAGCCAGGCATCCACATCTTCGATGGCATCCACATAAATCTTTTTGCCAGCGAAATCAAGGGCGTTCAGTTGCTCCACATTGAACCCCTGAGGGAACGTTCCGCACAAGGCTACACTCTGGGTGGAGCTCCAGTAGTCATTGATGGTCTGGAGAAAGTCTTCGTTTTCATATTCCGTAAGATCCGGCGAAGGCTCGATGAGTTCCGTGGATTCGCCCTCACTTACGATGGTAGTGCAAATACGGGTCGGCTCCTTAATCCATACGGGCGCCTGCTGAATTCCGTATGCGGAAATTTCATCGAAGATTCTTGGGCCATGTTCCGAGCCCAAGAAATGCATCATGAGCGGGGTGCCCCCCAAAAGGTGGAGCACAAGAGCGCAATTGATGCCCTTGCCCGAAGCATACTCTTCGATTTTCCCGATACGGTGAACCTCGCCCGGAGTAAACTTGTCCACATAGAACAAGCGCTGCCAAGCGGGATTGAGCCCGAGAATTAGGATTTCCTGAGACATGATCCTAGAAATTCACCTTGAAGAACTTGCGCTTGCCCACCTGGACAACCAGCTGGTCAGCACCCTTGATTTCAATCTGGGACTGCGGATCTGCAAGCTTTTCGCCAGCAATCTTCACGCCGCCGTTCTGGACCATGCGGCGGGCTTCGCCCTTAGAGGCGAAGGCCTTGATTTCAACGAGCAGGTCCAGGGCACCATAGGTGCCGGCCGCCACGCTGCATTCAGCTGCATCACTCGGGATGGCATTACCGCTGTGGATTTCACGTTCCTTGGCAGCGGCGGCCTCGGCGGCTTCTGCACCGTAGTACTGCGTCACGATATCGATAGCGAGGCGGTGCTTCGCATCGTTCGGGTTCATCTTGCCTGCGGCAATATCGGCCATCATCTGCTTGATTTCTTCAAGCGGAATATTGGTGAGAAGTTCGAACCAGTTTTCGACGATGCTGTCGGCGAGGCTGTAAATCTTGTGGTACATTACGTCGGCCGGCTCGTTCAGGCCGACATAGTTACCGATGGACTTGGACATCTTGACCTTGCCGTCGGTACCGAGGAGGATGGGCATGAAGAGACCAATCTGCGGTTCCATGCCTTCGAAAAGCTGCAAATCGCGACCGCGAAGCACGTTGAACTTCTGGTCGGTACCGCCGAGTTCCACGTCGCTATTGATGGCGACGGAATCGTAACCCTGCATCATAGGGTACATGAATTCATGCAGGCTGATGGGGGTATTGGCGGCATAACGGTTGTGGAAGTCTTCGCGTTCAAGCATCTGGGCCACGGTAAACTGGCCCATGAGTTCGGTCACCTTGCTGAACGGGAGCTTGGAGAACCATTCGCCGTTGTAGTGGATTTCCACCTGGTCGCGGCGAACGACCTTAAAGAACTGTTCCTGGTATTCCTTCGCGTTTTCGAGCACCTGCTCATGGCTGAGACGCGGACGGGCCTTGTTGCGACCGCTCGGGTCACCAATCTGAGCCGTGTAGTCGCCCACGATGAGGACTACCGTATGACCCAAGTCCTGGAACTGGCGGAGTTTGCGCATCACGACGGTGTGGCCGAAATGAACATCCGGAGCAGTCGGGTCCACACCCATCTTCACACGGAGAGGAACACCGGTATCGTAAGACTTCTGAAGTTTCTTTTCGAGTTCATCTTGCGGCACAACATCGATAACGCCGCGCATCAAAATATCAAGCTGTTCTTTAACAGGACGGAATTGCATTTTATTTCCTTTTGTTTTTCGGGATAAATATAGAAAAGTAGACTTCCACGTTTTTTCTTATATGTTATATTTGCGACGCAAATCACCTTAAAAGGAGAACATTCATGAAGAAGTTTATTTTAGCTCTGTTAGCAACCGCCGCAATGGCTATGGCAGAATCCCACACCCACGACGGTTTCTTCTTGAACCTGGCACTGGGCTTTGGCTATCAGGGATTTACTTACGATGCTAACAAGGCCATATACGACATGGAAGCAAAAGGCGTTTCTACTGAATTCGACCTTAAGCTTGGCGGATGCATCGCAACCAACACCCTTTTGCACGCCACAATCCTAGGCGTAACCAACAACAGCGAAATCGAATACAAAGCAAAGGGCGGCAAAAAGCTGGGATCTTCTTCGGAAGAAAGCGAGAACTTGTCGATGCTCGGAATTGGTCTTACGTACTATCTGCCTGAAAACATCTTCATTAGCGGATCCGTCGGTTTTGCTCAATTCAATCTGCAGGACAACTCTGACGAAGACAAAGACATCGAAGGCGCTACCGAAAAAGGCCTTGGTGTTCAAATTGCAGCCGGTAAGGAATGGTGGGTCAGCGACAACTGGGGTCTGGGCATATCTGTCGCATTTACTTATGGAGCCGCCGAAGACAAAGATGATTTAGGAGACGCATCTGCCTACGGCGTCAACGTCATGTTCTCGGCAACGTTCAACTAAAAAAAACGGGGAAATATTCCCCTTCACAAAACTACTTTCCGAAACCAGCCAGGTCTATACCGAGCTGGTTTATTTTGTATGTAAGGATACGCGGAGTCGTAGAAAGACTGCGCGCAGCGGCAGCAATTTTACCCTTGCTACTCTTGAGGGCATCACAGATAATGTCCTTTTCGTAAGCTTCCACCATGCGTTTCAAATTTCCGTTCACCGGAGTTCCACTAGTTTCAGCCGTTTGAAGCGTGGTCGGGAAATGGTGCGGGTAGATGACATCTTCATCTGTCACAAGCACGGCACGTTCAATTCCATTCTCGAGTTCACGCACATTTCCGGGCCACGGGTAACTCATGAGCATGTTGATGGTGGTACGCGCGAGACGGCGGACATTTTTGCCCACGATACGGCAATAATGCTCCACAAAATGGTCCGCCAAAAGAACAATATCCGTCTTACGGTTGCGAAGGGGCGGAACATAAATCGGGAAAATATGCAGCTGGTAGTAGAGGTCTTCACGGAAGGTACCTTCTTCGACCATCTGCTGCAGATTCTTGGTGGTGGCCGCAATGACGCGGACATTTACTTTTTTAGAAATGCGGGCGCCAATACGTTCGACCTCGCCATGTTGCAACAAGCGCAAGAGTTTCACCTGCAAGTTCGGCGAAAGTTCACCCACTTCGTCGAGAAAAAGCGTACCGCCATCGGCCTGTTCGACGCGGCCCGGCGTTTCAGCCAGGACGCCCACCAAGGCTCCGCGCTCGCTACCGAACAATTCCCGGTCCAAGACGGATTCGGGCATGGAGGCGCAATGGACGCGGACGAACGGGCCCATGTTGCGGTCGGAACGGTAGTGAATAGCCTCGGCCACAAGCCCCTTGCCCGTACCGACTTCACCCACAATGAGGGCCGGCAGGGGGCTGCGGGAAACCTGGTCGATCTGCGCATACACGCGCTGCATTTCGCTGGACCGTCCAATGATATTGTCGGGATGAAAACGATCCTTCAGTTCCAATGTCAAGCGTTCGTTTTCGGCCTTCAGCAGTTCGTTTTCTTCACGGGCCTCGCGACGAAGCTTCACGGCTGCGGCGAGCATCTGCGCAATAATTTCGAGGAGACGGAGTTTTTCAGGTAATTCGTCTTCCACAGGATTCTGCACGTCGGCACTGAAGGCGCCAATGACCTGGTGTTCCATAATCACGGGCACACACAAGAAAGCCTTGTCTTCGGTTTTACCGCGTCCCGTTCTATCCAGGAAGTCCGGATCCTTGGCAACCGAGGGAATGATAATGGGCTTACCCGTTTCTACTACGCGGCCAGTAATACCTTCGCCAACCTTATAACGTCCCTTGCGAGCCTGGCGATTCGAAAGGCCTTCAGCAATTTCAATAGAAATTTCACCCGTATGACGGTTATACAATGTCAGAGTCGCATGTTCCACGCCCATGGTGGATTCCACCACTTCCAAAATCGGATGGGCAACGCTCTCGAAATCAAGCGTCTGGTTAAGAATGGAGCTGATCTTGTAGAGCAGCTCCAATTCAAGTATTTTGGATTGGGAGGTGGGCATGGCGGCCTACCTTGTAGTCTATTACTTAAGGGCTTCTTGCACCAAGGCAGAGGCGCGCTTGGCGTCGAAACGACCCTTGACCTTCGGGGAAAGTTCCTTCATGATCTTGCCCATGTCTTTCGGGCTAGAAGCACCCGTCGCAGCCTTGATTTCTGCAATGAGGGCCTTGACTTCGTCTTCGGTCATTTCGGCAGGCATGTACTTGCGGTACAGAGCGATAATTGCTTCTTCGGCAGGAATCTTGTCCATGAAGCCACCCTTCGTGAGGATATCGATAGCTTCCTGCTTCTGCTTCACGCTGCGGGCAAGAACGTCGACACACATTTCGTCGGTGATGGTTTCTTCGATCTGGGCCGGAGTGGCGCCATTCTTCATGGCTTCGTTCTTGATGTCGGAATGGAGGGTACGGAGCGTTCCGAGTGTTTCGGAATCGTGCGCCTTCATAGCGGCCTTGATATCATCCTTAATCTTAGTCAGCAATGCACTGCTCATTTTTTACCCTTTGCGGACCCTATCCGCGATTAAAAAGTCTCTAGAAACACGCAACGAGCCACCGGTCATGGACCGACGACTCATTACAAAAATCGATGCCTTAATGGCGACCGCTAAATCGACCCGAGAATCGGGCGCGAATTAGTAGAGGCGCTTACGGTTCTGGTCAGCGATTTCCTTCAAGCGCTTGCGACGAGCGGCAGTTTCGATGCGCTTCTTTTCTTCAGAAGGCTTTTCGAAACGCTGACGCTTCTTGACATCAGAAATGATGCCGTTCTTTTCGCAGGACTTGGTGAAACGCTTGAGAGCGCGTTCAAAAGGTTCGTTGGACTTAACAATTACGCCGATCACGATTATCCTTTGGTTAAATTAGAAATTCGTTTTTGGATAGCCAAATATATTTAATTGCCGGAATTTCGTCAAGGGTATAAAAAAAAGCCCCTTTTGGGCCTTTTTTTGAATAAATTTTACATTTTAACTTGCGTAACATCAAAGACTTATGTATATTTTTTGTTATAAAAGACTCCTTTTGTCTTGATTTTTCAAAAAAAGTGGAGAATTGGATGAAAAAAGCAATCTTATCTCTGAGCGCCGTTGCCCTTGCAAGCTCCCTGCTTGTGGCCTGCAACGAAGAAGAAGAACTGGTTCCGAAGATGGAACAGCCTAAGCCAGCGGCACAGGCACCTGCCGAACAGTCTGCCCAGCAGACCGCCGAACAGCCCAAGGCTGATGAACCGGAACTCGTTCCCATCCAGTCCCTTTCTGGAAACGATGAATCTAGTGAAGCCGCAGTCGAAGAACCTGCAAAGAACGCAGCTCCTGCACCGGCTGGCAGCGTTCAACCGCTTGCCAAGGGCGAATTCGTCATCCAGGTCAGCATTCAGTCTTCCAAGAGAGCCGCTGACGGCATCGTGAAAAAACTTGCCGAAAGCGGAATCAAGGCTTATATCGCCGAAGTGGAAAATCCGGGCGAACTGGAAGGTACCTACTACCGCATTCGCGTGGGTTATTTTGAATCCAGCGCAAACGCCCAGGAATACGGCAAGCAGGTTCTTTCTCCGCTGAACTATGCTTGGTGGGTAGACATGAGCAAGAACGACGACGTGGGTAACCCCGGCGGCGAAGAAGAAGACTACTCTAACTATTCCTATTCCAATTCTAACACTTATAACGAACCGGCGGCTGCACCCGAGCCCGAACCGGCACCCGCTCCTGCACCAGAACCTGAGCCAGCGCCTGCACCGGAACCGGCACCCGCTCCTGCTCCCGAACCTGAGCCTGCACCTACACCGGCTCCCGAGCCCGCTCCTGCCCCCGCACCGGAACCAGCACCTGCTCCCGCACCGGAACCGGCACCTGCAGCTCCGGCCGCAGATAACTTTGACGACTGGGAATAAGCCGCGAAAATTTAGATATCAAAAAAACTCCGCTTTTGCGGAGTTTTTTCGTTTAGCTCAGGATGACGCGGAGCCAGCCCTGAGCTTGTCGAATGGGCATCACTTCTGCAAGTTCAGGCTTGCGTTGGCAGCACCGTAAAGGCTGATGCTGTAGTCCTTGATCACGTATACCGGAATCTTGTTCAAGAGCGGACGGATGTTCGGGTTGTAGTTCTTTTCGAAATACTTCATGAACAGGTTATCGCGTTCGAGCCAGCGAAGATCCTTCTGCACCGTACCGCCAGCCAGGTAGAAACCACCCAGCGGAAGGAAAAGCGTAGCGGCATCGCTTGCAAAGCGAGCAAGCATCTTCACGAACAGGCGCATCATTTCGGCAGCGACCGGATCGGTATCGCTGGCGCGGCTAATATACTTCGGGCGATCGTTCGGTTCAGTCTCTTCGATCTTCTTGAAGGCTTCGTTATCGGGCACACCACGAGTTTCCTTCCACCATTCATACATGTTGCGAAGGCCCATACCAGAAACGAGCGGTTCTACACCGGGCACGGTACCGATCTTCTTTTCCATGTAATCATGGAATTCCTGGGAATCCTTGTCGAACGGGGCAAACGTAGAATGGCCACCTTCGGAACATGCCGGAATATACTTTTGACCGTCAAAAGCAAGGAAGCCTACACCCATGCCAGTGCCCGGGCCAACGACGGCCTTGGTGGTCTTTTGCGGAGCGGGCTTGCTACCGTCGGTGTGGACCAACTGATGGATTTGTGCGGGGTCGTTCACGTCGAGCGTCGGAATGCCGTAGCTAATGGCCATGAAGTCGTTGATGACTAACGTCGGGATTCCCGTAGCAGCGCTAAGGGCTTCACCATCGACACTCCACGGGAGGTTCGTCATGACGCACTTGTTATTGCATACGGGGCCTGCAGCACTGATGCAAATGTGGGAAGGCTTAAGGTCTGCGCGACTTTCGAGAGCAATTTTGAGCGTTTCGCGAACTGGGGCGTCAAGACCATCGATATCCTTGGACGGGCAATCGGTTTCGAGAATCAACGTGAACTTGCCGTCCTTATAGCCAACCAGGCCAAGGTTCGTGTTGGTACCACCAATATCGCCCGCCAAAACGAGACGGTCAAATTTTGCATCAGGATTAAGCCATTTGATTTCCATAAAAACTCCAGTTTTAAACGTACCGGTTAATTATAAATAATTACTCGCCGAGATATTCAACTGCAAATATGAGAGTTGAACCGCCAGGGATAGGTCCTGCGCCTCGAGCTCCGTAACCGAGTCCAGGAGGCACCACCAAAATTCTCTTTTCACCGGGAAGCATACCCTGCACACCCAGCTCCCAGCCGCGAATCACACGACCTGCACCCAGCGTAAAGCCGAATACCTGGCCACGATCACGGGAACTGTCGAACTTGTAACCATTGGTAAGCCAACCGGTGTAATGCACCTTTGCCACATTACCCTTTTGAGCGGGCTCGCCTTCACCCTGCTTGATAACCGCATAACGCAGGCCTTCGGGACCATTTTCAAATGTTAACGTCGTGGTGTCGGGGAAGAAATCCATATTAGCCACCACCGCTTCGTCGACTTCAGAAGAAACCAGTTCGACGCGGAAAATCAAAGTGGAATTGGACGGAATCATGGAATAGGCCGTCGCACCATAACCCATGGCCGGCGACACGCGGAACCAGCGCACACCGCCTTCGCGCATGCCTTCGAGACCCACTTCCCAGCCCTTAATCATTTTGCCGGCGCCCATCACAACAGCAAGAGGCTTACCCATATCCTTGGAAGAACCGAACTTGCGACCCGAAAGGAGCCAGCCAGTATAATGGGTCTTGAGCACGGAGCCCACCATGGCGGGCTTGCCGGTACCGACCTTTTCATCGTAAACCTTGAGGCCCTTGGCCGCTTCGCGCCACTTGAGAGCTTCCACATTCTTGGGGAACATATCGGGTTCCATGGGAGGATCGGCACTCACCAGTTCTACGATAAAGAACAAATCCGAATATTCAGGAACACCTTCTAGAGAATTTTCGCCGTAGCCCATCTGGTAAGGCACGTAAAGTTTGCGGACTTCGCCCGGTTTCATACCCACAAGGCCCTTTTCCCAACCCTGAATCACCAGGCCCATGCCGAGAGTAAACTCAAGCGGTTCACTGCCGGGGTACGATTCCGAGAATAGCTTAAAGCGGCTATCCGTCGGTGCCGGCGCAATCGAATCCACAAAAGTCAGCGGAGCAGAAGAAGAATCTACGGACGGAACCTGCGCCACGGTATCTACAGCGGCCTTGGGTTCTTCCTTGGACTTGGATTTTTTCTTCTTGGATTTCGCGGACTTGTCCAGTAGCGCTGTCGTGTCAACTTTTGTCACACCGGCAACTTGGTCGGAATTAAAGTCGTTTGCAAGGCGAAGGGAATCAGCGATGCGCAAGGAATCAGCGAGACGGGCTTTTTCCGCCAGGATTTTTACACTGTCTAAATAAACGTAGCTTTTGTAATGCACCCTGATAAGCTGACCGGCCCGAATGGAGTCCCCAGAGCCTTCCCTAACCGTTTCAACCTTGAAGGGAATGGCAAAACAGGCGCTACACATCAGCAATACAAGAAAAATCTTCAATTTCGACATAAAATCTCCTGCCCCACAATTTAGAAAATGCTAGTTTTTGAGAGTAACGAATAATTCCAAATGGAATAAAATATGCTATCAGTCATTATCGTCATCGCGATTATTGTCCTGTCCGTGATACTCGCCGCCATCGGCGCGTACGTGATTATCCACAGTTCCGACGAAAAAGACGAACCCAAGCGCGTTATCGACGTTTCGGGACAATACGCCGTAGTGGTGCGCCCCGCCCGGGAATCCCTCACGGCAGTAAAACCTTCCGAGGCGTCGCTCAGATCTTGGCTCGATACACAGAATTTGTCCCCCGAAAAGAAAGAAGAATTGATTGCCCAATGGAACGCCTCGATGGAAGCCACCATCCGCACCATCGACGAAGGCGACAAGAACGGCACCGCCACCTATCGCATCGAACTCGGCCCCAAGGGCAAGCAATACGTGAAGTTTGTGAGCGACGAAAACTTTATTACCCGAGAACAAATCCGCAACCATGCGGAAATTCTCCCGCCCTACGTCTTGGGCTGCGACTGCAGGCTTTTGCCCAAACAGCCCTGGGAAAATCCCAGCAAGTCCGGCTGGAAAGCAGTCGTACCTGCACACGGCAACCAATACGATGTCCCCGACTGGAGGCAACTTGCGTAAATCTCTACTTACAGCACTTCTCCTTGCACCCGCATTGTCTTTTGCGGCAGGTTCTGCCATTATCACCCTCGAAATGCCCGTAGGCGCACGCCAGCTGGGTATGGGTGAAGCCGGTGCGGCTCTTGCCGACGACCCGACCGCCATGTACTACAACCCGGCAGGTCTCGCCTTTGGCCCCCTGGCCGACGAATGGCGCATGAGCTACCCCGCCGAATCCAAGAACACCCCCTTCTTTACGAGCATGGCCTCCCGTTCCAAGGACGGTTTCTTCAGCAAAAGCGAACTTTGGGCCGGTACCGCTGAAGGTATCCAGAAATTCGACGGCGAACAATGGGTCAACTACCATTCCATTACCTTGCAGGGCAATGCCAAAGTCCGCGATGCCGTAAAGGTTTATGTAGGTTCCGAACGCGGCTTGGACGAATATGTACGCCAGGTGAAAAAGTTCAACGACATCAAGAACGCCGATGACGAAAAGCACGTGGTCGAAGTCAAGATGCCCTGGAACCTGGTTGTGAAGGATACCATTACGGCAGTCCTTTACGAAAGCCGCACCGAAAAGCTCTGGGTGGGTACCCCCAAGTCCCTTTACCGTTTTGACGGCAAGGCCTGGAAAAACTACGACGACGAACTGGGCCACCACCGCATTACCGCCTTGGAAAGTCAGGGCGCCTCTATTTGGATTGGTACCGAAGATGGCCTGTTCGTTTACCGTAACGGTCAATTCGAACAGAAAGGCAAAGTGCTCCCCAGCCAAAAAGTGAGGGCGCTCGTATGGTCCGAAAACCGTAAGGAACTTTATGTGGCAGTCGAAGGCGCCGGTATCGCCAGGCTCATTCCCAAAAAGAGCGTTAACGACAAAGACCGCTGGAGCCTGTTCACCGAAGAAGACGGCATCATGGACTTGTCCCCGACGGCATTGGCCGTAGATAGTTCTGGCCACATCTGGGCTGCCCATAACGGAGGTCTTTCCCACTTTACGTTGCGCAAGTGGGAACAGGTGCAGTTCGCCGACAACAGGGTAAACGATATTTCAGTAGACCAGCGTGGCGGCATCTGGATTGCAACCGACAAGGGCGTATGGCGCCACCTGCCAGACTACGCCACCGCAAGCGGCCGCAAAGCCGAACTTGAACGTGGCGCTGCCGAAGAAGAAGGTTCTACCAAGAGCGAAGACGAATGGATTCACTACCACAGCGGAAACGGCCTTAGCACCAACAAGGTGTGGGCGGTTCTTCCCCAGGGCGGCGACGTATGGTTCAGCACCGCCAACGGCATGGAGCAGTTCAAGGACGCCGACTACCAGATCACTGCATTCTACGAAAAGCTCTTGCCGATTCTGAACATTCCCGACCTGTACCACCTTTACGCAGGCATGACCATTCCGCTGAACGACTGGGGCACGCTCGGTTTCTCCGTGAACTTTGTGAGCTTCGGTTCTACAGTCGCTTCGGGTGATGTGGACGCCGACGATTTAGTGGCCTACAACAGTTCCGAAATCGTGGGCGGCATCAGCTACGGTACAAGATTCCCCAACGACTGGGGCCTGGGCCTTTCCATCAAGTTCTTCTATTCTGACCTGAGTTCGGGCGCGGCCGCAGGCGAAGAAGAAGCAACCACATTCGGTTACGCATTTGACATCGGCGTCTTGAAAAAGAACCTGTTTATAGACAAATTAAATTTTGCCTTGGTGCTGGCCAACATCGGTCCTAGCGTCTACTATGTGGACAAGACGATTGAAGACCCGATTCCGCTGACCTGGCGCCTGGGACTTTCTTATGAAATCTTGAGCCTTGCCGATTACAAGTTGACGGTGGTCGCCGACTACAACCGCGAAGTGGTTTACGACGATTCCAAGGGCAATCCGGAACCCTTCTACATTTCGAGCTGGAAGTCCCTGATTCACCCCGAAAGAGAAGGCAACAAGGTTAAAGAATCCATTATGCAGGGTGTATTCAACCTGGGTACCGAATTCGTGTACGCCAATACAATCGCACTTCGCGCCGGTTACCTGTATGACGAAACCGGCAAGCGTAACGAAGTGGACTTGGGCTTTGGCTTCATGCTCTCCGACGTGTTGCAGTTCGACTTCGCCACCATCAAGGACGTTGGCGACAACGACGGCGTGCGCGACGGTCAGATGCGCTTTGGCATGCTGTTCAAGTTCTAATATCAAAGCAACCGAAATTGCAATTAGAAAAGTCAGGTTTCGCACCTGACTTTTTCTTTTATTTTTTTCGTTGAAAAAACTACTCTACGCGTTCAAGGATAACAAGGGCGCGATCCTGCGTACTGTTAGGAATCGTATAGAAATGCTTGTCCACGAACTTGTAGCCAAAATCTTCCGGGTGGAAGGTCTTGAGTTCATCGGCCACAGCAGGGCCCTTCATGAAGAATACGCGGCCGCCTACCTTAAGTGAATTGGCGATACGCGGAAGCGTCTTTTCCATGAGTTCAAAAGCGCGACTGATGACGCCGTCTACCGGGATCGTCATGCTGCGGCTCGTGACCTTGTGACCAAATACGTCGATTCCCTTGAGGCCCATCTTTTCGATGACCATATTGAGGAAGTTGATGCGGTTCGGGCGCGGTTCGCAAAGCGTGAGGCGAATGGACGGATTCACAATCTTGAGAGGAATCCCAGGGAATCCAGCACCGCTTCCCACGTCAATCATGCGGGCGGGCCATTTGGGCACATAAGCATTGATGAGGGTACAGTCGGCATAATGGCGTTCCACCATGGTTTCAAACGCATTGAGGCGAGTCAAATCCTGGTCATCGTTATTGGCTCGAAGTAACTGGTGAAATTCCCAAATTTGCTTGAGGGTTTCGGGCTGAAGTTCCACGCCATAATAATGCAGCAACTTGTCGAGACCCGCGAGCGACGGTGTGACACGCTTGCCGTTAAACAGCGGAAAGTCGGTGCGGGGCGCCTTGAGGTGCGGAACAAAATCACGACCTGCGGCAGACGCATTGCGGGAAGGAGCCTTTGAGAAGGGCTTTTTAGACCAGTTATTTGCCATAAAGACAAAAATAGAACTTTTCAAGGTGCAAAAACGTACCGATTTGAGCAAAATGGCGTGTATAATATAGAGGTACTCCCGAAAATGACATTACTCCTGTTTCTTTTGGCTGTCGCCGCCCCTTTGACTTTTGCGATGGAGAATTCTTCCCTTAACGAAGCCCAAGTTTTTGAATGGTGGGACGACGGCATTATCGATGGCGACGAAGCTCACGAGATTCTTGACCTACTGGAAGAAGGCAATACTCAAGAAGCATGCATTCTAGCCGAGGTGTATGCACTTGAAAGTTGTGCCAGCGAAGAGAAAGAATACCCCAAGGCAACAAATCCACACAACAAACTAAAGACCAAAAAACACACCGCAACTAAAAAGACCGAAAAACAACAGGAACTAACAAGCCTTGTTCCACACGGATACATAGAATGGCGAGGCCGCACAGATTCACTGGGATATCTAGAAAGTCAGCGCACCGATATCCGAATTGACTTTTACAGGTTTACGCTACGGCTTGGAGCGCAATCCCTTTTGACTTACAAAAACGCCGGCAGCGAAGCCCACTTCGGCCAAATTTCAACGAAGGAATTGCATAGCGTGATTCCGCTAGATACCTTGTGGGGCACCGCCCTATTCTATCCCCTTTACAGCCCGATAGGAATCTTTCGACTAGGGGGACTCCTGGATACCGCGAAAACAATCCGCCCGAGTTTCGCCTTCAGCCCTTTTCAAGGTTTCCCAAAAGGCTTTGAAATAGGGCTTGCCTCTTGGCATCACCAGCACCCGGCCGACAGCGTAGAGAGGCATTCTTTTTCGGCACAAGTCAAAGGTGCTTGGGGAAATGTGGCGGCGTGGTGGATTCCTGATGAAGACGATTGGCCCTTGATGAAATTGCAGTTGCAACACCGCGAAAAGATGGAGTATGCAACGATTACATGGAAGACAGGCGCCTACTTGCACGGAGATTCACTGCCAGAGGAATCACATTTAAGTGCAACAATTGCAGAAAGCCGATTTTGGGGAAGCCAGGCCATCGGGGCGACTTTGCATGATTCGTGGAAGAGTAAGTTCTCGGCGGAAGCGCGGACAATGGTTCCACTCGAAAGCGACACGAGTAAAACTCGGTTCAAGGCAAGCGCAGAATCGGGCCCCGAGATTTTAAGGACGGCGGCAAGCGTGACTTGCGTTTCGGGAGAAGATCGCTGCAGGCAAAATGATTGGGCTCTAAAAATACGGTCGACATGGAATTTAGAAAGCGAGAATTCTGCGCTCGAACGTTTTGTATTTTCGGGAAAGGTTCGCGCAAGGCACACGCGAGATGAAGGTTTTGGCATGCCACTTTACGAGACCGGTATCGCTTACATACAAGACGAATTCAACAACGCAAGCATTGCCGTCACAATCCCAAAGGGAGCACCAGCAAAAGAAATTCGGCTACGCAGTAGCACCGAAATCGGCACGAATTTTTTGCAGATGTCACTGGCGGTGACATTCAGGCGGACCGCCGAAGAGACGCTCCATCCTTTGCATGCAGCGATGAAAGCGAGAGTATGTTTTTAAGCGCGGCTCCAAAGGGCGCAATAAGTTTGAGTGCGGGCGGAGAGGCGTTCGTCTTTCAGGATTTCGCGAATTTGTTTCTTGTCGAACCACTGCGCCTGAATTTCCTCGAGTTCAGAATCGCTCGGGCGAATTTCACCGCCGGCAACGCCTACGACGACAACGTTTCTTTCGTTGGAAAATCCGACGGCGGAATAGCTCGGTTTCCACACTTCATCGATGCGCATGAGCGAGAGGCCCGTTTCTTCGCGGAGTTCGCGGGCAGCTGCTTCTTCGTAGGTTTCGCCCGGATCAATCAGCCCAGCCGGAAAATTGTAAATGCTCTCGCCCACAGCCATGCGATATTCCTTGCACAGCAGGAGTTTTTGACCGGTGCAGTCATGCATGATCATCACCACCGCGTGCGGTTTCTTTTCGAGCATGTCCTTGAGTCCCGTAATGTCGGGATTGCGGCTGATCATTTCATAAGTCTTGGGCTTGCCGCTGACAGTCTTATAGTGAATGTCGTAGCGGGTAATGAATTTGCCCTGGTGGATTTTTTCTATCGATTCAAATTCCATAATCACACCTTTTGTATAGTTTCGTAATAAATGCAGTCATGTTTGCATTCACGGTTAAACGCACCCTTGCAAATGGGCATTTTGTAAAGCATTTGCGCTTCGTCTTCGTTGCGAGAGATTCGCTTGCGCACATAGCCGATGTCCTGAAAGTTTGCTTCTTTGCCTTTGACAAGAGCGGCACAGGTATTGACCCAGACCACGTTGCAGTCTTCGTGGGCGCACAAGTCGAACGAACGGCGGAAATCGTAGGAGCCAGTCGAGAATGACGGCACGATAATCAGCGTGAGCTTAAAGCAACGCATGAGTTGCTGCATGTACTCCGTTTCCAAGAAGTCGCGGCAGACCATAATCGCAATGCGGCCAATGCCTTCGTAGTGCAAAATGTTTACAACGAGATTGGAACTGATTTGTTCCAAATAGCCAACACCATCGAATTCCTTGCGGAACGGATTCTGCTTGTTCTGTTTGCAAATCACGTTGCCGAACTTGTCCATGACCGTGACGACATTGCGGTTCTTTTCCCAATAAGAGGGCAGAATAATGAGCGACGGAATTTTGTCGGCATCGGCAGGCGAAAGCGATTTGATTTTACCTGAAACGAATTCCTCCATTTCGACATTCCCGAGAAGTTCCGGGAAAACGACGATATCGCTTTCATTTTCGGCAGCGGTCCAAATCTTTTCCCAGATAAGTTCGTTGTCTGCCTCAAACGAGGGATTTTCGTAAGCGATGTTGAAGTACTGGATTTTATCCTTGTCGCTTAACTGTACCTGAAAATTCCGTTCAAGCCTTAAAGGAGTTGCCGCAATCTTCACGGCATGACGTTCCTTGAAACGCGGGAACATTTCGTCTTTCAAAAAATAATGCTTATCAATCAGTTCACCGAGCACCGAATTTTCAATCAGCAGAATATTGTACAAGAAACTTTCAAGATTGTTGTAGCGATGAATCAAGCGGTGCTTACGTTCCCACACGCAAGAGCAACGCGGCAAGAGCCCCACACCGACCGATTCGCGGTTGGTATTCAGCACAATCGAAAATTTTTCACGTTCGAATTCAGCTATAGCCCCATTCAATAGCGAAGCCATCGCATGGTCTAAAATCTGCAACAACCCGAGCAGGGCATAATAATCGCTGCCGGCCTTTAAACGATTGATGAGCGATTTTAAATTTTCGAGAAATTCATGGGTCAGGTTTTCGGAAGAGAGTTCCCGAACGCTCACGACATTGCCGGATACCTGAAACAACACTGGAATTTCTGTCTGGACGACTTTTGTGATGCGGGATTTTTCTGCAGGCGAGACACAGCTATATTCGACAAAAAACTTCTCCGAGCAGGAGTTTACGATATCAGAACACAGTTCCGCCACAATATTATAGAGGTCCAACATAGTAAGGAATATAGAAAAAAAGGCCAAAATTTCAAAAAATAAGCCATTTTCACCCCTAATTTAAGTGGATACAGGATGTTTACCCGGGTATACGCGATTTATACGTTTTTCATGGTTATTCCAAGTTGGAATATCTATTTTATAGGTACCCAAACACTCCCTGACGGCCCTAGGTTACCTCCTTTACCCGGGGCCGTCCTCTTTTTTAGGCCCTAAATTCTAAATTTGAGTTAATGATTATCGCTACAATCATCGGGGCAGTCGCATTTTTGCCCTCCATCGCCTTGAACATCGCGCTCGCCTTGGGCGCCCCGCTCGGCGCATACGCCATGAACGCCCGCTACAAGGTGATTCCGCCCGAAGTTCGCAAAGCTTTCATTGTGCCGACCACGATGCAGTTTGTAGCCCTTTTCGTGCTGCTTTCGGCGGGACATGTTCTGCCCGAGATTATCCCGTTCATGATAACGCGCATTCTCGCATTCTTCTTTGCGCTATACCTGACGTTCTATACCGCGACGGTTCTCTTTAGCACCGCCCACAAGGAACGCACCGTGATGGGAACCTTCGCCGTGATTACAGCCTTTTGCTACTGGATTACCGCTTTCGGAACTCTCAGCTGGGAATAAGCCATGGAACCGCAGCAGTCCAACGCCACCAAGCATAATTACCAGCGCGATTTGGATTACATTATCCGCAGGCTGGAACGCACCGGCGAAGTGCCGACGCTCCTGTTACACGCCTGCTGTGCGCCCTGTAGCAGCTACACCATCGAATACCTGTCGCAATATTTTAAGATTACGCTTTTCTACTACAATCCGAATATTGCGCCGGACGAAGAATACCGCCACCGCGTCGAAGAAATCAAGCGGTTCGTTGCTGAATTCAAGACCAAGTATCCGGTCACGCTGATTGAAGGTGAATACGATCCGAAGAAATTCTACGATACCGTTCGCGGACTTGAAAATGAACCTGAAGGTGGCGCACGCTGCCGCAAGTGTTTCGAGCTGCGCCTTTCTGAATCGGCAAGACTCGCGAAGGAACTGAACTGCGAATACTTTACCACCACGCTCACCATCAGCCCCATGAAAAACGCGCAGGTGCTGAACGAGGTGGTGCAGGAACAGTGCGATATTTACGGTATCCGTTGCCTGCCCAGTGACTTCAAGAAGAAGGGCGGGTACAAGCGTTCCATCCAGCTTTCCGCCGAATACAATTTATACCGACAGAATTATTGCGGATGCGTTTATTCCAAGAGAGATGCGGAGAAGCGCGATTCCGAGGCACGCGAAGCTACTTCATCTTCTGGCGAAGGCTTTCCAGACGGTTAAGTGCGTCGTAGAGGGTTTCGTCTTTCTTGGCGAAATGGAAACGGATCAAGTGATTCACCGGTTCGCGGAAGAAGCTGGAACCCGGTACTGCAGCGACGCCTACTTTTTGCGCGAGGTCGATACAGAACTGATCGTCGGATTTGTAGCCGAATTCGCTGATATCCATCATCACGAAGTACGTGCCCTGCGGCTCGGTGAACTCGAAGCCTAAATTGCGCAGACCGCCGGTGAAAATTTCCTTCATGTGCGTGTAATGCGCCTGGAGTTCCTGATAATAATCGTCGCCAAAGTTGAGCGCGGTAAGTGCAGTTTCTTGCAGCGGAGATGCGGCTCCCACCACCGTGAAGTCGTGAATTTTCTTGATGCAATTCATGATGGGTTCGGCAGCGAGCACGTAGCCCAAGCGCCAGCCCGTAATGGAATAGCTCTTGGAAAGGCTAGAACATTCAATGGTGCGTTCGCGCATTCCCGGAAGCGTTGCCAAATAAGTATGATGGTGCGGGGCAAACACAATGTGTTCGTAGACTTCGTCGGTGATTACATACAAATCATATTTGATGGTGAGGTCGGCAATAATCTGCAATTCTTCGCGGGTAAAGACTTTTCCACTCGGGTTCGACGGATTGCAAAGCACAAGAGCCTTGACACCCGGCTGTTTCATGGCATCTTCAAGGACGTTGGCATCGAAGGTGAAATCGTGCGAATCGAGCGGCACGTAAATCGGAGAAGCTCCGCTCAAAATTGTATCGGCAGTATAATTCTCGTAGAACGGCGAGAAGATAACCACCTTGTCGCCCGGATTGCAAATCGACATCATCGAAACCATCATAGCTTCGGTGCTGCCACAGGTGATGACCATTTCGGTTTGTGGGTCGTAACGAAGGCCACTGAAACGTTCCTGTTTTTTGGAAAGCGCTTCGCGGAAATTCTGCGCACCGATGGTAAGCGCGTACTGATGCGGGCCCGTGTGGGCGACTTCGGCCAAGCGGTCTTGCAAGGCTTTGGGCGGATCAAAATCCGGGAAGCCCTGAGAAAGGTTGATGGCACCGCAAGCGTTTGCAATGCGCGTCATGTGACGAATGACCGATTCCGTGAAATGTTCCGTACGATTACTTAAAGGTTTCATGGGAGGAAATTTAGAAATTTACTATCTTTCACATTATGTACGATCCGCGCTTTTTACCCATCTGCAAAGAAGACCTGGACGAACTCGGCTGGGACTATGTCGATGTGATTATCATCAGCGCGGATGCCTATGTGGACCACCCCTGCTTTGGGCACGCCGTAGTCGGCCGCCTTTTTGAACACGAAGGCCTGCGCGTGGCAATTTTACCGCAGCCGAACTGGCGCGACGACTTGCGCGACTTCAAGAAACTCGGCAAGCCTCGCATGTTCTTCGCGATTTCAAGCGGTATGGATTCTATGGTGAACCACTACACCGCCGCGAAGCGCCTCCGCAGCGATGACGCCTTTACGCCGGGGAACAAGGCCGGATTCCGCCCCGATTACGCGACTTACACGTACGCCAAAATTTTAAAGAAGCTCTACCCCGATGTTCCGCTGCTCATTGGCGGACTCGAATCGAGCCTGCGCCGCGTGACGCATTACGATTACTGGAGCGACAGACTCAAGCCGAGCATTCTATTTGACACGCAAGCTGACATTCTCGTGTACGGCATGGGCGAAAAGCCGCTGAAAGAAATCGTTCGCCTTTTGAAGAAGGGCGTTCCCTTCTCCAGCTTGCATTCGATTCCGCAGACCGCCTACCTTGCGCCCAAGGGGCAAATCCCTACGACCAAGCAGTGGGAAGACTTGCGCCTGTATAGTTACGAGGAATGCCTCGCCAACAAGAAGAACCAAATCGAGAACTGCCGCAGGGTGGACATTGAATGCAACAAATGGTTCCAGCGCCGCATCCTGCAAGATGTCGCAGAGCAGACCGTGGTGATTAACCCGGCATACCCGCCGCTCAAATACGGCGAACTTGACGAAAGTTTTGAATACCCCTACGCCCGCGAGCCGCATCCGCGTTACAGAAAGCGCGGCAACGTGCCTGCGTTCGACATGATTAAGTTCAGCATCAACACGCACCGCGGCTGTTTTGGCGGCTGCAGTTTTTGCGCCATCAACGCACACCAGGGCAAGTTCATCGCGAGCCGTAGTCGCGAAAGTATTCTGCGCGAAGTCGATCTGATTACAAAGATGGACGGCTTTGCCGGTACCATCACCGATTTGGGCGGCCCGAGCGCCAACATGTACAACATGCGCGGTCGCGACCCGAGCCGTTGCCAAAAGTGCGCCCGCCCCAGTTGCCTGACTCCGAAAGTCTGTGACAACATGGACACGCACCACCACGAACTTTTGGAACTTTACCGTGAAGTGCGCAATCACCCGAAGGTGAAGCACCTGTTTATCGGAAGCGGCGTGCGTTACGACATGCTGTTGCAAGAAACCGACGACAAGGAACTGATTCGCGACCACGAAGAATACGCCCGCGAACTCATCGACTACCATGTGAGCGGGCGCCTGAAGGTGGCCCCGGAACATACGAGCGACGCAGTCCTTAAGCTGATGCGCAAGCCAAGCTTTACGCTGTTCCATAAGTTCAAAGAATTCTTTGACGACGAATGCAAGCGCATCGGAAAGCGCCAGCAGATTATTCCTTACTTTATCAGCAGCCACCCCGGATGTACCGAGGCCGACATGGCGGAACTCGCACTCGAGACAAAGCAGCTCGGATTCCAGCTAGAACAGGTGCAGGACTTTACGCCAACACCGATGACGATCGCTACTGAAATGTTCTATAGCGAAATGACACCGGACGGCAAGCCGCTTTACGTAGCGAAAACGCCCGAGCAAAAAAGAAGCCAGCGCCAGTTCTTCTTCTGGTACATTCCAGAGAACCGCCCGCAGATTCGTGCAACGCTCGAACGCCTCAAACTCGGCAAGATTGGCCGCCTGCTCCTCAGCCGCAGCGCAAAAGCCGAAGGCAAGGAATTCTTCCCGAGCAAGGAACGCGAAGAAAACGAAGAATACCGCCAACGCGAACAGCAGAAGCGCGAGCAACGCGCCGTCACCATCGTGCCGCAGAAATCCGGCGACAAAGGCCGTTGGGAAAACTCCGCCCGCAAGGAGAGGCGCGCCGCCCAATTTGGCGAACCGCGCAATGACAGGCGCGAAGGTCGCCGCGACTTCCGTGACGAAAATCGCAACAGCAATTTCAACAGCAGCGAACAGCGCAAGAGTTTCCATAGTGATCGGAAGTTTGGCGGCAACAAAAAACGCCAAGACAACAATCGCAATAACTCCCCCGTTCAATTCAGTTCGTTTAAACGGGGAAGGTAGTAGGCTCATTTAGGAGTGCGCAAGCACACTCCACCATTCGCCACTGACACGTTCTTGCTTGACAGTAAAGCCGGCTTCTTCGAACCACTTGAGGATATAATCCTTTTCGGTGAGGAGCTGTCCCGAGATAATAAGTTCACCGCCTGCGGCAAGCAAGTCTTCGATGTCGTCGCGAAGCGGCCAGAGTTCACTGCGAATCATGTTACAGAGAATAACGTCGAACTTGGCGCCATCCTTGAACGCATCCAGGAATCCGAGAATGCAGTCGCTTTCCTTGAAGCCGTTGCGTTCAAAGTTTTCAGCGATGCAGGGAATCGTGAGCGGGTCAATTTCGGTGCCGACCGCAAGCTTTGCGCCCAAGCGACGAGCGTACATGGCCAAAATGCCCGTACCCGTTCCGATGTCGAGCACCGTCTTGCCGTTGAAATCGACCGATTCCATCAAAGTGGCACAGCTGCTAGTGGTATCGTGTTCGCCGGTACCGAATGCAGTCTTGGCTTCGAGTTCAAGCACCACGGCCTTCGGGTCATCAGGCGTAAATTCCACCCAAGGCGGACGCACCCACAAATGCGGAGAAACAGACACCGGCTGCGCACGGTCGCGCCACCACTTATCCCAATCCTTAGCGGGTTCTTCGCTAACGGTAAAATGATACTGCGGAAATTCGTTTACGATACGGTCACGTTCGGCCTTGTCGCCGGTATAAAAGCAGAAGTCCGTGCGGCCTTCTTCTTTCGGGTCTAATTCTTCGAGCGTAGCAACACCAGCTTCAAAAAGCAGGTAGCTTGCGATTTCAAATTCTTCGGCAGGGCAATAACCCTCGGCCTTGTACCATGTATCGATTTTTTGCATAAACCAAAGGTAAAAAAAAGGAGAGGCTCGGTACGCCAACCTCGTCAACCGAGCCTCTCACCAAGCGCAAACACCTCAAACCGCTTGGCCCCTTCCATCCATCTTGTAAACTAATATAAACACAATTCCAAAAATCGGCGAAAAAAAGTGATAATTTCTTATTCCAAGATGGAACATTCAAATTTCAGGCTTGCAAAAAGCGCCATTCTACGTATATTTTGCGTTAAATGATAGTTTCTAAGCCGCTTTTTATACACCAGTACCCCGACTGGACCAAGTTCCGCTACAACGCGCAGAGCGTGATGGACGCCTTGGGACAGACTCGCCTGCTTGAAGGCGCCCTCGTGGGCGTCGCAGACCTGGTTTGCGATTCGGATACCGAGACGCGCATGCTCGCGAAAGACATTGCGGCCAACTACGCGCTGGACGGCTACACTCTGGAAATTCCGAAACTTGAAAGCGAAATCCAGAAAAAGAATTCAGCCAAGAACGACATCCGAAATTTTGTAGGTGCGATTCAAAACGCCAAGCTCCCGCTGACCGAAGAACGCCTGTTCGCATGGCATGCAGCCATCGGCCAGAACAAGGTCAAGAGCTACAGAACGAAAGAAAGCGGCGCAGGAACTTTTACCGGCGTGAGCCCGGAGCGCATTCCGCTCGAGATTGGGCGATTTATCGACTGGTTTGAAAATTCGACGCAAGACGGTGCAATCAAGGCAGCAATTGCCCACTTTTGGTTCTTGACGATTCGCCCGTTCGAAGACGGCAACGGACGCATTGCCCGCGCGCTTGCCGCCATGCTCTTGGCCCGTAGCGAAGACACGACTCGCTGCCAGTATGCGCTGAACGAACAGATCTTGAAAGACCGCGAAAATTACATACAAACTTTATTCAAGGCGCAGGCCGGGAACGGCGACTTGACCGAATGGATTTTGTGGTTCTTGAACGCGATGCAAAAGTCGATTGAAGACAGCAAGAAAGAAATCGCAGGTGCCCTCAAAAAAATGCAGTTCTTGCAAAAGAACCAGCAGGCCGACTTGAGTGGTCGCGAACGCAGGATTATCGAAGCTGTTTGGAACGGAGAACTGCCGGCCGTATTCTCGGTGAAAGAAGTGGCCGCCTTTACCGGCACAAGCCACGATTCCGCACTCCGCGACATTCAGGACTTGATTCAAAAAGAAATCGTCCGCCCCGAAAACAAGGGCGGACGAAGCCAGAAATACAGCTTGATTTAATTAGCAGTGCACCAGGGTGCCGAGGTCGCCTTCGATAGCGGCGCGGGTCAGGTTGCCCTTTTCCATCTTGAACACAAAGATAGGCATGTTGTTTTCCATGCAGAGAGCCACAGCTGCAGTATCCATGACCTTGAGGCCGCGGGAAATAACTTCCTTGTAGCTGATGTCGTCGAAGCGAGTAGCAGTCGGATCCTTGACCGGGTCTGCAGTGTAGATGCCGTCGACCTTGGTGGCCTTCATGATCACATCGCATTCGCTTTCGATAGCGCGGAGAGCGGCGCAGCTGTCCGTGGTGAAGAACGGATTGCCCGTGCCTGCAGAGAAGATCACCACAGAGCCTGCGGAGAGAAGCTTGAGAGCCTTGCGGCGGTCGAAGAATTCGCAAACCGGTTCCATGCGGATAGCAGACATCACCACAGAGTCAACACCCTGCTTGTCGAGAGCATCTTGCATGGCGAGGCCGTTCATCACGGTGCCGAGCATGCCCATGGCATCGCCCTGAGCACGGTTCATGCCGCCTGCAGAAGCGGAAATACCGCGAACGAGGTTACCGCCACCAATCACGAGCGCGACCTGCACGCCCTGCTTGACGATAGATGCAATTTCAGACGCCATGTCAGAGAGAATGACGTTGTCGATACCGTGGCCCTTTTCGCCTGCGAGGGCTTCGCCACTGAGCTTGAGAAGAATGCGCTTGAATTTAGACATATTTTTTAGTAGGAAGTAGGAATATTTTATGCTCTGAAATGTAATAAAAAACGGACAAAGGGTTCCTCTCGCCGTAAAAAAATGTATTTCCATATTTGGTGGTTTAAAGAAAATGGGATGTTTATGAAAAACAAAATTTTACTGTTCAGCCTTTTATCGGGTTTATTGTTGTTTCCCACGACACTTTTTGCCGATATCGTATACCAGGGGAAAAGGGTTCAGTCATGGCCCGAAGAGGCTCGACCCACATTCTCTGGAATCAGCCCGAGTAACTCTAGTTCCGGTTTAGCGAGAGCAGTTGCTACGCAAACGACAAGCCACTATGCCGCCCCCAAAGGGAAGATTTACAGTCTGACTCTACTTGTCGATTTTTCAGACAAGGCTGCACCTGTCACCGTAAGCGAAGTAGAAGATTGGCTCAACAAGGAAGGTTTCAATAGAGACGGTTGCAACGGTTCTGTGCGCGACTACTATTTAGACGTTTCTAATGGGCAGCTGGACCTCACCAACGAAGTCTACGGCTGGTACCGCGCCAAACATCCCAAGTCCTGGTACGAAGGCTTGCAGGGATACTCCGGGTCGGATTCGCTGATGAAAGAAGTTTTCGCGTATTTCGATTCTCAGGTTGATTTTTCGCGCTACGACAACGACAAGGACGGCACTACCGAAGCCATCAACATCGTATACGCCGGCGCCGGACAAACTTGGGGACAGGGCCTGTGGCCGCATTCTGGATGGTCCAACGAAAGGCGCGATGGAGTCCGGCTCACGCACCATCAGATGACGGACATGCCGGGAAAGTTTTCCATTTACGTCTTTGTGCATGAATCGGGACACATGATTTTTGGCTGGCCGGACCTTTATTGGTACGGAGATTACTGCACCATGGGCAACCGCGCAAACGACTGGAACCCGGTAGCCATCAATGACTTTTTCCGTGCAGACCAAGGCTGGATTCCGTTTATCGACATCACGAGTGACGACGTGAGTTTCGAAACCACCAAGCCCGGCGAATTCTGCTACCGCTACAAGAACCCTGCAAGGCCCGACAAAGAAGGACTCGTTTGGTCCTACGTGCGCAACACGGGCCGCGACAAGGCTCTCGCAGGAAGCGGTCTCCTGATGCAGCACTATGATTTCTCTATAGAAGGCAACACGGCCGAACGGGGTCTCGGATTGAAAATTGTACACGCCGACCACGCAGACCATTCGCATACCAACAAAAACGAACAATGGCCAGACCCCGGCAGCACCACAACCGCATTTTTCAAAAGTGGTACTTACTCGGAATTCTCGGACGAAACCTACCCCGCCATCACCTGGTACAACGGTTCCAAGACAGGACTCAAAATTACCGACATCGGAACACCCGGAGAAACACTCACCTTCTGCATCGGTGAGAACTGCACCGAACCTGTTTCAAGTTCTTCGACACCGGCTAGTTCCAGTAGTGCCACCGAGCCAATCGTTCAAAAAATCGCACTCGACGTGACACTTCCGCTAGACAACAACTACGGCTACGTGACACTCGACCTGAAAGGTAGCGAAGTCGCCCAGATTTTAGGCATCAAGCAAAACGAAATTGGCGACAAAGCAACATTCTACGGAGTGGAACCCGATGGAACGCTCAACAGCCGCACCACTGGCGAAGGGACCGGACACTGGTTTGATTCGGACGGCAAAATCGTTGCTTGGGATCCGAACGGCACAAGTATCGTTTTCTCCAACGTAGATCTTATCACCATGACCACCAAAATCGGCCACATGCCAAACAAGGTCAAAGTAGGAGACTCGTTCATCATAAGACAGGCTCTCGTTTACGGAAGCAAGCAGGTCACCTTCGAGATCACGGTAACGATCAACGAAAAGGGAACCACAAAAATCATCTCGAATTTAGAGAAAGCCAGGCACGGTAAGCCCGGCAGCCAAATCTTCAACGCTCTCGGCAAACCCGTAGGCCGCAGAAACGCATCCGGCGAAATGCCTGATTTGCCCAAGGGCATGTACGTGGAAATCGTGAAATAAAGACAAGCGAATTTAGAAAATGTAAGAACAGCCGCCTTCAATGTTCCATATATGTTCCTTGAACGCATTGCCAAAGTAAACATTTGCTCCTAGAGACGCCTGAATATGTTCAGCAAACAAGTAGCTTCCCCCAAAATATTGAGAAAAGATATAGGGGAGGTCAAACGAAAATTGATTACCCTTTAATTCATTGTATAACCAAGGCGAATAAGCAGATACTGAATAAAATAACGTTATATCTTTATACGGGAAAAAATTCAAATAAGTTCCAAAGCCGCCATTAAATTTCCATTCGGAACAATCATCACAATCTATATCCCCTTTTGAACTTGTTCCTGCGCCTGCAAAATTAAATTGATCTTGCACATAAACACTATAGGTTGAATAAGAAACATTCGCGTACCCAAGTGAAACAAAAAGACCCCATTCAAAGAAGCTCTCGTTTATCCCTCCAGACATTCGCCCATACGGATATGGATTTAAGCCAAAACCAATCCCACCGACCAAGTCTCTTTTTTTGATAAAATAATCTATTGATGCCGTAACAGGGAAAGTCTTAAAATCATAATAAATATCAGCTTTTACTGGGGGCAAAAAATAATCATAGCTTACAACAGAATCATTTTCGATTCCGTGTAAATGCAATTTTCGATCGATGTAATTTCGAACAGTTATATTCGCCTTCCAAACACTAGAATCTTTTTTTAACGGCAAGCCAGATCCAGCATACGCACTTGGAACCATAGCATCAAACGAGCCCTTTTCTACTTGGACATAACTACATCCAAAACAAAGAAAAGAGATCAAACAAAGTAAGCAAATACATTTATTCACGGCACAAATATACAATTAGAAAGACGTATAACCATACTAAATATTTTTAACAAATGAAAAAGAAAATTTTTAGCGATTTGCAAACCTCATTAACACTAAAGCATTGACTCTTGAGCCTAGAAATCGTAAAATGAATTTGGCAGTCTCATTCGCTTCTCGACACTTTCCAAACCTAGCATTAAGTGCTTTAGTAAAATCCATGTGACCTTTAGGGGAAGAAATTGTTTATTATCAAAATATTACAGAATTATTACACAACACTAACGGAAGCACAGCGGGGATTCCGAAATCACCCGAGCAAATGATAATTGCTATCTTGTACCCCAACTAAACATTAACCGTAAATCAATAGTTAGGATATATGAGTCTTAAAATCGTTGTGCTTGCTAAGCAAGTACCTGATACACGAAACGTAGGCCCGGACGCCATGACGCCGCAGGGTACTATCAATCGTGCCGCATTGCCCGCGGTCTTC
>JBGUWV010000088.1:0-18345 GCA_045221475.1 Fibrobacter sp.
ATCCAGTTCAACGAATGCACCGTAATCGGTAATGGATACGACCTTACCCTTGACGATAGCGCCTTCGGGATAACGTTCGGCGATATCCTTCCACGGATGCGGCTTAAGCTGCTTCATGCCGAGAGAGATGCGTTCCTTCTTGTCGTTGAAGTCGAGAACCATAACTTCGACTTCCTGACCAAGCTGAACCATTTCGGTCGGGTGGTTGATGCGCTTGTAGCTCATGTCGGTGATGTGGAGGAGGCCGTCTACGCCGCCGAGGTCAATGAATGCACCGAAGTCGGTGATGTTCTTGACGATACCCTTGCGAACCTGGTTCTTTTCGAGGGTTTCGAGAACGTCGCCACGCTGCTTGTTGCGTTCTTCTTCGAGAACGACGCGGCGAGAAACGACGATGTTGCGACGAGCCTTGTTGACCTTGATAACCTTGAGGTCGTATTCCTGACCAATGAGGGCGTTGATGTCCGGGATCTGACGGAGGTCGATCTGGGAACCCGGGAGGAAGGCGTCGATGCCGAACAGGTCGACAACCACACCGCCCTTGATACGCTTCGTGAGCGTACCACGCACGACTTCGTTGTTTTCGAATGCAGCGTGGATGCGATCCCACACGCGCACGAAGTCGGCCTTCTGCTTCGAAAGGATGAGACGGCCGTCTTCATCTTCGAGCTTTTCGACAAACACTTCGATTTCGGAACCGATTTCGAGGGAGTCCGTGTCCTTGAATTCAGCACGGTCAATGACACCTTCGGACTTGTAGTTCACGTCGATCAGGACTTCCTGGTCGTTCACCTGGCTAATCTTACCGGTGACGAGCTTGCCCTGTTCGAGGCAATCCATGCCGGCATAAACGTCAGCGTTAGCCTTACGGAAGTCGGGGCTGCATTCGCCCTGAGCGGCGAGGATTTCAGCGAGATCTTCTGCGGTACCGAATTTGAGATTTTGAGACATATTGTTAATTTGGGTTGCGGAACAAAGGATTCAGGCTACGCCACTACACCTACGTAGTCGAGAATCTTTTGCACCTGTTGTTGGATTGAGATGTGTGTAGTGTCAATTTCAATAGCGTCGTCCGCTTTCTTTAACGGGGCAGTGGCGCGGGAAGAATCCAGGCGGTCGCGTTCGACCAGGTTGTTGAGGACTTCTTCGAGAGTCACCTTTTCGCCCTTTTCAAGGAGTTCCTTGTAGCGGCGTTCGGCGCGGACCTTTACGTCCGTCACCATGAAAAACTTGTACTTCGCATCGGGGAACACGACCGTACCGATATCGCGGCCGTCCAGAATGCAGCTCTGCTTCTTGCCAATTTCGCGCTGCTGCTTAGTCATGGCGGCACGGACAGAGGGGAGTGCACAGTAGATGCTAACGTTGCTGGAAACCTTCATGCCGCGGATTTCGCTTTCGCGAGAAACACCGTTGATGAGTACGTGGTTTTCGGAGTCGAACCCGAGTGTGAGGTTGGCGAGCAGTTCGTCCATGGCAGGACCTTCTTCGGCTGGCAGACCCTTTTCGAGAGCTGCAAGCGTCACGGCGCGGTACATGGCGCCAGTATCCAAATAGGTAATGCCGAGGGTCTTGGCCACGAGCTTAGCGGTGGTACTTTTTCCGGTACCCGAACCGCCGTCGAGGGCGATAACGAAATTTTCTGAACTACTCATGAGTGGGGCAAAAAATAGAAAAAGGGTGCCCCTGCGTCAATCCAGTAAGTACCTGAAATAGTAGGTAACGAGGCTATTGAGGTTGTCCCAGTATGCCAATGTGTAGCCGTCCTTGTAGACGGTCACTTCGTCATCGTCTTGGATGAAGTTGAAATAGCTGCCGTATAGCTCGTCGTAACCTTCCGTATATTCCGATTCCAGATAATAATAGGGGTCTCCGTCCAGATACAGGGATGCCAATCCGTCACTGTCGATTCTAAGATCTACGGTCATGGATGGGCTCAATACGCGGATAGGCCCGCAGTCGTAGGCGCCGAAGGCGTCAGCGCGGCAGTCCTGCACGTAGTAGTAGTGAAAATGCCTGTTAAAGCGAGCCCCGTCCGCGTTGGGATCCGGACCCAAGTCGCAGGCGGTAAAGCTCAATAAGACTGCAAGTAATACTGCAAAAAACGACGCTTCTGGGAGCGCCGTTTTCGGAAAAGATTTCGAAAGGATTTTCATCTTCTCGTTACGGATTGTCGTAATCGCCGCCGTAGAGTTGTTCTTCGGCTTCCTGCGTGCTTTCGTCTTCGTAAGCTTCCGGTGCCTGCAGGTCGCGGGTGCTACCGTACTTACGCTTTTCTTCGTCGGTCAGCTTGTTGGAATAGACGATTTCTTCCTGTTCCTGGTTAGCTTCTTCCTCTTCTTCCTGGAGGATCTTCTGACCCTGTTCAATGCGGCGCTTCACGCGTTCGTCTTCCATCTGCTTGAGGTTGGTACCGACCTTGGCCTGCTCTTCGGACATCACGTAGCGACCGTTAGCTTCGTCCATGGCGTCCTTGATGCCAATCAAGCGACCGCGGCTGTCCACTTCAAGTCCGGCTTTACGGAGAGTGGAAAGCGGGAGACGGCGAGCAGCAGTCTTGTATTCATCCTTGAATTCGTAGCCATCGGAAGTGGCTATAGCATCGGCTTCGCTCGGGGTCACGTATTCAAGAGCTTCTTGCCAGCGGGCACCCTGCACGCAGGAGGTGAAACCCACGAGGGCGTTATCCAGAGCCTCGGGATCGTCAGACCTAGAACCTGCACAGCCGGTCAGGACCAGCGCAGCCAGAGAAAAATAAGCCAAAAATTTTTTCATAGGATTAAACCTCCGAAAAATATAATTTCCATATAAATATAAACATTTTTTGATAAAGTTATAGGAAATGAGTGATTTTTTTCTATTTATGCTCCCATTTCTTGCTATCATTTATGCTGATGAACGAAAAATCCGACATTTACCGCATTAAAAAAGACGATAAAGAATTTATCCTAGTAGGTACGGCCCATATTTCCCAGGCTTCCAAGGACCTGGTCAGGGCAACAATCGAAGCTGAATCACCGGATACAGTTTGTGTTGAATTGGATGAAGGCCGCCTGAATTCTATCAAGGATCCGGACCGCTGGAAAAAGACCGACTTGAAGCAGGTCATCAAGAAGAAGCAGTTGGCAACCCTGATAGCAAACTTGGTGCTGGGGTCCTACCAAAAGCGTATGGGAGCCCAGACAGGCGTTAAGCCTGGCTCCGAACTTAAAGAAGCGGTCGATGTGGCCGCAGAAAAGAATTCCGAATTGGTGCTTGCTGACCGCGATATCAAAATTACCTTGCGACGTACCTGGGCATGTACTCCGTGGTACCGTAAGCTGAACCTGCTGGGCGGGCTTATTGCAAGTATCTTCGATAAAACCGAAGTCAGTGAAGAAGACTTGGCCAAGATTAAGCAGCAAGATGCTCTGAGCGCCATGATGCAGGAATTCGGGAAGTCATTCCCCGAAGTCAAGCAGGTGCTTATAGACGAACGTGACCAGTTCCTGGCCAGTAAAATCAAGAATGCTCCTGGCAAGAAGATTGTGGCGGTTGTGGGAGCCGGTCACATGAATGGTATTGCAAAGATTATTGAAGAAGACAGGGAACTTCCTAGCGAAGAATCTATCAGTGTCATTCCCAAGAGCTCTGCGGTTTGGAAAATTATTGGGTGGGCGATTCCCATTGCGATTGTGGCTAGCATTATTGCCGTGGGCGTGCATACAGGTGCCGAAAAGGCTGGCGAACTTAGCCTGCAGTGGGCGATGCTCACCGGCGGTGGAGCCATGCTTGGTACCGTGATTGCTGGCGGACATCCCCTTACGATTCTGGTGGCTTTATTGGTGGCTCCTTTTACCGGTCTTACTCCGCTGATTGGTGTGGGCTTCTTTACGGCATTAACCCAGGTTTACATGAGGCCTCCGCGGGTGTCTGAAATGGAAACATTGTCTGACGACGTATGGCAAGTCAAACGCTGGTGGAAAAACCGAGTCACCCGCGTGATCCTCTGCTTCTTGTGCCCGGGTATTCCTGCGATTATCGGAAAAATTCTCGCTATCTTCAAGATTTATCAAGCCTTTTAAACTGCGAAAATCAAACTGCTTGGTATGCAATTAAAAAGGGACTTTCGGGAAAACCGAAAGTCCTTTTTCTATGAACAAAGATGAAATCTTATTCAGCGAAGAGGGCGGTGGAGAGGTAACGGTCGCCGGTATCCGGGAGGAGAGCTACAATCGTCTTGCCCTTGTTTTCCGGACGCTTGGCGAGTTCCTTGGCTGCCCAGAGAGCGGCACCAGAAGAAATACCTACGAGCACGCCTTCCTTCTTGCCGATTTCGCGGCCGGCTTCGAAAGCTGCTTCGTTTTCGACAGCAATCACTTCGTCGTAAACCTTGGTGTTCAAGGTTTCAGGAACAAAGCCAGCGCCAATGCCCTGGATCTTGTGGGCGCCTGCAGTACCCTTGGAGAGCACCGGAGAGCTTGCCGGTTCGACTGCGATAACCTTCACGTTCGGGTTCTTGGACTTGAGGTATTCGCCAACGCCAGTCACCGTACCACCGGTACCGACACCGGCCACAAAGATATCGACCTTACCATCGGTGTCTTCCCAGATTTCGGGACCGGTGGTGGCCTTGTGGGCTGCCGGGTTTGCCGGGTTCACGAACTGGCCCGGAATAAAGCTGTTCGGGATTTCCTTGGCGAGTTCGTCGGCCTTTTCGATAGCGCCCTTCATGCCCTTGGCGCCTTCGGTCAGCACGAGTTCTGCACCGTAAGCCTTCATGATCTGGCGGCGTTCCACGCTCATGGTTTCGGGCATCACGATGATGATGCGGTAACCGCGGGCAGCGGCGACAGAAGCTAGACCGATACCGGTGTTGCCCGAAGTCGGTTCGATAATTACTGCACCCTTTTTGAGCTTGCCGCTCTGTTCGGCTTCGTCGATCATTGCCTTGGCAATACGATCCTTCACGGAACCGGCGGGGTTGAAGTATTCAAGCTTGGCGAGGATCTTGGCGCCGAGGCCTGCTTCAATGTGGGTGAGTTCGAGGAGCGGGGTGTGACCAATCAGCTGGTCGGCAGAGGTATAGATTTTAGACATTGTTGAAGTCCTTCCTTTTTTGTTAAAAGTAGTTAAATCTTTGATTTCCAGACGGTTGAGAAGATTTTTTTGTAAATTAGAATAATTTCCTACTCTTTAAATAGGGAATTACTGAAATGCACAAGAAAATTACTTACATTTTTCTTACCAATAGTTTTTGGTTATAACTAGCGGCCGGAAATAGTGGCTATTACTTAAAATTTATAAAGCTAATGCCAAGATGTCCTTGATGGCGGTCGCATCCAACGGCACATAATGGCCGACATTGCCGTTACGCGTTGCACGCGCAGCCATTGCATCAAAGTCCTTGTCGCCAATCTTGAGCTCTGTCAGGGTCGTTGCGAGGTGCAGCTTCTTGAAGAACTTCGTGAGTTCTTCCGACAAAATGTATGCCCTTTCGGTTTCGCTGTAGTTGTAGGAGTCTACTCCGAAAACTCGGCTTGCCAAAAGTGCCAGGCGCCAAGGTTTCTGCTTGGCCATGTACTTTGTCCAAGCAACAGTGACAACGGCCATGCCTTCGCCATGGGTAATGTTGTATTGCGCCGACAGTTCGTGTTCGATTCGGTGGGATCCCCAGTCGGCACGACGGCCTGCATCCAGGAATCCGCCATGGGCAACGCTAGCCAGCCACTGAATTTCGCCGCGGGCGTTAATGTCCTTGGGATTCTTGAGAAGCTTGTCTGCGTTTACCAATAATGCACGAATTGCACCTTCGATCAGGTAATCTGTGGTATCGGAATTCTTTTCGTCCGAGAAATACCTTTCCAGAAGGTGGGACAACACGTCGGCAATGCCTACGAAAGTCTGGTATGCCGGCAGGCCCACCGTATATTTCGGGTTCATGATGGCGAACTTCGGAATGATTCGGTCGTCTTCAAAACCGAGTTTCCATTCACCGCTTGAAAGAATCGCCGCGTTCGAAGTCTCGGAACCGCTCGAAGCCGTCGTCGCAATCACGCCAATCGGCAGAACCTGCTTGGGCGAGACACCTTTTTCAAAGAAGTCCCACACATCGCCTTCGTAAGGAATGCCAAGCGCCACCGCCTTCGCCGTGTCAATCGAGCTTCCGCCACCGACGGCGAGCACAAAATCCACCTGGTTTTCTTTGCCCTGCTTTACGAGTTCGCGAACCAGGTCAATCGAGGGGTTCGGCACCACGTTTCCGTTTTCCGAAAAACGAATCCCGAGTTCTGCAACAGCATCCTTGATTACATCGTAAATGCCGAGCGTCTTGATAAAGTCACCGCTATATACGAGCTGAAGCGATTTCACGCCGTAAGCGGCCAAGAGCGATTTCAGTTTTTGTTCACTGTGTTCGCCAAAAACAATTTTTGCTGGATTATAATATTCGAAGTCAATCATGTAATACTCTCCGTTGCCGCCTTTGCGGCCATAAAAAAAGAATCCAGTCCGATGAACGTTTTCTAATGGTGAAAACGCGCTCGGAACTGGAAACTCAATGCAAACAATTAGATTGCGGCGAAACCGTTTTCGAGGTCAGCGATAATGTCTTCGTAGTGTTCCGTACCGATAGACACGCGGATCGTTGCCGGGGTAATTTCGGCCGCAGCCAATTCTTCCGGAGAAAGTTCGGCGTGCGTGGTGGTGTACGGGTGAACCACGAGGCTCTTCACGTCGGCAACGTTTGCAAGCAGGCTGAAGATCTTCAGGCTATCGATGAACTTGAAGGCTTCTTCCTGGCCGCCCTTGATGTCGAAGGTGAAAATGGAACCGCCGCCATTCGGGAAGTACTTCTGATAAAGCTTGTGGTCCGGATGGTTCGGGAGGCTCGGGTGGCTCACGCGGGTAACCTTCGGGTGCTTGGTGAGGAATTCGAGAACCTTCTTGGTATTTTCCACATGGCGATCCAAGCGGAGAGAAAGCGTTTCGACACCCTGCAACAGGAGGAATGCGTTGAACGGAGAAATTGCAGCACCTTCGTCGCGGAGCAGAATCGTGCGAACGTAGATTACGTAAGCCGGAGCGCCGACAGCCTTGGTGAAGGAGATACCGTAGCTCTTGTTCACTTCGGTAAGCTGCGGGAACTTGCCGGAACCTTCCCAGTCGAACTTGCCGCCGTCCACGATGATGCCGCCGAGAGTCGTACCGTGGCCACCGATGAACTTGGTAGCGGAATGCACCACAATGTCGGCACCATGTTCAAGCGGACGAATCAGATACGGAGTACCGAAGGTATTGTCAATCACCAGAGGAATCTTGTTCTTGTGGGCGATTTCGGAAATGGCTTCGATATCCGGAATGTCAGAGTGCGGGTTACCGAGAGTTTCGATAAAGATAAGCTTCGTGTTGTCCTTCACGGCAGCTTCGACAGCCTTCAGGTCATGGGTATCTACGAAAGTAGTTTCGATACCGAAGTCGCGGAGCGTGTGCTGCAGCAAGTTGAAAGTGCCGCCGTAAACCGTGCGCTGGGCAACCACGTGATCACCCTTGCGAGCGAGAGCCGTGATGGCATAAGTAATAGCAGCAGCGCCAGAAGCGAGAGCCAGAGCGGCAACGCCACCTTCGAGAGCTGCGATACGTTCTTCGAGCACACCCTGAGTGGAGTTGTTGATACGGCCGTAAACGTTACCGCCAGCCTTCAGGGCGAAACGGTCAGCAGCATGCTGTGCGTTGTGGAACACGTAAGAAGAGGTCTGGTAAATAGGAACTGCGCGAGAATCGGTTGCGGGGTCTGCCTGTTCCTGGCCAACGTGAACCTGAAGAGTTTCGAAATGGAGCTTGTTCTGTGTAGTCATTGTATAAATTCCTTTTTTGGTTGTTGTCCCCGGTGGGACGATTAAATGTTTTGTTTTTTTTATTTGTTATGCCTGGCTTTTCCAGGATTGTTCAGTTCTGTTACACATTCGACAACTCATAGGCGATCCTACCTTTGCGATTCTTCCTCGCGTGTCGTTCCGGTTTTGATTCGGAACAATTTCTTTTTGTTAATGGCTTTGAACGGCTCAACCGTTCGACAGGTGGTAAATTAGAACTTTAATCCCACCATTCCAATAGGAAAATGCGTGAGTGCACAAGAAATTTGCTTACATTTTTCTTACTAATAGTTTTAAACTATAACTAGTATTCAAAAAAATGCGGTTTAAACGCTATAAACCGCAATTCCAGTTCTTTCCGCCAGGAATTTTGCCTTTGGCCTTAGGGCTATTGCGCAAAAACTGGTCCAGCTTGACTCCGTCCAGGTAATCCTTGATCATGGAGTGTAGTTCTTTCCATACCGGGAGCGTAATACAGATGTCGGCGCGTTCGCAGGAGTTTTCCTTTTCGTCAAGGCAGGCGACGGGCGATACCGACGTTTCTACAACCGAAAGAATCTGCCATACGCTGCAGTTGGCCGGTTCGCAGTTGAGCCTGTAGCCACCGGCCTTGCCGCGGGCGCCTGTAAGCAGCTTGCCGCGTACCAATGAACCTAAAATGCCTTCAAGGTATTTTTCAGAAATTTGCTGACGTTCGGCAAGTTCCTGTAACTTCACGTATTCATCCTTGCTGTGCTGAGCAAGGTCAATCATGACGCGGAGCGCATAGCGGCCTTTGGTAGATATTCTCATAATGATTCAATTATAACAAATACTTGGCGCTTAAACCACGGGCTCTAGAAAAAGTCTATATCAAGCGCCGTTTTTTTGCGCCCAGCGGGCTCAATAACGGCAGCCGAGAACTTGGCTGCTGCAAACAGGCGGTTCGTAATATCGACGACTTCTTCTTCCGGCATGGACTTGATGGTCTTTTCGGATTCTTCCATGGTGCGGAATTCGCCCAGGTGCAAAACCTGTTCGGCCATGCGGACGACGCGCTTTTCGGGACTGTCGGCTCCTAGATACATAGCGCCCAAGATATTTGTCTTGGTGCGTTCGAATTCGCCCTTGTTGAATCCGTGCTTCAAGAAACTGCGTGTCTCATTCAGCGAAAGGTCGAGTGCTGTTTTCAACTGGTGCGGCTCGGTAGCCAGGGATACGCCCCAGTCGGTGCAGTCGCGGTAAACGTCGGCGGTGGAATACACGGAGTAGGCGAGGCCTTTATCTTCGCGAATCTTCTGGAACAAGCGGCTGGCCATGCCCGCACCCATCGCTACATTGAATAGCGAAAGAGCGCATCGGGTTCGCTCGTCTACTAGGGAGCGGTCAAAACTTAAGCCCCAGAAAAGGTTTGACTGGGCAATGTCTTGCTTCTGTACGACCTTTACGCTGTTGTGGGCCTTGTAGATGTCGGTGGGAATCGTACCGTTAATTTTCTTTTGTGCAAATTTTTCTGCACAAAGTTCAACAAGTTCTTCGTGGTTGACTTTACCCGAGGCGCAAATCAGGAGCGGAATCTCGTTGATGACTTGCTCCTTGTACTTGAGCATTTGCTTGTGGGTGAGCGCCTTGACTTGCTTGATATTTCCTGTGATGGAATGGGCAATGCCGCAACCCTTAAAATGAATGGCGTTAAAGACATCGCCCACGATTTCTTCGGGAATGTCGTCGTAGCTGTGGATTTCTTCGATAATCACACGGCGTTCTTTTTCCATTTCCTTCTTGTCCATGCGCGGGTGCATGAGCATGTCGGCAATCACGTCGATGGCGAGCGGCAAGTGGCTGCGTTCGATTTGCGCGTAAAAGCCTGTTTCTTGGCGAGTGGTGTAGGCTTCCAGGTTTCCACCCTTGTCTTCGATGGCGCGGGCGATTTCAAGGGCGCTGCGATTTTCGGTCCCTTTGAATACCAAGTGTTCGTAAAAATGACTCAGGCCAAATTCGTCTTTAGATTCGTGTCGCGATCCCCGCGGCACCCAGACGCCAACCGCAACCGAGTAGGCGTGGGGCATGTAGTCTGTTAAAATAGTGATTCCGTTATCGAGGGTAGTCTTCTTAACTATTTGCTTCATGATTTTTCTTGCTTGCGTAATCTCTATGTTGCTTTTTCACTTCTTCGCTGACGTTCATGCAGCCTTGCAGCTTGTAGAAAAAATCTTCCAGCTGTTGCATGGTGTAAATCGTCTTTCGGCTGGAGATTTTTTTGAGTAAGGCGTCTTGCAGTTCGCTGCAATGAACGATACTCCAGACGTTGTTGTCTTTAGGAACTTTTCGCAAGGTACAGCGGTCGCTAAAGACCACAAACGAAATAAAGTGCGCCTTTTCATGGCGGATTTTCAAAAAGTGTTCCAGCGCAAGAATGTGTCCGATGTTCTGGCGGATTGGGTTGTGGAAGGTATGTTCGGTATGCTCGTTCAAGTGTTGCGTCCAGCGCTCACTTTCGAGGTCACCCACAATTTCGCCAGAGAGATTCTTGCTTTCGAGAACGTAGATTCCCGACTGGTGCAAAAGCAAGGCGTCAATTTCGGTGTAGCCTGCGCGGGCAGGAATGTAGAGGTTCCTCATCAAAACATAGCGGCGCTTATCGGTGTCGCACACGCGTGCGGTGAGTGCCATCATGGCTGCTTCGCCAAAAATGCCCCGCGGATCGTTTGCGATGCGTTCGTCGTTGAAATTAGGATTTGGCTTGAAAAAGTTTTCGCTTCGGGTGGGAGCGTGCGTAATACCGTAGCCGCCCAATTCATAGGGCTTGTCGAATTCCAGGGGATTGCTGTTACCGAATCCTTGGCGTCTTTCCTGTTCGAAATCCCGGAAGGTCTTTCGCCGTCCGTCGCTGTGGTACATTTTCCGGTTCTTTTTCGGCGCTTTTCCCTTGATTTTAAAGAAAATTAGGGCGAGTAGTAAGATGATGCCGATGAGAGTCGAAAAAGTCATGCCGCAAGTATAGAAAAAAGCCTAAATTGCGGATTTGTCAGGATACAAAAAAAGCCGCTCTGGTGGGTTTGTCTCGTCTAGAGACCTGCGGCTCGCTTCCTGCGACCTATTCGCTGGGCGACGCCGTTTGCCTTTTATCCACCAGAGGGGCTCATTCATTAATATACCACTTTTTTCTAAAAGTGGTAGAAATTTTTTTGAAAATCTTATTCCAAGTTGGAATAATCGGTGCTTATTTTGTATTAACCCTGCAGAAAGCTGTGGGGCTTGAAGCCGAGGCTTTTAACAAGTTCGAAGTCCTTGCAGCTGTTGACGCCTGCGGTGGTGAGCATGTCGTCGGTGATGGCAGCGTTGGCGCCACTCTTGAAGGCACGCTTGCCGTCGTCACCGAGAACGCCGCGGCCGCCTGCGAGACGGATGAATGCTTTCGGGTTGATGAATCTATAAATAGCCACGATGCGGCAGAATTCATCGTTCGTGAGCTTCGGGAGGTTTTCGTAGGGCGTGCCCGGGATTGCGTTCAGCACGTTTACCGGTGTGGACTTGACGCCCAACTTGCGCAGGTCCAGGCACATGTCGATGCGGTCTTCCATGGTTTCGCCGAGGCCCATGATGCCGCCACTGCAGATTTCAAGACCTGCGGCAAGTGCGTTCTGGAGGGCACCAATCTTGTCGTCGTAGGTGTGCGTGGTGCAAACATCCGGGAAGTGCCTGCGGTAGGTTTCCAGGTTGTTATGGAAGCGGGTGAGACCTGCTTCTTTCAACTTGTCGAACTGTTCCCTGTTCAAGAGCCCTGCCGAAAGACAGACGGAAAGCTTGGTTTCTTTTTTGAGGCGGCGAATGGCTTCGCCAATCTGTTCTACGTCGCGGTTTGAAAGCGTGCGGCCCGAAGTCACGATGGAGTAACGCGGAATGCCTGCGGCTTCTTTCTTCTTGGCGTCTTCAACAATTTCGTCGGCACTGAGGAGCTTGTATTCGGGTGCGCCGGTATGGTAGTAGCTGCTCTGGGCGCAGTACTTGCAGTTTTCGGAGCAACGCCCGCTGCGTGCGTTCACGATGGAGCAAAAGTCAAAATCGTTGCCGTGGAACTTTTCGCGGATTTCGTTGGCGGCATCGCAGAGTTCCTGCAAGTCCTCGCTCAAAAGCTGAATAGCCTCTTCGCGGTTGATTTCGTGACCGCCCAGCACCTTTTCTTTAAGGTCTTGAATAAAGGACATATTTACGCTCCTTTAAAAACGGGCGTAAATATAGAAAAGAAGGCGCTTATTTTTCCAAAGACTCGTAGAACGACTCGATTTTTCCGTAATAGCCAAGAGCATTCAATACTCTCATAATATTGCTCTGCATTTCGGAAGTCCAAAATACTTTGGGTGCGGCAATACCATAAACGACAATGTCCTTTCCGACAAGGTCTTTTTTTAATGCATCACCATCCATGATATCGCCATTGGAAAAGACATATTGCCCATTGTCGTCCTCAATCAAATAGCTAATGAGATCCGGTGCCATAACCAAGGGTTTAGCAGATTTCGAATCCCACAGGATAAGGCTTTCGTTTTGAAAAATGATTTTGTAGAGATGCTTGCAATCGCCTTTTATGGTGATAATCCCTTCGTCAAAACCGCCCGCAGTCAAAGTCGTTGCACTGACCAATTCCCCTTGGCATATTTTTTTTATGAAGGGTTCGGGGTAAATCGACTGACTCTTGAACAATTCTTCAATTTCGGAAAAATCCCCATTTCCCCCTTTCACTGACTGTATGGTGTTCCCCAGTTTCTGGCAGAACGTCAACGTTCCCGGCACAGATGCGTTGGAGTCCCTAAGCTCGGTTATGTCAGGAAAATACCACATGACTAATCCGGCTTTTTGGTCGAATTCGGCCATGTTAAGCACGGGCCTTGCAAGGGATTCCATTTTTGAGGCGGCGTCCGAACAATCATCCGTGTCATCGGAAATTTCAAGCGTTATCTGGTGGTTGTTTTCGCTGCAGAGTATGGTGGGGTTCACGGAGGCCCCCGCGTTCGTGCCGAAGGTAATAAGGTCCAAAGTGGGCACGGCTCGGCCGGCGCCATCTACATCCAGCACGGGTTTGCCCATTTTATGGGCGGTCAGGCAGGCCGTAACCATAGATACAGCGCCTATTTCGATGGGTATGATATAGTTTATGTCCTTAATTCCCTTGCATTTCTTGAATTTTTCAATACCTTCACATATGGCATCAGGGCATTTTACGGCGCCCACTTTCTGTGGAGCCCCCATATAAGCCACAACAACCCCGGATTCCCCAGCCTTGGCTTCCTTCAAGTCGGTTATTTTGAGATTCCCAGTTATTTCGCCCGTGCAATATTTATCTAGATATTCGATGCTGGTTTTGAGCCCCCCGCCCCCGCCACTACCAAGAAAGCAGGCCCCCAAAGCAATTTTCTGCAGTTCATTCTGCAGTTCATTCGGCAAAATTTCAACACTACATTTAGTCATGGTCGACCTCCTTTAGTTTTTGTAGTTTTTTCAGGTAAACACGTTCATTGTGCGCCTCGGCTGTTTGAATCACGGTGTCGATAAAGGTCTCGAACTCGTTCCTGTTGCCGCTTTTGCGGTAGAATTCGCCGAGGATCAGGCCGTAAAGCGAATGCACCGCGGTCGGGGACGACTTGCTGGATTCCGTCAATATCCGGTAACCCTCCTTTATGACGTTTTCAGCATTTACTTCGTTGTCGCCTTTTTCGTAAAGGGCCGCGCCGTAGAACATTTTGCCGATTCCGAGATAGAAGCAGAAATTGTACTTTTCAGCGGTTTGCATCAGTTCCGTGGCTAGCCCATAGAGGGCATCCCAGTCTTCCTCGCCCCAGTTGTACCAGCAGAGCGCCTGCCCCGCCACGACCTGGTAAAATGCATTCTTGTTTTTGGCCTTGTCGCCCTGTATCTGGAGGTAGCGCAATTTCGCTTCTTCCTTTTTCCCTTGCAACTGCTCCGCCAGCATCAAGAACATGTTGGCAAACAGGCTGTCGAGATCCAAAGGGCTGTTGCCTGCACTGTCCATTGCAGCTTCGCTCAAAAACAACTCACCGTATTCACAAGTTTTCTCGAGATTCCCCAGCCAGAAATAGGTATTCGCCGCAGATATGAGCGAGTTCAGGCGCAGATTGCGGTTCCCGTACTTCTCTGCCATCTCAAGGTTCTTTTGCACTTGTTGCTGGCACCGGTCAAGTTCAAGTTTCATGAGGTAAATTGTCCATTTGCCGAAAAGCACGATGACGATGTCGATGTTTTCGAAGTCCTGTTTTTCTACACAAAGATTCCAGGCCTGGTCATAGAGCCATTCCACTTCCGGGTCGCCCCATCCTTTTATGTCTCTGTAGCAGATACAGAGCCGGACTGTGAAATACAGGGTTTCACGTCGTGTTTCGCTACTTTGGGGCATGTCCTTCAGGAAGCCCAGGGCTTTTTTTATCAGCGTGGCGGCCTTGCCATAAGCGGAAAGGCGCATCATGCTGTCGACGGCTATCCTAATGTATTTTACTGCCTTATCGTACTCCTCGGACATCTCGTAATGACGCGCGATGTCTCCAGCGGCCTCTTCGATGTTGTCCTTGAAGTAGTCCTCAAGAATGCGCGCGATGTCACTATGGAGCATCATTCGCTGGGTTTGGCTCAGTTCCTGATAGAGATACTGCTGGAAGATGTAACTCGAGAAATTGAATTTCGAGACAATCCCCTGGCTGCAACGGATACAGTCGTCCTCGGTTACCAGATGGTGCTGTTTTTGCAGGATTTTTGAAAGTGTCATGAGAATGTTGCGTTCAGGCATATCCATGGTCTTGGAAAGAACCTGCGCTATGAATGTGTAGCCCTGGACGCTTGCATACGAGAGAACCTCCACGAGAGAATCCTCCAGACGACCAATTCGTTCCTGGATGATACCTTCTATGCGGACAGGATAAGAATCCCAATCAAGGTTCGCGTTGTTCGACCATACCCCGTCATTTCTGGAAACAACCATCCCCTTTTCAATCAACAGGTTCATGAGTTCGTTTATGAAAAGAGGGTTGCCATTGGTACGCTCGAAAAGTTTGTTGCGAAAATAGCCATCGAGAATATTCCTGTTCGAATCCAACATCCTATTCATCAGTTCGCGACGATCGGCTTCGGAAACCTTGTCCAGGTCGACAAAGACATTGCCCAGGCTGATTTTCACCTCCGTAATCAGCTTGTTCAACAAGTGTTTTTCCCCGCCCACAATAATGTCGATGTCCGTACTTCGGTAGCTGCCGATTATCATCACAGGGCTGTTCTTGAGGCCGATTACAAGCTGGTAGAGCAGATTCACGGAGGACGGGTCTATCCATTGAAGATTGTCCACTATCAATACCAAACGGTATTTCTCGGCAATGGAGCGTACGGCATCGACATATTGCACGAGAATTTTTGACTCGTCTATGGAGCGCGCTGGCTCTTTGTTTTTTTCCTGGAAAAGGTTCTGGCCTATCGCAGAAATGATGGACGCCCCGGGAATGAAGTTTCCCAGCAGGTCGGGAGCATGCTCAAATACCGTCTTGGCGCAGAAACGGAAAACCTCCTTGAACTTTTCTTTTTTGGAATCTTCTTCGTCGACATCTTTCAGCAACTGCTTGAGCAGTTCCTTGAACGGCTGGTAGGGTATATTGTAGTCGGACTGTACACTACAGCTACTTGAAACGACAAGCGTCTGGTCTGTGGTAGCGGAAATTTCATCGAGGAATTGGTTAATCAGGACTGTTTTCCCGGTTCCAGCCTCGCCTATGACGAATCTCAATTGCTGTCGGCCGGACTGATGCATGGCCTGATACGCATCCATCAGTTTCTTTTTTTCTTTTTCACGTTGTACAAATTGCATAGGTTAACCTATAAACGAATATACATTCAAATTCCAAAATTGCAAATAAAATAATATTATGCAATAGACAATTTGTTGGTAAAAAGTCTACGACCGACGCGGCATGGCTTTCGAATGATTGTTATACATTTGTGTGCTATTGTGTGTACATTGCTAATGTGCTTTATTGCTCTTTATTTTATTTTGTACGTTATTATGTGTACGTTGTTAGTATCTGCCCTTTGGACCTCTAGAAATTCATATTTAAATTTAAAGATTGTTGAAATTTTTGAGTGCCGTCGTTGATATAACGTTTTGTCATGAACTCAAAAAGAACCTTTTATGAAGCTTACAGCATAGAAAAAGCAATTGAAATGCACAATGTAATTGAATTCCTGCTACTTGAACATTTTTCGTGTGAAAATATTGAAGAGATTTGTTATATTAAGAAGGTAAACACTTGTTCCATAAAAGGGGGGGGAATTTATGCTCAAAAAACTATTCTTGTCCGCCGCAGTGGTGGCTCTTGTCTTTACCGCTTGCGATTCCGATAGCTCTACGTCGCCGAAAAACGATGACCTGCCTAAGGGAAATGGTACGGAACAGTCTGGTCCGACAAACAATAGTACCGTTGAGATCAAAGAGACGGTTGCTACGGATGCTGGTGCCGAAGTTCCTTGTTCTGTAGAGAAACTTTCCGCAAACTCCTTTCTTATGACAATGAAAGAGGACGGTGCAGTATCAAGGATTACGACTACAATTGTCGGTGACCAGGCGGAAATTGATTATGTGACCGAATATGGTGAATCTGTGCCGACGGCAACGATTCAAGCGCTGTGTGAGTCGAATAAGCAAGAAGCTCTCACCAAGAATGCGACCGTGACATGTGATGGCCGTACCATGACAATTCACGAAGTCGATGGTGCCGAAATTGGCTTTAACGGCGCTTTGGAATCTGCTAAAGAAGTCTGTAAAACGATGAATGCGCACTTGTCGGAAAATAGTGATGTAAATCTTCCGGAGGAACCTGGTCCAAATGAAACGCCTGTGATTGATGACCCGAACCCGAATGCTTTTTCAACTTCTGGCAAAGCCACTTGCAAGATTACAGAACAAACGACAACGACTTTAAAGATGGTTATGACTCAGCCGGATTCGGGGTCGATTACAACTTTATATGAGTATAAAACGGATTCTCTTGTGACTCTCGTCCAGTTTGATTTCTTGCCGGCCATGCCTCAGGATTCTATTAATGCATTCTGTGCAGAAGAAAAGATCGGAGCTCGCGAAGTGGAGGAAGAGGGTGCGGTTGTGAATGTGACTTGTGGTGACAATACGATTACAGAACGTATAGCCGCGCCGAGCTCGTTTAACCCGCTCTCTTTCATTGCTCAGGAGATGACTGAATACTGCGAAGAAATTCAGCGGACGGGAATAATCCCTGATGATGAAGACGATATCTAAAATACTCTAGCAGAAAATAAGAAAAGCCCGGCAATGCCGAGCTTTTTTAATATCGATTTCCGATAAGTTCGCTTACTTAGCAAAAGGAGGCATTACCTGCCACAAGACTGCCTTGTGAGCGTGAAGGCGATTTTCGGCTTCTTCGAAGCTCATGTTCACGTCGAGGTTGTCCATCACGGAGTCCGTGATTTCTTCGCCGCGGTGAGCCGGGAGGCAGTGGCTGACCTTGCAGTGTGCCGGAGCAAGCTTCAGGAGTTCGTCGTTGATCTGGAACGGCAAGAAGTGAGACTGCTTCGTAGCCTTTTCGCCTTCTTGACCCATAGAAACCCACACGTCGCTATAGAGAATGTCGGCATCCTTGACGGCTTCCTTCGGGTCGTGGAATACGCGGTACTGGCAACAGTGCTTCTTCAGACCTTCCTGAGCTTCTTCGACCACCTTAGCGGGCTGTTCGAAACCCTTCGGGCAGGCGAGCGTGAAGTTCATACCCACCTTGGAGGCAAGGGCGAGGAAGGAGTTTGCAACGTTATTGCCGTCACCGATGAAGGCGACAGTCTTCGGCTTGCCACCCTCGTTCTTGAAACCGCCGAGGTTTTCGCAAATCATCTGGGCAAAGGCGATTGCCTGGCACGGGTGATAGTCGTCGGTCAATGCGTTCACGACCGGTACGCTGCCGTATTCGGCCAGCTGTTCCACCAAGTCCTGCTTGAAGCAGCGGACCACGATAGCGTTTACCCAGCGGCTGAGGCAACGGGCGACGTCCTTGACGCTTTCGCGCTTGCCAAGGCCAATGGAATCGGGGGCGAGCAACACGGCGTGACCGCCGAGCTGGTTCATGCCCACCTGGAAGGTGGTGATAGTTCGCAGCGAGGGCTTTTCGAAGAACATGGCGATGTTCTGGCCGTGCAGACGGTCAGACACCTTGCCGGCGTGAACCTCTGCCTTCAGGCGAGAGGCAATTTCGATAGTTTCCAGGATTTTTTCTTCGCTCCAGTCCATGAGGCGGAGGAAGTGCTTGTTGCGATCAATCATTTTTGATTCCTTTGGGCAAGCCCGTAAAACAAAAAAAATTAAAAAACGGAGCTTTTACACTCCGTCTTTAACAGGAAATCACAATAGAATGCTAACGGATATTAGCGAAGTTTCTTTTTGTGACGGTCACGACGACGGCGCTTCTTACGCTTGTGAGTCGCAATCTTCCTGCGC
>JBGUWV010000089.1:0-127175 GCA_045221475.1 Fibrobacter sp.
CAGAACTCTTTGTTCTCCTCCTAACCCCCAAAAAACTAGTCCGGCTCTGCTGGGCTAGTTTTTTTTGTTTTTTGCCGAAAAAAGCAAAAAAAGCTAAATGAGCACACAAAAGTGTGCATTTAGTACGGCTCCGTCATGGCCAAAAACAATGCTGTTTTTTGCCGCGACATTCGCCTTTTGCTAAATTTGAGGGCACTATGAAAAAGTCAGTACCTATTACGCTGCTCACCGGCTACCTCGGAGCCGGAAAAACCACCCTTCTCAATTTTGTTCTCAATAACCAACAAGGTTACCATGTCGCCGTCATCGTGAACGACATCGGCGAAGTGAACATTGACCAGACGCTCATCGAAAAGGGCGGAAACATTACCAAGGAAGACTCCGGCAAAGTGGTACCGCTGTCCAACGGTTGCATTTGCTGCAGCCTGAAAACCGACCTTTTGGAACAAATTGCCGAACTCTTGGAAATGGGCAAGTTCGACTACATTTTAATCGAAGCCAGCGGCATCTGCGAACCCGTTCCTATCGCACAGACCATTTGCATGGCCGGCGCCCAGTTGCAGAGCCGCGACGGTCGCCCGCTCCCCTGCCACCTGGACAACATCGTGTCCGTGGTCGACGTAGCACGCCTTGCCGACGAATTCGCCGGTGGCCAGAAGCTTTTGTCTAACGACCTTGAAGAAGAAGACATTGCAAACCTCTTGATCCAGCAGATTGAATTCTGCAACACGATCGTGATGAACAAGGTTGATAGTTTGTCTAAAACCGACCTTGAACACGTGAAGGCAGTGGTTCGCGCCTTGCAGCCTGAAGCCAAGATGATCGAGACGAATTACGGCAAGGTCGAAATGAAGGATATCTTGGACACCAAGCAGTTCGACTTCGAAAAAGTGGGCAGTTCTGCCGCCTGGGCCAAGGAACTCATGAAAGAGACGAAGCCCGAAGACGAAGATGATGACGATCATGATGAACATGAGCACCACCATCACCACGACGATGATGATCATGATGAACACGAACATCATCACCACGACCATGACGAGCATGACCACGATCATGAAGACCACTGCCACTGCGATCATGAACATGGCGTGTGCCATTGCGGCCACCACCATGACAAGGATCATCCGCATGGTGACGAATACGGCATCAGCACATTCGTGTACGAACGCCGCCGCCCGCTGATTCGTGAACGCTTCGAAGTATTGCTCGACGACTATCCGACCAGCATTATCCGTACCAAGGGTCTCGTGTGGTTCGAAGACGAACGCGATAACAGCTACCTGTTCGAACAGGCCGGCAAGCAGGCTTCCGCCCAGAATTTCGGGCCGTGGTTCGCCAGCGAAAGCGAAGCCGAACAGAAGCGTATTCTGCGCGAAAATCCGGACTTGCTCAAGGTGTGGGACGAAAAGTACGGCGACCGTATTATTCGCCTTGTCTTCATTGGCCAGCACATGGACAAGAAGAAGATTATCGCCGCAATGGATTCTTGCTTAGGCGAGTAAAAAACAGCTCTATCGCATAATTTCGCCCCGACTTTGTCGGGGCGTTTTTCGTTTAAATCGTTTAAAGGCTCGATTCGAATTCGGCAAGGAACTTGCGGCCTTGTTCCCATTCGCGGAGATCGGAATCGGAATTGATGTGACCGAGAGCGCCGGCATTATAAACCTTAACGCCCCATGCATTCGCGAAGAACAGCGAACGTTCCATGGTTACAAACGGATCGTTTTCACTGGCGACAACACAAGCGGGTATTGGCAACTTTTCGAGCGGCATCGGAGCAAAGCTCTTGATGACATCTACATTGTCTACATCGCTGGGAGAAACGAGGAATGCGCCCTTGACGTGCGCAGGCACGCCTCCGCACGAAGCCGCCTTTAGAAGCCAGTTTATGGTGGTGCAAACGCCTAAACTGTGAGGAATCAGGATTGTATCGTCCTTCAAAGCGCGAACGGCCTTATCGAGAGTTTCTACCCATTCGCCCTTTTCGGGATTGTCCCAGCAGCGTTGTTCCACGCGAGTAGCATTGGGCAAGCTCTTGGCCCAAAAAGTTTGCCAATGTTTCGGTCCAGAATTATTCAAGCCAGGTACAATCAGATAGTTCATCTCGTATTCTCCGTTTTTATTCCCTATAAAAATAGTATAAAAGAGACTCAAGCGGAACTCAAGTCTCTTTTATTTATGTCTATGGCGCAATTCTAGAGAGCCGCAACTTTCGCCTTTGCATCGGCCATGGCGCGGACCACAAGGGACGCGCCATTTGCGCAGTCGCCGACTGCGTAAATGTGGCGAGCCGGGTCCGGAATGATCGCGGTACGCGGCGTGAGCTGGAGGCCCAAATCGTTCACGATGCCTTCGGCCGGGACCCCCGTGAAGCCCATGGCGAGCACCACCAAGTCGGTTTCGATGACTTCGGTAGAATTCGGAACTTCGTTCGGCTTGAGCGGGCGGCCCTGCGGGGACATTTCCCATTCCACGCGGACAGCTTCGACGCCTGCCACGCGACCATCTTTCACGATAAACTGCTTGGAAGACACATTCCAGCGGCGTTCGCCACCTTCGTGCTGAGCGTAGCTGGTACGCAGCATGTACGGCCAATCCGGCCACGGAGTGGACGGAGAACGTTCCTCGGGCGGCTTGGGCATGAATTCCACCTGGAGCACGCTTTCGCAACCTTCGCGGATAGCCTTACCGACGCAGTCGTTACCCGTATCGCCACCGCCAATCACCAGAACCTTGCGGCCCTTGGCGCTGAACTTTTCAGGATTCGTTTCGCCCGGCTTGTTTGCACCGTGCAGGAAGTCGAGCGCGAGGAAGATACCTTCTGCTTCGCGGCCCGGGATTTTCAAGTCGCGGGCGTTCGGCGTACCGATAGCGAGGAAGACTTCGTCAAAATTCTTGTGGATGTATTCTGCAGAAATGTCCTTGCCGATTTCGGTGCTGCAAACAAACCTGATGCCGGCTTCTTCGAGGAGCTTGACACGGCGATCGATGACCGACTTGTCGAGTTTCCAGTTCGGAATACCATAGCGCAGGAGGCCACCCACCTTTTCACGTTTTTCATAAACGGTAACGGCGTAGCCCTTGCGACGGAGCGCTTCGGCAGCAAAGAGGCCCGAAGGACCCGCGCCGATAACAGCGGCAGTCTTGCCGTTCGGATCAACAACCGGAAGCTGGACCCAGCCCTGTTCGAAAGCAGTTTCGATAATGAACTTTTCAACCTGACGAACCATCACAGGATCATTATGCACATTACCCGTACAAGCGGATTCGCAAAGTGCTGGGCACACGCGACCCGTAAATTCAGGGAAGAACGCCGTCTTACTGATAACATTGTAAGCGCGTTCCGCATTCCCGGCAGCAACAGCCGCATTGAATTCAGGAACCAAGTTACCAAGCGGGCAACCCGCACCATGACAGAACGGGATTCCGCATGTATGGCAACGACTTGCCTGACCGATGACTTCAACAGAAGTCAGTCTGCGTTCAACTTCATTGTTGTCCTTAACGCGCTCTTCTACAGGGCGATAAACATCTGCGATTCTTTTAATTTCTTGCATATTAACCTCAGCCCTTCTTTGCCAATGCGTTACGATAGTCGACCGGGAAGATCTTTACGAACTTCGGACGTTCACTGTTCCAGTTTTCAAGGATGCGCTTACCCTTTTCGCTACCCGTTGCCTGAACGTGCTGTTCAATGAAATCGAGAAGTTCACGTTCGCTTTCGGTACCGGCAAGCACGCTTTCGAGGTCCACAGAACCCACGTTGCAACTCAAATCGAAGTGACCCGTTTCGTCGTACACGTAAGCAAAGCCACCCGTCATACCAGCAGCGAAGTTCACGCCTACGCGACCGAGAACCACAACGCGGCCACCCGTCATGTATTCGCAACCGTGGTCACCCACGCCTTCGCTCACGAGGAGCATACCGGAGTTACGGATACCGAAGCGTTCGCCAGCAAGACCGTTGATGAACACCTTACCGCTAGTACCACCGTAACCGATGACGTTACCGGCAATGACGTTGTCTTCGGCCTTGAAGGTAGCATTGTGCGGCGGGCGCACGATAATCTTACCACCCGAGAGACCCTTGCCCATAAAGTCGTTGGCTTCGCCTTCCAAATCGAGCGTGACGCCCGGAGCAAGGAAGGCACCGAAGCTCTGGCCCGCGACACCCTGAAGGTGAATGCGGATCGTATCTTCGGGAAGACCCTTCACGCCAAAGTGGCTATCCACTTCGCCGGAAAGTTCCGTACCCACCGTACGGTCGGTGTTGTGCACCACCGTGCAGAGTTCCACGGCAGTACCCTTTTCAAGAGTTTCCTTGACGAACGGCAAGAGTTCGCGGCGGTCGAAGTTGACCAGTTCTTCCTTGACGTAGTTCTTGTCGTAAGACTTGACGCCACCTTCCACAGTCTGGAAGATCTTGCTGAAGTCAAGGTGCTTGGTCTTATAGAAGGCAATAGCATTATCCTTTTCCAGGAGGTCGCTACGGCCGCAGGCTTCTTCGAGAGAACGGAGACCGAGACTTGCGAGGATTTCGCGGACTTCGTCGGCGATGAAGAACAAGAAGTTTTCGACGTATTCCGGCTTGCCTGCAAAGCGCTTGCGGAATTCGGCATCCTGTGTTGCAATACCCATGGGGCACTGGTTCGTATGGCACTTACGGTCCATCACGCAACCAAGGCTAACGAGCAGGTTCGTAGCAAAGCCGAATTCTTCGGCACCGAGGAGGGCTGCCACCACAATGTCGCGGCCCGTCTTGAGCTGGCCATCGACCTGAAGCTTGATACGACCGCGCAGATCGTTGAGCACAAGGGTCTGTTCCGCTTCGGCAATACCAAGTTCCCACGGAAGACCGGCATGCTTGATAGAAGTCAGCGGTGATGCACCCGTACCACCATCATGGCCAGAAATGAGTACCACGTCGGCATGAGCCTTGGCAACACCAGCGGCAACCGTACCCACACCCACTTCGGACACGAGTTTCACAGAAACACGAGCCTTCGGGTTGGAGTTACGCAAGTCGTAAATGAGCTGGGCCAAGTCTTCGATAGAGTAAATATCATGGTGCGGCGGAGGAGAAATCAGCGACACATTCGGCGTACTGTGACGGATACGAGCCACAAAGTCGTTCACCTTGTGAGCCGGCAGCTGGCCACCTTCACCGGGCTTTGCACCCTGAGCCATCTTGATCTGCAAATCCTTTGCATGGCGCAGGTAGTCAATCGTGACACCAAAGCGGCCCGAAGCAATCTGGCGGATTGCAGAGCTACGGATATCACCGTTAGGAGCCGGAGTATCGCGATCCGGGTCTTCACCACCTTCACCGCAGTTGCTCATGGCACCGATGCGGTTCATGGCGATAGCGATGGTTTCGTGAGCTTCAGGGCTCAAAGAGCCAAGGCTCATTGCGCCAGCGACAAAGTGCTTGACAATGGATTCGCGGCTTTCGACTTCAGAAATATCGATCGGAGTTGCTTCCTTGAACTTGAAGAGGCCGCGGAGCGTTGCCTGACGTTCAGACTGATCGTTAATGAGCTTACTGTAAACCTTGAACTTTTCGTAGTCACCGCCCTGCACAGCCTGACGGAATGCAGCCAAGGACTGCGGAGTCCACAAGTGCTTTTCGCCTTCCTTGCGGTAAGCGTACTGGCCACCGGACTGAAGCACCTTGCTTGCATCGGCAAAGGCAATCTTCTGGCGTTCGCCCACTTCGGCGGCGATTTCTTCGAGACCGATACCTTCAATGCGGCTTGCGGTACCCGGCAGGAACTTTTCAACCAGTTCCTTGTTCAGGCCAACAGCTTCGAAAATCTGGGCGCTGCGGTAGCTACGGAGGGTAGAAATACCCATCTTCGACATAATCTTGAGAAGGCCCTTATCGACAGCCTTCACATAGTTGGCAGCAGCCGTCACCGGATCGACATCGAGGTCGCCGTTGTGGCACATGTTGGTAATGCTCTGGAAGGCAAGATACGGGTTGATAACCGTGGCTCCGAAACCGAGCAACAGGGCAAAGTGCATGACTTCGCGGACTTCGCCAGACTGCACCACCAGACCGATTTCAGGACGTACACCGGCTTCCACAAGGGCGCGGTTCACGCTGGCCGTGGCAAGCAGCGACGGAATAGGCACATAGCCCCAATCGATGTTCTTATCGGTGAGCACGATGATATCGAAACCGTCATTCACGGCACGCACGGCATCGCCAGCGAGGTTCTGCAAGGCGGCTTCGAGGACTTCCCCATTGCCACCGAGCGGGAACTGCATCTTGAGTTCCTTGGCCTTGAAAGCCTTATCGCCGATGTTTTCAAAGCGGCGGATTTCGTCTTCGGTCACAATCGGGCGCGGAATCTTAATCAGGTGCGCCTGTTCCGGAGTTTCTTCGAGGATGTTGCCGTGGTTACCGATGTAGGTCGTAAGACTCATCACCAATTCTTCACGAATCGGGTCAATCGGCGGGTTCGTCACCTGGGCAAAGAGCTGCTTGAAGTAGTTGAACAGCGGCTGCGGCTTGTCAGAGAGCACGGCGAGAGCGGCGTCGTTACCCATAGAACCGATCGGTTCTGCACCGTTCTTGGCCATGGGCTGCAAAATGATGGAGAGGTCTTCGGCAGAGTAACCGAAGCGTTTCTGCTGCACCAGAATATCGTCAGGAACGTCGGCCGGGTTGATTTCGCTAAAGAGGCCACGAACGCTCATCTTGTTTTCGGCGACCCAGCGGCGGTACGGCTTGCTACGGGCCACGTAAGCCTTCATTTCGGCGTTCTTCAAGATGTGGTGATTTTCAAGGTCGAGGTAGATGATTTCACCGGGTTTGAGGCGACCCTTTTCTTCGACTTCGTCGTCCTGCAGGTCGAGCACGCCCGTTTCAGAGGCCATCACGAAGAGACCGTCTTTACATAAAGTGTAACGTGCCGGACGGAGACCGTTACGGTCGAGGATTGCACCGGCGTTCACACCGTCAGAGAAAGCGACTGCGGCAGGGCCATCCCACGGTTCCATAAGCATGGATTCGTATTCAAAGAAGCCACGCACATCGCGGCCGAGGTAATGCTTCTGGCCCCAAGCCTGCGGCAAGAGCATCATCATCGCATGCGGGAGGCTACGACCCGCTGCGACGAGGAGCTCAAACATGTTATCGAGGCTAGCAGAGTCACTCTGGCCCGGCATAATGAGCGGCAAGAGCTTCTGCAAATCGTCACCGATGACTTCGCTCTTCAGGAGCGGTTCGCGGGCGCGAAGGCTGTTCAGGTTTCCGCGCAGGGTGTTGATTTCACCGTTGTGAGCGAGGTAGCGGAACGGGTGGGCCAGCGGCCAAGTCGGGAACGTGTTGGTAGAATAACGCTGGTGGACGAGAGCCAAGGGGCTTTCGAAATCGAGGTCGTTCAGATCCTTATAGAAGCCTTCAATCTGGCTTGCAAGCAACAGACCCTTGTAAACAATGCTCTTGCGGCTGCAGCTGCAGACATACACGCCCTTGCAGGCCTTTTCAATCAGGCGACGCACTACATAAAGCTTAATATCGAATTCTTCGTTGGTCTTGAACTTGGAACCGTCAAAGAATACCTGGCGAATGTGCGGCAAGGTTTCGCGAGCCGTATGGCCGATGGCAGATGCATTTACCGGCACTTCACGGAAGTGGACCACAGCCACACCTTCGGATTCCGCAATACGCTTGATTTCAGCATCAAGAGCATCGGCGGCAAGAGTATTTTCAACGAAATACATGGCAACACCGTAACGAGACGGCAGTTCCGCGTAAAGCTTGCGGAAAAACTTATGCGGCATAGAAAGCAAAAGACCCGCACCATCACCAGTTTCCGGGTCTCCACCTGCTGCACCGCGGTGCATAAGTCTTTTCAAAACAGTGATACCCTGCAACACAATCTGGTGCGAGGCAACATTATTAATATTGGCAACAAGACCGACACCGCAGGCGTCGTGTTCGTTGGCCGGATCGTAAAGTGCTTGAGCGTTCATAAATAATCCTTGTTTTACTTTTTTGCGCTCCGTATTTGCAAAATCCGTGCCAAACAGACAAAACCGCTCGTCAATTATTGAAAAGGCGGTCAAAAATGTAAAACGAAAGCCGAATTGATAAATTCGGCTAAATTTTCAATTTCAAAAATTGTAAAGAATTACAGTATTTTTACAAATTTCGTAAACCAATTGTAGATTAAAGAAGAAAGGGCGTTATTCGAACACTTTCTTCTTGCGCTGGTCGCGGCCAATCAAAACAAGGCTCACGACCACACCGGCGAGCAGCACTATAGAGGTAACGATCAACGCGACGGAATGTCCGCAGGTCACCTGGAAGAACAGCACCGAGAGACTCCAGCCGATAACCGTCTGGAACACCATCATGAGCGTTCCGTAGAAGCGTCCGAGCTCGCGGAAAGCGGTCCCCATGGCAGCAAGGCACGGCACATAGAGCAATATAAACAGCAGGTAGGCCAGCACCTGGAAACGTCCGAGGTTGAAATGCGCCTGCATCGTCTTGTACGCGCCTTCGTTTCCGGCGCCTTCGCTTTCTTCAATCGCCGCTTTGACACCCAGCGGGTTTGCAATAGAAGTAAAGACTTCCACCAGGTTCGCCGGAACACTCACGAGAGCCTCTTTTATAGTGGATTTCAGGCTAAAGCCATTGTCCGCCGCAGCCTCGTCCGCGCCAGCCTCCCCCGCAGCGTCACCCGTGCCCTCAATAGCATAAAGCGAATTGAGCGTACCGACAATCGCCTCCTTCGCGAAGAGTCCCGTAAAGAGAGCGACCGAAGCGGGCCAGTTATCACGCTCAACGCCAAAGGGTTCGAACACCGGCGTAATCACCGTACCCACGGCACTCAACACCGACTTTTCATTATTGTCGTTGCCGAAGCTCCCGTCAGTTCCGATGGAGCCCATAAAGCCGAGCACCGTCACCATAATGAGCACAATCTTGCCCGCACGGAAAACGAATTCCTTGAGACGGAGCCATGCGTGACGGAAAAGGTTGCGCACCTTGGGCAAATGGTAAGGAGGCAATTCCATGATGAACGTCGATTCCTTGCCCATAAAAACCGTATGGCGCAAGAGCAGGCCGTAAATCAGCGCAATCATGATGCCCGTCAGGTAAATTCCGAACACGAGCGTTCCTGCGCTTTCGCCAAAGAACGCCGCACCGAACAGCGCATACACCGGAAGGCGTGCGCCGCAACTCATGAACGGCACCAAAAACAAAGTCAGGAAGCGTTCGCGCTTGTTTTCGAGCGTGCGCGTACCCATGAGCGCCGGCACCGAGCAGCCGAAACCCACAATCATCGGCACGAAAGCCTTGCCCGGAAGCCCGAGGAACCGCATAAAGCGATCCGCCACGAACGCCGCACGCGACATGTAGCCGGAATCTTCGAGGAACGAAAGGCAAAGGAACATGAAGAAGATGACCGGAATGAACGTCGATACCGTCTGGATACCCGTACCGATGCCGTTCGCCAAAAGCGCTACGACAACGCCCGGCGCGCCAATCTTCGTCAGGAGTTCAGTCATACCGTCCACGAAAATTCCGCCGAACAAAATGTCGAAGAAATCGATAAACGCGCTACCGACCTTCACCGCGAACCAGAACACCAGATACATCGCAATAAGGAAAAGCGGGATTCCCAAGATACGGTTCAAGAAGAGCTTATCGAGTTTGTCGGTACGGGTACTCTTGTTCGTATTGTCGCGAACTACCTGCATCACGATGTTGCGCGCATAAGAGTAGCGTGAATCGGCTAGAGCGAATTCAACTTCTTCGCCCAAGTCTTCTTCGATTTTGTCGTGCGGAATAGAAACATTCAGTCGTTCCGCCACTTCCAAGACGCGACCGCTATGTTCCAGATATTGCACCGCAGTCCAGCGAGGAGTTGCTCCCAATTCTTTTGCCACAGGCTCAAGCTTACCCGAAATATCGGCAATCAATTTTTCAAGTTCTTCGGAATGTTTAACAGCCTTCGGAAGCGGGAGTTCATTGCTGGAATGCAGCAGTTTGTGCAAATCATTCACGAAACCTTCGCAACTTTTCGGCGACACCGCAGTCAAACCCACCGCTGTCACGCCTAAAATTTCTTCCAGCTTTTTCAGGTCGATATGAACGCCACGCTGAGCCGCAATATCCATCATATTTACGGCGAGCACCATGGGCACGCCCTTTTCCATAAGCTGGCTCGTTAGAAACAGGTTGCGCTCCAGATTCGTGGCATCCAGAATGTTTACCACCAAGTCCGCCTCGCCCTTGAGCAAGTAATCGAGAGCGGCGCGCTCGTCCTCGGAATTTGCGAACAGCGCGTAAATACCCGGCAAGTCCACCACGCGGATGGTGTGGTTGTCGAGCTTGAAGGAGCCTTCCTTTTTTTCAACTGTTACGCCAGGCCAGTTACCCACAATCTGGTTCGAGCCTGTCAAGGCATTAAAAAGGGCTGTCTTTCCACAGTTCGGGTTGCCTGCGATAGCAATCGTAAACACTTCTTTGTCGATAGCCATTAAACCCTCTCCAGCATCAGCACATTCGCCTCTTGTTTACGGAGCGAAAGCCTGTAAGAAAGCACCGCCACTTCAATCGGATCGCCAAGAGGGGCAACCTGCAACACGGAAAGTTCCACCCCGCGCACAAGCCCCATGGAAAGGAGTTTAGACTTATACTGAGAATCACCCGTACGGTATCCCACAATCTTCACCTTATCGCCACGCTTCAGTTCCGAAAACTTCGGCCCACCAACACAACTCATCTTACAACCTATTTTTTCGAGCACTTCACCACTTTTATTTTCTTGGCAGCGGGATTCACATCCGCAGGCTTCATAAAGTCTTCAATCTTGCTGAGAGTTTCTGCAGAAAGGATATGTTCCATGCAACAGGCATCTTTATCGGCAATGGCCTCGGATACACCCAACTTAATCAAGAAGCCCTTCAGCAAAATATGGCGGTTCAAAATCAAGGCCGCTACGCGCGCCCCTTCTTCGGTGAGTTCAACGCCACTGTAAGGTTCCTGAGTCACCAAGCCAAGCTTCTTCAGTTCAATCATCGCCTTCGCAACAGAGGGCATCTTGACGGAAAGGGCCGCCGCAATATCTTTTACGCGGGCAATTCCATTCGCAAGGCGCAAAATATGCACCATTTCAAGGTAGTCTTCGAGACTTTGGCTTAGTTTTGTGTGTTCCATCCGAAACCTCCGATCCTGATTCGGCAAATTAGAAATACCTAGCATTCTTTTAGACAGGGCTAATATAGTTAAACTAACTTTATTAGTCAAGACTAAATTTGTTACCTAAACACTATATATTTATATAGAAGATTCGGATTCAACGCAGAATCTAAAGATTTTACATAAATCGTAATTTTTTGCATAATTTTCCAATTTTTGAAAAGTTTCAAGGTTTTGTAAGGGCAAGCTTTTAGGCTTTTTCACAAATTTCGCCATTTTTTCGTTTTTGGCACGCGTTTTGCATATGGGGTAACGAAAAATTCAAATTAGGAGATAATTGCCATGAGCAATGAATACAGATTAAAAGCCATCAAGGAAATCGCTAGCGAAAACGCCGGCGCCAACCTCCCCGCAGCCCCCGCAAACATCGACTTCTACGGCGAAGACGTCTTCAACGCCGAAGCCATGCGCGCCTACCTTCCGAAAGACATTTGCAAGAAGCTTTTCGCCACCATCGATGGCGGCGCACCGCTTGACCCGAGCATCGCAGGCGAAGTCGCCCACGCCATGAAAAAGTGGGCTATCGACCGCGGCGCCACCCACTTTACTCACTGGTTCCAGCCCCTTACCGGTTCTACCGCCGAAAAACACGACTCCTTCCTCGAACCCGAAGATGGCAAGGCTATCCTCGCCTTCAGCGGCAAGAACCTGATCGTTGGTGAACCGGACGCCTCCTCTTTCCCGAGCGGCGGCCTCCGTTCTACTTTCGAAGCCCGTGGCTACACCGCTTGGGATCCGACCTCTCCGGCCTTCATCAAGCGTCACGGCAACGGTGCAACGCTCTGCATTCCGACTGCATTCTGTAGCTACACCGGCGAAGCCCTCGACAAGAAGACTCCGCTGCTCCGCTCCATTCAGGCCCTGCAGAAGTCCGCCGACCGCCTCATGGGCCTCTTCGGCGTTGCCCAGCAGAAGGTCACCGTCACTCTCGGTGCCGAACAGGAATACTTCCTGATTGACAAGCGCTTCTACCTGCAGCGCCCGGACCTGTACCAGGCCGGTCGTACTCTGTTCGGTGCAGCACCTGCTAAGCACCAGCAGATGGAAGACCACTACTTCGGTAGCATTCCGGCTCGCATCATCAACTTCATGAACGACGTTGAAAAGGAACTCTGGAAGCTCGGCATTCCGGCCAAGACCCGCCACAACGAAGTCGCTCCGGCCCAGTTCGAACTTGCTCCGATGTTCGAAGAAGTGAACCTCGCCTGCGACCACAACATGCAGATTATGGAAGTGCTCCGCCAGGTCGCTGACCGCCACGGTCTCGTCTGCCTGCTGCACGAAAAGCCGTTCGCCGGCATCAACGGTTCCGGTAAGCACAACAACTGGTCCGTAAACTACGGCAAGACCAACCTCTTGAACCCGGGTAAGGACCCGCACCAGAACGCCATCTTCCTCACCACGCTCTGCGCCGTGATCTACGCTGTCGACACCCACGCCGACTTGCTCCGTATGGCTGTTGCTAGCGCCGGTAACGACCACCGTCTCGGCGCCAACGAAGCTCCTCCGGCAATCATCTCTATGTACCTCGGCGACCAGCTCGCCGACGTTATCGACCAGCTTGAAAAGGGCGATCCGAAGTCCAGCAAGCAGGCCGGCGCCCTGAAGCTCGGTTCTGATACTCTCCCGCCGCTCCCCCGCGACGCTACCGACCGTAACCGTACTTCTCCGTTCGCCTTCACCGGCAACAAGTTCGAATTCCGCGCTCCGGGTTCTAGCCAGAGCTGCTCCGAACCGAACGTCATCCTCAACACGATCGTGGCCGAAGCCTTCGACCTCATCGCCGACAAGATGCAGAGCGTTCCGGCCGACAAGTTCCACGAAGAACTGCAGAACCTGTTGCAGAAGATCGTGAAGGAACACAAGCGCGTTATCTTCAACGGCAACGGCTACACCGACGAATGGGTGGAAGAAGCAGCCAAGCGCGGTCTCCCGAACATCCGCACCACCATGGAAGCCCTCCAGGCTCTCAACAAGAAGGAAAACGTGGCCCTGTTCGAAAAGTACGGCGTGTTCAACAAGCGCGAACTCGACTCCCGTTACGAAGTCAACATGGAAGATTACCACAAGAAGATTCACATCGAAGGCAAGATTGCATTCGACATCGCTAAGAACGTGGTGCTTCCGCAGGTGCTCTGCGCTTACAGCAACGCCCTCAAGGCTAACGAAATGGCAAAGACCCAGGGATTCTACCCCGTCGACGCTTACGCTCGCGAATTGGGCGACAAGCTCAAGGATCTCGAAGCCGCCGTTGCCCAGATGGAAGCCGCTCTCGGCGACAAGCACGAAGCAATCCTCGATGCCATGGCAAACCTCCGCATTATCGTCGACAAGATCGAAAGCGTTATCCCCGACGAAAAGTGGCCGCTGCCGAAGTACAGAGAGATGTTGTTTATTTACTAATTGTACTCCAGAACCTCATAATAATCCGAACCTCAAAATGCAATTCGTCGGCCTCGTGCCGGCGGATTGCTTTTTTACAGAAATCATCCGCTTTTCCGCTTGCCACTTTTCTAGAAACTTTTTATATTTATGCACGTATCAACATATTTGCATAGACTTGGGGTGCCAGTCGGACCCGCCCACGGAGAGATTATGAAGATTGTAGACATTCTGAAGCAAGACAAGATGAGCCTTTCGTTCGAAGTGTTCCCGCCTAAAAAAGAGACGAGCTTCGAAAGCGTTAAGGCCGCCACCGAATCTATCGCCGCTCTCGGGCCATCCTTTATGAGCGTCACCTACGGCGCAGGCGGTGGCGTAAGCCATTTCACCCTTGATATCGCCAAGAATCTCAAGCAAAAGTTCGGCATTCCGATGCTTGCCCACCTGACCTGCGTTTCCAGCAGCAAGGAAACCGTGCACCAGCGCATCGAAGACATGAAAGCCGCAGGCATCAAGAACGTCATGGCACTCCGCGGCGACCTCACCCCGGAACTCATCGAAAAGGGCCGCGACAACTGCGACTACCACTACGCCGTGGAACTCATTCGCGAACTCAAGGCCGCAGATGCAGATTTCTGCATCGGTGCCGCCTGCTACCCCGAAAAGCACCCCGAAAGCGCCAACCAGGCCGAAGATATCCAACACCTTAAAGAAAAGGTGGATGCAGGTGCAGACTTCCTCACCACGCAGATGGTGTTCGACAACAACCTGTTCTTCAGTTTCCTCTACAAGTTGCGCGACGCAGGCGTCAACTGCCCGGTACTCCCCGGTATCATGCCGATTACCAACGCCAACCAGGTAGAACGCGCCATCAAGCTTTCCGGATCCTTCATGCCGCAGCGTTTCAAGTCGCTAGTGGACAAATTCGGTAGCGATCCCGAAGCCATGAAGCAGGCCGGTATCATTTACGCCAGCGACCAGATTATCGATCTGTACGCCAACGGCATCACCAACGTTCACGTTTATTCCATGAACAAGCCCGACGTTGCCGAAGGCATTCTCAAGAACGTCACCGCAATTCTGGGAAAGAACTTTAAATAAGTTCCTGCTTTACTTTTTAATCAATCTGAGAATCCCCTGTTTATTGTATTCAGGGGATTCTTTTGGGAATGGATTCTTCGCTTCTTGACGAAGCACATAGTGGACACCTTCGCCCAAATCCACTTCGGAACCGGACTTGGCAGGAACGCCATCACCGAACAGGCTGTCGGCAGCCATGAGTAAAGCTTCCTGGGGGTCTTCGGCCGAGGCCACAATACACAAATCCGGAAGCATGAAGGTTGCAAGGCCCAGCGTATAAATGGTCTCACCCGCTTCTACGAAGTTAATCCACGGATCCATCGGATATTCACCATCGCCAACTTCTTCGCGGAAACCCGCATCGGTCCAGGCCGCACCGCATTGCTGCATGTACACGCCCAAAGCACCGGCATTGAACACCTTGAGAATAGCCATATTCACCTGGGTCACTTCGTCAATATTCTTGACTTCGCCAAGCAGGAACAGCAGGGACTTGTGAGCATCAATGGACGCAGCGGTTTCTGCAGAAATATCCTGATGTTCCTTGAAAATATCGGCAAGTCCAGGCACATGCTCCTTGCGGACCACCTTGAACATCACGCTGCAACCGGGAATGATTGCAGATGTCGCATCGGCGGCAAGCGTTGCTGTTTCGGTTAAAGCAAGCGGTTCGCCCACTTCTTTTGTCATCGGGAAAGCAAGAATGAACTGTGGCATAACTACCCTTTTCTACTTAAATTTTTAATTCTCTAACAGCATTTTTCAGAAGGTCGTTATCCTTCGGTTTCGGCAGCGAAACATTTCCTTTTTCGCTGATAGTCGCAAGCAAGGTCTCGATGGAAAAATTTGCTTCGCTGATGGTAGCCGCATAACCTTCATGGGCTAAATCCCGGGCCAGAATCACCTGTTCATACTGTCCAGGAGTCGGCACAAAAATGCACCTTGCACCAAGGACAGCCATATCCATCACCGTACTGTAACCACCGCGGGACACCACCCACTGGGCACCGCGAATAACTTCAGCAAATTCCCTATCCGGCAAATGAGTATGGAAATCGATATTGCCTTCACTCCAGGATTTCACCCCAAGAATAGGCTTACCTAAAATGATTGCATGTCGACCAGGAACCTTGGCAAGTACCTTGCGCAGTAACGATTCAAAACGACTCCGTGCCGGTTCCACCCCAGAAACAACAGCAACGAACTTGTATGTCCGTGGAGCATCCGTTCCAAGATGATTTTCAAAACGGGACAAGGCCCCTACAAACTTTACCGGCACCGGTGACTTATCCACATGAGAGAGCCCTGCCGCATACCCCGGAAAATCAGGCAAGTCCGGCACCCAGACTTCATCAAAGTGCTTCATGACCGAAGCGTGCCAAAGCATACCCAGGGGTTCAAAAGTCGAAAGCACCTTGGGAAATGCAATGCGACGCTGGTGCGTCATATAAATGGATTTCGCTCGGTGGCTATAGAATCCGAAACGGTTGTCGGAAACCAGGACATCATAATGGTAACGTTCCACCATCTCTTCGGCAAAGCGATGCTCATAGTTCATCACCTTCCGCAAATGGATGCCATTCTTGGCCAACCACAGTCCCATGTTATACCCGTGCTTAGGGTAAACGATATTGTAAGACGGAGCCAGCCGTTGGCGGAGTTCCTGGAAGAACCCCCGCAGCAAGGTAGCGTTTGAACGTACTACCGCCAACTCCACCTCAGCACCTTGATTCAGGAACTCACGAATCACGGGCACGCAACGGGTCGCATGCCCCAGCCCCCAATCCAAAGGTGCAACTAGGACTTTCAACGAGAAGCCTCCAGCCAGGCATTGGCCCAATCGCCGTGATCATAATCCTTGTCGTGCTTGTCACCTTCGTCCAGACGAAGTTCCAAGACACGTACGCCCTTGACATCCACCGTAATGGTCTGCTTTTCGGTGGAATACATACGCTTACTGCGGAACAGTTCGCGATTATCACCCAGCACAATGAAAGATGCGCCATCGCCACCAACACTTTCATCGTCAAGACCAATTGTAGCATGGAACTTGTCGAAGGAACGAGGGAGCGTAAACTTCATAAACGAGGGAGCATGGGATCCGATTCCATAACGGAAGACTTCCTTGTCAATGGTAATCTTTCGGTGTTCCACCGTCGTATTCTTCTGGGGCTGTCCCCAACCCTGATCGAAGCTATCCATCTTCAGGTCAGAAAGCAACAGTACTTCGGGGGATTCCACAAAGAAGTCCTTCACCAATCTAAGGGTGTCGGCATCCGGCATCACGCATTCAAGAGTCACGCGGTTCATGCCCGCCTTGATCTTGGTAGAATCCAGCATCAATGTATCCGACGGCAAAGAAAGCATCAATTCTTCTTGAAGTTCCCCGTTCAAGGAATAAGCGTAAGTGATGGTTTCGGGGAACCGCTTGTTCACGATCATGGCATTGTTTTCCATGTCGTTCACAAAGAAATTCTGCAAGTAGGTTGACACACCCTTCTTTGCCGTAATCTTATAAATCGCCAAAGGATAGCCAAAGAGTTTAGGTTCAATCAACACCCTTTCGCTCTTGTAGTCCTTCAGGATTTCATCCACCTGATCCGTGGTCTTGAAGCCCACCACACGGGACTTGCGATTCAATTCGCCATAGCCGTCTTGACCACGCACCATGTAAATGTTTCCACCCGAAACCTGCTGCCACTTAGCAAAAGTTTCATTGTCCCAGCTCATGAAGGAACGTTCACTAAAAGAGCTGTGGCCAGAAGCAAGCATCTGCCACGGACGAGCGTAAATAAAGATGGAATTCTTGGGGTAGCTTTCAAGGGCCTTGTCCAAGTAATCCTCTTCACCCAGCAGCTTGTTCTTGTAATAGAGCATATTGTGGCGGTAGCTGTCCCCATGGTAAATCATGAGACCCACCGAAAGTGCCGCTGCCACAGCGAGAATAATCTTCCCCGCCGCCTCAGGCTTCATCTTTGTCGAGAATACCAGGGCATCGTACAGGCCAAGGGCCATAATCAGGGCAAACAACGGAAGCGCCACCAACACGTAACGCTGGTTAATATCAATAGTGAAGGTTCCCGACACATTCAGGAGAATCACAAAAATCTGAAGGCAGAACAGAATGCCAAGCAAGGCTCCGCGCCTGTAGCACCGAGAATAAATCAAGCGGAATAGGAGCCAAGCCGTAGCCGCAAGCAAAATAATGGTAAAAGTCGTGTAGAAGGGATTCTGCATAATACCGCCAAAAGACGGGTCCTTATCCAGATTCAACATGACTTCGATATTCGTCTTCAGATTGAACCAGAAGTTCTCCAGAGAATGGGCCGCATGCTCGCCCCCCTGGAAATCGTAACCGCGGTAAGCAGCCATCGTGTTCACCGAAGGCCAGCTCACGGCAATCACTGCAGCCACGAACAGCGGAAGCCTGTGGGCCTTTTCAAAGAAATACTTGTAGTAGTAAAGGGCGAAGGGAATAAACGCAAACACGGTTTCCTGTCTGGTCTGGGCGAAGAACCCCAACAGCGGCACTGTAAGCAAGAAGTGTTTCCAGTTCACCTTACTCGCCGGCACAAAGGCATACCATGCCATCAAAACGGCAAGCAGGAATATATATAGGACTTCGGTAGAGGCAGACCGGGCCTGCAACAGGTATATTGGCATGCCGCCCAAGAACGCCGTAGCCGCGAGCGCCGCCCATTCATTCTTGAACCACTTGGAAAGGGCAAAGAAGAAGAACAGCAAGCTGAGCAAGTAGAACGGGAAGTTCACCAGCAAAGCGGTATCACGGTTGGGTGCCGCAAAATTGAAAACCAACGAGTAAACAAAACCTAGAGCCTTGCCCTTAAAATTGTTCACCTCGGTTTTACAATCCAGCACGCCATTGTTCCACACGCCTTCGTTACAAATGCCGCCGGTATGCTGGAAATACATCTGGAGTCCCATAGATTCCCAGCTGGTTTCATCGCTCAAGACTCGGTGAGTATTGCTAATGTTCCCGAACATGAATACCGAGAACACAAGGGCGATGCCCGCAAAGGCACAAATGCTTTTTCCCGATGGTTTAAAGCCTTTCCACCCCTGGGCAATAACAGGAATATTGACCAGCACGCCCACAATCAGCAGAATGAAGGTCGAAAGAATGGAGTAATATCCCCAATCGATATCCCAACGCCTAGCGTAAGAAACGGTCAGATTATTGAAAATGAGGAATGCGACAACCAGTACGGACAGCGTAATCCCAACAATAGTAAAATGCCTGCGGCCAATGCCCAGACGCTCAAGAATATTCTTCATGCCTTTAATTTAGCTAATACTTGATAAACAAAAGCCCTTTCAGATACCTGAAAGAGCTTTTTCATATTCATTTTTAAGAGTTTATTCTTTTTCGATGTACTTATCCATGAACTCTTCGACCGGAAGCGGTTTCGAATAGTAGAAGCCCTGCAAGCTCTTGATTTTAAAGCGCAGCAGGAATTCTCGCATTTCAGGCGTTTCGATACCTTCTGCCGTCACTGAAGAAGAGAAGGAATCGGCCAGTTCCGAAATAAAGCGCACCGTTTTCTGATCCGAAGGATCCTGTTCAATGTTCATCACAAAGCTACGGTCAATTTTCACCGTAGTCACCGGAAGTTCTCGTAGAACGCCGATGGAACTGTATCCCGTACCAAAGTCATCAAGGGCAACCTTGATTCCCCGATTGCGGAGCCTCGTGAAAATATCCTTCAGTAGAGCCATATCCAAAAGACGGCAGCGTTCCGTAATTTCCAGACACAGGTTCTGCGGCGGGAATTTTTCTTCTTCCAGAATGGCCAAGACACTTTCAACAAAGTCAGGCTTTTCAAGCTGCGTGTACGAAAGGTTCACGTTTATCACAAAACCCGGACAAGAATCCAAGAACTTTTTCGCATCCCTGATAGAGGATTTTAAAATCCACTTACCCAATTCGGGGAACAAGTTATCTTGTTCCAAAACATCTACAAATTCTACCGGGGGAACAACGCCATATTCCTCGTTTTTCCAACGGATCAAGGATTCCGCGCCAATCACCTTTTCTGTATTGGCATCCACAATCGGCTGGTAACACAGGTAGAATCCTTCGCAGTTGTTCACTATGCTATTGCGGATGACGTTGATTCGTTCAATCGCAAAGCGCTTGTCATCATTTACGTTGTTCTTAAGGATGAACAGTTCCCCCAAGTGATTATTCTTGGACTCATAATAGGCAAAGCGCAAACAAGAATACACGGTTTCTGCGCTGACATCAAATTTTTCCAGATTAATGGCTCCAGCCACAAACGAAAGAACCACGCGGGTTCCGTCCACACTAAAATCGTGAATGGAGTTATACTGGATACGCTTGTACAGGTTCATCAGGTCATCAACAGAAGCTTTCTGGCAGACAATAGCGAACTTGGTACCATCCATTCGGTACCACTCGCCCATACCATGGGCTTCAGTCTTGATCATCCTTGAAAATTCCTGCAGCACGCGGTTTCCGAAGGTGTAGCCGTAAATTTCATTCAGGCGAGAAAAGTCATTAATGCCCAAAATCATAATTTGCAGGCTTTCGCCACGCCAACTCGTCGATTGCAGGTCTTCTAAAAAGCCATAAAGGCTTCTCATATTGGATACATCGTCAAAATAACTCAGGGTGTCGTTGTTCTTGATCGTTCCACCAAAATAATCGGGTTCGCCGTTTTCATTACGCAACAACACGCCACGGCAGGTGCAAACAATGTAACGTCCATCTTTTGTAAGCACACGATATTGAAGATTATGCTCATTCGTCTCGCCAGACATAACCTTATCAATGTTTTCTTTATAGGCGGCACGGTCATCCGGATGAATTTTATCCATCCAGGCATAGGCAACGCCCTGCATGTATTCGTTAGGCAAGCCGAAATAGCGAACAGCCTCTTTAGACCAGCGGGTCCAATCAGTCCTCATATCGGTGACATAAGTATATGCACCGTTCGCAAGTACCGAAAAAGCCTCGTACAAGGAATCAATTTTCGCTTTGACAACGCTATCCATCATTTTCTCCTTCAGACACAACAACGCAGTTCTTGCCATTTTTCTTGGCCCTGTAAAGAGCCTTATCGACGCGAACTAATGCGGCATCAGCGCTTTCGCCCTTCCGAAGTTCGGTCACACCGGCACTCACGGAACGACGTCCAGCTTTTTCAAATGTAATATCATTGAAAGCGACACGTACCCTATCAGCAAAATCTATAGCCATTTTTAGCGAAGAATCCTGTAAAAGCACCATAAATTCTTCGCCTCCCCAACGGCCAATAGGAGATTTCACATCCATAATCACCGGCACCGGCCGCAAGGTATTGCCACCATGGAGCTCAAACGCCCTTTCACACATGGCATTAAAATCAACCATATCAAAATTGGCGGCTTCAACCCCAGACACTCCGGTTTCATCAGCGACCCTCCGCAAGACATGGCTAATTTCTTGAATGACATTATCGCCTTCCTTATGGCCCCAGGCATCGTTAATTTGTTTAAAATTATCGATATCCAGCATCACCAGGCAACCTGGCCGTCCTGCTTCTACACACTTGGTAATTCGGCGCTGAATTTCACCTCGGTTAAACACTTCCGCCAAGGAATCCGTAATAGAAGTCAATTCCAGTTTAGCATAAGTTGCAGCTTGTTCCTGTGCCGTCACATCAATGAAGGTGGCCAGGCGGTTAATCATGGAAACCTTGCCAGAAAAAGCCTCTTCGGGCATTTCAAAGTCATAACGTTCCCCGCCCTTACCTTCGCGCATTCCCGCTATGACAAGGGTCGCATTGTGCTGATTTACGCAACAGCCCGTACGCAAGAATTCGCTAGAGGAATAAAAGCCCGAGGTGGAGGCAATGCTCTGTAACGGTAGCGTTTCACCGCTGATTTCTTCTTTGCCCCAAAAGATTCGACGAACCACACAAGAAAAAACCTTGATAATTTCAGGGCTAAATACCCCGACCTCGCGGCCGTCTTTTCGGACACTCGCCAAAATGGTCCACGGATCGCCATAGGCAAGGCGCACTTTCACGCCTTCTTCGATATCCGAAGACATGACCACAGAACCGTCTTCATTACAGGCCACCGGCGAACGCATAATGTCAATTCCGTTGCGCTTGTAGAACAGCGGGAATTCCAATGTATTGTAAACAAAGTGTTCGTCATTCGGAATATTCAAATAGCGATGATAAATTTCATAGGCAGGAACGCCATCCAGTTCGTAAAGCACGGGCCCCTTCGCCTTGGTCACCATAAATTCACGGCCAAGGGGTTTCCAGCCGATTACGTGAGTGGTATGGACAAAAAAGTCATCACCACCCATCAACAGAACAAGGACGCCCTTTCCGGAAAAACCACCCACATTGGAAAACACGCAAGTTTCTGTACTTGTCAAACTGGGATTAATGGCACCACCGCCAAAAATCGCAATCGAAGGATCCACATCTTTAAAGGCATCGCAGAACGGGGTCATGGAAACACCAAGAGTCGTCAGTTGCAGTTCAACCGCCTTCACCCATGGATTCGCCTTGATTTCGTCCTTTATACTACCAACCACATCAACAGCATTTTCAGCACTTATGGTATACTGCAACAATTTCAGCTGTGTCGTCGGATATTCAAAAATCGTACAGATAATGGAAATCTCGGCATTAGAAAGCCGCCCATCCACTATATTGCCGCCCGTAGAGCACCCCATGTAAATGGAATCCGGGAAATTCTGCGAAATAACATCGCTGACAAGATCGATTTGCCCCCGATCCATGGAATTGGAATAAATCTGGAATACCACGTGAGAAAAAACTCTTGACTTGCACCAAAGATTAATCTTGTCAAGATCGCGCTTCAAAGATGTGATGCTATGGTAATCAAACTGGAATTGTTTCATGTCTCTGCAATATCCCTATAGTATATATCTATATAGAAGATACAACAAAGATTACCTTTTTATTCAAAAAAAGTTACCGCACATATTCCAATTTGGAATATTTGAGATTAAAACGCTTAAATCACGAATTTTTTGATAATTTCGGCAATTCCGCCGTGATTATTGTCTGCTTTTGTGACGTAATCGGCCACGGATTTTGCCACCTCGGAGGCATTTGCCATGGCAATGCCAACACCTGCGGCCTCGATCATGGGGCAGTCGTTTTCTTCGTCACCCACGGCAATGGTATCCGAAAGCGGGACCTTGTAAAAATCGGCCATAAACCGCACCGCATCGCCCTTGTTACTCTGCATGTGCGAAAATTCCAGCATTTCGGGCTTACTGAACACGTCAAAGAGCTTGCCCGCCGTGGTCTTGCGCATTTCGGCGCGGAAATCCAGCAGGCTACCGTGATCAAACGGCGTAATGATATTCACCTTGATAGGCGGCTTGACCACCACGTTGATAAATTCGCCGTAGTAGTCGCGAATATCCTTGACCACCACGTAATCCATCTTCATTAAGCGACAATAGGTCTTGAGCTGTTCCGTTTCGTATTCCGAAACCACCAGGTCACCCGAGTAGGTGTGGGCGTGCATGCCGGCGCGGTGAGCCGCATCCATAATGAACTTGACCGATTCTACCGGAATGTAGCGCGTCAGAATAGACTGTTCGGTGGCGTAATCGTAAATGAGTCCGCCGTTGAAACTCACCAGGAAAAAGCCCGGCTTGTCGAAGCCGTACTTTTGCGCAAGCTGCTTTGCACTCGTGAGGGGACGCCCGGTGCAGAGCACCAGCTTGTGGCCGCGTTCAAGCATTCCCTCGATGGCCTTCATATCCACATCGAGAATGGTCTTGTCGTCGGTCAGGAGCGTACCGTCAAGGTCTGTAAAGAGCAACTTCATGTATGTAAATATAAAAATTAGGAATGTGAGATGTGGAATAAATGTGTCATCCTGAGCGGAGTGCGTAGCACGAAGTCGAAGGATCCCACATTATTGCTATATTCCTTAATATGAGAATCGATGAATTTTTAAGCGAAGCGAAGACTGTAGCCATTTTCGGGCATGTGCGCCCGGACGGTGACTGCGTGGGTTCAACCACGGGCATTTACAACTACATCAAGGACAACTATCCGTGCATTAGCGCGGATTTATTCCTCGAAAATTTCCCCGACAGCTACAAGATTCTACGCGGGGCAAGTGACGCACGCACGCTCTACACTGCCGAATGCAATAACGGCAAGCCTTACGACTTGGTATTCCTGATGGACACTCCGAGTTTTGAACGCGTAGGTGCAAACGGCGCTGAATGTATCAAGGCCGCCAAGAAGACCATCAACATCGACCACCATATTTCTAACCCGCTGAACCTTTGCACCGTGAACTACGTAGAACCCGAGGCAAGTTCCGCAAGCGAAGTGCTTTACATGCAGCTCGACAAGGCTAAAGTCAGCCGCGAAGCCGCCAGTTCCCTGTACTTGGGAATCGTGCACGACACCGGCGCCTTCAAGTACAGCTGCACCGGCAAACGCACCATGCAAGTCGTAGGAGACTTGATTGAAGCAGGCGTCGATTTCGCTAAAATCGTCAACGAAACTTATTATACCCGCACCTACAAGCAAACCCTCATTACGGGCTACGCCATGCAGCAATGCAAGCTGGGCTTGGGTGGGAAAGTCGTTTACAGCTACATCACGCCCGAAGACATGGAACGTTTCGGTGTCACGCCCGTGGAACTTTCCACCGTCATTGACACCATTCGCGAGGTCAGCGGCACCGAAGTGGCCTTACTCCTGTACCCCGTGAACGGCAAATACAAGATTAGTCTGCGCAGCAACTACATTGTAGACGTGAACGCCATCGCCAAGGAATTTGGCGGCGGTGGCCACACCCGAGCCGCCGGCGGCGACACCAGCGACAGCCCCGAAGTTGCTATCGAGAAGATTCTGAAGCTGATTGAAAAGCAGCTCTAGATCGCTTCGGGGTTTCACCCCTCGCGATGACGTTATCAGACTAAGAACAAAGCGAATGCGAGCAGCACGAATACGACGCCGCTGAACCAGTTGAGGTTGCGGTTCGCTTTCGGGCTATTCAGCATAAACTTCTTGACGGCGCCCGCCAAAATCGCGACCGTTCCAAACACAATCAGCGTCGCAACAATAAATTCCAGGCCGAATATTGCGATTTGCAGGCTCGGATGGATGGGGCGATCCATTTTTACAGCAGGCGGAATGAACGAAAGCAAAAAGAGAACCGCCTTCGGGTTCGTCAGGTTCATGATGACACCGCGAAGGTAAAGCCTGCGAGCCGGAAGTGCCGTTTCGCAATCCTCGGCATGTCCGCCCACCACCGTGCCTGCGCGAACCTGGAAACTCCTGTACGCCAAATAGAGCAGATACGCCGCCCCAAGGCACTGCATTACAAAGAACGCCGTCGGACTTGCGGCAATTAACGCCGAAACGCCTGCCACCAAAAGGCAAGTCTGCACGGCAACACCTGTGCAAAGACCCAAAATCACGCTAAAACCGGCGCGGGCGCCATGAGTCGCACTTTGCGTAAGGACAAATAAATTATCAGGGCCGGGAGCAATCCCCACCACTAATGCTGCAATGAAAAATTCAAGCATAATCAGCCCTGATGCAGCCCTAAAGCTTGCTCAAGAAGCTATCGACATCGAGTTCGTCGAGGTCTTTCTGCAAATCCGAAAGAACGTCATCCGAAATCACAGCCGGACGAACCGATTCAGCATCGTTTGAAGCCATGGCTCCAGCAATTTTTTCGGCCACATTTTCAAATTCCGACGGTGCAGAACCTTCGCGGGGACTGGGCAGGCTATCGCCTTTTTCGGTACGCTCTTCGGCCAAGGCTTCAGAGGCTTCCACCATCTTCTTGAGAGCCTCGGCCACTGCACCCATGGCACCGCCGTTGCTGACAACGGCGTCAATAGCGCGACTCAGCTTCTTACGCAGCCCCGCAAATTCATCGCGATCCAGTTCAGCCACCTCGCCATGGTAATACATCAAAGGAGTCTTGCAGCGGGCGCAGCAAAACACCATCATGTTGGCGCCATCTCCTTGGATCTGGGCGTCAAAAGATGAACCACAATGGGGGCAGTCGATATGGAATTCACTCATGCCCTATAATTTAGAAATTTTACAGCGATTCCGCCTATATTTTTTTATTATTGCAACATGCTTTGTCAGTGGCTTTATCATTTAACCAGTATTGATCTTTTTGATGGCCGTCTGTTCCGCGCAGGTACAGCTGCCATGCTCTCCATCATCCTCGTCATGACCTTCATGCCGATTTATATTCGAAAGCTCCAGAGCCTCGATGCGACTTCTGACTTCGACAAAGACGGCAAATCCAAGTCTCCCCCGATTATGGGCGGTCTCCTCCTTGTTATTGTGGTAGAAATCGTGTCGCTCCTGGTATGCAAGATGAACGGCTATACCATTTCGACCCTGATTGTGCTTGCGGCGTTCTCTGCGGTGGGCGCCATCGACGACATCGCCAAGGTCAAGGCAAAGCGTCTGATCAAGCTCGGCAAGCTCAAGGCCGCCGACTACATGGACAAGGCCGACGGCATTTCCAGCAGCCTTAGACTCTTCCTGTATTTCTTGTTTAGCCTGGTTGTCGCCATTTTCTGCTACAAGTTCATTCCCGAACTCAAAGGCGACCTGACAATCCCCTTCTGCCCCATCGACGTATTCCAGATTCATTTGCCCAACTGGATTTTCGTGGGCTTTATGACTTTTGTAATTGCTGCTTCCGCTAACGGAACCAACTTTACCGACGGTCTCGACAGCCTCGTTTCTGTACCGATTCTTTCGAGCATGATTTTCGTGGGTCTTGTGGCCTACGTGAGCGGCAACTTTATCTTTAGCCAGTACCTGAGCGTACCTTATCTGCCCGGCTGCGATGAACTGTTCCCGCTCGCCATGTCGATTGCAGGCGCACTCCTCGCCTACTTGTGGTTCAACAGCCCTCCGGCCGAAATCTACATGGGTGACGCCGGTTCTGTGGGCTTTGGTGCCGCGATTGGCATCATGTTCATTCTGGTGCAGGCAGGGCTCTTCCTCCCCATCGTTTGCATCATCATCATTGCCGAAGCTTGCTCCGTATTGCTCCAGATTAGCTGGTTCAAATTCACCAAGAAAACCACCGGCGAAGGCAAGCGCATCTTCCTTTGCGCTCCGCTCCACCACCACTACCAGAAGAAGTGGGAAGGACGCTTCCCCAGCAAGCCCCTGATGAATTCGAAGATCGTGTGGCGCATGCACCTCATCAGCATCTTCGCCCTCATCGTGAGCATGGTGATTTTCTTCGGCATTAGGTAGAATATGGACATTATCGAAACTTTGAATGCGGCAGGTCAGCAAGAGCTGATTGCCAAGCTTGAATCTTTGAGCGGCGATGCCCGCAAAGCCTTGGAACGTGACATCGAAAGCCAGGACTGGGAAGAACTCAAGGCGCTTTACACCGAAAAGTCAAACGCCTCGCTGGACGACAACGTTTCGGGCGACTTGAAGCCCATGCCGTTCAAGACCGCAATCGACGATCTGCGCTACGACTTCTGGAAAGAAACCGGTGAAATTCTCCTGGGTAAGGGCCAGGTGGCAGCGTTCCTGGTTGCAGGCGGACAGGGGTCCCGCCTCGGTTTCGACGGTCCCAAGGGCATGTTCGACATCGGCCTCCCCAGCCACAAGAGCTTGTTCCAGCTGCAGGCCGAACGCTTGCAGAACTTGGCCGCACAGGTCGGTCATCCGATTCCCTGGTGCATCATGACCAGCCCGCTGAATCACGAAGCGACGGTCAACTTCTTTACCGAGCACAACTTTTTCGGTTACGCCCGCGAAAACATCCGCTTCTTTGAACAGGGCACCATTTGCGCCTTGACCCCCGAAGGAAAGGCTGTCGTCGATAACGACCGACTGGCTCTCGTTCCCGATGGTAACGGCGGTTGCTTCCGCGCACTCGCCCAGAGCGGCACCCTCGCCTGGTTAATCGAAAAGGGCGTACGCTACGTATTCCTTTACAGCGTCGACAACGCCCTCTGCCGCATTTGCGACCCCGTCTTTATTGGCGCTCTCGCCAGCGAAGGCCGCAGCATGTCCGCCTCCAAGGTGGTCCACAAGGCCGGTCCGAATGAAAAGGTGGGCATTTTCGCCTTGCAAAACGGCAAGCCCGGCGTGGTCGAATACAGTGACCTTCCGGAACAGTACCGCGACATGACGAACCCTGACGGGAGCCTCGTGTTTGACGGCGGCAACCTGGCCATTCACTTGTTCAAAATTGAAGGTCTGCGCAAGTTGCAGACCAGCAAGCTCCCGTGGCATACCGCCCGCAAGACGGTCTGCGGTATCGAAAAATGCTGGAAGTTCGAACAGTTCCTGTTCGACGCATTCCCGCAGCTAGGCACGATGATGCCGTTCGGTGTAGTCCGCGAAGAAGAATTCTCTCCGGTGAAAAACGCCGAAGGAAACGACAGCCCGAAGACTGCACGCACCATGATTGGTCGCCTTCACCGCGAATGGCTCCGTAAGGCGCATGTCGAAGTGAAGCCCGGCAAGCTCTACGAAGTTTCACCCACGCTGAGCTACGCAGGCGAAGGACTTAGCCGCCGCGTGTTCGAACGAGAACTCGGCAGAAATATTCTGGAATTTGACGAAGAGTAAAACATACAAGATTCTGCTGAACGTTTTGCTGAGAGTGCCGGATGTTTTTTATTCGGCACTTTTTGCAGTTGCATTCCCAATCTATAAGGCGCTCCACACCAAGCGAGCTTACGGGCGCACGGTAAGGCACCTCGAAAACGCGAAGACCTATTTAAAAACAACCGTAAGCGCACGCGACACATTCAAGGGAATCTTCTGGAACGCGCTCGATTCTTACCGCGGACTCGCCCGCTTTAAAAGTGTCGAGAATCGAATCGTCTACGAGAACGAAGAAATCATCCGCGAGGCGGTAAAGCATGGCCCTGTCGCCGCCATCAGCATTCATCAAGGCGCGTTCGAGCTTTTGCACCGCAGTCTTTGCCGCTACAGTGAACACGTGCACCTGATTACCGATTCCGTTGGCGATCAAGCCTTCCGCGAGGTACTCAAAGAACTCCGCAGCGACCCGCACCTGACCGAATACCACCCCGAAGAAACCGGCAAACTGATCCGCGACTTGTTCAAAACCAAGGGAATCCTTGCAATGGTTTTTGACCAAGGCAAGAACACCAAAGGAAATACAGTCGAACTCTTTGGGCAAAAGAGCACGCTATACTTGCGTCTCCCGCAGAAAGTGAATCAGATGGGAGCCTACATCGTCACGTTCCGCACGTGGACCAACACAAGGCGTCAAATCGTTATCCGTTTCGAAAGCGCCTATCCGCCCAAAACCAATCCCGAAAAACTCGTCGCGGGAATAACAAAGGAAACTGAAACTTGGATTTCCGAGCACCCAGAACAATGGAGCTGGAATTATCACGGAAACTTTAGGGTTTAGCCACCCAGCAGCGTATCCTTGATACGCTGGAAAGTCGATTCCTCTTCGCCACTACGCACCATAACCACAATTTTAGACGTGGCGTAGTGATCCGTGAAGTTGATAATCTGACTGCGTTCTTCGGTCACCGAGAAAGCGGCAAGTCCGAGGTCAGCGCCGCCGGCACGAACAGAATCAATAATATCATCAAAATCCATATCGATGATTTCGAGATTGCGCCCTAGGTAATTGGCCACATAGCGGGCAATTTCAATATCGATACCCACGATTCCGCGTTTTTTGCAACGGAATTCAAACGGCGGGAATTCGGCATTGGTCGCCACCCTAAGGACAGGACCAGTCACCGAATCCGACTCAACTTGGTACTTGGTTTGTCCACCGATATAGGCGTCAAAAATGGAATCGTAAATGCCCATGGCGCGCATCTGGATTAAAGCAATATTCACAGAATCCAACAGGCCCATATTTTCTTTTGCAACAATGCCTGCATACGATTCTTCTTTGAAGGTTTCGTTCAAGATTCGCAGCGAAGGATTTTTGCGAGCAAAAACCTTGGCAGGAGCATCGTCCGTGAGCACGGCATCGATAGAACCTTGCAACAAGGCATCTACCGCCTGAGCCAGCGTTTCAAACTTTTCTGCATGGAGTCGAGTAGAATCCGTACCGTAATCGGCGGCGTATATTTCGCCCGTCGTACCGACAAGAACCCCTACTTTTTTGTTCGCCAAATCATCAAGCGAAAACACCCTATTTTCAGGGATATCGTTTTTAATGCACCCCACAAATGCTAGCGCTGTAAATAGAGCTGCAATAACCCTCAAACGACTCATGTTTACAAAAACCTCAACATTTTATTACAATATAAGAAAAAAGGGCGCCAGTTCAAAGAAAAAAAATGTAATAAATGGGATTTATCCGCCCAAAACAGCTCTAAATCCGGCATTATCTATAAAAAAATCTATTTTTTACAGCAAAGAGAGAGAATCATGGCGCTGAATCAAGAAGAAGAATTCCAATTGCAGTGGATCAACAACCACCACATGGAAGACAAGGACGCACAAATGCAGAAAGAGGCCGAATCGGCCGCCGTACGCCCGACGCGTGCCCCGCGCGGGCGCAAGATGCGCCGTAGCCCTAGCGCCTGGGAACTGCCCGTGCCCGAAGACGAAATCGACCTGCACGGCATGACCTCGGACGAAGCCGCAGAAGCCGTGGAACGGCGCATCGATGACCTGATGATTGCAGGCCTCAAGATTCTCAGGGTCATCCACGGCGGCGGGAACCCCAGCTACGGCAACGTGAAGCGCGTTATCGACCGCAAAGTGCGTTCCGAATGGAGTAACCGCATCCAGCTGTACAAAGTGGAACCCGACAACGCCGGTTCGAGCATCATGATCCTCGGAAAACCGCGCCCCGCCCCGACAAAAACCACCAGAAAGCCCGCCAAGAAATAAAAATTCGACTTTTTTCATTTTTTTGCGCCTTTCCCCTTTAAATTCTTTCCATTTTTTTCTATTATTGGACCACCGAACCGGAATATAGCTCAGCCTGGTAGAGCGCTTGCTTCGGGAGCAAGAGGTCGTGAGTTCGAATCTCGCTATTCCGATAAAAACGAAAAGGACACCATTTAGGTGTCCTTTCGTTTTTTTTATTGCAACTAGCGCGAGATGAGAACTCACGAAGTGAGTTCGATTACGCTCTAAGTGAACGAAGTGAAACGCTGAGCGGAAGCCTTGACCTGCAACAAGGTTGCAGGCAAGCCCGAAGGGCGAAACGGGAATAACAAGACCGTTTCGGCAATCTCGCTAAGTCCGATTTTGGCAAAGCCAAAACCCGGAGGGCAAAGCCTGAAACAAAGTGAAGGCTTTGTCTAATCTCGCTTAGTCCGACTTGCGCACAATGCCGCGGACGCCGTAGTCGTCAATCTCGCGCCCCTACTCCCAACTCATGTTCAGTTTGCGTTTTGTATTTGCGCAATCTGTCAAATACGAATCAATCAATATCTGATACGGAATACCGAGTTCCGTAGCCATGTTTTTGAAATAGTCAATTGTGTCAGAATTCAATCTTATGGTTATTTGTTTCTTGAGGAACTTTGCATAAGGATTTTTTTTGGCCTTCATTTTTGAGAAATCATATTCCTTCTTCATAAGCAATCTCCTTTTCTAGCATTCCAATAATATTGAAATTCCTTTTTTGTCGCTTTACGGGCACTGATAATGCGATTTACCAACTGTTCGGAAACTATCCCGCTTCGTTCTGTAAATACAACAACCAATATCCTCAACTGATTTGACAAACCGACAAGAATTGATCTGTCTTCTTGCGCAGAATGTTCGGCGTCAAAGAAAACTCTTGCATGGTCATCTTCGAAACAGGTTTTGGCCTCTTCAAATGAAACACCGTGTTTCTTTTGATTTGATGCATTTTTCTTGTCATCCCAGACGAATTCTACTTGCATATAGATTTCCCCTGGATAATTACAATATAATTATAAAACCGGAAATAAGCAACACATTTTTTAGTCATTTATAGCCTATAAGCGTTTCATCATGGGACATTCCATGAAGAGACAGAGCACGTCTATACTATACACGCTTTTTTCAGGCGATTGAATACCAATTTCACGAAAAATTTATTTCTTTTTACAAGAAGTCAAATGTTATGCCGATAGCGTCTTCAGCAATTCCTTTTTGGTCGCACCTAGCGCAAAGAACATCTTGATCATCAGTTCTAGAGAAACGCTTGAATCCGCATGTTCCACTTTGGCGTAACGAGACTGGCTTGTTTTGGCAATGACAGCCGCAGTAACCTGAGTTTCGCCGAGAGCCTTCCGCTTGGCAACTAACGCCTTAGCCAAGGCAACCTTCATTTCGACAATCGCCATTTCAGCAGGACTCAACGCCAAGAACTCGTCGACATCCCCGACTTTCCATCCTTTCTTCTGCAGTCTTTCTTTCTTCAACTTATCCATAAACTAATCCTCCGCATCATAAGATTTCAATCGTTGACGACACAAGTCTAGGACTTCATCAGGCGTCTTATTCGTTTTCTTTTCCGTCCATAGAATCACGACTATTGCATCCGCATCTATCCGATAGAACAATCTCCATATTTTATTTTCATCTCGAATGCGAAGCTCATGACAATGAATTCCAATCGACGGCATCGGGCGACTCTGAGGAAGCGACAGATTCATCCCCGATTGCAACAATCGTAACAGATATCCTGTTTCTATCCTCGCTTTTTGAGATAACGGTGGCGTCTGCGGTTGCTCATGCAGCCAGACCAGAGGTTTATGACTCGGACTCATAAAATATATATCAGATTTGACATAAAGTCAAGGGTTATGGTGAATTATTTGACCCCCTATTACTATACACGCTTTTTTCAGCCAACTGAATACCGATTTTCCGAAAAATTTATTTCTTTTTACAAAACGAAAACAAGTTAAAAGTTTGCCAAGTGTGCGCCCCTGCGCACGCTTTCTTTATTTTATGTTTGGAAATTTACAAGACTATTCCCAAAGAGGCTGATCGTAGTCTTCTACGCAACGGATAGATGCGGCATAATCCTTGCGGGAATTTGATTCCGTATGATTGTTATCCACAATATAGTGACTTTTCGCACCTTCCTGATTGTCATCAAACTCTTGAGGTTCATGAAATTTAGCCCAATCGCCAAAGTACTTATACTCACCTTTATCAAGCCACCCAACAGGTAACGCAGAAAAACCTGTACTATTAGCGCCACTCCAAATAACAGAGGAGGACAAGCCTATAGATAAAACATCTCTAAATTGCATCCATTCCGAAGCATTCATAACATGCCATCCAGTCGGGCAAATTCCCTGTCGTTGAACATATACCCCTAACTTGAGCGAATGCCCCTCTGGAGGAACAAAGTCATCTTTACATGCTGCAGAACTATCAACATAAAGCGAATCACAAGCCTTCGGGAGACCCATGGCCTCGCTCCAAGTGTACATACCACCAAAGCCGTTATCGCAATACCATTCATCATCGTTATAGCAGTATTTTTCAACAACACCATCGTCGGAATTAACGGCATCGCTCATAATTTGCTTACCATAATTTAAATTGCTTGCAAAAATGCGGAACCTGTAAAGGTATGTCCCATTCTTTTCTTTCTGGTACAGAAATGTTTTGTAGACATGCTGGTCTCGCGGATCAACAAAATCATCGGTCATTTTTTCTGTATTTTCTTTTCCTTGATACAAGTACTGTTCCGTCATGTCATAATGAGCATCAGAAGACGGAATGGATGAAGAACTTAACTCAACATATGACACAAGTTCCCAGGTATTATTCCTACACTCATAATACCCAACCATGTTTCCAACAACCATTGTATCCAACGAGCCTTCCTCACATCTACGCCTCATGGAAGACGAACTCGATTCATCTACAGAAGAACTATTGCCCCCCCCATTCACAGAACTAGAACTCTTCTGCGAATCATCTCCAGACTTTACAGACGAAGAAGACTTCGAACTACCACTGGAGGATTTTCCTTTGTCCGTAATAGAACTCGAAGATTGGTTGACAGAAGACGAAGAATCACCGATCGGTTCTGGGGAAGCAGAAGAGGAAGAATCGTCTCCACATGCAACAAGCATTGTCAGGAGAACGGACATGACAAGAACGCTTTTAAAAATCTTCACAGAAGACCTCCAATTGTATAATCCCACCAAAAAACTCCTAACCCAATCTAAAAATAGTAAAAAGTTCCCAAAATAGGGAACTTTTGAGCACATGTCCAGAAAAGAGTGTTTTTGAGAAACAACTACAACTTGCCGAGTTCGCGAAGCATTTTCTCGTACCTATTGGCACGAGTCTCAGCTTCGTCTGCACGAGCTTCAGCTTCATTAGCACGGGCTTCCGCTGCGTCAGCATGGGCTTCAGCCTTGTCGGCACGAGCCTTTTCTTCATTGGCGCGCTGACGTTCAAGGTCTACAGCGATGTCGATTTCCTGTTGCCAAGTCATATAGCGTTTCCTCGTTTCGTTGTCCGTCTGATACCACTTCACCAACCGATCAATATTTTCGGTTTCCGGAGAACTAGGCTTCCTTGTGGCGAAATACTCCAGATAATCCCTAATCGATTTCTCGGCGACATCGCGGTACCTGCTAAATATATAAAAGTTCTTGAAGCAAAGATCCCCCAATTCAATTTTCGGATTGTCGACTTCGAGGTTCTTGAACCTGTAGACGGCTTTTCCCTGCCCAAAAATGTCCTCGGGACACAGGAACACGATATAGAGTTCCTTCAGGTTGTAGTACACCTCACCCTTGTTCAAAGCCTCGCTATCGCACATGGCCTGGTAGTAGCGGGCACGCTTAGGGATTTCCTTGGTATCTTCCATTTGCATCTCAATATCGAAACTGCGGAGTGTCTCTCCGCTCGGCCCCGATTCCTTCACAAAGACGTCGTAGCGGATTCCCTTGTAGAACGGGCTCACTTCAACAGTCTTTTCGGGCTCGGGATCCCTAAGTTCGTGAATTTTGATGCCTAGAACCGCTTCGAGAAAGGGCTTGGCTATTTCCTTGTGGCTGAACACCATGGCAAACATGAACCGGTCTGTAATGGGGAGTTGTTCAAAAGGCGTGCGTTTGTTTTCCATTTTTTATTTTGCAACCGAAACGCGTCGGTTTTCGCGAATAGAGAACAGCCTCTATTTATATATATACACGCTTTTTTCAGCCAACTGAATACCGATTTTCCGAAAAATTTATTTCTTTTTACAAAAACAGTCCGTCCATGGCGTCACTCGGTCATAGAATCAAACAAGTTTGATTCTGCGACACTCGTTTAGCACGCTTTTGACGGCTACGCCGTCCGCGGCGTCGTTCGGTCATGCCAAAACGCAAGCGTTTTGACGTCTACGACGTCCGTAGCTGCGGTTCGATAATGCAAAAACAAGTTTTTGCGCTCTCTCGCCTTGCATACTTTTGTCGCGACGCTCACTTAGCACGCTTTTCCCCAAAGCCCTGCTTTAATGTTAAACATTTGTTAAAAAAGATTACTCTACGATATAATCTTTCACACAGCGAACAGCCGCTTTATTTTGTTTGTAACTACGATGTCTAAATTCGACCTTATCTGCATTCAAAAAAGTGGTCAAGAAAACTGATCCCGCAAACTTTGACGTATCAGAGACCTCTTGAGGAGTCCAAAACGGGACATATTCGCCCATTCCTTCATAGTTACCAACATAATATCCGCCTCCAAGCAGTGCAGAAAATCCAACCTGATCCGTTCCCATAAAAAGTTTCGAAAGCATCTTGCCGCATCCAAAATCAGTCGACGGAAGTCTACGCCACTCAAATTCATTCATAACATGCCACCCCTCCGGGCATATTCCTTGATGCTGACGCCTTTCTGAATTGTCTTCATCAAAAACATTCGGACAATCAGCAGATGACCCTAGAAAAAGGGTGTCGCACGCCCGGTGGAAATTCATCGCTTCGCTCCAGGAATAAAGTCCGCCGAAACCGTTTTCGCAATACCAGGGATCATCGTTGTAGCAGAACTTTTCGACAACGCCGTCGGCGTTCGTTGCCGAGTCTACGGGAACCATCTCGCCATAATTAAGGTTACTTGCCATCGCTACTATATTCGAAGATATATAAGGCTTCGCTGCATACGTAATAGTTCTGTAGACGTTTCCATCGCGAGGGTCCGTAAACTCGCCATACTTGACATTTTCATTATACTGTTTAGACATATCGTAGTAGCTGCTACTAGATTCAACCATGGAGCTAGAAGATTGTTGTAAAATCCAGAATCCGTTCGTACAAACGTATCTTTCTCGTTCCCGTTTTTCGTTTAGCATAACCATAGCACTCCCCTCTTCTTCCTGATTACATTGTTCAAGCTCTTCTTCAGAGGAACTCAAATAAGATCCACCATCTGAACTAAATGTATCAGAGCCAGAGTTCACCGAAGAGCTACTATTCTTGCCACTTACAGAGCTAGAGGACTTCGAACTGCCACCGGAAGACGTTCCTTTGTCCGTAACAGAACTCGAGGAGATTGCATCATCACCACTAGAAGAAGAAACTTCCGCTACCGGGTCAGGGTCGGCACTGCTGGAACCGCTGTCACACGCAGTGAATACAGCAAAGACAAGAGAAAGAGTGAGAATGACTACGTGTCTCATAAGACCTCCTGTTTCCCGCAAAACAACAGCGCCAATATAGATAAATCATATTCAAAAAAGTGGCGTATTAGGCCCCCTTTCAAAAAAACAATCCCAATTTTGCAATCACCTGATTGCACGCATCCCGCGGTTCTTGTTTTATCTTTTGCAAAGAATTAAGGGAATTGCAAAAAATGACAAAATCACCCACAATACAACATTTACACCACAGACACTTTACAAACACAACTAATTGTTATATATTTAGAGACATGAGCACCGTGGTAACAAACATTCGAATCGACAAAGAGCTTAAGGCTCAGGCAACCGAACTATTCAACGACTTGGGATTGACTCTTTCCCAGGCGTTTACGGTTTTCTTGAAGCAAGCCCTTCTGCACCACGGCCTGCCATTTGCCGTCACAAGACCTCCGTCCAAAGAACTCCTCGAAGCCATAAAGGAAGGCGAACAACTCGCCCACGATCCTAATGCAAAAACTTATGCTTCGTTCGACGAATTGCTTGAGGAACTGGACATAAAAAAATGAATTCCAAAGACGGATGCAAGTACAATTTACGGATTACAAACCGCTTCAAAAAACACCTTAAACAAATTGCCAAAAGAAACATTGAACACGTCAGCAAGATTGAAGGCGTCGTTAACTCCCTGCAAAAAGGGGAAACTCTTGAAGCTCGATTTAAAGACCATGCTTTAGTCGGAAAATGGAACGGCCATAGGGAATGCCACATTCTTCCCGATCTTTTGTTAATCTACAAAATCGAAGAAAACATTCTTATTCTAGAACTTGTAGACACCGGCTCTCACGCCGATTTATTCGGGAAATAATTACCGCACGCAGCGAACAGAGAACCCGAAGTTCTTGGGTTTGGACATGTAGCCAAAGGCCATAGATTTGCTGGTGAGGTACCACACGCGGGCAGAGCCGGGGGCAACGCCTTCGGAGGAGTCATCGGAGCTCCAGAAGAAGGCGAATTTGGCGGTATTGCCGTAGGTTTCGTCATCGAAACGGTTGCCAGCGGGCATCGCCGAGAATTTGAGAGTGTCGTTGCCGTTGGTGTCGCCCGACCAGCCGTAATCGGCCTTGATCAAGTAGCCCGCGTTAAAGTCGGCGCCTGCAGCAGTCCAGAGGCTTTCGAAGTCGGCGTGAGTCGGCAAGCGGAACCCGGCGGGGCATGCCTTTTTGGCTGCATCCCAAGTGTAGAGCCTGCCGTAAACCATGCACTGATCGTCTTCATCTTTGTAACAGAAACTTCCCTCGGTTTTGTAATTCAGGTTGTCGCCCAGCCATTCGAGGCCAGCTATTTTCACCGTGCGGTACGTCTGCTTGTCGCGCGGATCCTTGAACTCGTTTTTCTTTTTAGACTTGGGAGCCGCCGAGACGTAGGCTACAAACAAACTAACAAACAAGACCAGCCAGAATTTCATGGTGTAAAAATAGCATAATAAAAGGGTCTCCCCCGCGCTTTTTTGCTATTTTCTACCCAAACTCAAGGAGTCCTATGTTTTTCAGACGAATTTCAGCCACTATTCTGTGCGCCGTGGCCCTGAGCCTTGCGGCACCCAACGATTCCGCCGCCAAAACTCAGGCAAAGGCTCCCGCCCAAGCGACGCAGGTTTCACAAGACGAAATGCTGATTTTCAAGGCGATTCTGCAGAGTCCGATTTTCAAGGACAACTTTGTACAGTCCTGTACCGCGCAATCCGCGGAATGGCTCGGAGCAAGCCAGGCCAACAACACCTGCAATTGCGCATTCGACCGCCTGACAAAAGACAGCAAGTTCATCAACCGAATTCTGGGTTCGATAAACAGCGAAAACATTGATTTTCAAAAATGGGGATTCGACTTTATCGAGCCATGCATTCCCCAAAGCTACCCCGCCGAAACGGACAACGCCTTCGTGAAGGAATGCCTGAAGGCCGGCGACGTGGGCAGGCCAATCTGTGAATGCGTTCTGAATTCGATCAAGAAGGACTACAGCGTGCACGACCTGATGAAAACCGCCTTCGAGAATCAAAAAAAGCTGGAAGTCGACCTGATGCTCAAAACGGCGCAGTGTCTTTCGAAATAATTCGGGGAATACCCCTATAAAAAACTAACGGCATCCCCCCCAAGGGATGCCGTAGTTGGTGTTTGGGATGTTTGGTTTCGTATCCATAAGATAGATTTGTACCAGTTAAAAAGGTATGGGTTAGGGGTACAAAGCGTTGTTGCGTTTTACAACGCAAAATGAGAAAAATGTATCAAATGTAACTTTTCAGTGTACAAAGGTTTCAAAAAGAGCCGAAAAACCGTATTTTTTTGAAAAAAAGGCATGTTTTTATTAAACAGGCGTGCTGATTGGGGCGAATTTGGGCCGTTTTGGGGCATTTTTTGCGTTGGCACGGCCTTTGCATATAATAGGGCGGTAAAAAAGAAAGAGAGGCTAAAATGTCCGATTTTAACAACGATGCAGAAAAAGTTTTGGCCAAGGCGCAGAGCCTGCGTGACCGTTGCTCGCATTCCTACTTGGGTGCGGCCCATTTGGCAGTCGGGCTTGTAGAAGGCCCCGATGCCACCTTGAAGAAACTTTATAAGTCCAAGGGCGCGAAGACGAACGAGCTCCGCGGCAAGCTGGAACCGTTCGTGCAGAAGATTCCCCGCATGGAGGGCGTGAACCCCGACGTGGAACCTGATAACGACTTGAACCGTATCTTGCGTGCCTCTGTGCAGGCGGCGCGTCAGGTGAACCGCATGGTGACCCCGGGCGATATGCTCGTGGCTTTGATGAAGTTCTCGGGCGACCGTGGCCTTGCGAAGGTATTCGAAGATGCGCTCGGTTCCGTAGAAGTTGTGGAAACTTGGCTGTCGGACCCGTTTGCGGGTGCCGCGAATGCCGAGGAACAGTCTCCGTTGAAACTCTACGGCCGTGAACTCGTGGAAATGGCCGCCGACGGCAAGCTTTCGCCGGTGATTGGCCGTGAAGAAGAAATCCGCCGCGTCATCTTGATCTTGAGCCGAAAGACAAAAAACAACCCGTGCCTGGTTGGTGAACCTGGCGTGGGTAAGACCGCTATTGTCGAAGGGCTCGCCGAGCGAATCTATCGCGGCGATGTGCCTGACGCTCTGAAGGGCAAGAAGTTGTTTGCGCTCGATTTGTCTGCCTTGATGGCGGGCGCAAAGTACCGCGGCGATTTCGAGGAACGTTTGAAAGCAGTGCTTGACGCACTTGAAGAAGATGGCAACACGTTGCTGTTCATCGATGAAATCCACACCATCGTGGGTGCGGGCAAGACCGAAGGCTCCATGGACTTGGGCAACATGCTCAAGCCGAAACTCGCCCGTGGTGAACTGCACTGCATCGGTGCGACGACCACGCAGGAATATCGTAAGTACATCGAGAAGGATTCCGCCTTGGAACGCCGTTTCCAGCCTGTGCAGGTCGACGAACCGAGCGAAGAGGAATCTATCTCCATTCTCCGTGGCATCAAGGACGGCTTTGATGCGCACCATGGCGTGCGTCTGCACGACAACGCGCTTGTGGCTGCCGTGAAGCTTTCTAGCCGCTATATTAGCGACCGTTTCTTGCCGGACAAGGCCATCGACCTGATTGACGAGGCCGCAAGCTTCGTGAAGACGCAGATGGATACCGTGCCTGAAGCACTCGATACCTTGCAGCGTAAGGAACTGCAGATGAAGATCGAGGAACAGGCCTTGGCAAAAGAAACCGACGACAACAGCTTGAAGCGCCTGAAAGAACTCCGCGAAGAGCTCGCTACGACCGATGCAGCCGTCAAGCTGATGCAGGATCGTTGGCAGGAACGCCGCGCGAAAAGTGCCGAGTTGCAGGGCCTCAAGAAGTCCTTGCAGCAGGCAAAGGACGAGATGGAGCAAGCGGAAGCCCGCTACGACTTGAACCGCGCCGCCGAACTCAAGTACAACAAGATCGTGAACCTCGAAAAGGAAATCGCCGCAAAGACCGAAGAAATCAAGAAGTCCGCAAGCGATGGCGACTTGAGCGAAGAGGTGACCGAAGAGACGATAGCTCTCGTGGTGAGCCGCTGGACCGGAATTCCGGTGACGAAGCTTTGCGAAGGCGAAAAGGCCAAGTTGTTGCACTTGGACGAACGTCTGCACGCCCGCGTGATTGGCCAGGACGAAGCTGTGGAAGCGGTTTCTGAAGCCATCTTGCGTAACCGTAGCGGCCTTAGCCGCGAGAATGCGCCAATCGGTAGTTTCTTGTTCCTGGGCCCGACGGGTGTCGGTAAGACGGAACTTGCCCGTGCGCTTTCGACCGAATTGTTTGACAGCGAAGCGGCTCTGGTGCGTATCGATATGAGCGAATACATGGAAAAGCACAGCGTAAGCCGTTTGATCGGTGCTCCTCCGGGATACGTGGGCTACGAAGAAGGTGGCCAGCTGACCGAAGCCGTGCGTACGCATCCGTACTGCGTGATATTGCTCGACGAAATCGAGAAGGCTCACCCCGACGTGTTCAACACACTGTTGCAGGTGCTTGACGACGGTCGTTTGACCGATGGCAAGGGCCGTACCGTGAACTTCAAGAACACCTTGATTCTCATGACTTCGAACTTGGGTGCCGCTCATTTCCAGAACCGCGCGGGCGATGCAAAGCCTGTGACCTTGAAGGAAATCGAACCGGAACTCCGTGGCTTCTTCCGTCCAGAATTCCTGAACCGACTGGACGAAGTGCTGGTGTTCCAGAGCCTCACGAAGCCGCAGATCAAGGACATCGTGAAACTCAAATTCAAGGGACTTGCCGAACGCGCCGCCCGTCAGGATTTGCAGCTCACGCTGACCGACAAGGCGCTCGACGCGATTGCCGATGGTGCCTATCAGCCGGAATTCGGTGCACGCCCGATCCAGCGTTATCTGGAAAGGAACGTGGAACGCCCGCTGAGCCACGCGATTCTCGCCGGCGAAGTGAGTGCAGCAAAGCCGGTCACCATCGACTACGACGGAACCGCATTCACGGTAAAGTAATATTCTCCAATCATCCCTCCCAAACAAAAATGACCCGCATCTTGAACGATGCAGGTCATTTTTAATGTCTTTTGACTAGCGTTTTATTTTTCAGACATAATTTTCGCGACTTCGTCGTGGATGAGTCCGTTTGACGCCATACTCGTGTAGCCTTCATAAATGGGGGCTACCGGCTTGCCACTTGCGTCAAAAAGTTCGGTCTTACCGTCGATGGTGCTGAACTTGCCGCCCGCCTCCTTGAACAGGAGCGGATACGGAGCGATGTCCCACAGCGAAACCACAGGATCAATCATAAGTTCTGCACGGCCGGCGGCCACCAGGTAGTAGCCGTAGCAGTCACCCCAGCCGCGATGCAGCTTGGCAGCCCGGCGCACAGCAGCGAATTTTTCGCCATAGCCTGCGGTTTCCATGGTATTCACCGTACCCGAAAGTACAAGGGAATCCGAAAGTGTCGCAACCTTAGAGCAGCTGATTCCACGGCCGTCTAAAAATGCACCGCCATCCTTCACCGCCCAGACCGCCGTGTTCATCGCAGGAATGCGAATGAGGCTTGCAATAGGCATGCCCTTCTTGTACAAGGCAATGAGTGTACCGAACAGAGGAACGCCGTGAATGAACGCCTTGGTGCCATCGATAGGGTCAATCACCCACTGATATTCGGCGTCGGGATTTTCGATTCCAAATTCTTCGCCAATGACGCCGAAGCCCGGAGTTTCCTTTTCCCAGAACTTGCGGGCGATTTCTTCGGTGCTCTTGTCAGCGATGGTTACAGGAGTGTTGTCCTTTTTCCATTCCACGCCAACGCTTGCCTGAAAATACTTCATGATATTTTCTTGGGCAAGATCCGCAGCCTTGAGCGCAATCTTCAAGAGTTCTTGATTTTCAGCAGTCGCTGCCATACCACCTCCGGCGATTAATTTTCCGCCTTCCACTTTTTGACGAGGCTGACTAGGAGTTCGTTTTCTTCGCGCTTGCCGAGAGTCACGCGGATGTGTTCAGGCAAACCAAAGCTTGTGAGTCCGCGAACAATCATGCCATTCTGCTCGAGGAACAGAACGAGGTCCTTCGCCTTCGCGCCAATGTGCACGCAAATGAAGTTGCCCTGAGTCGGCAACACCTTGAAGCCAAGTGCTTCGAATTCAGGCTTCAAGTAAGCGATGCCTGCGGCGTTGAGTTCGAGAGTCTTCTTGACGTGTTCCTTGTCGGAAAGAGCGGCGATTGCAGCCACTTGGGCAGCCTGGTTCACATCGAAGGGCGGCTTGATTTTCCACATAGCCTTAATCACTTCGGCATTCGCCATAGCGTAACCAATGCGGAGGCCTGCGAGACCGTAAATCTTGCTGAAAGTACGGTTGATAAACAGGTTCTTGTACTTGTCCAGCATATCAATGAGCACCGGGTAATCTTCGGCAGTTGCAAATTCGGAATAGGCCTGATCAAGGAACACCAGCACATTGCTCGGCACCTTTTCCAAGAATTCAAGAATTTCAGACTTGTTATAGTAAACACCAGTCGGATTGTTCGGGCTGCAGATAAAGACCACGCGAGTCTTGTCGTTGATGGCCTTCAGAAGTTCCGAAAGCGGAGTTTTCTGGTCGCCCACACCGACACCGATAAAGTCGGCGCCGTTCGAAAGGGTCGTGAACTTATAGACCGAGAACGTCGGCGTAATGCCTACGCAGTTGTCTCCCTGACGGATGAAGGCCTTGCCCACCATGTCGATGATTTCATCGGAACCGTTACCGATAACAATCTGGTTGGTGTTCACGCCGTAAAAATCAGCGATGGCGTTGATCAGCTTGGGAGCATCACCACGAGGGTACAAGTGCAAAGCGTCCGCGATTTCGTGGTAGGCTTCGACCGCATTCGGGGAAGCACCGAGCGGGTTTTCATTCGAAGCCAATTTAACGACATTCGTAAGCCCGTACTTCGCACGGATTTCATCCATGGATTTGCCGGGAACGTAATCAGAAAGTTTAGAAAGCTCTGGACGCGGATCAATCATGATATCCTCTTCTTTTTTGCGCCTAAAATTTAGCTAAATTGAGGCTCATGAAAATCCCCCATTTCATTATTTTTGTGTTAATAAGCCTTTGCGTCCAAAATGTTTTCGCCTTGGACCGTATTTGGAACATGCGCTACACCTTCGGCCCCGAAGCGCGCCCCTCGCCTAAGTTCGCTGCCGGCGTAGGCCTCCGTTCCGACTTTGGCGATAACGTACTCTTCCCCATCAATATCATGGGAGCCTTGAGCAAAGAATGGGAACTTGGCGCCAAGGTGGACATGTACACCTACAATAAGCTGGACAACATGGAAGCCTCCATTGACCTGGGTGGCAGATACCGTATGGGCGCAGGTCGTTTTATCGAAATTGACGGTTATTTCGGGCTAAACCGCAACAATGGAAGTGCCGTGGTATTGACCTACGGTAAGGATGTCTACATTGCAAGCAACTTCTCTAACTTCTACGAAGCTCGCGCCGGCTTTTTGGAAGGCGTTACCGGAGAAGATGGCTATGTAAAATTCTCATTGGGAACCTCCCCCACCCTCCACTTCGGCCGTAGTTTCTTGTGCCTCATCGAAATCACCTCTAGCGGAAGTGCAGGCCATTTAAGAGACGACTTCATGGTGGACATTATTCCCAAGATGGAAGCCGCCTTTGGAGCAACCCGCGTACGTGTAGAGTTCGATATCGGCATCATGCAAGAAGACAACAACGATCAGAAGAGCATCGCCCTCTACGTGATAACGGCGCTGTAATCACTTTAACATCGTATTGACCAGCATTGTATCGGAACGAAAGATAACATCAATCGTTCCTTTTTCAGCTGTATTCAAATAGGGAATCCCCAAAGAATCCAGTCTTTGAATCACCTGTTTACTCGGGTGCCTAAATCGATTTTTACGGCCACTAGAAACAATCGCCAACTTCGGGTCTACCTTTTTCAAAAAGCTCCTTCCACTTGAAGTTTTCGAACCATGATGCCCTAGCTTCAGCACATCGCTCTGCAAATAAGCATTCGTTTTCATGATTTCCTTTTCACCCTGTACCGTCAGATCCCCCGTCAGCAGGGCAGAATGTCCCAGGCCCTTTGCCCGGAAGGTAATACTTTGGGTATTTGCATCTATGCAACGTCTCGTTTCGGGGTGAACAACGCTGATTTCAAAAAGCCGTTCCCTGTATAAAAAGCCGCGATGGATATCCCGAATCAAGATGTTACGTCGGTACGCTTCAGCAATAATCTTCTGCCAATTTTCCTTTTCGTCAATTCTTGCGCAATCGGTAATCCAAAGTTCCTTGACCGGAAACGTCTTGATTATTGAATAAGCTCCACCAAAATGGTCTTGATCGGCATGGGTAACAATTAAGGCATCAAGGCTAGACACCCCTATATGGTGCAAATACGGAACCACAATGTCTTTTCCGGAATCCTGCCGTTTCGTATCGCCGGCATCCACCAAAATGTGCGCCCCCGAAGGCGTAGTAATCAAGTGGCTATCCCCTTGCCCCACATCAATGGTGGTCATTTTCCAGCTTGGCTTTATAACCGCCCCATACCCCTTATAGGCAAAGATTGCCGCAAACAGCAACATACAGCACAACGAAAAACGCCTGGCAATGCGGTTCTTGGCAAAAATTGGAAACACCACTATCAAGAAACCTCCCAGCAAAAGTACCCACGGATCAAAAGGACCTACTGTAACGGAAGCTTGCGAAGAATCCGACAGCAACCGCGTCAACAAGGAGGCAAGCCTTAAAAAGAACCGCGCCGCATAGCAAAAATGTTCCCGCAGAAAATCCAATGGCGAAAGAAGCGCAAACAGCCCCGCCTGCATTCCCATCGAAATTGCAGGCACCACCACGATGTTACCAAGCCACGCAAATGGAGAAAGCGTCTTGAAATGATGAATCAAGAAAGGCGATGTAGAAAGCGTGGCACACAAGGTCACATAAGTCGGTTCCACCACTAGCGATTGCAAGCGTGCCCACCACTTGTTCTTCTGAATTTCTTCAGGCAATTGCTTTAGGGGGTTCCAAAAGCCGCCAATCAAGATTCCCATGGTAGCCGCCACCGAAAGCTGAAAACCCGGATTCCAAATAACCGACGGCTCAGGAATCACAATGAACAAAAGCGCAACGCCCAAACTGTTCAAGGTATTTGCCGGCCTTTGGAACAACGCTCCTACCTGCGGCACGGCGAACATGAGCACCGCCCGCCTTACGGCCGGCGACCCGCCTGTAACCGGAATGTACAGGAACAATAAAACGATTGCTAAAATTCGCACCACCCGATGCGGGAGCCCCGTTGCCTTCAAGAAAATCATCAACATTCCAGCCAAGAGCACCACATGAAAGCCGCTAATGGCTAGCACATGCACAAGTCCCGAACGCTGAAAGTCGCTCCGCAATGCATCGGGAATTCCACTTCTATCTCCCGCCAAGAGCCCAAGCAACAACCCCGTCTCCGAAGGGTCCAAATATTCGCTAAATCGCGACCCGATCCATTTGCGGAACTGAAAAAAGCTTCGCTCCGGCACCCATGTTTCACCGTAAACCGTCCAATGAATAAATTTTCCATAAGCAGCAAGCCCCTGGGACTTAAGCCACCCCCGGGTATCAAAGGCCCCCGGCACCATAGGCGGCAAGACCGGATAGAAAGACGCCTCGTAGCAAAGAGAATCACCCGGCATGGGGTACCGCGGCAAATTCCGCTTTTCCGTCAAACGAATCCTGGAATCAGCCAAAGGTTCCCCCGTCAAGGCCTGCATCGTCCGAATCACAACGACCATGCCGCTTTTTTTGTGCTGAGAACTTTCTACAATTCCGCACGCTTCTACTGCAAGCTGATTTTCTACGGCAATTTCCCTTGAACGTTCATGTATTACAATTCCTAAAACAAGGCTAACCAACACCACCCACTGCAAAGTCCGTTGAAACGCATGAGTACATAGCGCCAAGACAGGTAAAAGAACAAAAGCATAAGCCGGTTCATCTAGGCACGCAACAGTCACTATTACCACGACGGCACTCAACAGCGCGGGTTTTCCCATGAGCGGGGTGAGAAGGTTTTGCAAATCGGTCGAATTTTTATTTTTTTTACTAGATTTCATAGTTATGAAGCCTTAAAAAAGAGTCCCTATTCTATACACGCTTTTTTTGGCACTTCGGAGCTCGTTTTTATGAAAATTTTTTGTAAAAAATTTTGTGTACTGTTTTTTTTGAATATTGTCCTATTCTTTGCAGGCTGTGCAGAGGATGATTCCTCTGAATTCACCCTTTATCCCGACAACTCCAACCTTTATTTTCGCAAGCTTTTTCCCAACGACCAAGCGCAAAACGATTCTGCAGCCGCCTATCTCGCCCATGGCATTACGCTAATAGTTCACCCTCAGGCCACCTACCAGCTATCTTTTGACGTAGACCCTAATTTTGACGCCCCCACGTTACAACTCTTTAGACTGGTATTGAGCGAAGACCAAACAGAATGGTACCCTTACAAGGTTCGCTCCATAGAACCCACCATTGATCATGGCCGGTATGTCTATTCCTTCATGTGCGAAGAAAATACCCAAGCAGATTGGGCTACATCGCTCGAACTAGACGGGACTTATTATAAAGGGAGAGTATCGAACATCCGTCTTACTGGAGACGGAGCCTATTCGGACCATTTTTCGATCAACATGATTCTGGTCGGCGATATCGAGCAAGAAATTGAGGACTTCTCCATAGACGAACTAGCATCAAAATTGCTGAAAGAATTCCGAAAACAATACTCCTCGGTAACTATAGACACCATCTACATTAACCGCGCCGCAAAGCACCCCACCCTGGGTAAAAAATACCCCGCCAACGAGCCATGGCTTGCAGGCTACTCGTCCAAAGACCACTTTTTATCTGAGCTAGGCGGATGGCCCGGTATCGAAAACGCACTTGACATCGTATTCGTACACTATATCAACGACGAAGGCGTTTTAGGTTATTCAAACCTGTTCAGTGGAAATCTCGGGAAGGGAATCGGAAGCACCGTCGTATTGGGCACCCATGTCAAGGCCCCCTACGGAGAAGAAGCTGTATCTATGAAAGATATCGTTGAAACGGCATTGCACGAAACGGGGCATTTCTTTGGACTTAGGCACACCACCACCACCTTTGCAGACATCGAATATATTATAGACAATTACGATTTTGGGGACTATTCAAACATAGAAGACGGAATCGACGACACCCCCCATTGTAACGGCAAAACTCGCAAGGCCTTGTTGAAAGTTTTAAAAACAGATATTAACGCAGCCTTGCCTAGGATTTATGTTTCTAGCAACGCATCGAATTCTGACCTAAGCAACTGCCCAGATGCTAGCAACTACATGTTCCCCACCATCGTAAATGGCAAGGAACTCTCCTTTAGCAAACAGCAACTTGAAATCATCCGCAAGTCACTGATGATTTATCCCCATTGATTTTTATGAAGTCTTCCCAATTTTCTGAAAACGCCCAACTTTTGGCTTTTGTTTTGCAACCCGGTGCCGAATGGCTCCCCGAAGTAATCGACGCGTTGGAACGCACTTGGGGCAAAATCCGCCACAAGGGCAAACTTTTCGCCTTCGACAAGACGCCCTATTACACCCCCGAAATGGGAGAAGGCCTTTACCGCGGCGTCATCTCTTTTGAAAAGACTATTCCACCCGAAACCATTGCCGAAGAAAAAGAACGCAGCAATGCGCTGGAGCTCACCATGGCTATGGCAGACAACCCCGAGTCCCGTCGCGTGAACATCGACATCGGCTACATGGACTTGGACAAGGTTGTACTCCCCAGCTACAAGCGCGGCCCCTTTAAACTTTATGCAGGAAAAGGCGTGTGGCTCGACATGCTCCTTACCTACGCAAAAGGGCAATTCCACCCCACCGCCTGGGCATTCGAAGACTTTAAACGCAATCCCTACCAGCACGACTTGCAATTAATCCGCGAAAGGTTCAAAAAAGCCGGTGGTGGAAAAATTTCTTCTAACGAAACGGCGGTAAGGCTTTGAAAAACATCGTCACAATCATCATAGGCGTAGTCGTCTTGCTCGTTGGAATCCGCTGGTACATGCAACAATCGGCGGCCAAAGAGGCTTTTGAAAAGCATGAAGCCCTGATTATCGAAACCAATGAATGCTTGGAAATGGCCGAATGGAATTGCGCCGAAAAGAATGTGCGTGCGCTCCTCAAAGAAACGCCTGACGACCAAAATTTGCAACTGCACTTGGCAGGAATTCTCTTTGAGCAGGAACGCTACGAAGACTGCATTGCCTATATACAGTCCCGAAAATTCAGCAACGCCGACTTGGATTACCTGAAGCAGAAAAGCGAATCCCTGATTCGCGAAATAGAGACTCTGGGGTTGGAACGTTCCATGCATTTCCGTGTGGAATTCGAAGGACGCCCCGCCCGCAAAGACATTATGGAAGCTTTGGCGGTACTAGAGGTCGCTTACGATTCTCTCTGCCATCTGTTTGATTTCCACCCCGAAAACAAGATGAGTTTGGTTCTTTACGAATCGTCACAGTACCAAGGTATTGGCCCCCGCCCCGAATGGGTCGGCGCCGTATTCGACGGCAAGCTCCGCATTCCCGTAAACGTAATGGCCTACCGCGAAATTTACCGCCCCATGTTCTTCCATGAACTCACCCACGCTTTTATCCGCGCCATGACCCGACACCATGTTCCGCTGTGGGTGAACGAAGGCATCGCTCAAGTGATTGACGCCTCCCGTACGGGTATGGCAAGGCCCGATACCGAAGCTCCCAGCATCGAAGCGCTCACGACCCCGTTCATAAACGAAAACAACACCGGAGCCGCTGTAAAACTTTATTGGTATTCTCAAGCCATGGTGGAACGCCTTTTGGCCCGCAACGCAGACCTGGTGCACTTCAGAAAATTCATTCAAGACATGCGCTCCCTCGGCAACGACGAAGCCCTCAAAAAATACTACGGCGTCAAAGCACAACAGTTGCTCGACGAAGTGAAATAGCAGAGGCTTTTTATGGCGAAGAAAAAACACATCGTGATTCTTGCTACTGGCGGCACCATTGCAGGTGTCGGTGAACCCGGCAAAAATACGGGCTACGTGTCTGGGCAGATTTCTGCCGCGGACTTGGTAGCGTCCGTGCCGGAACTTTCGGAGTATGCCGAAATTACCGCCGAACAGATTTGCAATGTCAATTCCGACGACATGACGGACAAGCTGTGGATTAAGCTTTCAAATCGCATCGCCGATTTACAGACCGACGATTCAGTGGACGGCATCGTCGTCACCCACGGCACCGACACCATGGATGAAACGGCCTACTTCGTAAGCCTTACGGTCAAGTGCGAAAAGGCGGTCATCTTTACAGGCTCCATGAAGCCCGCTACCGCCAAGGATCCTGACGGCCCCGAAAACTTGTTAGGCGCCGTACGTGCGGCAGCCGGCTTCGCCGTCGACGACGATCCTCCGGCGAATTTAGTGTGGGTGTATTTTGCAGGCGAACTTTTCGACGCCCGAAGCGTCCAGAAGTGTAGCGCCTCGGCCATCAACGCCATGGGCGTCAGCGCTCCCGGCGAAGGCTCTAACTGGAACGCCTTAAAGGAACAGAATTTCTTTGACATTTCCAAGCTCGAAAGCCTCCCCCGCGTGAACGTGGTCTACTTTACCGTAGATGCGAACCCGAAGATTCTGGAATACGCCGCCTGCGTCTCCGACGGCCTCGTCATCGCAGGCGCAGGCTCGGGCGAATTCAGTCTCGCTTGGGCGAAAGTTCTCGAAAACATCGACATTCCCGTGGTCGTTTCGACACGAATCCACCACGGGCTAGTTACCTTGAACGAAACGCTTGCCCCCGGCCGCATTTGCGCCGGCCGTCTGCCGCCACAAAAAGCCGCCGTGCTATTGCGGCTTGCACTCACCGCCACCACGAAGGTAGACGAAATCAAGCGGGTTTTCGCCTTATAAAAAAGACGCGGTTTTACCCGCGCCTTTTTTAGCTTTCACAACATAAAACGCCAATTAAATCGTCATCATACTCTTCACATCGGCAGTGTAATCCACACCTTCGATGTCAAAGCCGTTCGTGGCCAAGAAATCGTGACGGTAGCCTTCCAAGTCACCCACCTGAGCCAGGTTCTCCTGAGTGATGGTCGCCATGCGCTTGTTCACTTCTTCTTGCACCTTCGGGTCGAGTTCCCAATCGTCAATGCGAATCAGATGGTTTTCATCCGTAGGAACGGCGCTGCCCGTGTAAAGACGTTCGTTCATCAGTCGTTCCATCTGCTCGATGCAACCTTCATGAGTTCCCTGTTCCTTCATCACCTTGAAGAGCACCGAAAGGTACAGCGGGATAATAGGAATCACGGCGCTGGAACGTGTCACCAAACCCTTGTTCACGGACACATAGGCTTCGCCCTTCAATTCCTTCTGGAGTTCCGCATTGAGTTCCTTGGCAGTCGCTTCCAAGTGCTTCTTGGCACCACCGATGGTACCGTCACGGTAAATTGCATGAGAAAGTTTCGGGCCGATGTAGGAATAGGCCACCGTCTTGACACCTTCGGCAAGCACGCCGGCATCCTTCAGCTGACGCACCCAAAGAGCCCAGTCTTCACCACCCATCACCTTCACGGAGTTGGCAGCCTCTTCTTCTGTAGCGGGCTCTGCACTGATGGTGCTGATAGCACCGGTCATACAGTCAATGGTTGCGCCGGTAAATGTTTCACCAATCGGCTTCAACACGCTGCGATAAAGCGTTCCGTTGTCCGGATCCACGCGCACACTGGATGCCACGCTATAGACCAGCAAATCTACCTTGCGGCCCATTTTGTTCAAAGTGTCAATCACGTTCTTACGCATTTCATGAGAGAAAGCATCACCATTGAACGTTACTGCATCGAGGCCCGCTTCATGAGCGAACTTGTCGAAAGCCATATTGTTGTACCAACCCGGAGTTCCGCTCTTTTGGCGAGGTTCATCGGCACCTTCTTTTTCAAAGGACACACCGATGGTAGCGGCACCGAATTCAAACGCCGCAGAAATTCGGCTAGCAAGTCCATAACCAGTCGAGCATCCCAGCACCAGAACCGTTTTCGGAGCATCTTTCGGAGTACCACGTTCAGCGCGTTTCTTTTGTACGTATTCAATCTGGCGCTTCACATCCATTGCGCAGCCTTGGGGGTGTGCATTCACACACATATTGCTGCGAATCATCGGTTCAACGACCATCTTAACACCTCTTTTCTTAACTTTTTGTTTACAAACCGCGCCAAATTTAGAAAAGAATGGATTTTTTCCTACCCTTTTGGATCATACCCCCTCAATTTTGTAAGGAAAATATAATTTTATAAGATTTCTGACAGATTCCGCCGTCTCCTAGAGCTGCTATAGGAATTTTTTATTATTTTGCAGGCCTATGAAATTCCTGATTCAACGAGTTCTCAACGCCCAAGTCGACATCGATGGAGAAACCGTCGGAAAAATCGGCAAGGGTTATTTGATTCTTATCGGAGTGGGCGAAGACGACACCAAGGAAGTTGCCGACCGCTACATCCGCAAAATGCTTGCGCTCCGCATCTTCGCAGACGAAAACGGCAAGACAAATCTTTCGATCAAAGATGTCGGCGGCGAACTATTGCTGGTTTCGCAATTTACTTTATACGCAAATTGCAACAAGGGAAACCGCCCTACCTTCAACGGAGCCGGAAATCCAACCTTAGCAAGTGAGCTATATGATTATATTATAACTGAATGCAAAAAAGAGATCCCTGTAGTACAAACAGGGCGCTTTGGCGCCGACATGCAAGTGAGTTTAACCAACGACGGACCGTTTACGATTATGTTGGAATAAGCTATATTTATGCATATGAGTGAATTTTTGCATAAACATAGCGTCGGCCCTGTGGTGCCCCAGACCTTTACAAAGGATTACGGGGACGAGGGTTTTAAGCTCGAAAGTGGCAAGACCCTTCCGGCGCTGGAAATCCGTTATGAAACGTACGGAACGTTGAACGCCGACAAGAGCAATGTGGTCTGGGTGTGTTCTCCGCTTACGGCAGACGCCCACGTTGCCGGCTACTATACTGAAACCGACAAGAAACCCGGTTGGTGGGACGCCCTGATTGGCCCCGGCAAACCGGTGGATACCGACAAGTTCTTTGTCGTGTGCAGTAACATTTTGGGTGGTTGCAAAGGCACGACGGGTCCCGCCTCCATCAATCCGCGCACCGGCAAGCCCTACGGCAGCACCTTTCCCATGATCACCATCGGCGACATGGTGAACGCCCAGCGTGAACTGGCCAAGGGTCTCGGCATCGATCAGCTCTGCTGTGTAATCGGCGGTTCCATGGGTGGTTTCCAGGCCATGAAATGGGCCATTTACTACCCGGACCTTGTACGCCGTTGCATCGTGATTGCAAGCTCTCCGCGTTTCAGCAGCCAGGCCCTCGGTTTTGAAATCGTCGCCCGCGACGTGATTACGCAAGACCCGAACTTCAATGGTGGCGACTACTACGAATCCGCCCACCCCGACGTCGGTCTTTCCAACGCCCGCAAGCTCGCCCACATCACCTACCTCAGCGCTGTGGGCATGGAACAAAAGTTCAAGCGCGCCCAAGACCAGGAAAGTCGCAACCACGCAGTCACCTACAGCACTCCTTTCGACTTGAATCTTCCGCTCGAAAGCTATCTGCGTTATCAGGGTGCAAAATTCGTGGATCGCTTCGACGCCAACAGCTACCTGCACATTGCTCACGCTACTGACAGTTTCGATCTTGAAACGGAATACGGCTCTCTCGAAAACGCATTCAAGGGCGTAAAGGCTGAATTCCTGAACGTGAACCTGAGTACCGACTGGCTTTTCCCGCCCCACGAATCCCGCCGCATCACAAGCGCTCTCTTGAATACCGGCAAAGTGGTCACCAGCCTCGAACTCGACACCCAATTCGGCCACGACGGCTTCCTTATCGAAGTCGGCGACCTGGGAAAGGCCGTGGGCCGTTTCCTCGATAGCAAGATTATTCCGGCCTCGGCCGATACGCAGGTCATGCCGGTATTCCACGACACCGAAGACTTCGACTACATCGGAAGCCTTGTCAAAGAAAACACTAAAGTACTCGACCTCGGTTGCGGTAACGGCGAATTGCTCGATTTCTTGAACAAGAAAAAGCATGTCGAAGTTCTCGGCATCGAACGCAACTTCAAGAGCATCATGGACTGCCTCGAAAACGATGTGCCCGTGATCCAGCGCGACCTCGACGAAAGTGGAATTCGCGACTTCAAGGACGGCAGTTTCGATTACGCCATCATCAACCGCACCATTCAAGAAATCCGCGACCCGGTCGCCCTCTTGAACGAACTCTTGCGTGTGGCCAAGCGTGCCATCGTGACCTTCCCGAATTTCGGTCACTGGACAACCCGCGGAAGCCTGATGCTGCGCGGCCGCATGCCCAAGTCCAAGGAACTGCCTTACGAATGGTATGACACGCCGAACATCCGTGTGCTCACGCTCAAAGATTTCTATACTCTTTGCGAAAAGGAAGGCCTGAAGGTCGAAACCATTCATTACCAGAACGAACACAAGTTCAGCAAGTTCTTGACGGCTATTGGCCTCACGACCTTCGGCGCTGAACACGTGATTGCTATGGTGAGCAAAAAGTCCCAAACGTAAAGTTTGGGACGATTGCGAGAGTGAGCGATGTAAGAGCGAACGGTCTTATAAGTAAGCAAGAAGTGAATTAAAAAAGGTTAATTATGGCTATTTTATCGATGACAGGGTTTGGGAAGAGCGAGTCCATGTACCAGGGCGCAAGTTGCGTGATTGAAGTCCGCAGCGTGAACAACCGCTTTCTGGACATCTCTTGCAAATTGCCCAAGAACCTGGCCTACCTCGAAAATAGTTTCAAGAACCAGATTAAGGATAAGCTGGTCCGCGGTTCCGTCATCTTCAGCGTAACACTTGGCGCAGGCACCGGCGGAAACATTCCGGTATCTTATAACGAAGCTGCCATCGCGAAGTTCGTGGACATCACCCGCGCCATGCAGAAGAAATTCGGCATCGAAGGCAACATTACGCTGGAAAACATTCTGGCACTCCCCGAAGTGCTGCAGTTCACCGATGCCGACGCTGATTCCGATGCTCTGGAAAAGCACCTCGCTGCAGAATTGGACAAGGCACTTGACCAGGTGAACGAAATGCGAGCCAAGGAAGGAGCAAACCTCGCCCGCGATCTCGAAGGCCGCGTGAATCACTTGAACGCCGTTCTCGACAAGATTGAAGTTCTTGACCCGCAGCGCATCGAAGTCTGGAAAGACAAGTTCAAGGAACGCATCAACGTGCTCTTGAAGGACAGCGAAATCGACGACGTCCGCCTGCTGCAGGAAGCCTGCATCATGGCTGACAAGCTCGACATCCACGAAGAAATCACCCGCTTCCGTAGCCACAATAAGCTTTTCTTGAACGCCCTCAAGGAAGGCGGCGCGCAGGGCAAGAATCTCGGATTCATTCTGCAGGAAATGGGCCGCGAAGCCAACACCCTGGGCACCAAGTGCCAGAGTGCCGACATCGCCGCCCTTGCCATCGAACTCAAGAACGAAGTCGAATGCATCCGCGAGCAGAGTCTCAACATCGCTTAAGGCAATTTTAATCCATTAGAAAAGGCGCTCTTCGGAGCGCCTTTCTTTTTTTATCTTAAATCAAACTAGTCCTTCAAGCAACGCAAGCTGGCACCATGTTCGGGATTGAATTTTTCGAACTTGGCCACATCCTTGTCGTGGAAGAACACGAGCACTTCGCCTTCGGCTGTCCAGAAATACGCCTTCTGGCCAGCACCTTCCAGCTTGCGCTCCTTGAGGGGAACATCGCTCTTGGCAAAGTGACCGCCACCGGCCTTGGCTCCGAAGCCAAGTTCATCCTTGCCGTTGCCGTAGTTGTTGGTACCCTTGATAGGATCCCAGCCATAACCCGCCTTAAGCACAACGCCCACAGGCTTGCTGGTGCCCGCATAAGTCAGCAGCACATTCCATTCTTCCTTGGTCGGCATATGGAAACCATCAAGGCAAGCCTTCTTCGCATTTTCAAAGTTGTAGAGACGTCCCCAGTGATTGCATTGGGCGCAAAGGGAACCCGAAGCGGTCGCATAGTTCATGTTTTCTGCAGTCCACAGCTGAGTTCCGATACGGATCCATTCGTAAGAGTAACCATCGCGAGGATCCTTGTAAGAACCGCTAGTAGCAGGCTCCCCGTTTTCATCATAATATTCACCGAAAGCAATCTGCTTATTCTGCTTGTACTCCGCCTTAGAAGCCACCTTGCCATTCTTGTGGTAGCGGGTCACCAAGCCTTCGATATAGCCATCGGCGTAGTTGTATTCCGCTTCCGGCGTTCCGTCTTCGTAGAACTCCTTAACGACACCTTCACGGCGGTCGTTCACATAATTCGCTTCGCGCTTCACGTTGCCGTTTTCGTAATATTCTTTTTCAGGGCCTTCTTTCTTGTCCTTAACGTAAGTCGACTGAATACGGATCTTTCCGCTAGGATATTCTTCAGTACGAACGTCTTCGCAACCAGCAAAGACCAATGCTGCTGCGATGGCACCCGAAACCATCAGCGAATTTAATTTGTTCATGTTATTCTACTCCTTTAAAAGAACTCTAGATTCTAATTTTTCCCGCAGTGGCAAGAAGTCCAATCAAATAAAGCATTCCATCATAATAACGCCAGAAACGGTAAGGCACCGAAAGCGCAGCCAAGTCTTTCACGAAAGGTTTGATACGCGGGTCATCCGTAGGCAACACCTGGGTTGCAGCGGCATTCATGGCAATCACGCCAGGTGTCGCATTGCGGCCCGGACGCGGGAAATCGCCACCATCAATTGCGTAGTCAGCCAGGTACGGACGCTTGCTGTTAAAGAAGTTCAGCATTCTTTCGCAAATCTGCTTTTCACATTCATGGCCCTGGAACAAAGCATAGTCCAAGCTCAGGTTCATGGCCACACGCCAAGCATCACCACTGAAGCAATCGCTTTCCGGATACCAAGGCGTTGCCCTCGGAGTACCGTCATACTCCGTGTACTCACTGCAAAGCCCTGTTACAGGGTGTGCGGCCTTCTGCAGGTATTCAAGGCTTTTTTCTACAGTCGTGTACCACCTTTCGTCTCCGGTCGCTTCAGCAAAGGCACGGTAAAAGGCAAGGGTGTTGTAGCTCGGGTCCGTAAAGTCGTTGCCCAATACAGGAGAGAACTTCACTAAATTCCGTTCAGGGTCAATCATCGGACCCACAATCCCATTATTAGGTTTGTTGCGCATCCAGTTAATGAGGCCGATAGCTTCATCCCTAAGATCCGGACGATTAAATTTTTCGGCAGCAATCAAAAGGGCCATGGCAAAATATTCTTCGCCATCAGGGGCTGCACCCGGATCCATCTTGCTAAAGTCCGTCGTTGAAACCTGCCAGGCAAAGTATCCCACATGGGGACCGTCATCATTACGCAAATAACGCTTCGAAAAATTCCACAACTTATCAAACTGTCGTTCGTGGCCAGTCAGAGCGGTAATGTACATACCGTAGCTCATGCCCTCAGAACGAATGTCGTCATGTCCAATGTCGATGATGTAACTCATGTCGTCAGACGCATCAAAGCAGACTCTTTCGTTAATCGGGTCCCCTTCAAATAACTTGCTATAGGCATTTTGTATAAGCTGAGCAGCAAAACTGGGGCCGTAACCGGCTTCAACGAACATATCGCGCGGAGTATATCTTTGCATAATGATCCTTTTATGGAATCTTTCAAACAACCTTGTCTAAAATAAATAAATTGTATCATAGTAATTGTATAAATTGAAAAACAAAGAGGTTTTTTATGTTCGACATGCTAATTCTAGGTTACGGACCGGCAGGAATTTCAGCGGCTCTCTACGGTTTGCGAGCAGGCCTTTCTGTTCAACTGGTGGGCAAAGACGGCGGTGCACTCGCCAAAGCCCACATGATCCAAAACTATTACGGACTTGAAAAGCCTCTTACCGGCGAACAGCTCATGGAAGTCGGCCACAAACAAGCTATGGCCCTGGGAGCAAACATCGCCGATGACGAAATCACCGACCTCATGTTTGACGGCCAAGGATTCTCCGCCAAAGGTCTCGTAGGTGAATACCACGGAAAAGTTTGCATCATGGCTACGGGTGCAGCCCGCAACAAGCACCCTGTCGCAGGCATGGCCGAACTCGAAGGCCATGGCGTAAGCTACTGCGCCGTATGCGATGCGTTCTTCTACCGTCAGAAAAACGTGGCCGTGCTCGGTAGCGGCGAATACGCACTTCACGAAGTGCAGGAACTTCTGCAGGTTGTCAAGAGTGTCACCCTCCTTACAAACGGGGCAGCCTTGGCCACTTCCTTCCCGCCAAGCGTCCACATAGAAAACCGCCATCTACAATCCCTTGTTGGCGAAGGCCAGTTCAAGGGCGTTCATTACGAAGACGGCACCGAAGAAAACTTCGATGGTCTCTTTGTGGCTCTCGGAAGCGCTAGCGCCACCGACCTAGCCAAGAAGGCTGGCGCAGGTTTCGAGGGATCGACGCTGGTTCTCGACCAAGATTTCCAGACAACGCTCCCGGGACTTTTTGCAGCCGGAGACTGCACTGGAGGAACACTCCAGGTGGCCGTCGCCGTAGGCGAAGGTGCCAAGGCAGGCCTTGCCGCCATCAAATACATACGAGAGCATCGGGCATAAAGCAAACGATGCGCCGCCTAACCTTACTTACAAATCCGGACCTGTGCAATCTGCATTGTCCGCTATGTTTTTTAAGGCAAAGGGGCGCATCTACTCCATATGGAGAGATGTCCTTTGAATTGGCGCAAGAGGCCATCGAAAAATACTCCCCGCAGGAATTAATTCCCTCCACCATGGGGGAACCATTACTTTATTCAAAATTCAAGGAATTGTTGGATTTCTGCAGGGCACGTCACATCAAAATAAATCTTACCACTAACGGAACTTTTCCCGGGCTATGGAATAGTAGACAGGGCATGGTCAATTTGCTTACGGCCTGCAGCGACATCAAAATCAGCACGCTCGCTTACGAAGTAGGCGGCATTAGCCAAGAGCGCTGGCGAGAAAACGTTGAGCAACTCTTGGAATACCGTAGGCAATCAAGCGATTCCTCCCCCGCCACCCTATCGCTGCAGGTAACACTACACCGCGAAAACATCGACAATGTCGAAACGATCCTCCACTGGGCCGAAAACGCAGGAATCCAACGAATCAAATGGAATCCAGTGGTATTCCTCGAAAACACATCCCAAGTATTACAGGACCGTTTTAAAATATCTACTGAAGAAATCGAGACCCTTCGGCAAGAATTCCTCTCGGGAAGCCTTCATTCAAGCAAGGTTAAAAACGAAGGGAGCCTTTTCTTTAAAGGCGCCTCGGGTCTTTGCCCTGTCGGTGGCAAATGCGGCGCCTGTCCATTTATAGACGAAATATGGATTTGGCCCGATGGTCATGAAGACCATTGCCCCAACCCCAAAAAGCGCTGGAAAAAAGCTTAGCGGCCACCCACCAGAATCTGGTCAACCTTAATAGAAGGCTGTCCTACAGTTACCGGAACATGTCCGGAACTTGCACCACAGACACCTGCGGCCAATTCCCAATCGGAACCCACCATGCTAATACGGGGCATAATTTCGTGGCCCTTTCCAATAAGGGTTGCGCCGCGTACCGGTTCACAAATTTTACCGTTACGGATAACATAGCCTTCATCCACCGCAAAGTTAAATTCACCCGTCGCCGGATTCACAGAGCCACCGGCCATACGGGCCGCATAAAGCCCATTGTCCACGCTGGCAATCATGGAATCCAGAGAATCCTTTCCAGGAGCAATAAAGGTATTGCGCATGCGGCTTACAGGCGCATACTTGTAACTTTCGCGGCGAGCAGAACCCGTGCGCGCAATTCCCACTTCCTGGGCGCCCACGCGGTCACTCATATAAGTCTTCAAAACGCCGTTTTCAATCAAGGTAGTACGCTGCGTGAGAGTTCCTTCGTCATCATACTTAAGACTTCCCCACACGCCATCCATAGTACCGTCATCGATAGCAGTCAGGCAGGGCTGACCAATAGCCTCGCCCAACTTATTACAGAAGGGGCTTGCACCGCGACGAACAGATTCCGTTTCCAGCGGATGTCCGCAGGCTTCGTGGAAAATTACGCCACCAAAGCCATTACCCATCACCACAGGCATCTGGCCGCCCTTAATGTAGCCAGCCGAGAGCATACGCAACAAGCGTTCCGTTGCTTCCGTAGACAATTCTTCGGGCGAATAATTTGTCAAAAGTTCGTAACCGCCCAAGGCGCCAGGAGCTTCGTGAGTCGTCAATCTCTCGGTTCCGTCGGATACCGTCACCGTCACGTTCACACGCAAACGAGCACGGTTCATCGACAAATTCAGCCCTTCACTGTTCATGAGCGTAATCGCCGAGCAGGAATCGGTCACCGAAGCGCCCACTTGCACTACTTTATCCGAAATTTTACGGGCAGCCTGATCCGCGCGGAACAAGAAGTCCTGCTTGACAGCCTGACCCAGCACTCGAGGATCCTTAAAGGCATCCACATTATAATCGGCAACACGCTTCTGGGGTGCAAATTCAACAGGCTTCACCGCCTGTCCCGCAATGCGGCCAAAGGCAAGGGTTTGCACCAGCTTTACCAACGCCTCCTCGGAGTCGTCGCTTGTAAAACCGTAAAGGACTTCGGTCCCATAAATCAAACGGATTCCGATGCCGTATTCAGTCCCTGCAGTTGCAGACTCAATCTGACTAGACTTAAGGCCCAGCACAGAGCTGCGGGTTTCTTCTTCGAAAATTTCGACAAAATCCGCACCGGCACTTTTGCCTGCTTCAAAAATCTTGACTGCAACAGAAGGATTCAAACTACACCTCGCCGTTCATTTTCTTGCGCACAGGGATTCCTGCCGCAAGCATTTCTTTTTTGATTCCAGGCACCGTGTAGTCACCAAAATGAACCATGGAAGCAACCAGGGCCGCATCGGCAGAAGTCTTGCGGAACAAGTCCACAATGTGAGCCGGAGTTCCGGCACCGCCACTTGCAATCACCGGCACCTGTACAGCACGGGCCACCTGATCAGTAATGTTCAACTCGTAGCCATTGCGAACACCGTCCGTATCAATGGCGTTCAAGCAAATTTCGCCAACGCCCAAATCTTCGGCCTTCTTGGCCCATTCTACAGCGTCAAGGCCCATGGCCTGGCGACCGCCACGAATGTACACTTCGTAGCCGCTCGGGAACTTATCCGAAATGCCCACGAACTTCGCATCCATGCCCAAAACCACGCACTGGCGACCAAAAGCCTTTGCTCCATCGGCAATAATTTCCGGATGAAGCACAGCAAGACTATTCACGCTCACCTTTTCGGCACCAGCCAAAAGGGCCTCGTGCATATCATCCAGATTACGGATGCCACCACCCACCGCAAAAGGAATAAACACGCGGTGAGCAATCTGGCGAATCATTTCCATATCGCAAGGGCGATTCTCTGCGCTTGCGGTAATATCATAAAAGACTAATTCATCGACACCGTCTGCGCTATACTGAGCACCCATTTCTACAGGATCGCCGATATCGATATTACCCTTAAACTTGACGCCCTTCGTCACCTTGCGGTTGCGGACATCGAGACAAACTATAAGACGTTTAGTAAGCATGGCAGTAGTTGAAAGAGCTTAGAAAAATCTAAGTCCTAAATTCTAAGCTCTTAGCGCTAAATTACAGATTGCGGTCAATGACGCCTTTGACAGTGGCCTTAGGTACGGCACCTACCACATTACCCACTTCCACTCCATTCTTGAAGAGTTTCATATTGGGAATGTTCGTAATGCCAAAGCGGGCGCAAATATCACCCACACCAGCATCGTCCACATTAATCTTCGCAATGACGGCGCGACCATCGTATTCGTCGGCAAGTTCATCGATAACAGGGCCCATCATCATGCACGGACGGCACCAAGTGGCCCAGAAGTCCACAAAGACCAGCTGGCCCGAAGAAATCACCGAGTCAAAATTTTCTGCAGTCAAATGAATTGCTGGCATAAAAATCTCCAATTTTTTTCTAAAAATAGAAAAATGTACTAGAACGCGAAGCCGAACGTATAGTTCAAGTCAATGCCAGAGCCCACGGAAGTAATTCTATCGACATCGTCTTTTGCCTTATCCGAGCCCGTGTAGCGCGAATAAACATAGCCCACTTCAAATGACGTCGTAAAGCGTCCCGAACGGTACTTATGGCCCACGTATAAGCCAAAGCCAAAGCCGTTTACATGGATATCGACATCTTTCTTAGAGTCACCTTCATAAGTATATTCCAGGCTCACGCGGTCATAATTGAAATGCCCCGCCAAATACAGGCCGCGGTGACCACCGTCAAAGTAAAAACGCAAGCCTTCCGAAATTCCAAACAACATAACATCCAGTTCTTCGTCACGATCCGAAAAATCCTTCCAGATAACATAAGGCCTGGTGATCAAGGACACGTGGCTCGCCAAGTTTCCTTCAATTGTCAAATAAACCGACGGTATATCGAACAATGTCAAAATAAACATGGACACCGGGTGGATGGAAACCGCAAACAACGGTTCATCGTTTTCCGTATGATTCACGTTCATCACAGGAGTTTCTTTCTCTTGTGCTCCGGAAGTATAGGCATGAGGATCATCCACCAACTGAGCCGACGCAAACGACAGGCCGAGCAGACAAGCCGCAATAAACTTTTTAATCATATTATCTCCTTGTCTTTCAAATAATAGAAAAAACCGGAGAATCATCCGAATTACTTCTTTTTAAACCTCAAATACAGGCCTTCAATATCCGAACGAAACGCCCTAAACAAGGTGAGTCCCCGCAGACCGTCGTTAAAGAATTCAATGTCAAAAGAATCCGGGCCAATTACATCGGCATTCTCCATATCGGCCGTCACCTGGAAATAATTCGAAATATCCGCAATCGCGATGACAAGCATCGTGTAATCAGAGCCAATAGGAATCGAGAACTTCGTTTCGAAATCCAGCATCAAACGGTTATTTTTAAAACTCGCCTTGAAGTTCGAAAGGCCCAGCACCTTCAAAAATGCCGTCCCCGATTGTACATAGTTGAAGTAGTTGTATTCCTTAAGCGGAGTTAAAATTGTTTCGCAGAACCACTTGTTCTCGGAATCCGAAATCTGGCCGTCACCATCGGCATCCCCCGACGACATCATGGCCGAACTATAAAGTTCATCGTAGACCCAATGATTCCTGATTGCCGAAAAGCCTGCATCATCAAACACAGCCTTGACCGTGGCATCAATAAACACATGAGGGTGGGCAAATACAAAAGAAGTCCCGCAAAGTAAACACACCAGCAAGGACTTCCAAATCATAACTAGCCTACTATGCTAGAACGCAAGAATAATGCCAGCGGTCAAGAGACCGAAGCCCAAGGCACCAAGACCGATGGCAACGCCACACTTGGTATCGCCACTGTCATTCAACTCATGGTTATCCTTAACCATCTGTCGGGTATCGTCGCTATCGAAAGCAGACAAACGTTCGTAGGCGTGCTTCTTGTCGGCAGCCTTGCTCCAATCCCGTTCTGCCAGATACCACATAACGCCACCGGCAATAATCGGAACAATGGAGCTCCACAAAAGGCCACGGCCAATACGTCTCAGGCTACGTTCCTTGTTAAAGGCATTCTGGTCTTCAATAAACTCAAGGTCATCAAGCACCGGCGTCATGTCTACATATGCAAGGTTAGGCATAAAGGGCTTGATTTCCATCGTCACCGATGTATCACGGTAACCCACTTTTCTAAAGTAGATCGTCGTCTTGACCTGAGGCTTTACGTTATCTACAATCATGTCGGTCATGTAGTGAGGCATCTTATTCAAAGACGGGGCCTCACCCACATAGACTTCTGCCGCTTCGGGGTTCGAATTCAACGTCAAGCGCGTGGAAGGACGCAACACAGGAATGGTCACCTTATTCAGACTGTCAGCGTTGATACGCACCACGGCAGAGCCCCACCATTCCACATCCTTCAAGACCCTCATTACTGAAATGGTGTACTTGCCAGGCTTGATATTCCTAATGGTATCGGGAGCAACCTGTTTCAGCGGGATGCCATTCACATAGAGCGAGCAGGCTTCCGGTTCCGAAACAACCAGCAAGTTTGCATTTCCCGGCGGATAAAGTTCAATAGTCTCTTCGACAACCTTCTTTTCAGGAACAAAATAGTTCGAAAGGGACAGGTCGATCATCACGTCATCTTCCAAGTTATAAAGACGCTTGAGAGCGAACCTGTAAATCTTGATGTAGGGATTCTTTTTCGCGGCGGCAATGCTATCCTGGATTTCGCGTTCACGGATTTCCTGTTCCATTTTCGCGATTTCTTCCATTTTCACACGCTTGTCTTCTTTCTGGAGAGCCGTTTCCAAGTCGTCATCGGAACCGTCGTCTACCGGAGCCGCTTCAGCCGTAGTCGTATCGGATTGGGCCGCCATGGAATCCTTAATCGCATCCGTCATAATGATTTCGGCAGCGGGCTTCGTCAAATCCACTTCTTCATTTTCGTCTTCAACCGGTTCAACTTCCTGGCCATTACTTTCCTGAAGAGCGACCGCCTTCTTGTCCGTAAGGTGTTCAATATGGCGCAGTTCAGCTTCTGTAGGCTTTTTCAGGTAGACCGTATCGTTTTCGATTTTCACAAAAATCGCATCAAGTTCTACAGAATCCCCGTTCACCCAGTAACGAACGGGAACTTCGCGATGCTTGGGGCCTTCGGGTTCTTCAGACGAAGATGACACCACCTCTGCAGAAGAGGACAAAGCCACCGAGGACGACGATTCAGCCTGCGGAACAGGTTGTTCACCACCAGCGACGTCGGCAAAAGAAAGTGCAGTTGCCAGCGTCAAAAACGACGAAAAAACAATTCGCTTAAACATATTGTAAAGATAAATAAAAAAACGCGGAAATGTCTCTAAAAAACCGCTATTTTTCCTTCACTAGCTTGGCACAATAAATAGGCCCACGCCCCTGGGAACGGTCAGGCAAGATGTGTACACCGAATTCGGTGCGATCCGCCCCCTCCAAAAGGTCCTCGATTTGCACAAAGCGCATGGAAGGGCGTTTTTTCAGGATTTTTCTAACCACATCGTCGTTTTCCAGCGGCGAAAGCGCGCAGGTGCCATAAACAACAGTTCCTCCCGGTTTAAGGGCATCTACAGCAGACGCCAACAGGGCCCCCTGTTCTACAGAAAGCCTTTTGACACGCTTTGCAGACCAGACTTCCAAATGGGCGGGCGAATTCAGCACATGGCGGTCCGATGAACAGGGAGCATCCAACAGGATCCTGTCAAAGCATTCCTTTTTATGGAGCCCAAACTTCATACCGTCGTAGCCAGTCACCTTGATAACAGAGCGCCAACTTTCAGGCAAGGAATTTTCAATCACATGCTGGAGTCTCAAACGGCGATCCGGCGAACGGTCGTTACTCTGCAAGGAACCTTCCCCTTTAAGCTGTGATGCAATCACGAGAGTCTTTCCACCCGGAGCTGCACACATATCAAGTACATCGTCACCAGGTTCTACCCCAAGAGCCTTTGCTGCAAAAACGGAAGCTTCGTCCAGATAATAAGATTCAAGGCCTTCGCCAAAACGCAATTCCGTTGCACAGCCTTCCCCCTTCAGGGACTCCAACAAGGCCGGCCAACGGTCACCAAAAAGCTTCTCGTAGTAGTCGAAAAATTCCATAGTGTAAATATAGTAGGAAGTAGTTCGTGACTTTATAAAAAAAACTCTCTGCTCAGGGGTATGAGCAAAGAGTTATTTCGTTGAGCTACCAGGATTCGAACCTAGACAAACAGAGTCAGAATCTGTTGTGCTACCATTACACCATAGCTCAATGCGCCCCCAAAGTTAGTAAAAGAATTTCACTTCGGCAAGGGGTTATTTGAAAATATTTTGATTAGGCGGAGTATAAGTCATCCACTGCTGTTGCAGAGTGGCCCCTTTATCGAATTCCACCGGAGTAAACGTCACATAAAACTGGGTCGGCACGGCGGACTGGCGCAATTTTGCAACCACCTTGGGATCACCGGAATAGAGAACCAGCTGTTGTTCACCTGCAGGCAATCCATCCAGAACCATCATATAGCACGTCATGTCGCGCACAAAATGAGAAGTTCCCTTGACGCCAACCACGACACTGTTCACCATGCAATTGGTAGACTGCGTCGTATCTTCGCGGTCAACCACCAGATTAACACCGCTCACCAAGGAAGCCGCCTTCGAAATAGTCGACTTACCGATATCCAAAGTATCCTTCAAACCTTCAACATCCTTCTTGCTCAGGTAATCGGATACACCGACCAAGGTCTTCTCGCCGTCCTGCAGGCTACGGAATTCAAACCTGAAGGAATCACCCGGCAAAGAATCAGGAACCGGCAGCCACCAACGACCCGAACTGTCGGTCTTGGTCTGCGCCACAAATTCGAGGGAATCGCCTTCCACAAACTCGAAGCCATAGATGTCGCGGATAGTCATCACTTCCACATCGGCACAGGGCTTATCGCCATTGCAGAACACCCTTCCCGAAATACGGGCCACATTCTTCGTTTCCTTTTCGGACTCCTTGATCAGTGTATCGGCCTTGGCGGTCGTACTCCAAACAATGGGGCCGAGGCTAATCGTATCGCCTTCATAAAGGCGATCCAAGCTCAAGCTGCGGTAAATCAAGCTATCGGCAAAGCCGAGAGTCTGCATACGTGCAACCATCATGGAATCTCCGGGGAAAATTTCCAGGTTCCAGTTACCGGCCGGCACCAGCATAGAGAAGCTATCCGCCGCAAACACGTCATCGCAGAAGGGCGTCCCCGAAAGGCAGGTCATAAAGTGGCCGCCCACAGACACAGCGGAATCTTCGACTTCGTTAAAGAAAAGTACAGTAGACACGACTGCGGCCTTGGCAAGCTGGATGCTGTCGTAAGCCTTTGCCTGCAAAGTCGTACGTGGCAAGTAGAACACTTCCACCGCAGACGTATCAATCACAGCCAACTGGAAGGTATCCGACAAAGCCGAATCAAAGGCGTAAACACCATCGGAGTCCGTCAGCACTTCGATCTGTTCGGGAACATGCAACACGCTATCGAAAACAGCCATACGGGCCATGCGAACCATGGCATCCGATGCAGGCGAGCCATCCACACGAAGAACCACACCCGTCACCTGGGCGTCGGCTGTAACCGTGTTTCCCGTATCAGTCACCGTACCGGCAACCTTCTCGTTACTACATCCCCAAAAGGCAACTACTAAAGAGGCTAGGCAAACTAACAAAGAAATTATCTTGTTCATTTTTCCTCCTCGGTTTCTGGCGGCAGATCCACCTTTTCCTTACTAAGCGGGAAAAATTGGATATTCATCTGGCACACCATCGTTTCACCTTCGTCCGAACGGACAATATCAACCACTTCCTTGCGGAACAAGTCTATTTTGCTGATAATGCGTTCCAAACCTTCGGCAGAAACGCTCATCGTCATACAAGATACATTTCTGCGTTCGGTGCTGTAATGATCCAGGGCGTCTTTACCCAGATCCATCATCTGTTTTTGGAACTGGTGAACAAACAAGGGGGCAATTTCAGAACCGCTAAAGATAGCCTTGTTGACCGAACGGTAAAAACCATTTTCGTCAAGTTCAATCAACTGCATCGACAAAAGCAGCTGGATAGCCTGCTTTGCCTGCGGAAGCGTAATGCGGGGGTTCAGGAACAAAGCCAGTTCCTGGATATTCTTGGGACCGATGTTCAAGACAGACAGAGCTTCGCGGACGGCAACGTAATACCACTTACTATAATATTCCTGCTGGCTCTTGGTCAAGGACTTGATGGCATTCGGCAAAAGGGCAGACATCTGTTCGAAGATGGCCTGCTTGGAAGCCGGCGTGGTGGCATGGGTAAAGTCCACCATCAACGTAAAGTAGCGGCCTTCCTTTTCGTTAAGGCCTAAAGCCGCAATAAACTTGGGCAACATCTGGGGCGTAAGGGACTTGCGCCCGCGGACCAGATCCAAATAAAAGCCCGACGAGGAATACCCCGCCTTCTTGGCAAAGGACCTGTATGAAAAGTATCGTTGTACGGACTTACGGTAGTCGTAATAGTCCTGCAAGAACTTTCGGTAATTGTAGTAAGCGTATACGTTCATCAATCTAAATATACTTTTTTTGTCAATTTTGGGGAACACCTATTCTCGAAATAGTTTTGTAAATTCCCGTAAATCTTGCAAAAAAGAACAATTCGTGAACACTTTTGAAAAAAGAAGTGATACGCTCCCCAAATTTTTTAGATATATTCAAGGAACACCCAATCCCATCCTTTGGACTTTCGTTTGGAAACAGACGAAAGTCCTTTTTCATTACAAACGTGTTTTTTTAAATTTTTTTCTAAATTTGCGCCCGATGATCAGCAATTCTAAAATCACCACCATCTTAAAAGGGGCTCTTTTCCGCATTCTTCGGCTTGCAGGAATTCTTGCCGTCATATATGTGAGCATGGTGTTTTACCTCGCGCTGACCGAACGCAGGAATGCATTCCCGCGAGCGATCTACCACAAAGAAGCGAACGAAGCTATCCAGAATAAGGCGAAGCAACTTTCCTGCACACTGGAAGACGGTACAGTATTGAATGGATTCATCCTCGGAAACGAAACTGACCCCACCCTACTTTACTACCCCGAAGCAGATGAAGACGCCGCACAATTTTTAGCGCAGGTAGATTCGCTCCCAGGTGTGAGCGTCATCACATTCAATTATCGAGGCTCGGCCCAAAACAAGGGAACTCCCAGTGAAAAGACCTTCGCACAAGACGCCGCACAAATTGCAGAATGCGCTACACAAGTAAACGGCAACGCCCCGCAAATCCTTGTAGGACGCGGGATGGGCGCCATCTCGGCAATTAACCAGCATCGAAATTACGAACAAATTATACTCATCGATCCCATCTTCGACATCGCCGAAGCTATACATCAAAAATACGGTTTTCTGTACCCCAGATTCCTTGTCCGCACTGATTTCAAAGTAGCCACAAACAAGTTAAAAAGCGCACAAAACAACACAACTGTAGTCAGTGACAGAAAGCAATTTGAAAATCGTACTTACTTGGAATATTCCAAGTTGGGAAACGCAAAATTGGTTCTTCGCAATGGAGAAAGTTTACAAAAACTGCTTATTTTAAGCTTAAAAAGGCAATTTATACCAATAAAAGCGGACAAATTCTGACCAAATGGAAAACCTTTTGGGAACAGAATTTGTTGCTTTTTTTCTTATCAGTATTGCCCGTATTACGAAAAATTATTAGTTTACCTAGAAAACCACAAATAAACAAAAAGAGGTGTTTATGGATACTATCATTGTGAAAATGGATATTCGCGGTTTTCTGCGATTTCCGGATCAAGCCATCAAGACGATGAAACTCGACAAGATGGCAAAGCAGGAATCCTCCAAGAAAGGCGAAGTCGTCGAAATCGGCCCCTACGCTGACATCGAAGTGGATCCCATCGGAAAGCGCGTTGCGATCACTCCCACCAAAGAAGCAAAAACCACGTCCTTCCGTTTCATTGTTGGTGTCAACTCCACAAAGTCCAAATTCCTTTACTTCAAGGGCGCACTGAACGCCATTGGCGAAAAAATCGTCACCGGTCCGTACGAGTTGGAAAAAGAAGGCAACAAGTACATTTTCACGAGCAAGAATTCTACCAAGAAAAAGGGTCCGTGGAAACTGATTGCTTGCCGCAACTCTATCGCAAACAAGACCATGCTCTCCATCGACTCTCGCGGAACCATCATTTTTGACCGCAAGACTAGAGACGCTGTGAACACCCAGGTGAACAAGACCATGATCGCCGATTACGATCGTACAAAGAAGGTCTTCAAGCTTTCCTTCAGCAAGGACAAGGGTTTCATCAACGTCCGTACCATCGCAAGTCATGCAAACGCCTCTTTCATGGGCACCTTCTCTTCTCACGGTCTGGCACTCCCCAAACAGAGTTTCCGTACCGAATGCAAGGTCGAAGGCAAGACGATTACTTTCAGTGTCGCCGCGCTGGTTGCCGAGCAGAAGGCTGCCGAAAAGGGTTCCAAGAAATAATTAGTCGGAGTCTCCCATGATCGACGTTCTCAAGTTGTTCTATACGACGCACTATAATTTGGGTGCTGTAGCGATTTTATTGCTCATGCTCTTGATTTTCTTCTTATCAAAGAAGAACTTCAAGGGAGCCATTATTGTCGGCGTACTCCTTATAGTGTACAATGTCGGTATCTACAAAAGAACCGAAGGTAAGTCCTGGACCATCGAAATCGACCCGCCCGCTGCAACGCCGAACGAATACGGCAGCTACAGTGAGGCCCAGCCGATCAAGATGACCTTCACCGCAACCCCGGAGAAATGGACTATTACCGACAGCAAGGGAGAAACCCATCACTGGTGCTGGGTAGACGCAATGTGGGACAAGTTCGCAAACACCGACCTTGTCGCCAAGATTTGGGGTGAAAACTCCAGCAAGAAAATGATGAAGTCTACAGAATCCCGCGCTAGCGACATCCAGGGAAACTAACCCTAGATTCCGAATTCCTTGAGATTAAGCTCACCTGCATCCATCTGGATGTAGGTGAGTTTTTTCATCCAGTCCCCGGCAGAAGCGACAACACCGTTCTCCACGTTCCAAAGCCCCGAAACATGGTGGTGCCCCAAAATACAGTGGCTAGAATCGGTCTTCTTAAGCATTCTATTCGCCCAATGCAGGTATTCGTCCATTTTAATGACGCGGGATTCCCCCACCTTTCGACTGCTGCGGCCCACAAATCGAGCTAAGGCCATCCCCCAATCCGGATGGATTTGGCGGAAAAGGAAGCGATTCAGCGGGAAATCAAGGATCCGGCGAAACAACCGGTAACCGAAGTCAGACTTGGCCACACCATCACCATGACAGAAATAGACCCGTTTCCCCTGAATTTCTAAAACAAGCTCCTTATGGACCAGCGCTCCTATGGTTTTCGGGAAAAAATCGCCATAGGCAAAGTCGTGATTGCCTTGTAACAAGTGGATTTCGCAGCCCGATTTTACCAATTCGCGCATGGCAAAGAACAAATCAAAATGATTACGGCACACGTAATCGTTGTATTCGTACCAGAATTCAAACAAATCACCCACAACGACCAAATGGGAGGCTTTGCCCCTAATCGATTCCAGGAACCGGACTAGAGCCCTTTCACGGTCAGGAACAGCACCCGGCGGGTTCACCCCGAGATGCGCATCAGATAAAAAATATGCAGGCAAAGACATCGAGAAAGAATATAGAAAACTATGATAAATGAGGAATGTGAGATGCGAGATGCGAGATGAGGAATGTGTGATGAGAAATGAAGCATCCAAGTGTGAGACGTGAGTTTATTATATTTTATTACAATGAGACGCTTTTATTCAAAAATTGCAATCTTATGTTGCGGAATACTTGTCGGTTGTTCTATGAGTCTCACAAAATATGACTTGCAAGAATTCCCGAAAACAATTCCCTTTTTTGAACCAATTACACTTACTTTCGGCGAAAAAACGGTTTATCTGGACACGAATCTGCAAAGAGCGTACTCTTTTGCGGTAGATTCCGCAAGCTATCCCATGGAATCCTGCCGCGGAGTAGCACATATCGACGCATCCGTCACCCCCGATGACGAGCCCAGCGCATGGAACATCGGCGCAACAATCATTCCCTTTTGGCCCGCACTTCCGGTAAGCGAGACCTGGCATTACCGCATGGAAGCTCGAATTTTCTGCCACGGTTCCTTGACCTTCAAGGTCGAATTTGAAGAAAGTGAACACGTAAAGGCATTCTGGTACGGACGCATGCGCTCCGACCTAGTAAACGACGCCTCCCAAGAAATGCACCGCAAGCTCTTGGAACGCCTGAAATTTGAAACCCGTCTCGGTCGCAGCACCGATTTGAACCTAGCGCAAGACTACTGATATGCATACACTCTATATCGTCGCGACCCCCATCGGGAACATGGAAGATATCACCTACCGCGCCGTGCGGATATTAAAGGAAGTCCCTTTGGTGCTTGCCGAAGACACACGCCACACTCGTGTGCTGTTTGACAATTTCGGCATCAACACCCCCATGGAAGCCTATCACGATTTCAATAAAGAAAAAGTGACGCCCAAGTATGTGGAATTTTTAAAGAACGAAGGTGACATCGCTCTGGTAAGCGATGCTGGCACTCCGGGCGTTGCCGACCCTGCATTCAATTTAGTGCGTGAATGCGTCCGAGAAGGCATCGACGTCCGTGCGATTCCTGGCCCCTGCGCCATGATTACTGCCCTTATTTCAAGCGGCATGCCTACCGATCACTTTACCTTCCAGTATTTTTCACCTAAAAAAAGCGCACAGCGTATTCACCTGTTGGAAAAGCTGAAAGACGAAGAAGCGACCCAGATTTTTTACGCTAGCCCCCACAATATCGACAAGTTTGTGGAAGAAATCGGCCAGGTCTTTGGAGAAATCAAGATAGCCCTGATGCGCGAGCTCACCAAGAAATTCGAAGAACACCTTATTGGAACCCCCTCCGAAATTTCGGCACACTTCAAGGCCCATCCGCCTAAAGGCGAATTCGTGCTGATTTTCAATCCCCAGGACAAAAGCGGACTATAAGATTTATGTTGAATAAAATCAAGACTCGACTTAAGGATCTCCCGAAGGTTTACTGGATTTATGTAGCAGTTATCATTGTCGCCGAGACCATAGCCTTTTCGCTGCGTCCAGACACACCGGGGCTCTACACTCACGGGGCACAATACCTGCCATTGCTAACGGCAATCCCCTTCTTGTTTTTCAGGAACATCCGCAAAAATTTCAAGCCCACCCTATACGCATTCGCTTTACTATCCTTCCTGTTTTTAGCCCTTGATTACAACATGGGCGATGCAAATAAGGTGGGGCACGCCGGACTGATTCAAATCATCTTGACCTCCTGTCCTATCGGATTATTCTGGATTATCCTTTTTGTCCGCTGGAACTTTAGACACATCAAGACTCGTGAATCCCGTACAGCACTGATTCTTTCCTGTTTTGCATGGGGACTATTCGCTCTCGCCTATCCGCCCATGCCCCTAGGCCCTGCAGCACTCTTGATTCTAGTACCGTGGTTCATCGTCTTGAACCGATTCAGTCGCGGGCAAGCCCTGTTCGCCACCTTCTGGTCGGGCATGCTCTACAACAGCATCAACTACTACTGGATATACAACGTGATGCATGTAGAAACAGCACCTTCGGGACTGATTCTCTTTGGCCTGTTCCTGCTCATAGCCTTCTTTAGCGCCTACAACACCTTGGCCGGATACATCTACACTTTGGCCAAAGACGCTCCCGCCAAGATCCGCCCCATTCTCCTGGTTCTTTACCCCGTATTTTATGCAGGCCTCGAAATGACCCGTACCTACGGCGACTTCGCATTTCCGTGGAGCCACCTGGGTTACGTTTTCGGAAACAGCCTGGAACTTTTACAGATGCTTCCCTACATCGGCATTTTCGGCTACACCATTCTAGTTGTCGCATCGAACCAGGCCGTGGCCCATGCACTTTGCAAAGTCAAGGACATCAAAAAAGCGATTCCGGCATTGGCTGTACCTGTAGCAATTTTTGCACTGTTGCTCATTCAAGGGAGCATTGTCTTATCGAAGCCCGAAGCACAACCTTTCTATAACGCAGAAACCGAAGGAAACCCCTCCATCGCCCTGGTGCAGCCCAGCATTGAACAAGGCGCCAAGTGGAGCAAGGATCGCTTTGATTCCATCGTGAACAAGACTCTTGGCATGGTGAACGACAGCATCAAGGATTATGCCGACATCATCGTCCTTGCCGAAACCGCCATTCCTGACCACATCCGCCGGCAACCCGGCGTCATCGAACGACTTCACAAAGTCGCCGACCAGAAAAACGCACAGCTTTTGGTTGGTGCCCTGGACTACCGCCGCAATCCCCGCGGAAGCATCCGTAAGTTCGACATCTACAACGCCTCCTTCCTGTTCACGCCAAAAGTTTTCAAATTCCCGCAGCGTTACATCAAAAAACACCTAGTTCCCTTCAGCGAACGCATCCCCTTCGACGAAGTCTTCCCCATTCTGAATTACGTGGACCTGGGTGAAGGCGACTTTGTGGCCGGCAAGGAAACTCCCGTATACGAGCCATTCCTTTGGACTCCCTACATTTGCTACGATGCCATCTTTGGTGACCTGGTGCGTGAAGCCATCCGCGAAGGCTCCCGCCTCATGGTCAACATTACCAACGACGGTTGGTTCGGCCGCAGCACCGCCCCCTACCAGCACCTGAACTTGATCCGCTACCGCGCTATCGAAAACGGCATGCCGGTGGCACGCCTCGCCAACAGCGGCATTTCCGCATTTATCGACCAGTACGGTCACTTTGACAAGAACACCGAAATTTTCACCGACCGCGTTGTACAGAGAAAGGTGCCGCTCAAGACCCGCGACACCCTTTACAGCCACATCGGCGATACAGTTGAAATTTCCTTGCTTTTGTTCTTTGCCGTCTACCTTCTAACCGCATTGCTCAGCATCATTAGAAGGCACAAAACCAACTAGAACAGAAGCATTGGCGGCCAGTGCCCCGCCTTGGGACGCTCCCTGAATTCCACCCCGGACATAAACGCCTTGAGTTCAAGCGTCATTGCAGGCGGGACCGCTCCGTCCATCCTGCCATAGAGCACCTGGGTTTCGCCTGTGATAGGAACAGGTTCTTCAATTCGGTTTTTGGCAATATACAGAAGCCCCTTGAGCATCGATTCCGGACTCATGTTTTTTGCCGTTTTCATCCAGTCGTCCTGCCATTCGCCAAATTCATTTTCAATCAACTCATAGAAGGCGTTCAACGTAGCATCTACGGCAGTCAAGGTCTGGTGGGCAATAAAGGCCAGATTTTCAGTATTCCATTCACTGTGCTCTGAACAATAATCGGCATAGGGGGCAAGCAAAATCCATTTCTGGTTCTTAGGGCGTTTGTCCGCATTTTTCAAAAGGACAAAAGCACCAAAACCCCAACCCACGACGGTAGAGGCCTCGGCAAGGCCGGGCATATCGTAAAGATTATCAAGGAACGAAACCATCGTTTCGTAGGACACAAAAAGATGTTCCGCATCTGGCGCAACGCCGATCAGATCGTCTTCCCATATCCCCATATCCGAGGCAAAATCCGGGAGCCATGTCCATTTTTCGTTCATAATCATCCAATCCTATTGTTCTGTTCGTAACCCATTCCTAAATATATAGAGTTTTTTTTGCATAGAGCACCAACCAAAGAAAAAAAATCATATTCCAAACAGGAATATTCCATTTCGTAAGATACATATAAACTTTATTGCCAAAATCATATGAAAAAATAAGTTCACGCGCACCTTTTTGGAAATAAACTTTATATTTTCAAAGTGATGTTTCTATTAAGGCGATTTTCCATACGTATTACACTCCTTTGCCTGAGTCTTACGCTCGGGGCAATGGCAGAAGCACCACTCGACACGCCTAGATTCCCGCAAAAACCTACCGACAGCAAAATTTACGACGACAACCATCTGCTAAACGCGTCAGAAACGCGACTTTTCGACGATTTGGCAGACAATCTCTACCAAAAAACCGGTATTGAACTCACCTGCGTCATCGTAGACGACATTGGACACGCCAACCAGTTTGAAAAAGGCGACAAATACGCACAAAGTACTGCAGATGCATGGCAGCTCGGCAAAGAAAGCGGCGAAGGCGTCATGATCTTTGTCTCCCAGAAACAACATTGGAAAAACATCGTCGTCACTCCCGGCGCAGAAAAATATTATAGCGAAAAGACTCTTGCAAAAATCCAGAAGAAAACATTGCTCCCCGCCTTCCGCGAGTACAACTATGGTGAAGGGATTCTTTCCTTCGCCTACGCAATAGCCCAGATGGGTGCCAAGGCAAAAGGCATTAAACTAGACATTGACGAAACGCCGTACAAGATAAGCGAGAACAGCACGTCCTCCCTTATGATTCTGTTTATTCTCTTCGTGTCGTTTTTACTCCTGATGGCCAAGTTCAGCGGCGGACGCGGAAACGGAATCTTCTGGTTCCTGTTCGGAGGCGCAATCAAGAACAAGAAAAAGGATGAACCCGAAACAGGATTCATCGGAGGCTTCGGGAGCAGCCCGAGAGGCTTCGGCGGAGGTTTCGGCGGTGGACTCGGAGGCAGTTTCGGCGGCAGTAGTTTCGGGAAAAAGAATTCGTGGTAAGGTAGATTATGAAAAAGAACCTGAGCATCGTAGAACTTCAGAGATCCAAGTGGCCGGGCATGCTCCAGCAAGCCCTGGGCGACAACCTGATATCGGCCTTCATCCACGGCGATTGCCTAGTCGAAGGCTTCAACGCACTGGAAAATCCTTGGACAGTAAGCTTTATCCTGCGCGATAATTCTACCGCAAGCATCAAGCCCCTGCAAGAGCTTTTGAATGAAGCCAAGAAAGAAAACATCGAGTTCCGCTATTTCTTTACGCTTAAAGAAATCCAGACCTCCGAAGACGTTTTCCCCCTGGAATTTTTGCACATCGCCAATAGGAACGTCGCAATCGCCGGCGCAAAACCACTGCCGAATTACGAGCCCAATGTGGAATGCCTGCGCCTGGAATGCGAACGCGAACTTCGCGGACTGTTGATTCACCTGCGCGAAGCCTACATCTACCTGCAGCAAGACCGCAACCCGCTGGGATTCTTCGCCCGCGCCAACGCGACGCTTCTCCCCATTATGTACGGGGTCTACTACCTGATTCACCGGATTTATCCTGAAAACCACCAGCAAATCTTTACCGCCTACCCCGCACTCAAGGCTCCGCTCAGCAGCCGGAACGAAAAGGCATTCATCGAAAGCATAAATAGCTATATTGCCACCGTCACTGAAATCGTAAACCAGGTCGACTCCATGGATGCGGTTTAAAACGGGAAAATAAAATGATTTGCAACAGTATTCTAGGTACCATTCATCACGGCACCTACAAGAAAGTCGTCGACGTCCTGTTCGAGAAACACGAACTCAAGGAACATTCTATACGCCGCATCGCCCGCGATGGTGTTGAAATCGAAATCGACATCAACGAAGACATGCAGGAAGGCGACATTCTAGTCGAGACGGATCACTACGTGTACGCCGTCAAACTTTATGTGCCAAAGCCCCCAAAAGAAAACCTTGACCCCATCAACAAGGTCAAGCATTACCTTTAATCTTTTTTAGAAACAAAAAATCCGGGTTCATCATGATGTGAACCCGGATTTTTGTTTTTATGTTTTCACGTTTTACCGACCAAGCATTTTCCCGTTGAGGGTTGCAATCCAATGCTTGTTCATCGCCTTGTCCGGAATCCTCATGGTCGTAAGGCCCTTCTTGATTCGAGCCTTGTACAAAACCGCACCATTCAGGTCGACCAAAGCGAACGTGCCACCCAAGCTCGTCTGAATTTCAAGATAGTTGCCGTTCACGTCAAAGTAGTTCGTCGGAGACAATCTGCTGAAATTATCTGCGATATCCATCGGATTGTCGGGAATAGTATCCTTCTGCCAATCGGGTTCATGAATGCTGGGATCCACAGGCTGCGTCACAACCGGATTTGCCGGTTCCGTAAATCCGAGCTGCTGGTCCATCCACTGCATTCTTTCTTTCATTTTCTTGCGGAGATGTTCAACTTCGCCGTCCCAAGTATCGGCGTTGTTACCGCCCATACCCATGCCGTAACCGCCACCCTGGCTAGTGCAGTATTTCATCGGTTCCGGATCAGGATCGTTCTGGCCACTGTTTTTACCCAAATTCGGCCAGCGTTTGAAGTTTCTATCGGCAGCGCTCTTCAAATAAGTCTTCATGGAATCCAGGTAAGCATCCATGACCTTGGTATGCCAAACGCCACTGCGGAGTTCTGCCCAGCGCTTCTTGAGTTCGCTCTGGTAATCGCTTCTCTTCCACATGCCGGTAAGCCACTTGGGGGCGATCAAGGAGCCACCACCCATGCCCCACATGCCACCTTGGCCGGACTTGCTGCTGCTTTCAATCTGCCAGCTGTTGCCCGAGCCGCCAAAACCCATCATGCCGCCATTGCTCATAGCGAGGTTAAAGTCCCACGGCGGGCCAAGAGTAACCTTGCCTTCCTTGAATTCCTTGCCATTCTTGCCACCCTTGTCCTTGGGTTTATGCAAGAAGAAGCTGCACCAGTAGGAGTCGCCGTTGTTGGTAATTTCCTGATGCAACACGTAGTCAACAGCGGAGCCGAGATCCACGTATTTATCAAAGCCATCTCCGTTTTTACCATTCTTGAACAAGGCTTCGAGATCATTCAAGTATTTCTTCAGGTATTCTTCCTGTTCCCTCTGGATATTCGCTTTCTTGGGGTAGTGCAAAATCACATTCAAGCCATCGGAGGTGTTGAAACCTTCTGCCTGAATACCGCCCTGGTTATCGCTACCAGCGCCACCCGTGTTGGTACCAACCTTATCGAATGCCCAGATATAGCCGCCGGTAAGGCTATCGCCAGCGATATCAGTTTCTTTAAGCTTGCTGACGTTCACGCGGTACTTGCCACGCTTGATTTTTTCAACCATCACGTACACACCGCGGTACACGCCGTTGATGTATAGGTCAAAATGCTTGGTACGCGGGGCATAACGGCCCGCTTGTCTAAAGAGCCAATAAGCAAGAGCATTACGAAGCATACTCTTGTCAACGTAAGGTCCGTGGAAAACCCAGTCATCGGCAGGCGGGAGCCCGAACATGCTCACATCCATGCCTTCACCCTTTTCGTCGCGGACTTCTACGCTGTAGCCCGGTTTCGGGAATAAGGCAGAGGACTGGCCTCTTACCTTGATGCCAATATCGTAGAGAGTTCCCTTGGCGCTGTCAGCCACATTGTTCGTCTTTCCATCCAACACACGCATGGTCGCCGGAATCTTTTCGGTGACATTCTTGTCAAGGCATTTCTGCTTGGTGTCAACGAAAATGATAGGCAGGTCATAAGTCTGCGCAAAGGAGAATGACGCCAAAAGCGCCGTAACAGATATAATTTTAGCCCAATAGCCCATAGTGCCTCCAACTATCTGTTGTAAAAATAGATTCAAACGTGTAAGATTTTATGTTAATTTTAGTTAATGTGTTGTGTAGTTCAACAACGCCCAAATCACACAATTTCCGCAAATTTCAAAAGAATCAGCCCTTTTCGAAGGCTGTTTCAAGCACTTTTTAACACACTAGATATACAACGTCAAATTCATCATTTCGTTTAAGAAGTGTGTAAGAATAAAACTATCCATCATGGACAAATCTCAACACGGGAATTTTATTCCCGAAAAATAGGTCTGTCTGCAACCAAAAACGATTTTTTAGCATCTAATTGGCATCGAATTTTTGTATAATATTGGTAACACATGGCTATAGGAGGTAAATCATGTTTACCGAATCAAAAGCTCAAAAAAATTTAGCGTTTCCGTTTGCCGCCAAGCACACCTGGCTGTGGTTTTTGCTGGCAGTCGTTTTATGCCTGCCCACCTCTTCCCGTGCAAGCGAAAAATTTACCCCAGCGGAACTGGATACACTCGTTTCTACTATTGCACTTTACCCGGACCCGCTCTTGGTACAGGTGCTCGCCGCATCTGTTCATGGGGATGAAATTCCGGGAGCCGCAGACTGGGCAAACCAGAACAAAAACCTTAAAGGACAAGAGCTCGCGGATAGAATCAAGTTAGAAGACCTTCCCTACGATGAAAGTGTTCAAGCCCTGATTCCCTTCCCCACTGTACTTGCCACCATGGCCAAATACCAAGTGTGGACAGACCAATTGGGCGATGCCGTCGCATCGCAAAAAGAAGACGTGATGGACGCAGTCCAGCGCATGAGAAACGCAGCCTATAACCATGGGCACTTAAAAAGTAACGAGCAGGTAAAGGTCATCAAGGAAAAGACGATTATCATTGAACCCGTGCGAAAGGAATATGTATATGTTCCCGTGTACAACCCCCACGTAGTCTACTACGTCTATTCCAACGGATATCCGGGACTCCGTTACCGCACCGGCGTTTGGGTCGGCGGCTATTACGATTACTGGGGTTGGGGATCCAGCCGTTTTGAATGGGATACTCACCTGATTTACGTCCACGACTACCGCTGGTACCACAACAGGCCTCGCCCGCACCATCCGGCACACTACCACAATCCACCACCCCCAAGGCACCACAATCCGCCCCCGCCAAGGAATGACCGTTACGCAGTTCCTCCCAGCAAGCCGGCCAAGGTTCCCATGAACCATCGCACAGCCCCGGCAACAAGGACTTACATACCCGCACAGCCCAACGCAACGACTTCGCGGCCAAAGAGCGCCCGCACAACAAACGACTACTACTGGCAAGATGATAGCCGTAGCAGTGACCGTAGCGACCGCCACGACCGCAGCAACCACAGTAACGGACATAGTGGCAAAAGCCACGGTGGTTTTGGCAAAAGTATGAGAAAGTAAATCGCATCCCAAGATGCAAGATTATTCATGAAATCTTTGTTCAGCATTCTTTCTGTAGCCTTGTTACTTGCCGCCTGTGGCGAAAAAGGCTCTACCGACGCCTCGGCAGCGTCCATTCAAGATTCCAAAGACACCCCCAAGACCTCGCAATACCCCTGCAAGGCCGCTTTAGAGGGTGTCGTTGTATACTTAAATAAAGAGAAAGTCGGCTATATATGTCAAGATGAGTATTGGGTCGACTACGAAGACCATGATCTTTTTTCAAAACTTGAAAATGGGCCCGCTTGCACCGATGTTGATAAAATCGCAGTCATTTCCAACAGGACTTCACACACTACCATTGTCTGCCATGACCGCGACTGGTTCTTCGGTGACGAATAACCATTTTACTATATTTTCCAGCGTTAAAAAACTAAAGGATTAACCATGGAAATCCCTGAATCTTCGAATTTTGTACAGGACATCATCGTTAACGACCTCGCTACGGGCAAGCGCAAGAATGTGCACACCCGTTTCCCTCCTGAACCGAACGGCTACATCCACATCGGACACGCCAAGTCTATCTGCCTGAACTTCGGTACGGCAAACAAGTACAAGGACTTCGGCGGTGTCACGAACCTCCGCTTCGACGACACGAACCCCACTAAAGAAGATGTGGAATACGTGGACTCCATCCGCGAAGACGTGAAGTGGCTCGGCTTTGAATGGAAGGGCGGCGAATACTTCGCAAGCGACTACTACGACCAGATTTACGCCTTTGCCGAAAAGCTGATTGAAATGGGCAAGGCTTACGTGGAAGACCTGACCCGCGACGAGATGCAGGAATACCGTGGCAACGATGCCGGTAAGCCGAGCCGTCCGAGCCCCTACCGCGACCGCAGCGTCGAAGAGAACATGAAGCTCTTCCGCGAAATGCGCGACGGCAAGTATGCCGATGGCGAAAAGTGCCTGCGTGCCAAGGTGGACCTTTCTAGCCCGAATATGAACATGCGCGACCCGGTCATCTACCGTATTAAGCACTGCACCCACCACCGTACCGGCGACAAATGGTGCATCTACCCGATGTATGACTTTGCGCACCCGCTTTCCGACTGGATTGAAGGCATTACCCACTCTATCTGTACGCTGGAATTCGAAGCTCACCGTCCGCTGTACGACTGGTTCTTGATTGAACTGGGCCTCGACAATCGCCCGCAGCAGATTGAATTTGCCCGTTTGAACCTCACCTACACCATGATGAGCAAGCGCAAGCTCCTGGAACTGGTGCAGACGAAGGCCGTGATGGGCTGGAACGACCCGCGTATGCCGACGGTCTGCGGTTACCGCCGCCGTGGCTTTACCCCGAGTTCCATCCGCGAATTCTGCGACCGTATCGGCGTTTCCAAGGCCGACTCCATGGTCGACGTGAACCTTCTCTACTTCTGCATCCGCGAAGAACTGAACCAGACTGCCAACCGCGTGATGGCCGTGATTGATCCGGTCAAGCTCGTAATCGACAACTGGGAAGCCGGCAAGGTTGAAATGATCGAAGTGGAAAATAACCCGAACGATCCGAACGCAGGCACGCGCCAGGTACCGTTCAGCGGCGAACTCTACATCGAAGCCGACGACTTTATGGAAGAACCGCCGAAGAAGTACTTCCGCCTGAAGCCGGAAGGCGAAGTCCGCTTGAAAGGCGCCTACTTCGTGACTTGCAAGAGCGTCGAAAAGGACGCCGACGGCAAGGTGAAGGTGATTCACTGCGTCTATGACCCGCAGAGCAAGGGTGGCGAAACTCCCGATGGCCGCAAGGTCAAGGGCACCATCCACTGGGTATCTGCCGCTCACGCTGTGGACGCCGAAGTGCGCCTGATCGACAATCTCTTCACACTCGAAGATCCGTCCCAGGTCCCGGAAGGCGAAGACTGGCACGACTACCTGAACCCGGAATCCATGGTCATCAAGCAGGCCAAGGTGGAACCGAGCCTCGCCAACGCAAAGCTCGAAGACCGCTTCCAGTTCATGCGTCAGGGCTACTTCTGCCTGGATAGCGAAGATTCCAAGCCGGGCCATCTCGTATTCAATAGAACGGTTGGTCTGAAGGATTCCTTTAATCCTTCCAAGTAATCGAGACTACAAATAAATTAAAATCAACGCTCTGGAGCGATTCCGGGGCGTTTTTTCATGCATTTTGCACTTTTAAGTACCCTTTTGTAAATAAAAAAGCTACATTCAGTATGATAAAGAATCTGAGGCGCTTATGGAAAACGCAAAAAAGACCATCAACCTGTTCTTAAAAGGCACTTTTAGTCCGAACGAACTCAAATCCGAATTGTACAAGGCGGGCGTTGCCGCCATGGAAGAAGGTTGGACGTTCATGGACGCGAGTTTCCAGCTGGGCGGCAAGGCCCGCGATGACGGCATGGACGGCGAAGAAGTCGAACAGACCCTTCGCCGTGCGTTCTCTGCCGAAAAGCGCTCCGCAGAACGTCCCCAGGAACAGCCCGCGCCGGCACAGAACGCAGCCCCGGTTGCGGAGGGTGCTCCCGCTCAAGCGCCCTCGGCTCCGCAAACCGTGGCCATGCCGATTATCACCCCGCTTTCGGCGAACATGATTTCCATGGAGCAGATGCTGGCCATGGGACTGGATACCCAGTCCCTGGAACTGTTGCAGAACTTCAAAATCGATCCCGAAGCTCTTTCCATTCCATGGCCCGCCGCAGACTGGCGTAAAGACCTGGCCAAGCTTCTCGAAGCAACCTTCGACCCTGACGAAACCATTTCGTTCAAGGTATCGAATACTCCAGATTCCACCGAAGAACTCGTTTCGAACATCATCGGGCAGGACGACTCTATCAAGAAGATCATGAAGAGTCTCGACAGTCCCGAAGGCGCCCTTCTTTGCATCAACGCCGTCAAGGGCGGCGAAGACGCCTCCGATGAATCCTGGCGCTACCGCTATGTCGTTGTTGACAATCCCAAAATGTCCTTGGCCAAGCAGCTGGCCTACTTTAAGGCTTTGAACCTCCCCTGTGCCGCCTTGGTAAACACCGGTGCAAACTCCGTACAGGCCTGGATTAAGATTTTCGCCAACGACGAAGAAGAATACTACGAAAGAGTCGATTTCCTTTTCAAGACTTTGGACTCCCAGGGATTCAAGGTTGATTCCAGCAATCGCAACCCGCACATGATGGTCCGCATGCCGGGCGTGCTCCGTGGCGGTAAGCAGCAGTACCTGATTGGTCTTGAACAGGGCGCCAAGAACTTCAAGGAATGGCAGGAATGGGTGGAATATTCCTTGGACGGAAAGCCCCTCATTGAGCTTGCCAGCGATACCGAAGAAGCGCCCAAGAAAGACCAGACCATCGTAGAGAACATGCTCCGTGCCGGTGAATTTTTCTTGTTCACCGCACCTCCGAAAAGCGGCAAGTCCCTTGCACTTATGGACTTGGGCCTCTCCATTTGCTACGGAGAAGACTGGTTTGGAAACGCCACCTCTTCAAGCGACGTCCTGTTCATCAACTTCGAACTGACCAAGTCCGTATTCCTGAACCGTCTTTACTTGCTGGGCGGAAAGCGCAACCTGAACGCCAGCACCCCGAAGTTCGGTTTCTTGAACCTGCGCGGAACAGCTCTTTCGCCGATTGAAACGGCGCAGCTGATTGCCAAGCGTATCCAAGGTGCCAAGCGACTGGAAAACCACGATTACCGCGTGGTGGTAATCGACCCCATTTCTGCAGTGTTGCATAACCCGAAGTCCACGCGACTGAATGGCGCCCCCCACCAGATTCTGATGCAGATGGTGGACACCATTATCGCTCTCACGGGCTGCGCCGTGGTATCGTCCTGCAACATCGACGAATACCCCTACCTGGAAGCCCGAGCCGACTCGCTGATTAAGCTTTCACCTGTGGAAGGTAGCCTGAACCTCTACCAGATCAACGGAACCTTCCGCGAATTCCCGAAGATGCTTGCCCGCGAATGCTCCTGGATCTATCCGAGATTCCTGGTGTAAAATGATGTGTAATGAGTAACGTGACAAATGCAAAAGGCGAGCGCCGCGGTCAAGCTTGCTTGGACATGGCCGAGCCTAGCATTTGGGACTTGAGCGAAGCGAAAGTACAAATGAAAAACGAAAATTTGAGAATGAAGAACAATTTGAGAAGTACAAACAATCGCGCACGCGGAAATTCCGCTCGCCGCGGTAAGGTTCAAGCCGAAGCCCCGAAGGCAGAAAAGCCTGTACGTAAAGCAGCGCTGACTTTTGAAGACATCAAGCAACAACTCGCAGCCTGGGCCCAGAACGAACATATCCCAGGCAAGTTCCAGGCTTGGTACACTGCCGAAGCCGTGCCAGAACATTCCGACTGGCGCATTCTCAAGACTTACCGTGGCGAACAAGAAAAGCTTTCCATTGAAGCTCCCGCCCGCGACATGGATACGCCCGAGATCGTAACTAACGTCTTTGAGCAACTCAAAAAAGAACACCTGCATATCTTTAAGAAGGCTCTGCGTCAAATTTGGTTCCGCGCCACTGGTGACGGACGCTATGCCATGTTGGTTCAGGTAAACCTGAAGGGACGTTTTTCAGCTCACGGTTACAAGACCTTCATTGATTTCGTACAAAGAAACTGCCCCGAAGTTATCAGTTGTCACCACATCCAATGCCTGCCGGACATTCTCTTTGATCCTGCGGGAACGACTCCCGTCAAGGTCGAAGCCAAGAGCGCCTTCGGTAGGGACTTTATGCCCATCGGTGACACAGGAATCAGCATGCATGTTTTGGATTGGGCTCCCCGCATTCGCGATCCCTGGATTGGACTTCCCCTCCGCATCCAGAATGCAATTCACCCCAATGCCGAAGATTCCTTCTTTGAATTCTACTCGGGATCCTCTTTTGTTTCGGCATCCCTTGCCAACCAATTCAAGCGCGTCGTATCCATGGACTGCCGCGAATATGCCATGATGTCTTCCCGACTGAACGCTCGCAATGCCATGAGCGAAAACATGAAGTTTGTTCGTTCCCATGTGGAACAGGATTTCTTCGGCAAATTCTTCGGGAAAGAAGAAAACGAAGGCCGATGGACATTCTACTTCAACTTGCCCGGTGACGAACCGTTGGCCCCGGGCGTCGTGCAGGCAGCAGCCTTCTCCAGACCGGAGCGCATTCTCTTGCAGACCTCAGATCTCGAAATTGCCGCACGTTCAATCAAGCAATTCCGCAACGAAGGGTACATGCTCCGCAAGAACATCCCCCTGTACCTGGAACCGGGTTCCGGAAAGTTCGAACTGCTCTTCTTGTTTGTACCGGATCGCGTCGGGCTTTTAGGACAGAATCCAGCCCAAAAGCAGCGCTCCAGAACCATACAACGCCCACAAGAACGCGTTTTTAGCCAAAAAACGCAAGAAATTCCACATTTTAGCCAAAAAGCCCCTACCTTTAAGCAAAGAAAAGGTTAAATTATTGGTATAACAGCCTGTAAGGGATTATTATGCGATTTTTGAAATGTGCATCCATCTGTCTGGGACTTTCTGCCTTGTTGGCATCTGCCTACATCGTTAAAGAAGGTGATACCCTTTGGGATTTGAGCGACGAATTCCTCAAAGACCCCTTTGCCTGGCCGGATCTTTGGGAAAATAACCGCCATATCGAGGACCCGCACTGGATTTATCCGGGCGACTCCATTTATCTGGGTGATACCATTCGCGAAGGCAATGTGTTGCAGGTCGAAAACAAGAGCAAGTATCCCTGTAACGCAAGCATTTCGGATTCTGCACTCCCCAAAGGCAAGGGGCTGACGGTCGCTAACGCCGGTTGCGATGATGGCGACGAACGCAACAGCGATTTCGAAGGCATGCTCGGCAACCTGCGCGACAAGGACAAGAAGGGAATCAAGAAGGCCAAGGCCAACGACGAATACTACTACAAGCAGCGTCCGGCTCCCAAGATTTTCAATGGCTACTACCAGATGCACGCCCCCGAAATCTATACGCTTGATTCCTTGAAAAAAGACAAGCGCTTTATCTCGATCAAGTCGGGCGAAAAGAAAGAACCCCTGATTCACATGCCCGAAGCCGAAGTGGTGGTGGGAATCGGTAAAAAGACCAACGCCAACTTGAAGCGTGGCGACCTCGTCGAAATCATCGACGCCAAGGCCATTGACGTTCCGGCTGCCAAGGGAAGCGGTTTCGACCGTTATGCCCTGCTCCGCCTTTCCGGCATCGCCAAGATTACCGCCATTGGCGACACCCTTTCTCGAGCAAAGATTGTCACCACCTTCCGCGAAATCAAGATTAGCCAGTCCAAGGCTCGCATGAAGCAGCCCCTCAAGACTTTGAACGTAGCCGGATACTCCAAGGTTAAGGAAGCCAAGATGGATTCCCTTGCCATGATCCGTTACTCCATGGACCCCATGCTGATTATTGGAGCATTCTCTTACGTGTTGATCGACAAGGGTATTCAGCAAGGTTACAATACCGGTGACGCCGTTGCCGTGTGGGAAGAAGACAAGACCGACGAATCCCTTCCGCCCCGCCTGATTGGCCGCGGCATTATCGCAAGAGCTGCCGAAAACGAATCCAGCATTCTGATTCGCGAAATTTACTCCAACAGCAGAAGAATCGAAGTTGGACACAGGGTATCGGTGACCCACCGTGCAAAGATTGCCCAATAAGACAACTGCTTTAAGTCCCAAATTTCCGTAAGGACTGGCAATGCAGGTTTCACGTAATAATCTGCTGTTCGTCCTTTTGTTCGCGGGAGGAATTGTCCTCCCGACGGCAATTCTGTCGGTTCTGAGTTTCAGGAATATCCAGAACGAGATATACCTTTCACAGAAAAACTTCGACGAAAACCTGAATGCCTTTCAAAACGAAGTCGAAGACGCCATCGAAAAAGAACAGGCGAAGATATACCAAGAAACCAAGGCGGCATCCCTGTTTTTGTACGAGCAACCCCAGGGTTTGCTGGACTTTGGACATGCCACCGAATTCAAGTCCGTGGAAGGAATCGACGCCATATTCCTGTTCAATAACAGGAACCTGATTTATCCGGACCTGTCGTCGAAGAAATTCTTCAATTCTTCGAACTTTTCAAGCAGCGTCCCCTCGGCTCTGGACAAAAGGCTCTATCAAGAAGAAGTAAAGGGACTGAAGGACAGCATTTCCCAAAAAATCTATTTGGAACAACGAGCCAGAAGCCTTAGACCAGCAAGCTTTTTCTTTGAAACCAAGGACGAACAAGTCCAGAGCATTCTGGGACTTATCCGCTTCTACTTCAAAAGAAAACAATATGACGAAGCGTTGCATCTGCTTGCCATTCTTGAAAACAATCCCCATCAGCAGGGCTATTTGCATGCCGACCTGACATATGCCGTAAACCTGCTCCATTTCGAAATCCTGGTAAACCAGAGAAAGCACCAGGAAGCCCAAGATTACTGTCTGTCGGTGCTAGCCCAATTCCTTGAGAAGCAGAACATCGACGATATTTCTTCGTCCAGGTACTTCTTTGAGTCCACCTTCACCCAAATTCTTTCTTTTGAAAATCTGTCCCAAGAAAAGCGCGAAGCCTTCTGGAACTTGCGGGAGAACTTCAACCGCCAGCTTGGCTACATGGACATATTGTACTACAACCGCGACCTGTTCCAAGAAATACTGGATGACGATGTTTCCTCAAAAGAAGGCATCCTGTACAAGAACACTGACGAAATGACTTTGTTCAAAATGTCCTATCCCTACCTTTCGGGAGACCAGGTGGTGATTGCCGTTATAAACCGGGATTCATACAAGGCAAGACTACAAAACAAGCTGAAACCCGTCATACAGACATTCAAGAACATTCCGTTTTCCATTACCGAAAACAACGAAAAAGTCATTATGGGTGAGATTCCGGAAAACGCACCCATCATCACCCAGCATTACATTTCAGAAGCGCTAGAATGGGAATTTACCCTGTACGAAAAAGACATGCAAGATATTCACAAAGAAACCAGACACCGCATGTTCTTGATGTACGGTTTGATGTTGTTCGCCCTCATCACCGTCATTTTCGGATCATTCTTTATGTTCCGATTCATTACCCAGGAGCGAAAGCTTTTGGCCATGAAGGCAAACTTTTTGTCCAGCGTTTCCCACGAACTAAAGACTCCTCTGACCTCTATCAAGATGTTTGCAGAAATGATGGCCCGCGGCCGATTGCAGCGAGCCGAGAAGGTGCAGGAATATTCCACCCTCATTGGCAAAGAAGCTTCTAGACTAGAGAACCTGATCGGAGCCATTCTCAACTACACCCGCATGGAACACGGTACAGGAGCATTCAAGTGGGAACGTCTCGACTTTTCCATTTGCGCCAAGAAGGTCTTTGACGCTGTCGAAGATATCGGCGTAGAAAAGGGCCTTACCTTCTACACTCATTTTGAACCTAATGTATTCGTTATGGGCGACTACACGGCGCTGTACAGTTTGGTACAGAATCTTATTGACAATGCCATTAAGTATACCAACGCCCCCGGAGACATCAAGGTTGAAGTCAAAAGCGACAGCGATTGGGTCATATTCTCGGTGGCAGACACCGGCATCGGCATCGCTGTTTCTGAACAAAAAAATATATTTAATGATTTTTATAGAGTGGGTGACGAAATGACCCGCAGTACCAAGGGCTCCGGACTCGGCCTTGCAACGGTCAAGCGTGTGGCCGAAACACACAAGGCAACCATTTCGTTGGTCAGCAAGCCCGGTAAGGGTTCCACGTTCACCGTCAAGTTTAAAAAGGCAGAATAACCATGAACTTCAAAATACTCATCGTAGAAGACGAAGAAATCATCCGCTTTGGCCTCCAGGACAACTTTGAAATGGAAGGCTACACCGTTGAAACGGCCTGCGATGGTGAAGAAGCGATTGCCAAGGCGGATTCCTACCAGCCCCATTTGGTGCTGTTAGACTTGATGATTCCGAAAAAGAGCGGCTTTGAAGTTTGCCGCTACATTCGCAACAAGCACCCGGATACCTATATCATTATGCTCACCGCCAAGACCGAAGAAACGAGCAAGGTCGCTGGGCTTGAAATGGGTGCCGATGACTATGTGACCAAGCCCTTCTCGATTCTTGAATTACTCGCCCGAGTCAAAGCTTTCCGACGCCGTATCGAGCCTCAGGCCAGCAATAACACCATTGCTGTTCCCGACGTTCTCGAATTTGCAAACATCAGCATCAACGTGAAGAAATTTGAAGCGACTAAAGGCGGAGTTCCTCTGGATTTGACCACCCGCGAATACCTGATTATGAAATTCTTCTGGGCGCACCGAGGCGAAGTCATTTTGCGCGAAACCCTGCTTAAGGAAATCTGGGGCTATACAGACGAGAACATGCCCTCGACCCGCACTGTCGACAACCATATCGCCAATCTCCGCCGTAAAATCGAAGACGATTTGGATAACCCCAAATTCATTATTTCGGTGAGAGGAGCCGGATACAAATTTGATGCATAAATGAAACGGATTAGAACAGACATAAAGTGTATGAACATTCGCACGGCGCTTGCGCTCGTGTGGTTATGCGGACTTGTTTCTTTCACATTTGCCGAGAAAATGGAAACAAGCATCCAAGAAGCACTTTATCTGTTCGAAATGAAGGGCGAAACCTCCGAAGCGATAAAGATGCTTGAAAATGCCGCCATGAAAGGCGATGAAGACGACAAAGAAAAAGCATATTTTTATCTAGGCAAAATCCAGGAACTTTCGGACAACAAGACTTCCGCAAACTTTTACTACGAGCAAAGCCTCGCCAGGACAAATGAAGTCGCTAAAGCCTATTGGCTTTCGGAACGAGAGAGCGCAACCAGTACCAAGCCCGAAGCCCTGTTGCGCGCACCGATTCAATTAAAGACCCCGATTCAAAAGACCTTCGGTAAAAATCCCACGTTCCTGCTGTTGAACGATGGCTCCATTTGCAAAATCAAGGATGACCGACTCGATATCATCACGACGGCACCCGCCCATCAGCAAATTTTCAACATTGACCGCCAAGGTATTTGGTACCAGCCCGCCGACCAGGACAGCCTTGTATTCAAGGCTTTGTATGCAAACACCCCTAACAAGAGCTACCCCATCACCGGCATCACGCACTTCTGGAGCGAAGGCAACAGGGTACTCGTTCAGACCGAACGTCAACTTTCAATTTTAAACAACAAGCGAATCGTCTCGCAAATCGATGACAAATATAACGGTTGCGTCCCCGAAGGATTCTTTGCACCGACAAACGAATTTGTTTTAAACTGCACCGACAACGCCCTTCACTTTATTTCGGCCGAAGACGGATCCCCAAGAAAATCCATCGCCCAATTTGACGTCATCAAGAATGTCCTGATAGACAAAAGTTCTCTCTACCTAATATCCGGCAATTACCTTTACGCCTACTATCCCAAGCAAAGGACCACCCCCATTTGGAAAATTTCGGCAAGCAACATCGAAAGCCTTTTTTCCTTTGAAAAAGAAATCGTCCTGCTTGAAGCTTCAGGAAGAATCTCGCTTATTGACAAGAGAAGCGGTTTAACCCGCAAAGCCATTCGGAGCGACGCATCCTCCATTTACCCACTTGCCAAAGGAACCCTTGGACTATTTTCTGACGAAGGCGCCATCACTGCTGTAGACACCCTTTTGAATCCGCTATGGCATTTCAACTTTGCCAAGCCCGTTGAACAGGCCCCCATTTACACTAATGGAAGCCTGTACCTGTACTTTGGCGACCGCAAGCTCGTTTCTCTTTCGCCCCATTACTACGGCAAAAAGATTCTGCTTTCTGAAATTCTTGCGCGGCAAGCGGCAGATATAGTCGAACACGAAGAATGGGAAGACCTGCCTCCGATTCTTGACTCCTTATTCAAGCTGGAACCCGGTAATGCCGAAGGCTGGTTCTTCAAGGCCCTTTACCTGGAACAGAACAAAGACAACGAACGTGAAAAACAAAAGGCATGGTCTGAAGCCGTACGGCTTTCCGGTAGCAACCCACAAATGACACAACTCATTTTAAGCCGCTACGGGAAAGCAATCGGGGCTAAATTCGTGACGATGCTTCCCATTTCACCGAAAACGCGCTATCCCCAATTCTTTAGCAGCAAGAAATATCTGTACACCATTGACCCCGCAGCAGACAGACTGTTCTGCATCAATGCCGAATCAGGAGAAATCCGCTGGGCCAAATATATCGGAGCCCTGGATAACAGCCCCGTTATCGAAAACGACGAAAACGCATTGGCCATCGCATCAGGCTACAACATTTCCATTTACGATTTAAACAAGGATGTCGCTCCCGTTACATTGCAGCTTCCCGGCAAGGCTTTTAAAATGGACGTAACCGAAAACGCCATTTATATTTCCACATGGAACGGATTCCTGCTCAAAATATTAAGGCCAGAAAACAAACTGGCCTGGTCCAGAAAGGTATTCTCGGTACCCTTCTTGCATTCCAAATCAGACCGGGAGATTTTCATCTGCAACCTGGAAGGCGACCTTGTGGTTCTTGACGACGAAGCCGGCCAAACCCAGGAAAATTCCACACGCAAAATTCCAGGTCAGATTTCTCACCTGCTCAGCACCGATTCCATTACAGCCGCAGCTAGCGGAAACAAGTTATATCTTTTCAACCAGAAAAAGAAAGACCCCCCTCTTCAAATCTTGATGGAAAACGCCATTTCATCGTTGCAAATTATCCCTGATCATGGTGAAAAAAAATTCCTCGTCAGTCTTTCGGATCAGGCAATTCTGCTTTACTCCGAAGCGGGCGCCCCTCTGTGGAAATACGCCGGCAAGAACGCCATTTTCCCGAAACCCTTCGTGAAAGACGGTTTTGCGTGGATTGACCAAGGAAACGAGGTTGTGGGGATCTCTTTAAAAACCGGTAAAAAAGAACAACGGTTTAGCACTCCGGGCGGTGCAGGAACACCATTTATCCTAAATCACACGTTATTTAGCGCGTCTCCGAAACGTCTTTTGTACGGATTTTCTTTATAACGTAAAAAAACACCCTTGAAACGGGTACTTTTTAAGTCTTGTAAATAAATTTTGGTGGTTTTTTTATTAAAAACACACTAAATTTAAGATATGGATTATGGGAATATAAAGAATTCTTTGGGATGCACTGCTAAAGTTCGTGCGAAGCAATTGTTCACCCTGGCAACCGCCCTCGGTACCTTGTTCTTTGCTGGCTGCAAAGAAGAAAACAAGGCTACGCCCGAGACGGTCGAATCAGAGTACAACCGCAGCGAGACTCTGTACATCGGAGGCTTCGACTGGGCACCTCCTTCTACATTCAATCCGTTGGATTACGATCCTAACTTCCCCATTGACGGCAATTGCCGAATCACCTACGAAGCCCTGCTGGCCTATAATCAGCTGAGCGGTGAACTGGAACCCATGCTTGCCGACAGCTACTCCAGCAGCGAAGACAAGATTACAGTTCACCTGGATCCCAAGGCCAAATGGAGTGACGGCACCCCCGTCACCGTAGACGACGTCCTTTACACATTCAAAATCGACTCCATCTTGCCGACGCCGCGTCACGGCAACTGGAACTTCTTGAGCGAAATTACCAACGACGGCAACAACAATATTTCGTTCCACTTTGGCAAGAACAAGAATCCCTTAATCATCCTGAACGCCATTGCGGAAACATCCATTTTGCCCAAGGCAGTATTTGAACCCCTAGTCCAGGGGGCGAAGTCCGGCAAGAACTACGACATGAGCCGCATTACCGCCTTCAAGAACGACTCCATGCCGGTGGTTTCCGGTCCTTACAACATTAAGACCTACTCCCCCGATCAGATTGTATTGGTCCGTAACGATAACTACTGGGGCAACTACAAGTTTGGCGGTAAAAAGCCCTCTCCCAAGTATATCATTCATTCCCTGTACAATGGCAACAACCACTTTAACAGCGCCATGACCAAGGGCAATTTGGATATTTCGTCGGTGTTCCTCCCCCGTATTTGGGATAAGGCAAAGGACAGTATCCGCGCCTGGAGCAGAAACGAGCCCTATCACCTTCCCGGCTCAATCACCACCCTTCTTATTGCACACCAGAACGCCCCCTTTAATGACGTGGCACTCCGTCGCGCCATGATGCACTCCATCAACTTTGAAAAGATCAAGTCCCGCGCCGTATCTAATTACACCCCCATGATTCAGCCGGGATTCATTCTGCCCTTCGGTACAGAATCCAAATTTTTCAACAAGGACGATGCCGATAAGTACGGCTACAGTTACGATATCGAAAAGGCAAAGACCATCTTGACTGACGCAGGCTACAGCTGGGACGAAAGTGGAAGACTCCTGGACAAGAAAAAGCAACCCGTCCGCAATTTCACTATTGAATGCCCGCAGGGCTGGACCGACTGGGAAGACGCCATCAAGGTTATCGTAGAATCGCTCCACGAAATCGGACTCGCCGCCGAAGAAAAATTCGTTGACTACAGCGTATGGGACAAGAACCTGAGACTCGGCACCTTCGACTTGGCCATGAAGACTCAGACGGCAGAACTTTCGGCCGCCTCCCCTTGGAACCGTTTCGACCAGGTGATGGGTTTGGTTTCCTTCAAGGAAATCGGCGAAGAAGCATTCGCTAACCAGGGTCGTTACAAGAACGAAGAAGCTGACAAGCTGATACAGAAGATCCCGGCACTCACCAATGAAAAGGACCTGATTGCGGCCTATCGTGACTTGAACCGCATCTTCATGGAAACTATTCCGGTGATTCCGGTCATGTACCGCCCCACGCAGTACTATCAGTTCTCGACCAAGCATTGGACAAACTTCCCCACCGAAGAAAATCCTTATGCACCGCCCCAGAGCCTTGTAGTAGCCGCAGGCGTAAAGGCTCTCTGGAGCATTAAGCCCGCCAATTAAGGCCCAAATTATTATCTTTGACTCGAACTTCTTATTGGAGGCCCTTATGGGTAAGTCTCGTTTTATTTTGCCGAATGCCTTTACCAGCATGAACTTTCTTCTGGGCGTTTTTGCCATTTGCTGGGTGACCGGCGCATTCAGTTCCTTTACCTCTTCTGACCCTATCCGCACCGGTGCCTATTTCATTATCTTGAGCGTTCTCTTGGATAAATTGGACGGATTTGCCGCTCGCCTGGTGAACGCAAGTTCCGAGTTCGGTGCCCAGTTCGACAGCCTTGCCGACCTGATCGCATTCGGCCTCGCTCCGGCTTTTACCGTTTTCTTCACCTACAAGACCCTGGCCCCGGAATGGTTCCAGGCTAACGGTGCGCTCCTGATCGTTACGTTCTCCATCTACGTGCTTTGCGCAGCCATGCGTCTTGCCAAGTACAATGCCTGCGATAGCGACGTCTACCACCATCATTTCTCTGGCCTTCCGTCTACCTTCGCCGGAGCGATCAATGCAATCCTGATTGTGTACCTGAAGTCCAACGGCCTGTTCGAGAATCCCGAAAATCCCATGATGATTGTTCCCGTTTTGGTGATGCTCGTGACTGGTCTCCTGATGGTAAGCCCGCTGTTCTTGCCCAAGCTTCAGCCCCGTAAGAACCAGCTGTTCAATATCGGCCAAGCTATTCTGATAGTCATTACCTATGTCTGCGGATTCCTGTTTATTTCGGAAAAAGTTCCGTTCATTCTGGAATACCTGCTGGTTCTTTGCAGCTCTTACCTGATTATCGGGTTCACAGTCGGCCTCATTCAGCGCAAAAGCATTATTGAAGAAGCCGAAAGAAACAAGGTCGAAGAACGCCGCTAGACGTTCTTAAGCCATTCCGCAAAGGATATGGCATAGCGGTCAAACAAGGCCTCTAAAGACATTCTAGGAAGTTCCAGGGTAATACACTCTGGACTTTTTTGTTGTTTGCACCAGGTTCCAAGACTCCCCGGCGTAGGGTATCCGATATCGGGTTGCCAGGGAACAGCGAAAGTCTCACATAAGGTTGCAACCAATGCAGAACGCACAGGAGCATCAACACAGGCAATAGGAGCATGCATCGAAAGTATGGTTTCGGGAGCTAGCGTTTGAATCAACGAGACGAGGGCGGCCGTTTCTGGTTCACTCCCAGGAGTTGCTCCGGCAGAAAGGGATGTATCCCGTGGAGCCTCTAAAACAGACCGGACTTGGACCGGATTTTCGCTCCAGTTGTCCGTCGGAAAGTTACGGTTCAGGTCTACCCCATTGGCATTACCGCGGGTGCCAAGCGTCATGCCGTCAGGATTTGCACATAAAACAAAGGCGACCGATTCAAAAGGCTTTTCAAACGCCCGCAATACGCGACTCAACAAGAATGTGGTTTCCGGTTCTTCGCCATGAATACCGGCGATTACCAAAAGGCGACACCGTCCCGTACAGGGGATATAACGAAGCGACGTTCCGAGAACGGATTGGCCATATTCAGTCAAAGTCTGTGAAAGGGTAGAGCGCATCGATTTTACACAAAATAGGGGTAGATGTAATCGTAGGCAAGACTTTCAAGATTGTCCAACAAGGCGGATTTGCAAGCAATATCCGTTTTCTCGTAAAGAGTACGGAGACCCTTGAGCGAAAAGCTTTCCAAATATTTTCGAGATGTGGGCAAGTGCGCTATATGCCACATTTCAGGTTGAATTCGTCCTCGGCCAGGCACGAAAACCCGCTGGAAGCCGAAGGACTCCCCCGCCCCCATCAATTCGGTCAATTTCTCATGGAAGGGGCGGAACATGCCGTCACATTCGGCGGGCGTAAGTTCCACCTCGTAACCGGCGGGACAAGCGTTGCCATCCACTACATCCAGGTCGGTTCCCAAATGGTGACGGCTTGCACCAGGGAGCGCCGACCAAGTTAAAATCGCATACATCAATTCTTCTTCATCTGTCGGGCGCTCCATGGGGAGTCCTTCGGCAGAAAGAAGCTTCAGTTCACCGCTGGCCTTGCGATTCCAAATAGAAAGTTGCCTTTCGAAGGGGCGGTATGCCGACTCGATGCGGAGCGCAAAGCCAAATTTCGCCAGCGACTCCTTTAATTTAGTGTAATCCTCTAAAATTAATTTATCTACAATATAACCGTCTACCTTAACAAAGTCGGGACAGTCTACACCACGAAGCCCATAACAATCCATCAAACATGCCCTCCCATCTTTTCAATCAAATCCAACCATTGCTTGGTTGAGGCCTTCTTTTTACGGACCACTTTCTTTTTGCCTATAGCCTTTGACACGGCCTCGCTTAAAGGAGACGGATTGGCATGGGTCCAGGCAATGGCCAATGCATCCGACGCATCCAGCGGCAGGTCTCCTCCCTGAATTCCGAGACGGGCAAAAATCATATTCGCCACCTGCTCCTTGGACGCGTTACCGTCTCCGGTAACCGCCTGCTTTACCATGCGGGGACTGTATTCAGAATAGGTCATTCCCCGCTTACGGCATGCCACCAGGACTGCTCCGCGAATATGCCCCAGCACCAGGGCGCTCTTGGCGTTCTTGGCAAAAAAAATCCCTTCCATCCCGAAAGATTCCGGTTTGTACTTGTCCAGCAGCTTTTCCAGTCCCGACACAATATGAAGCAACCGATCTTCAAGGGCATGGGCAGCAGGAGCATGTAAAGTTCCGTATTCCAAAACCGTTGGCTTCGTTAAGCCCACTTCGATAAAAGCGTAACCGGTCGTAATGGACCCAGGATCTATACCAAGGACAATCATGCAGTAAAAATAAATTTCTGTACTCCCGCGCAACAGAAATAACTAGATTTTTACTGTATAAAAGAGAGGCTTCTAATGATTATTGATCAAGAACATGCAGGAATTGTCATGCGAGCCAAGACCCATCCGCGACAGCTGGGAATCCCTTTAAGTCGCTGGGGTCGAAACCTGATTGCATGCTGTCCGTTCCATTCTCCCGAAGAAACCTCGTTATTCTTTTACGACGCCTTGGGTTATTGGCGCTACCGCTGCCTACAGTGCGGAAGCGAAGGCGATTTAGTCGAATTTGTAATGCGTAGCCGCTTTAACGGTATGGAAGAACCGGCCGCCAGGGCTGAAGCCGTTAACTTTTTAGGGACTCTTGAACAGGAACACGAACTGCAAGAAGAACACCCGTGGATCAAGGAAATCGGCGGAGAAAAGAATAAGGTCCTGGAAAACTTTGTGCGCTACTGCCACTGGGCGGCCTGCAAGAGCCCTTCTTCGGCAGACTTCTTGGCTGCCCGAGGCTGGAGCATAGGACAGGCCCAGCTTTACGGCATCGGTTATTACAGCGGTGACCCGGAACCCTTTGTCAGCTTCTGCATGATGTCGGGTATCGAACGACACCAGATTAGTTTCTACCTGGACAACCTGGACGCTTACCACGAACCCCGCATCACGATCCCCGCCCGCAATTCCAAGGGATTGATTCATTCCGTTTATGGCCGTCTCATTGACGAATCCGACGGACCGCACACCTACGTTTCTTATGCCTCGGGTCCCAGCGACATTCCGTTCAACATCCAGTCCGACGTAACGAAGCCCATCATTGTAGAAGGGTTCTTTGATGCCCTGACCGCAGACCTTGCCGGCATACCAGGCGTGGTTTCCACCATGTACCAGGAACTCTCACTGAGCCACCTGTACAAGTTAAAGGCATGCGGCGCAGAATCTGTCACGGTCATTCTCAGACGGGAACTGGATCGTCGCGAGCAGGAATTCCGCATTCAAAGATATCTGAAAATGGCGGAACGTCTGAACTTGAAATTCAAGTCCATCGTCCTTCCGAAGGAAGAGACCGTAGACCTGGTGGTTCGCAAGAACGGGGCCGACCAGTTGATTTCTTTGGTGCAAAATACCGGCGAAGATACGGTACATACCCACCGTCGTTCCATGCTGTTGCAAGACATCAAGGAAAACTTCGATACGGCCATGGGTTGCCCGCCCGATGTCAGCGTGGGTTACGCCCTCAACACCTTCCCGAAACTGACGCAAGAAATCGACGGTATCCAGTCCGGTTGTTTCTATGTATCTTCCAAGCCCTTCGGTCTGAAGACGACACTCCTTTCAAGCCTCGCCTTGGACTTGGTCCAGAGCAATCCCAATCTGAAGCTGATTTACATCGCCCTTGAAACGCCACGCCGCCAGATTTTTGACAGGCTCGTGGCCATGCTCATTGGCGAATCGGTACTGACCGTTCGCAAGCAGAGCATTGACGAATCCGTGAACCAGAAAATTCTGGAAGCCACTCGCGACTTGATGGCTTTCGTGCGCAACAATCGCCTAGAAATTTGGGATGACCAAAACAATTTCGACAACATCGTGCTGCTCCAGAACCTGAAAGAAGAAGTGAAGGAACACCGCAACCTTGTCGTTATCATTGACGGCTTAGACCACTTGAAAGTTTCGGACCATGCGGACCTTTCTGATATTCACGAAAGGCGCTCTTCGGTGATTCTTGACCTGTACAAGGCGCTGGACATACCGCTGTTCTTGGGCGGAGAACTCATCGATTCTGAAGAGGGACTTGTAGGACCGAGAGCCTACCTGCGCGATTCCGACGCCATTTACTGGCTGGATTCCAAAGACGGCAACATGTTCCTGACTGTCGATTCAAAGCGTCTCGGCAACAACCAGCTGTACCAGGGCACCCTTTCTATCGACCCGCTTTCGAACCGCATGCAAGAAGAAATCGAGCTCCTTTAATGTTCACGATTGTTGATTTCAATAATTTCTGGAGTCCTTCTGGCGGAGGCGTTCGCAGGTATCATTTGCAGAAGATGGCTTTTTACGAAAACCAGGAAGAAGTCCTGTCCGTCTTTGTAATGCCAGATTCCAAAACTTATACCGAGCAAAAAAGCAAGGGGCTCATTATCGAGCACGTGGAAGCGTATCGATTTCCTGGCAAGTGGGAATACCGCTTTATGTGGAGACCTTCGCAGATTAGGCCCGTGCTTGAAAAATACAAGCCCCAAGTGATTGAAGTCGGTTCGCCCTATATTTTACCCACTGTGGTGCGCCATGTGGCCAAGAAGGTGGTACCAGAAGCGATTCTTTTGAGTTTCTGGCATGCAGATTTTCCCATTACCTATGTGCAGCGCCCCGTGACAAACAAGTTCGGACGCACATTAGGAATTCTGGCAAAGAAGGTCGCCTTCTGGTACGCCCGGCAGGAATTCAAACATTTCGACGGCATCCAAGTTTCTTGCGACGAAGTCCTGAAACGCCTCGAAAAGAACCACTTGCCCAAATCCCACTGGATTCCGCTCGGTTGCGACATCCAGATGTTCTCGCCCGAAAAGCGAGATGAAAAGCTTGTTTTGCAACTGAAGGCCGGAAGACCTGAACGACTCACCATATTCTTCCCGCATCGTTTCTGCGAAGAAAAAGGAATCGAGCTCTTGTTGGGCGCCTACCCCTTGATTGCAGAAAAGCTTGGGTGCGAACCGGCCCTTGTCTTTGCAGGTACGGGACCCTACTTACCCCAAGTGGAAGAAGCCGTCCAGAAACATTCCCACATTCAGTACGCCGGATTCATTTCGTCCATCGATGAAATGGCAAGGCATTACGCCAGCGTAGACATGGGACTCGCCCTTTCGGGCTGGGAAACTTTCGGCCTTTCAATTCTGGAAAGTATGGCCTGCGGGAACGCCCAGATTGGCGCTAGCACTGGCGCTGCCGCCGAGCATGTACAGAACTCTGGTGCAGGCGTTGTCTTGAAAAAGCGAACCCCCGAAGCCCTGGCAAACGCCATCGTTGAACTTTACCGTTCGGACTTGAGCCAAAAGAAGGCCAATGCCCGAACCTACGCCGAAAAATTCAGCTGGAATGATTGCTTCAAGAGGCAATTGGACCTTTACAAACAAATTTATAATCAAAAGAGGAAATCATGATCCGTCACATTGTATTTTGGAAATTGAAGAGCGAAGCCGAAGGTGCCACAGCAAAAGAGAACGGCCAGAAAATGGTCGATGCATTCCATGCCTTGGCAGGAAAGATTCCTGGACTCCTGAGCATTGAATCGGGTTTGAACTTCAACAAGGCCGAACTGGGTAACGGAGACGTGGAATACGATGTTGCACTCGACACCACGTTCCACACCAAAGCAGCACTGGATGTTTACCAGAACCATCCGGAACATTTGGCAATTGTATCATTTGTTAAAAAAGTCGTAACAGAACGCCGTGCAGTTGATTTCGAGTTCTAATCGTTGAGCTTTGAAAAAACGCATTTTATTTTGTAAGACTCACGACAAATCACATTTCTTTTTGCTAAATTATTGAATATGGTTCAATACAGTCAAACTTCATGGCAAGAATATACTCTGGCAAATATGCTGGAGACCATGCGCTATGCGCCCATGAACGTGACTATCGGAAAATCCCCTGTTGTACACTATACGCTGCCCAAGGCAATCGAAGCCGGCGAAATCGTGCGCTACACTGTTGTAGTCGGATTCCGCAAGATTTGCTGGACGGGTCGTATCAGTGCTATCAACAAGGGCAAAATCATGGTCCGCCTGGACAAAGGTCCTTTCCGCGGATTCAATGCGAGCCACGAATTTGTAGACGAAGGCAATTTGACTGCCTGCTACGACGATTTTTCGTTCCAGGGTTTCAGTGAATTCCCCGAAGAAGCTTTTGCAAAAGTGATGGACAACGCTTCGGTTGTTTACGCCGTGGCTAGCCGTAAGGACGCCCGCGATACACTCGCTGCCATCGAAAGCAAGAAACAGACCCAAGGGTTCAGCGCCATCGACCAATCCGCTACCGCCGGATAGCAGCGGAGATTTCCATGTACAGAAACCTGGAACAGGCACTGCTAGATCTTGAACGAGCAGGCATGCTCAGGCGCATTCAGCGCGAGGTGGATCCGTACTTGGAAATGGCAGAAATCGCCCGCCAGGCTTTCGAAAACAAGGGTCCCGCCATTCTTTTCGAACATGTGAAAGGGAGCCCGTTCAGGGCTGTTTGCAATATCTTTGGCACGCAGGAACGGCTTGATTTTCTGTTCCGCAATACCCTGAAAGGAACCCAGACTGCGGTCCTGTTCAAATCGAATCCGGTGGAATTTTTCAAGCACGCCTCCCCCGCCAAGCTTTTGAGAGCCGCACGCACAGGCCTGCATTCACTCCCGAAAAAAGGCGGAAGCCTTAAGGATTTTAAGGAATGCAAGCTTTCGGACCTGCCACAGATCGTCTGCTGGCCAGATGATGGCGGCGCCTTCTTGACGCTCCCGCAGGTGGCGACTCGCCCCGCCGAGAACGCCTCGGTCATGACGACGAATGTGGGCATGTACCGCGTGCAGATTTCAGGGAACGATTACGCCAGCGACGAATGCGGACTCCATTACCAAATTAAGCGCGACATTGCCAGACACCACCAGAAGGCCATCGAAGAAGGCAGACCTCTCAAGGTCAGTATCTTTATCGGAGGCGCTCCCGCGCAAACCGTTGCAGCAGTGATGCCCATGCCAGAAAATCTGAGCGAGCTGCTATTTGCAGGCATGCTCGGCGGCAGGCGTTTCCGTTACTTTATTCACGACGGCTACCTGGTTTCAAGCGATGCGGATTTTTGCATTCTGGGCGAACTCCAGCCGGATTTAAAGTCTGAAGGTCCCTTCGGCGACCACATCGGCTACTATTCCGATAGGCACCCGTTCCCGTATCTCAAGGTCGAAAAAGTCTTGTGCAAAAAGAACGCCATCTACCCCTTTACCGTCGTAGGGCGCCCGCCACAAGAAGACACCTTGTTCGGAAGTTTTATTCACCAGATTACAAAGCCCATGGTGCCCGCCTCGATTCCGGGACTTGTGGCACTCCACGCCGTTGATGATGCCGGAGTCCACCCGCTTTGTCTGGCGCTTGCCCACGAACGCTTTAGGCCTTACGCCAAGCCCGAAGACCGCGAGCCTCTCGAACTCTTGAAGACGGCAAACGCCATTCTCGGATTCAATCAGGCGAGCCTGACCAAGTACCTTTTGATTGCCGCCGCCGAAGACGAAGAGGCCGGCCATAAAATCGACGTCAACGATGTCGCCGGATTCTTCGGGCATGTGCTGGAACGAATCGACTTTAGCCGCGACTTGCATTTTGAAACAAGCACGAGCATCGATACGCTGGACTACACCGGAAGCAAGCTGAATCACGGCTCCAAGCTAACCCTTGCTGCCGCCGGCTTAAAGAAACGCGAGCTCCGCCGCAATCCCGAAGATTTGCAATCGTTCAAGATTCTGGGAATCACCTCGGCCAAGATTCCGATGCCTGGTGTCATCGTTTTACAAGGCCCCGCCTTTGATAGCACTGACCGCGAAAACTTCATCGCACAAATCGAAGAGGCGCTTGCTCACTGGGAATTCCGCGAGAATTACCCCTGGATTTCGATTGTCGATTCTGAACTCGATTCTTCTTTGGACACTAGCAATCTTCGCGATTTCTTGTGGCTAACCTTTACACGTTCTGATCCGGCGAAGGATGTTTTCGGCTATCGCGCCCAAATTCGCGAAAAGCACTGGACATGCGAAACCCCGCTGATTGTAGACGCCCGCATCAAGCCGCATCATCAGAAAGCGCTTTCCGTGCCCGCAGAAATTCGAGAACGCGCGCGCCAAGTCTTGGCGGAAGAAAAAATTCTTGGGGGGAATCAATGAGGTTCATAACCTTTTTATCGGCAACACTTTTTTTGAGTCTTGCAACGCAAGCCTTTGCGGAACGCACCTGCGGCACGGCACAGATATTGAATTATCTAAACAGCAACCATAAGACCGTCAAACAGATGCTCGCCTCCACCAAGGCTTACGCACGTACGACAAGTTCCGGCTGCACCGCCAAAGATTATTACGACAGTGTCTATACCCGTACCACAAAACATTTCGAAATATTCTATACCTTAAATGGTCCGCACAAGACTACTGTCGCACACATTGATTCCTTGGAAAAAGCACTTGAATACGCCTGGGACTTCCATGTCAACAAATCAGGGATGCGTCCGCCCAAGGGAACAACCGAAACGCACCATTACGAAAAAAAAGTTCATGACGGACTCTACCCCGTCGAAGTCATTGACATATACCTTCTGCAGAATTACAAGGCCGTAATGGACTCTCAGTGCCGCACATGTTTTGGGCTTACAATCCCCTTCGATAACGAAGAAAGCGAAATGCTGATAGAGAACGATTTCAAGCACGTTCCCGAAGGCACTGCCATTGTCGACACAGTGACTTTCAATGATAAAGTCTGCACTTACCCCCGTGCAACAGCAGAACTCACCAACGATACTTACAATTATTCATACGCAAAAAAATTCAACCAGGCTATTCGCGTCACTACGGCTCACGAATTGTACCATGCCGTTCAATTCCGTTATTCCAGCAAGATGCCCCAATACAATTTCTGGTTCGAAGCCTCGGCCTCCGGTGTTGAAGAACTCGCCGTACCCGACGTGGACGACTACTTCACCTATCTCCCTAAAATGTCCCAGAATATGGGTTTTCCATACAAGAATCTGGAAAAGCCCTATGGCGCAGGAATATTCTTTTTGTACTTGCACAACCACGTAAGCCACAAAACCAACAGACTTATTTGGGAAAATTTCGCTAAAGAACCGACCAAGACGTACCAATATCAATTGGAGCAAGTAGCCCAAAAACAGGGCCTTTCCGCAGATTCCCTGTTCCACGATTTTGCCATCAGGCTCTCTTTTACAGGTGACAGAAGTTCCCTAGCTGATTCAACCTTCTGGATTACAAGTGACCAACCCCGTTGGCCTGGGTTCCAGACAAAGTCCAAGAAAGAGACCTTTGAACCCACCGCCCTTGATAATACGGCCTATTACTATTATGCAAACGGAATCCCCGATATATCCAATTTCGTCGGCAGAGCCACTGCCATAGCAATTAAGCCCAATGCTTATTCCATCCGTTTTTTACCTTCGTCCAACAGCATCGATTCTGCCCGCACCGAATTCCTTAGGGAATCTAGCGTGGACTCCATTCTGTGGGTTTTCAGCCGATTTAACGAAGAAGAGATTATCCCCACCTTCTTCAAGGATTCTACACTGCGAGCCTACCCCACTCCCTGGCGAAACGGAGCCCTTTGCTTTACCCCTCTCCCCCGCGACAAAGACTACATTGAAATCAGAAACCGCCGCGGAAACCTGGTCAAGAAAGTCAAATACGAAAACCACACCCTATGTATGGATGAAGCCGAAGTCAAATCACTCATGGTTCCAGGGGTGTATCGCTTTAGAGTCGAAAACAGCGGCAAGCTGAAAGACTTTATTATCGTCTACTAGCGAATTCGCCGCAATTATTGGTTACAACCAACTGAAAATATTATTCTGTTTTTCGATAGCGGGCAATACAGAATTAGTAGTTAATTTATCCGTATTGCGTAATACGGCCTTGCAAGCTTCAGCAAACAACTCGTGGCCGTTATTATAATGGTCTTCTAGACGGCGACGGGCATAGCCTTCTGCCGAATGATTGTGAATCATAAAGGCCCAGTCCGAAGACTGGAACAGCATCAATTCCCGTTCCATTTGCTTGATATAGCGGGTCAGCAGTTTTCCGCGGGGAGATGTCGCACCCATTTTTTCTCGGATAGACATCAAATGGTCAATCATGGCCCGCATACGGTAAGATTGCGGATAATACTTATCCGTTTCTCCGTTAATCCACACAGACCCGAACCCACCTTCGCCCCAACTTGAAAACGCCGGTTCATGGGCACTGGGATCTGCAGAATCAGTCATCACCTGATCCGCACCAGCAAATTCAATCACCGACGAAGAGGCTGCGCGCATCAGCATTTCTTCAAGGAATATGGGTCCTTCGAACCACCAGTGTCCAAAAAGTTCAGCGTCATAAGGGCAAAGCATGGCCGCCTTGTGACCTTCCATATTCACCAGTAATTCCGAAATGGTGGCTTCGCGGTTCACCACGAAAAGCCGCGCATGGTCTTCGGCAAGTTTCATGGCATTCCACGGGCGGTAAATTTCCTTATGCTCACCACCCGTGATACGGTTATACTTGAAGCCCGAATCGATGGGAGTATCGCCGGCAAAGAAGTATTCGCCCAAATAATCACGGGGGCGTTCTTTGGCGATGTCCGTAAAGAATTCGCGATACTCGGGGTGTCCCGGATAACCTGTACGGCGGCTCCATACTTCCATGGAACTTTTCTGTTCGCGGCCCATGCAGTAAAGCCCCTGCGTGGTACGCAGCGGCGTGAACACGCCGTACTTGGGCGTGGGCGACGCCAGCAACACTCCATGAGTTTCCAAGAAGAAGTAACGCAAGCCAAATTCTGCGAGATACTTGTCGAGCCCCGGAAAATAGCCGCATTCCGGAAGCCACACGCCCATGGGCTTTCTGCCGAAGGCGCGTTCGAATGTACGCACCGTGACATCGAGTTGCATACGAATAGATGCAGGATCGCTCTGGTACGCCGGCAAGAACGGGTGTGTGCCCACGCAAGTGAGCAAGTTCAGCTTTCCGGCTTTTTCAAGTTCTAAAAATTCTGCCAGCAGATTGTGGTGAATACGATTTTCCCACAAGTCGATTAAGGTATGCTGGCGAGAAAGATAAAAACGGGAAAGTTGCTCTAAATCCGTTCCCGCATTGCGGGCCACTTCTTTTTCAATCAGCTCCAGCTGATGTTTCAAATGCAGCGAAAACTTGTCAAGCAGGTTTTCGTCAGAAAGCATTTCGATAAGCGGAGGCGAAACGCTTAAATTGAGCGTTCCAGGAACGCCCTTTTCCAAGAGACGGCGCATCGCCTGTACCAAAGGCAGGTACGTTTCGGCAATAGCTTCAAAAAGCCAGTTCTCTTCGAAAAAGCGTTTATAATCCGGATGCCGCACAAAGGGTAAATGTGCGTGCATCAGGAAAATGATTTTTCCGGGAGCTCCCATTAAAACGGATTACTCCGTGCGCTTTACGACAATAGGAACGATGGTAGTCGGGAAATCGCCATCCTTGTCGGTCGCAAACACCGGAATGATCTTCGTAGAATCCGGCAAGTCTTCTTCAAAGCTGAAGGTACCATCCGGGTTCAGCGGGAACGGTTCGCCACGCACCTGGAGGTGTGCATCCGGACGAGTACCGCCGTAAACGATCAAACGGGTCTTGACCCACAAGAAGAAATCCTTACCGTAGTTCACGGAATCCTTGGAAACTTCAATGTTGTTGGACTGCAAGGCTGCGCTGGACAAAGCACCGGAGAACATGGATTCAGAAGAACTGCCAAAGTTTCCGCCCAGGCTCTTGAGCCAGGATTCTGCGGTCTGGCTAGAGAATCCGGAACTCATGAAGTTGCCGAGGGTATTGCCACCGAGAGAAGCCTTTGCAAAGGCATCGTCTGCAGCAGGAGCGGCAGCAGACTTGTCAAAAGTCAAGACCGGAGCCGATTCCACGATGGGCTTGAAGTTCTTGCCGGACACGGCACCGAGAACGGCAACGCAGGACTTACCGGCGGTATTTTCCACATACCAGCTACGGGCATTTGCCGGAACTTCGATATCGCGGAACTTGCGCTTTTTGCTGCGCTGCACCGTAAGGTCGTCAGCAATATCGAACAGGCGAAGAACGATTTTCCCCTTGCCGGTCTTCGCTTCGTTAATTCTGTTTTCAGAAACTTCCCAGAAGGCGTGCATCCAGTTCGGATCCTTCTGCATAAGCACCAGGTATTCGGCATCAAAGGACTGGGCCAGCTTGGCCACTTCCTTATCAGAAGCCTTGGCAACCTTTGCGGAAGCCTTTGCTGCGGCCGCCTTGACCGCCGTTTTAGCAGCAGCCTTCGTTGCAACCGTTTTCGTTGCAACAGTCTTTGCAGCTGCAGTCTTAGTTGCGGTCGTCTTGGCGGCAGTAGCCTTAGAAGTTGTCTTCTTGGCGGCAACCTTTTTCACTTCGTCCGTAATCTTGGACACCTTTGTTGCAGCGGCCTTTTTCACTTTTGCAACGGCCTTTACAGCCTTTTCTTCGGCATCTTTCATGGCCTTGAGAGTCGCAGACTTCGTTGCCGTCTTCTTGGTAGCAACCTTAGCCACCTTTTCTGCAGATTCCGTAACGGCCTTGGCCTTTACCGTAGACTTAGTCTTGGTTTTTGTTTCAGTTTCTTTTTTTATAGCCATACTAGGCCTCCTTCATTAAAAAACCTATCTGGTTTGTCCCCATGACGCAATACCGGTCAAACCGATTCGCAAACCGATAAATGTTTCTTCCCACTCCGATTTTGTATCGGCAAAGCGCTTGCCACCCTGCAGAGCAATATCGATGGTGGTTCCCTTACGGCCCAGCGGGAAACCTCCGCCAAGAGAGCCGCCGACTTCAAAGACATCTTTGACATACCAGTTTCTGTACCATGCACCAGCACGATAGTTAATGCGGTTCCAGAACGATTCGTAAAACAGGGGACTTCCATCAAACTGGTAGCCAAGAGAAACCATAAAATCAGTCTGAGTTTCGGTCACTTCTGGCATATTCCAGCCTCCCGCAATATTCTTGATATCCTCGTCCCAAACACGCCAAGTCAAATCCATCATAATGTTATGACGCTTGGCCAAACGATAATTGATACCGGTCGCAAGCATGGCAGGGACATCGATTTCGCGCACCGAGCGATGCGATGCCAACGTATCTAGTTCACTAAACCTGAAAGTATATTCCAGCTCGTTTTCCAAGGTGTAGCCAGTAGTATACGAGAAGAAATAGGATACCATTTTTCCACGGTATTGAAGGGCTCCCGTATAATATGCAGGATGATCCTTGATTTCCCAGGTTCCGTCCACATAATCAGAAACCAAGTAGTTTCTCGTCGCCCAGGCATCTTCTTTTGCAACAGACGATGCGTCGGCACCAAGGGTCAGGTTTCGGGACGTATTTCCCATAACGACATGAGCGGAGGCGCCAAGGGAGAACGAACGTAAAAACGGCAAACGAACCGCATAAGTCGGCACTATTTCGTAAACGCTCCCCTGGTATTCCAGTTTTACGTTAGAGCCAATGCTTTTGTTTTCAGACTCCTCGTTAAATGAAGAGGAATAATGTTGCCAAAGCGAAAGACCCATGGCACCGAACAAACCCATCGGGAAGGAAAGGTTGAAGGACGGCATCGACAAGTTGGAAACAGAATAATGATGTCCATCCTTTCGGGCATCCTCCATCTCCATGGCGAAGTTCAAGTTAAAAACAACCTTCGCATCAAAGGCCAATCGGGCGGGGTTTACGACAGACAAACCTTCTGCATCACCGGTCTTGGCATTACCGGCAAAACCACGAGCGGCAGCAGAGGTGGTTCCCCCCATTACCTGCTCTTCACCAAGGGCATCAAGGCCGATCATCGAAGAAAAGGCATAGCCAGACAAAACACTTAAAGCAAGCAAAAATCTTTTCATTATTCATTCCCCCGCTTGGAAGCAAGCCAAAGTTTGAGGGTCATAGGATTTTCCACTGTCGTCGAGAAATCGTAGCGGCTATAATCAAAGTAACCAACGTATCTAGACACTGTATCATTCTTGGCAACGTAGAACGGTTCACCATCTGCTGTATAAAGGGTGTCTTCTACAGTTGTCCTGTAATCTCCATTGATTATTTTCTTTTCTTGCATGTACGGCAAACCTAAACACATCGAGAATTTCATGCTGCGGCCATCTTGAGCCCTATTGAGAAAATCACGCAAGCCATAAGTCAACTGCAGCGTCAATGAATCTCCGGCATGGAATACTAGGTTCTGGTGACCAGACTTCTCAACCAAAGAAGTATCAAAAATCGCATACGCTTCCTTTTGACGAAGTCTCGCATCCACAGAATCTTCATAAGTCATTTCTGCACTATCCACATAGGAATTTGCCACCACCTGAATGGGCCAGCCAAGTTCATTTTCACCCCTAGAGTCATCGCGCGCCATGGTCAATTGCGCATGAATCACCATCTGACGAACATCATTTTTTTCTTCGTAAGGAAATTCATCACCATAGAACTCGGACAAGGCATCAAGGATCGGTTCGGGAGGAATCTCCACCACCAAAGAATCATAGCCACCACCATGCAAAACAAAGCAATCAGAACACTCTTCTTCGCTGTTCACGAGTTTTGCCACGCGGAACGGATAGGGCGGGAAATACACCTTAGATTTGACATTAGCATATATGGCCAAATAAGGATGGGAGTCCGTTGCACTTCCCCAAAAACGATACTCACGGGGGGCCGTAGGGAAAGAAATACGAAGTTGCAAACGAGCAGCTTTCTTCAGTTTTTTAAGATCATCTATCAATGCAGAAGGCATCGGTATGTGAACGGCTGTATCACCCAGTTTCATCTTCATTTTGAAAACAGTATCTGCAGAGCCAGATGGTTTCCAATTGGCGAGATCTTCATACCAAGCAGAATCAGAAATATCAGCAATGCTATCAATGAACTTGGAACGAGAACTATTATCAAATTTCCAGCTAACAGCAACATCCAGTTCTTCAGAGAACGGTGCTGTTTTCGAAGGAATCCACTTGGACTTATAAAATTCCTGCTGCCAATAAAGAAACAAAAGAGCAGCCGCAGAATCAGAAGCCTTGAATTCATTCATGAACGAAGTGTCTTCGGGTTCCTCAAAAGCAAAATCCAAAACCAAATCATGCTTCAAATTGGCTCTACGACCAACTATAGCATCAACATTACCGGATCGCGCCGAAGAATCAAAAACCACACGAGCAGACGAGGTTTTGAGATTCTCGATGCTCAGGACCTGCACCGGATAATTGCTGGGCATTCCACGGTCAGAAAGCCATGTTTCGAGTCCATCGCTATCGGACTCAAAAATGCAAGCAGACAAAAACAGCGTTATTGCCGCAAAAAACGATAAAAGCCAAAAATTTTTCTTTTTCACTCAGAACTCCGAGTTTGTTGTATTCCGGAAGAGAATATAGCAAATTAGATGTAAGAAATTACCGATAACTGGCTATAAGTTTTACTATCTTTACCCTCGTAAAAATCAAGAGGATACTATGTCTCAATTCAACGCGCATTTTAGGAACATCAACGGTGACGACACCTACCCGCTGACCGACGTCATTTACCGCAGCAAGGTGGACGGAAGCCTGCTCGAGGTCGAACACGACCGCGCAGCCCTTGCAAGCAAGGGCCCCGACGAATGGAAAAAGCTCTTCGCCGAACGCCGCATGAGCTTTGAACCGGCCGACATGAGCGGTATCTGGAGCAAGCGCGAAATGGTGCTCCCCGACATGCCGATTGAAGATATCGTCACAATGCGCGAAGGCTGGAGCCCGCTGTTTGACGCCGCCCCGCTCGCCAAGGAAATGGGCATCAAGAGCCTCAAGGTGAAGCTTTGCGGCAACTCCCACACGGGTTCTTTCAAGGACCTGGGCATGACGGTTCTCGTGAGCCAGGTGAACCACATTATCAAGAAGAAGATTCACGAAATCGACGCCGTAGCCTGCGCCTCTACCGGAGACACCTCCGCAGCACTCAGCGCCTACTGCGCTAAGGCCGGCATCCCGAGCATCGTGTTCCTGCCCGCCGGAAAGACGAGCGTGGCCCAGCTGATCCAGCCGATTAGCAACGGCAGCATCGTGCTCGCTCTCGACACCGACTTTGACGGTTGCATGAAGATCGTACAGCAGGTCACCGCCGACAACCGCATCTACCTCGCCAACTCCATGAACAGCCTCCGCGTAGAAGGCCAGAAGACGATTTCTCCGGAAATCTGCCAGGAAATGGGCTGGAAAGTTCCCGACACCGTGATTATCCCGGGCGGCAACCTCGGTAACGTGAGCGCCCTCGCCAAGGGTTTCGAAGACTGCAAGGCCATGGGCCTTATCGACCGCATCCCGCGCATCATCGTCGCCCAGGCCGAAAACGCCAACCCGTTCTACCAGGCATACGAACGCGGCTTCGACAAGCTCGTTCCGATGCAGGCCAAGAAGACTCTCGCTAGCGCTATCCAGATCGGTAACCCGGTCAGCTATCCGAAGGCCGTGCGCGCCATCCAGAAAACGAACGGCATGGTCGTGAGCGTTACTGAAGAAGAACTCGCTAACGCCGCCCACCGCGGCGACCGTATCGGTCTCTACTGCTGCCCGCACACTGGCGTGGCCCTCGGTGCCCTCGAAAAGCTGGTGGCAGCAGGCAAGATCGACAAGGAAGAAAACGTGGTCGTCATCAGCACGGCACACGGTCTCAAGTTCACCGAATTCAAGGTCGGCTACCACGAAAAGAAGCTCGAGAACATCTGCTCCAAGTTCGCGAACCCCGTGTTCAAGGCTCCGGCAGACCTCGGCGCCGTCATGGACATCTTGAAGAAAGAGATGGCCGAACGTAGGCGCTAATCGACAAGTCGTCATTCCGGCCTAAAGTCGGAATCTAGAAAAGCTCCGCAAAAATGCGGAGCTTTCTGGTTTTTAGGAATTCTGGGCAGAATCCAGCCTTTCGCCGATGACTAGACTCAAATAGGCAATCGCAGCCGATACCGACGCGACAACGCTACCCGAACCGTAGAACATGACTCCAAACACAGCCGGAGCGAGCATCAGGAGCGTAGAAAACAGAATGTTGTTATTTGCAATGCTAAAGCGATTCATAATTTACCTCTCTTTTACGCATACAAATATACCTTTAAAATAATGACAAAAATTGTCACTTTCAAAACACAAAAAAAAGGCGGGACTCGCCCGCCATGAAACCAAGTGTATAATTCGATTTATCCGAATATTCTATTATAAAGATCCGGGGCAAACTTCTGGAAATACCCCTGAATCAGGATAATCGCTATCACGATAGGGATTACCCACTTAACATAAAAACGGACAATTTTATACGTAGGAATCTTGAAGCCCTTGCCGGTGTTAACTTCGGCATAGAACTTTTCTTCGCCCCAGCCACGTTTGTAGCAGCAGAACACGATAAACAGCAGAGAACCTATCGGCAATAGCGTATTGGAGACCAAGAAATCTTCGAGATCCAGCACGCAGCTGCCTTCGCCAAAGGGCTGGAAACCGGAAATCATATTGAATCCGAGAGCGCACGGGAGCGACAGCAGCACGATTAGCACCGCATTCACGCGAACCACTTCCCAGCGGTCAAAACGGCGGGCATCGCGCCAGAAGGTGGTAATGTTTTCAAACACCGCCACCACCGTCGAAAGGGCCGCAAACGAAAGGAACAAGAAGAACGCAGCACCGAAAAGTCTACCCGCAGGCATCTGCGAGAACACATTCGGAAGTGTAACAAAGATAAGGCCCGGTCCCGCATTGGGTTCAAGCCCAAAGGCAAAGCAACTGGGAATAATAATCAGGCCTGCAAGCAAGGCAACTGCGGTATCTAAGGCGCAGATATTGGCCGCTTCTTTTGCAATCGAATGATCCTTTTTGATATAGCTTCCAAAAATCGTCATGGCACCGATACCAAGACTCAGCGTAAAGAAGCTCTGGCCCAGCGCTGCAAAGAGCGCTTCACCAATACCGTTTTTTACAAGGTGGTCAAAATTGGGCAACAAGTAAAAACGCAGGCCTTCTTCTGCACCAGGAAGCGTAATCGCGCGAATAGCAAGCGCAATCATAATGATAAACAGGAACGACATCATCCACTTGGTAATGCGCTCCACGCCCTTCTGAAGACCGAGCGACACAATGCCGAAACCGATAATCGTCGTCGCCACCATCCAGCCGACCTGAATCGCAGGACTTGCAAGGGTTTCGCCGAACATGGCCCCCACCTGCGCAGGGGTCACATTCGAAAAATCACCCACCACCATGCGGTAGAAATAATAGAGCATCCAGCCGCAAACCGTGGTATAGAACATCATGAGCAGGTAGTTACCCGCAATCATGGGCCACTTTGCCAAATGCCACTTGGACTTCTTCGGTTCCAAACGCTCAAAGGCTCGGCCCACGCTTCGTTGGGTTGCACGACCCACGGCAAACTCGGCCATCAGAATCGGGAGTCCGAACACGAGCAAGAAGAACAGGTAGATTACCACAAATGCGGCACCACCGTACTGCCCCGTAATAAACGGGAAACGCCATACATTACCAAGGCCAATGGCGCAGCCTGCCGAAATGAGGATGAACCCCAAACGGGACGCAAAGGATTCTCTATTACTATTCATATACAAAAATATAGAGCGTTGTAAGCTTTTTGTCACATTTTATTTCAGAAGAATCTGATTAAAACGGGTCCTTGTTTGGCATATTCCATATCATTTTCTACATTTGCACGCGCAAAAAAAGGTGTAAAATGAGCGAAAACTACAAATACGGTTTTGTAACGGATATCGAAAACGAGGCCTTCGAGAAAGGTCTGAATGAAGACGTTATCCGCAGGGCATCCAAGCTGCGCGGTGAACCGCAGTTCATGCTCGATTTCCGACTGAAAGCGTATGAAAAGCTCAAGACCATGGAGCAACCGAACTGGGGCGAACTGAGTTTTGCACCAGTCGATTTGCAGGATATCGTCTACTACTCCGCCCCGAAGACCAAGAAGAGCCACGAAAAGATAGAAGACGTGGACCCGGAACTCCTTGCCACCTTCGAAAAGCTGGGTATCCCGCTGGACGAACAGAAGCGCCTTGCCAACGTGGCCGTGGACGCGGTCTTTGACTCGGTCAGCATTTATACCAGCCATAAGCGTAAGCTCATGGAAATGGGCATTTTGTTCTGCAGCATTAGCGACGCAATCAAGGAATATCCCGAACTCATCGAGGAATACCTGGGCTCCGTGGTGCCCGCAGGCGACAACTATTTTGCAGCACTCAACAGCGCGGTCTTTGGTGACGGAAGTTTCGTCTACATTCCGCCTGGAGTCAAATGCCCGATGGACCTTTCCACCTACTTCCGCATCAACAACAAGGAAGCAGGCCAGTTCGAACGCACCTTGATCATCGCTGATGAAGGTGCGAGCGTAAGCTACCTCGAAGGTTGCACGGCGCCGGAATTCAGCAGCAAGCAGTTGCACAGCGCCATCGTGGAACTGGTGGCGAAGGACAACGCCAGCATCAAGTATTCCACCGTGCAGAACTGGTACGCGGGCGACCGTGAAACGGGAGCCGGCGGCGTGTACAACTTCGTCACGAAGCGCGGCAAGTGTGCCGGCAAGAACAGCCGCATCAGCTGGACGCAGGTCGAAACAGGTTCCGCCATCACGTGGAAGTATCCGAGCTGCGTGCTGCTGGGCGATAACTCCGTCGGAGAATTTTACAGCGTGGCCCTCACCAACGGGCACATGCAGGCCGATACCGGCACCAAGATGATCCACATTGGCAAGAATACCAAGAGCACGATTATCAGTAAGGGTATCAGCGCCGACTACTCTAGCAACGCCTACCGCGGCGAAGTGAACATCCACAAGTCGGCCACGGGTGCCCGCAACTACACCCAGTGCGACAGCATGCTCGTGGGCGACAAGAGTGCGGCACACACGTTCCCGTACATCACGGTAGCAAACGCCAGCTCCACCACCGAACACGAAGCGACCACCAGCCGCATTAGCGAAGACCAGCTTTTCTACTTCGAAAGCCGCGGCATCAAGCGCGAAGACGCCATCCAGGCAATGGTCGGTGGATTCTGCAAGGACGTGTTCAAGGAACTCCCGGGCGAATTCGCCACGGAAGCCCGTCAGTTACTGACACTTAAGTTGGAACACAGCGTCGGTTAACGCGCCACGACCTGCTTGCGGATTTTTTCCGAAAGTTCGCGGCCGCCAAGCTGCGCAATACATTCAAACGCAAATTCTTCGGCAGTACCTGCCCCACGGCTCGTAACGACGTGACCGTCTACAACCACGCGGTCTTCGACGAACTTTTTACAGACAAGTTCACCTTCGCAGCCCGGGAAACAAGTCACGGTCTTATCGGTAAGGATTCCCGCCTTGCTAAGCACCAGCGGAGCCGCGCAAATGGCAAAAATCCACTTACCCTTGTCATTGAATTCGTGGATGACTTTTTCCACTTCGGCAGAGGCTTTCAAATTCTTGACGCCCGGACCGCCACCCGGCAAAAGGACGCCATCAAAAGCAGCCGAATCAACACCCGAGAGAGCAAAGTCGGTCGCAATTGCAAGGCCATGGGCACCTACCACTTCGGTATTGCCCGAAACAGATGCCAAGGCGACATCGATTCCGGCACGCTGCAAGTAGTCAAACGGGGTCACAAACTCGGTTTCTTCAAAACCATCGGCCATCAAGAATAAAATCTGCATTGTTTACCTCTTTTTCGAAGAATTTAACAAAATTAAAAATGCTAAATTTGGGCCATGAATTTCAAGGACCGCATTATCCGCGCTACGGGCAAGAAGACGCCCTTCCGCCTGATTGTCGTCGACTTGACCGCGACGATGAACGAAATCGGCAAGAAGCACAACGCACAGGGTTTCGCCCTCAAGCTCTTGGCCGAAAACTCCATCGCAAGCATTTTCTTGAGCGCCTCGCTCAAGTTCCCGGGCACCGTGAGCTTTACCACCCGATTCTCGGGCGAAATCACGCTGGTGCAGTCGGACTCCACGCCGCAGGGCCTGGTGCGCGCCATGATTCCGCAGCCGGAACTCCAGGCTGTTGGCGGAAACGAACCCGCCCTCATTCCGCAGAGTGTCCGCGTCGTCAAGCTCAATGAACAGGGCAAGCGCGTCCACGAAAGCATTATCGAGGCTCCCGCCGTATCGATGGGCCAGAACCTCGCCACCTACCTTTTGCAGTCCGAACAGATCCGCTCGGCCGTGGGCATCGAAGCCGCCTTCAATAAAGAAGACCCGAGCAAGCTCGACTACGCCGCCGGTTTCTACATCGAAGCCTTCCCGGACTTGGAAGACAAGGACATCAACCTGATCGAAGTCATCATCCAGAACTTGCCGAAGTTCTGCGACATGAACACGCCCGAAGGCTTTGACCTCGACGAGCTCCTGGACCAGTTGCGCGGCCCCTACGAAATCGATATCGTGAAAGAAATCGACCCGAAGGCATACTGCCCCTGCAGCCGCGAACGCACCGTGGCAACGCTCGCCACGCTCCCGCTCAAGGACTTGCAGGACCTCGAAAAAGAAGGCAAGGACCTCGAAGTGATTTGCGACTTCTGCCGCACCCCGTACCAGATTACGCTTGCGGATTTGCGCTCCATTATCAACGAACGAAAGAAATAGCCCTATGTTTACCAAGCAATGTGTCGTTACCCTGGACCTTGAAGGTGTCCTCGCCCCTGAAATCTGGATCGCCGTCGCCGAAAAGACCGGCATCAAGGACCTGCGCCTGACCACGCGCGACATTCCCGACTACGACGTGCTCATGAAGGGCCGCATCAAGATTCTCGAACGCGAAGGCATCAAACTTTCGGACATCCAGAACGTGATTGCAAACCTCGGCTTGCTCGACGGCGCCCGCGACTTTATGGACAAACTCCGCGACGAAGCCCAGGTAATCATTCTTTCGGACACGTTCCAGGAATTCGCCTACCCCATCATGAAGAATCTCGGATTCCCGACGATTTTCTGCCACAACCTGGAAGTCGAAAACGACATGATCAAGGGTTACCACCTGCGCCTCAACGACCAGAAGACGAAGGTCGTGAAGCACCTGCAGGACCTGAACTTCAAGGTGTTCGCCAGCGGCGATTCCTTCAACGACACGGGCATGCTCAAGCAGGCCGACAAGGGTTGCTTCTTCTGCGCGCCGGACTCTATCGTCGCCCAGTTCCCGCAGCTGGAAGCCACCAAGACCTACGCCGAACTCCTGGAAAAATTCCACCAGTTCCAGGCTACGCTGTAATTATCGAAAAGAAAAAGGGGGAAGCATCCCCCTGGTTCGCACTCCGTTGCTCTCCACCCCCTCGCCTAAGGGGACACCCCTTAAAAACCCCGACCTCTAAAAAATAACGCCGGGGGAGAGCCCAGCGTATTCTGTCGATTGGAATGTCGTCGTTTAGGATGGCGTCGGTAGCTAATTATCCTTTATGCAGCGAACAGAAACTGCTTCAGTCTTGTCGTTTCCGTTTATTATATGCGCTTTTCGTTCACATCCAGTTAATGATGCAGGTCCTTTAATTTCAAGAACAGAATATTGAGATTTACTATATTCATCACTTAACATTATATCGGCCGCTACATGCAAAAGATTAAACTCTCTGCCGGAGGCCGAATAATATCCTGATGGCAATGCAGAAAAACCATATGCATCGGTCCCATTGCACCCACTTTGCCAATTTTTAGAAGACATCAGATTCTTGTTTTCTTCGGTGTTTTTCAACAAGATCTCGATTTCGGTACGAGTAGGAATGTGCCATTTTTCTGGGCATATGCCTTGAATTGGAGAACTTGGTGAACAGGTAACCCCATATCCGCAGCCCGTTGTTAGAGAATCCAGTGCTGCCCCCCAAAAATATAATCTTCCATATTTTTTACAAGTGTCCGGATCATAATGGCAAACACTTCTATTTAAATAACCCAAACTATCGCATTCAAAATCCAAATTTTCCGCCATCCATTCTTGTTCACCAATTTTTACGGTCTTATAGGTTTTTCCATCACGGTCATCATACAATGTTCCGTACACGCAATTGTCTTCAGTCCTTGTTTTACAAACACCTGTAGTTACTAAATTACTTGAAGAAGTTTCAATTACACTCGATGAACTTTCTTCCGACGAGGATGATTCTTCCGGCTTTATACTTGATGAACTCATCTTCGACGAAGAAGATTCTTCGATTTTTATACTAGAAGAACTGATTTCTGATGAAGATGATTTCGCCTTACTGCTGCTAGATTCTTCGGTTTTGTCAGAACTGGACGATTGAACATTCTTGGAACTTGAGGACACCTCGTTCTTACTGCTGCTAGACTCTACCTTACCGGAACTAGAGGATTCTTTCACGTTTACAGAACTAGAGGAGCTCTCTATTTTAGCTGAACTCGAAGACACGTCTGTTTTTGATGAGCTGGACGATTCAACCTTCTTGGAACTTGAAGATTTTTCTGAGCTTGATGGCGCTAACGCATTGTCACTAGAAGACAACTCCGTCACATTGCTCGATGACAGTGCTTCATTAACAGAAGAACTCGACTCCAAATCTTCAATACTACTAGAAATCGTTAAAACAGTTTCATCGTTCGAAGGAGCACTTGAACTTTCGTCGCCACAGGCAATAAAACCGACCACCGCCGCGCAAAAACTAAAGGCAATCAGTCCTTTAGAGAAGGAAGGAAGGAAGGACTTTTTCATAAAATTCTCCTATCGGTCATGAGTCCGTATGTAATTATACAATTTCTACAACTCCAGCACCTTCAGATAGTCCATTCGACTATTCAAAATGCGGACAACAAACACCTTATCTAGTTCAATCCGATAAAAGACGATACAATTCGATACGGACAAACAACGATATCGACCTAGCGAATCCACTTTGCCCTTTAAAGAGGGGCCTATTTCAGGGAATACCGTAAGGTTGTCAATAGCATCAAGGATTTCTAGAATTTTTTCATTAGCGGCTTTAGGGCTACTCAATTCAGATTCTATATACGCCTTGATAGCGTCCAAATCCTCGGAGGCCTTTGGTGAAAAAAAGACAACGGGCATCTACACCTCGTATTTCTTTCGCACATCTGCTGCAGAAAGCCAGCTGCCCTGTTCAGCGGATCGTTCGCCCTCAGCAAGAGCCTTTTGGAGTTTGAGCGCAGCCACCATCCGCTCGTATTCCTTGATATCAATAACAACATAACAACCCCGACCATTCTTGGTCAGGAACACAGGAGACTCTTCAGAAACATTCTGAAGGACCTCGTTATAATTTCGCAAATCCGAAACAGGCAAGATACAGGGCATAGGCAACCTCCACCCCTAAAATACATATTTTTAAGTAAAATTACAAGTAAAATTTTAAGAAAAGTATTAAATCATTTTATTCTTTGTTTTATGACCAAGAGCATGATGAGGCGGACAAAATGCACCCGTTTTCGGGTGCATTGTTTTATATTTAGGACAAACAAACAGGAGAATAATATGAAGCTCTACACAACAGACTTTATCACCGGAAAAGAAATCGAAACCCTTCAAATGGTCAGGGGCAGCGTTGTCTTTAGCAAGAACGTTGTTCGCGACGTGTTTGCAGGTCTCAAGACTCTTGTAGGTGGCGAAATTGCCGGCTACACCGAGATGCTGAACGACGCCCGAAACATCGCTATCGAACGCATGGAAAACCAGGCAGGAATCATCGGCGCCGACGCCATCGTAAACGTACGCTTTGCGACCGCCTCGGTCATGGCAGGCTCTGCAGAGATTATCGCCTACGGAACCGCCGTCAAATTCAAGAAGTAAAACAAAAAGCCGATGGAGACAATCCACCGGCTTCTCTCTCAGAAAAAATAGATTTTAATTTCCTGCAATTTCCTTGGCCTTCGCCTCGATTTCGGCGATGGCTTTTTTACGGCCTTCGGCAGAGTCTTCGTTAGAGAGCACGATGTTCACGAACACGGAGCCCGCGACCACGGCGTACACATGCTTGCAGAGCACCTTGGACTGTTCGCCGTTACGGATGCCGAAACCGCCGAGCACCTTCGCGCCACCCTTACCGACGGTGTCGATAAAGTCGAGCGTTGCCTGGTCAATCGTCGTTTCGCTACCGGTCGTACCTGCGCGGAGTGCTGCGTAAATGTACTTGAAACCCTTGGAAGCCATTGCTTCGAGGCGTTCCTTGGTCATGCTCGGTGCTGCCACTGGGATGTTTTCGAGGCCGTGCTTCTTGCAAGCTTCAGTCAGACCTTCGTCGCCGTCGAAGGGCAAGTCCGGAATGATGCAAGCGGAAACGCCCGCGTCCTTGCACATCTTGACAAAGTTCTCAATGCCCGGCGTAAAGGCGAGCGAGCCGTAGGTCATGATGTAGATTGGCGTTTCAGGGTGGCGTTCGTGAATTTTCTTCACGATTTCAAGGCCCTGCTTGGTCGAGTAACCCTTGTCGAGAGCGATGGTCGATGCGGTCTGAATGGCCGGACCGTCGGCGCTCGGGTCGCTGAACGGGAGCTGGATTTCGAGAATGGTGGCACCACCCTTCACAAGGGCATCGGCGATAGCAATAGAAGTTTCTGCGTCCGGGAATCCGGCAATGAGATGAGACATTAAATTCATAGTGATTACTTCCTTGTCATAATTTCGGCGTCGTGGATATCTTCGTTGTTTTCGAGGCGAACAAGTTCGGCCTTCAGGAATTCCTTCCACTTTTCGGGGCGGAACACCGGGCTCGTGATAAAGATGTCCTTGTCTCCGCGGCCACTCATGTTGATGACGAGCGCCTTGTCCTTCGGAAGTTCCTTCGCAATCTTCATGGCGGCGGCGCCAGCGTGAGCGCTTTCGAGAGCAAAGAGAATGCCTTCGTTGCGAGCAAAGAACTTCACCGCTTCAAGAGCTTCCTTGTCGAGGATCGCCGTGAATTCCACGCGGCCAGATTCGCCGAGAGCAGCGAGCTGCGGACCGATTCCCATGTAGTCGAGGCCAGCCGAAATAGAACGAGTCGGCAGCGACTGACCGTCTTCGTCGATGAGGAAGCGGCTCTTGTAACCCTGCAGAATACCTTCGCGGCTAGCGTTACCCGTCATGCGGGCCGCGTTTTCACCCTTGTTCGGGCCGATGCCACCGGCTTCGGCACCAATCAGGCGCACATTCTTATCTTCGATAAACGGCGTGAACACGCCGATAGAGTTGCTACCGCCACCCACGCAAGCGACAACGGCAGCAATGTCGATGTTGCGTTCGGCGGCCTGGCGCTTGACTTCTTCACCGATAATCGACTGGAACGTACGAACGATATCCGGGAACGGTGCCGGGCCGAGTGCAGAACCAAGCACATAGTGCGTGTTCTTGAAATTCGTAGCCCAGTCGCGCATGGCTTCGTTCACGGCATCCTTAAGGGTGCGGGCACCGCTCGTGACCGGCACGACCTTGGCACCGTACATTTCCATGGTTGCCACGTTCGGCTGCTGACGGCGAACATCCACCTCGCCCATGTAGACAACGCATTCGAGGCCGAGCTTTGCGCAGGCCGCTGCGGTGGCGAGGCCATGCTGGCCGGCACCCGTTTCGGCGATAATGCGGGTCTTACCCATCTTCTTGGCCAAAAGGCACTGACCGATGGCGTTGTTGATCTTATGCGCACCGGTATTGGCAAGGCCTTCGAGCTTAATGTAGATCTGCGCACCGCCCAGGAGTTCCGTAGCGGTCGGGGCAAAGTACAGCGGCGTTTCGCGGCCAATGTAGTCGCGCTGGATGATACGGAGTTCTTCGAGGAATTCCGGATCGTGGATGTACTTGTTGAAGGCCGCTTCGAGGTCGTCGAGCGGACGGCGGATGATTTCGGCAACATACTTGCCACCGAACTTGTCAAAGAAACCGTTGTTTGAAGAAGTTGTCATATTGGGTTTTGGGGTTTAGGTTTAAATTCTCAGGGTAAAAAATTAAAGGCCTTCGGGAGTCCGAAAGCCTTTTACAAACACTTGATGAAATCAGCAAAACGGACTCTATTTAGTAGAGCCCCACCACCAGCGGTTGAAACGGATTGCTGAATTCATCTTCATGTGCCCTAATTTAGGAATGTCTCTTTAGTGTGGCAAGGGGTTTAGTGCAAAAAAAATGAAGACTCTCGATCACCGAGAGTCTTCTGTTAAACACTTGATGAAATGGCAATGCCTAAATCCCTTCTTTGAGAACCTCGTCGATAGCGGCGCTAGCGTCAAAGCGGATTGCCAATTTCATCTTTATGTCTCCAATATATATACTAATTCGTTGTCTGTCAATAGGTTAACGTAAGATTTTTGTAAAAATTTCTTTTATAATTTGTACAAAAAGGCCTATTTTAGACCATTTGGGGCAATTTACGAAAGAGCCGCAAACAACGCCTTCAGTTTTTCGCTGTTTTTGATTCCGGGGGCGTCTTCGACACCGCTAGAGACATCGACGAGTTCCGGGTGGAACTTTTCGACAATCGCGCTCACATTTTCAGGCGTGATGCCGCCGGCAAGCCACAAGGGTAACTCGCCCGCTCTTTCGCGGAGCAAGTTTTCGGGAATGGTCTTGCCTGTGCCGCCAGGAATTCCTTCGACCTTGGCATCCAAGAGAATGCGGGGTTCACCGTTCTTGCGGAGAGCGGTCACCTTGTCGAAATCGGATTCTTCGCCGACGCGAGCGGCGCAATAGTATGCAAAGTCAGCGTTTTTCGGGTCAACGCCGTGAAGTTGGACTGCATCAAGCACGCCTTCTTTGGCAAGCTTGATGGCGGTTTTGCCTTCAACCGATTCGGGATCGGTGATAACACCAACGAGAATCGGGCGGTTCGGACCGATTTTCTCGGCAAAGCTACGCACGAATTCTTCGGTAGTCAAGCGCTTGGTGGTGCTGAATACAAAGCCGAGCATGTCGGCACCGAGTTCAGCGGCCAAAAAACCATCTTCATCGCGGGTAATGCCACAGATTTTAACTAAAGGACGATTTGTGCCATGGATTGCTTCGTCACTTCGTTCCTCGCAATGACGTACTTGTTTCTGCTGTTTGCGCTCTGCAAACTTTTTCCAGAACTTGCCACGAGCATTTTCGGAGCCCGATTCAAACGCACCGACCACTTCTTTAGCAAGCGGCGGATTTTTGGCAACAGCCTCGCCCACCAGGATTCCCGTAAATCCGAGGTTGCGTGCATAAGTCGCATCCGCCGGGCATAAAATTCCAGATTCAAAAACAGCCTTGGCCGGAAGCTTGCTACGCACCGACGCCGGCACCAGCGGGTCCGTATGGAAGGTCGCCAAATCACGGGAATTCACGCCCGCGACAATCGTCTTGGCAGCAGCTTCGCCAAGGGCTTCGGTCACGACTTTCAGCTTGCGCAAGTCATCGACTTCGCGGACTTCCACAAAAGCCTGCATATCAAAAGACTGCGCACGCTTCGCCATCTTCACAAGCTGTTCGTCATCCAAGATACGGGCAATCAAGAGCACCGCATCGGCACCGCAGCGGTAAGCGATATCAATTTCATCTTCGAATAAGAGAAAATCTTTGCGAAGCACGGCGCACGCATGCAAGCCCTGTTGACGGCGGCGTTCCATCAGGTCAGCAACCGCAATCAAGTCGCGGAGCGAACCTTTAAAGAAATTGCCTTCGGTAAGAACCGAAACCGCCTGCGCATGTGCCTCGGCGTAAGTCGTTGCTAACGCCACCGGGTCCAAGTCCGGCGCAATGTCGCCCTTAGAAGGCGAAGCTCGCTTGACTTCGAGAATCGCACCGGCGTTTCCGAGAAATTCGGTATGACCGCCACGGCGTTTTTCGGGAATTTCAATTCCGAAATTCAAACCCAACCGCAAAATATCTTCGCGGCGCATACGTACGATTTTGGCTAAAATGTCTTCGCTCATCAAATTCCCTTAGGCTTCAAAGTCAAAGCCTTAGAGAAAAGATAGGAAATTATAGCCGACGCCAGGATAGAAAGAAGCGTGGGGCCGAGTATTACAGAATCCAGGCGCGATGTGACTTGGTAAACGGCAAAGCCGACCAGCCATGCGAACAAGTTCAAAATCCAGTACTTGTGGCCCACCTGATGATTTTTCGCCAAGAAGAACGAAACCAGGAGTACAGCCGCCATCGGCGCAAACACCGAGGCAATCAGGTAAAGGAATCCGATGTAATGATCCATAATGCCCGAAATGGCAAGGACGGCGCTGATACCGCTCACCACGACACCCGTGATTTTCGGATTCAGCTTATGGACAATGGCCTTGGCCGATTCGCCGGCAGAGTTCGCGGCCAAGAAGTTGGTGGTCACGGTCGAAAGCACTACGATAATGATTCCCGGAATTCCTAGACCAGCAAGCAAAATGGCGCGGGCGATATCGTTACCGACTCCGGCAGCCGCAATCTGAAGCCCGATAAAGTACATCCAGAAACTTGCCACCGAGTATGCAATCGCAGAGACCGCCGTGGCACGCGTCGGCTTTTCGACATCCTTGGTGTAGTCCGAAATCACCGGCAACCAAGAAAGCGGAAGAGCCATCGAAATTTCAAAGATATTCCAGAAGTTCAGCGTATGTTCTGCAGCAGGCGCACCCGAAGTTCCGACACCGAACAACTTGGCCGTAAGCGCAATCAAGAGCACTGTCAGAACCGCCATCACGACCGTCGTGACTTTCGCAAAACGACGGAGCCCGACAAAGACCCAAACGGCAATCAGCACCGCAAGAATCACGCAAGTCAGCGGGAGCGAAATCGGGAGATTGAGGCCCGCCAAGACCGAGGCGCCCTGCGCATTCAGCACGGCAATCCACGCAATCAACTGGAACAAGTTCAGCGAAGCAAAAAACTTGGAGCCGTAAGAACCGTAGACAGACGCGGTTGTTTCCATGGCATTCAGGCGAACGCGGGCACCGATAAGCCCCACGAAGAACAGCAAGACGCCGCCCAGGATATGGCCCAAAATTAGCGGAAGCCAAACGGAATCGTAAGAGGAGGCCGCCCCGATTTCAATACCGGCTTCAATTTCGGAAACCGAGATAGCCACCCCAAACCAGATGACTCCATTCGTTAAAAGATTCGTGCGTTTTTCCACAATGCACCTCCATAAATTCTAAAGACGAGCCAATAATAGTAAAGCCCGTCTTAGAACTCAAGGAATAGTTTAATACTTCTTTTTAATGTTCCGTTATAGTTCGTAGCTATTACGACGAGCAGGTAGCCAAGTAGCGCTGCAGTTCTTCGACATAGCGCTCACCCACCAGGCCAAGCAGCATGTTGCGCTTTGCAATGTAGCCGATTTCCATGACGCGGCGGGATTCTTCGCTCTTGTCCTTGAAGGGCACCGCCAAATAATCGGAACCGTTCAACTCTTCGCAGATAATGCCGGAGCAAAGCGTGTAACCGTTCAGGCCGATCATCAAGTTCAGCATGGTGGCACGGTCGTTCGCCTTGATGGTACGCTTGTATTCGTTCGTACTCAAGATTTCTTCGGCAAAATAGAACGAGCTGTTGTCGCCCTGTTCAAAAGAAAGGCACGGGTATTCAGCCAGTTCATCGAGCGTAATAAACTTGTTGTTGGCAAGCGGGTGGCCCTTCCACAGGTACACATAAGCCTTACAGTCGATGAGCTTATGGAATGCGAGGTCACGGGCATTCAGCAAGTTCATGATAATCTTGCGGTTGAAATCGCTCAGGTAAAGGATACCGATATCGCTCTTGAAAGAGGCCACGTCTTCGATGACTTCTTTAGTGCGGGTTTCGCGGATGGCGAATTCGTACTTGTCGGTATCGAAGAGCTTGACGGTTTCCACAAAGCTCTTGACCGCAAAGGAGTAATGCTGCGTCGAGACGCCGAACTTCTTTTTGCGCTTGCCAATTTTGCCGTACTTGTCGAGCACCGATTCGTAATGGTGGTAAAGCTCGCGAGCGTAGGCAATGAATTCTTCGCCTTCGTTAGTGAGCTTAACACCGCGGCTAGTACGGTTGAAAATGAGAATGTTCAGTTCATCTTCAAGGTCCTTGATGGCGGCAGTCAGCGACGGCTGCGAAATATAAAGCTTTTCGGCGGCCTTATTAAAGGATCCGGTTTCTGCAATGCCGATGGCATAACGTAATTGTTGTAGAGTCATGTTAATCGGCCTCCTGATGAAAATCGTTGCGGTTTTATTTCCTAGTTTTTTAGTAGGAATAAAAATATAGCTAAAAACTATTAGGTTGGCAAGGGGTTATAAAACCCTTTGCCAGCCTAAATTTCATTATGCGTTGGTAGCGACCTTCACTTCTTCGATTTTCTTGAGGACAGAGCCATCTTCCATGGCCTTCATGGCCTTGTCGAAGCCTTCCTTGATGCTTGCTGCCTTCTTGCTGATGTAGAGGGCGGCACCGGCGTTCAGGGCGCAGGCATACTTGATGCCCGGGCGACCCTTGCCGTTCAGCACGTCGAGAGCGAGGTTGAAGTTGTCGACACCCGTACCGCCGGCGAGATCTTCGGGGTCCACGGCAGGGACGCCGAAGTCCTTCGGATCGATGCGATATTCGCGATATTCACCGTCTTCCAAGATTTCGGCAATGGTCGTCGGGACACACGGAGAAATTTCATCGTAGCCGTCGTCGGAGATGGCGACCATCACGCGCTTGGCACCGAGGGACTTCGCCGCCTTGGTGAACGGTTCCAGAATCGACTTACTGTAAACGCCGAGCATCAGGTACTTGGCTTCGGCCGGGTTCGTGAGAGGTCCAAGCAAGTTCATGATGGTCTTCACGCCGAGGGCACCGCGAACCGGGCCGGCAAAGCGCATGGCGCTGTGGTAGACCGGAGCCATGAGGAACACGAAGTTCGTCTTGTCGATGACAGAGGCAGCCTTTTCCGGAGTCATGTCGAGCTTGAAGCCGGCTGCCGTGTAGAAGTCGGCGGCACCGGACTTACTAGAGACAGCGCGGTTGCCATGCTTTGCAATCTTGGCACCGCAGCTTGCTGCGATAAGGCCGGAAAGAGAGCTCACGTTGAAGCTACCCTTGCCGTCGCCACCGGTACCCACGATATCGGTGAGTTCGTCACCGCTGTACGGGAACTTGCGCTTCTTGCTGCTCAAGACCTTGGCGCAGCCTGCAATTTCTTCGGTCACGGGGCCCTTGCTGGAAAGTGCGGTAAGGATTGCGGCCATCTGGCGTTCGTCCATGATGCCGTCCGTCAGGTCTTCCATGAACATTTCGGCGGTTTCGCGGGTCAAGTCCTTGCCTGCGGTAAGCGTGTTCAGAATTCCGCGAATGTCGAGCGGTTCGCGACGGTAGTTGAGGAAAGCCTTGAAGAATTCGTCGGCGCGGCCGCTAGCGATAGATTCCGGATGGAACTGCACGCCTTCAATCGGGAGCGTCTTGTGGCGAATACCCATGATGTCACCGTCGGTAGCGCGAGCGGTCACTTCGAAATCGCTCGGAAGCGTTGATTCGTCGATGACCAAGCTGTGGTAACGCGTGAAGATGTTCTTCTTGCCGATGGTGCGGAAGAGGCCCTTGCCGTCGAGGTCGATTTCTTCGGCGATACCGTGCTTGATGAACTTGGCCTGCACAATCTTGGCACCGAAGGCATAACCGATAGCCTGGTGGCCGAGGCACACGCCGAGAATCGGGAGCTTGCCCGCAAAATGCTTGATGGCTTCCACGGAGATGCCTGCATCTTCGGGGCGGCCCGGGCCCGGGCTCACGATGAGGCGGCTCGGGTTCAGCTTTTCGATGTCGGCGACGGTGCATTCGCGGCTACGGAGCACGCGGATTTCTTCAGTGGTAATCTTGGCCAAAGCCTGGTAAACGTTGTAAGTAAAAGAGTCGTAGTTATCGATAATGACGATCATCTTAGTTTTCTCCTTCGAGCACGGCGCGGATGGCACCCAATTT
>JBGUWV010000090.1:0-15016 GCA_045221475.1 Fibrobacter sp.
TCCGAATCCTTGGCGAGTTCCTCGAGGGCCGCAAGTACGGTCGGCTCGGTGTCTGCGCCCTGCATCTTGGCGTAGGCGGTTTTCACCTTGAATGCGAAAGGGGATTCTGCTAGCTTGGTAGTAAAATCCTTGTAGGCGGCGGTTCCTTCGCCTGTAATCAGGCCCACACGAATGGGAACATCGGCTAGGGAAAGAGCCTTGTTTTTTTCCAGCAAACCTTCTAACGCCAGTCGTTTTAGAATGGCGCTTTTGGTGAGGGCCAGTTCGCCCAGGGTGTAAACCGGATCGATGTCGAGAATCTGCGCTTGCAATTTTCCATAAGGCACGTAAAGGTCGGCCTTAATCAAGAAACTCACTTTGAGTTGTTCTTTAAGAATGAATGGCTGGGGGTAGTTTTCCACTTTCGCCCGAATCGCGGCGAATTTTGCTGCATAGCAGTACAATGGAACCGTTGCCAGCGGATTCACGTTCCCTTCTTCAAAGTCCGCAATGCTCAGGTAAACGACTTTTGATTTCTCGTTAATCTGGGTAATTACGCCACGCACCCATACGGCAGGGGTCGATTCCACCTTCTGCTTCAAGGCTTTCATGTATTGCGTGACGCTGTAGGACTTGTTTTCGGGTTCCATGTGCAGAATATACTATTTTTAGGTCATGTCTAAAGTTGTTTCAGCCATGGAAGTCCGCCAGAATTTTGGCTCGATGTTGAACCAGGTCTCGCTCAAGGACGAAGAAATCGTCATCGAACGTGCGGGTAAACCCCTGGCGCGCCTCGTGAGCGTTAACGCTCCGACGGCAGGCCTTTTAGATTTTCGCGATATCGGTAAGCTTCCCAATAATATCTGGGAAGATTAGTCTGCTTTTGTAATAATCGAAATCTGCAGAGTGTCGCGCATGGAGGGGTCTGCAACGCTCTGTGCAATCAGTTCAATCTTGTCGCTGTTTTCGCTGACTTTCTTTGCAATCAGGTAGTCCGAAGAAATTTCCTGTTCTTCATCACTGTCGTCGCAACTGTAGCTGTTGTTGCCGTTGTTCAAGAATTCCAGTGAGGCACAGGGGACAAACCAGTCGATGTCGGAACCGATTTCCTTCCAAGGGCTGCTGGAATGCTGAGCCATCTGCAAAGTGAAATCCTTGAATCGAATCGTGTCGCCTTCCGTATAAACCTGTTCCTTCATGACAGCGTCTTTTTCGGAATCATAGAACTTCATCGTCTTCAAAAGTCCCGGCTGCTGCACCATGGTGGACAGCTGCAGTACATAACGGAGACTGTCTACCACACCAGCCAAGGGGTAGGAGTTCAAGCGCAGGTAATGCAGGTAGTAGGGGCCTTCGGGCCACTTGCTGCCAATCTTGAAGTTTCCGCCGTAAACGCTGCTGATGGTATCTCTCGGCTTCTTGTCTTTGTCCAAGATTTCCAACAGGACGTTTTCGTAGCTTTCATCGCTGTAGTTCTGGATCCAGTGCTTCACAATCAGCGAGTCACCTTTCTTGTAGTCTCCAATCCAGACGAACTGTTCTTGGCGCAAGTTGTACTTGTAAATGCCGAGGTCGTCCTTGGGGCGTGTACGCAAGAATTCTTCGCCGGGGTAGTTGATGGAGTCCGGCTTCGAGAAATATTCTCCCTGCTCCAGTTCACGGGCCTTGGTGATGGCTTCAAAGGTTGCGAAGGGGCCAGTCCAGATACTGGAGAAAGATTCTGGCTTGATCTTGATAGACCAGTTCACGGAATCGTTGGGCACTAGCATGGTGTCCAGGTTCGTCTTCGAAGACCCTAGTTCCTTGTCACCATCCATGAGCTTATAAAGGATGATGTTTTCTCCCACTGTAGTAAGGTTAACACTGTAACCTTCTTTTGCGGAGAATGCTATGGACACCTGGTCGGGGGACTTGTCAATCAGCATGATGCCACGCAAGGTGTCAGTCATCTTCATGGAAATTTTTTCTTCTTCGCCGGTGTATTTATAGTAGGAGGAATCAACAAGAACCTTGAGTCTCAGGCTGGATTCGTCCTTGAACTTACCTGCAATTTCCAGGTAGTAATGATTGTCGCTAAAGGTGACGAAGGTGTTGGAATCTCTGAAGGTTGCGCTGGTGTCTTCACCAAAGCTCGGAATTAAAGCGTTCCTGTAAACGGAATCCTTTCTAGAGGCGTCCTTGGGGGCGGCCTTGATTGCCTGCAAGTAATCGCCCAGCTCGCTCTTGATCAGAATCTGGTCATTCTTGATATGCGAAGTCGTTGCGAATACCTTGATGCGGCTTCCTTTGGGGAATTCGCCTAAGTACATGGGGATGCTGCTTGCGGCACTGTCCAGGTAGATTTCGCTTTCGTCCATCTTGGAGCTGTCACCTTTGAACAGTTCCAGGTAAATGCGGAGCGTGTCGCCCAACTTTACAGTGTCTTTGTAATCGATATCGGCGCGATTGCTTAAAGAGCTGCTGGACCTAAAAGACGGTACCGAAGAGCTGGAATCTTCGTCAGAGGCCGAAGAACTGGAGTCGTCGCCGCAGGCCATAAAGGTCGCAGATAAAAACAGTGCGGCGCTTATTTTTAAAAAGTTTTTGAATTGCATAGGGCGTCTCCTAGTTCAGGATATAGAATTTCTGTTCGGCAGTAAATGCTTCGCCAATCACGCGCAAGGTATACTTGCCGGTGGGGAAGGCGAATGCCTTGAATTTAAAGTGGGTCTTCTTTTCACCATCAAGATCGCGGGCCGCCACAGTCAGCATGCGCTTTCCGAATTCGTTGATGATTTCGATTTGCACGAACTGCGGGTAACCTACGGTCAAGTCAAAGTCGCAGTCCAGGCTGTAAATGTCGATATTCACCTTGGTCAGCGTGTAACCGCCGTCCATGGCTTCGCCACCAACAGATCGAGAGTTGTCGAAGTAGCCTACGTAGAGCGACGGCGCATATTCTCTGCCTGCAGCGGGGCTGGGAAGAACCGTTTCGCCGGGCTCAACTGCTGTAAGAATCAGCGTGTAAAGCTGGGAGGCGTGCTTGCGTTTGAAGAATTCTGTAAGCGTCGGCGTACGCAGAAATGCGCCCAGAGGAGCCTTCGGGTTGATTGTAATAATGCCCAGGAAGTCTGCGTACTTGGTATCTACGCCACCGCCGGAATTCTTGCGGATGTTGAACTGTCCGCCCGGCTGGGGGAGGTTGGCCGGAGCGTTTTCCCAGGTGAGTTCGTAGGGAGCCCAGTCAATGCCCAGTTTCTGGTCGCCAAAGTTCATGTCCTTACTTGTTTCTTTCAAACCGAAGATGTTCAGCTGAATGGGTTTCTTGATAGAATCCTTGTTGAATTCCAGTTTGAGAGCCGCATCGAACAGCGGTCCTGGCAACGAAGACAAGTCGAAGCGCAGGTAGATCTTTCCGGATGCTCCTCCCGTCTTGTTGGCGACATGCATCTCAGGGTCGGAGTTGTGAGGACTGAAGTTGTCAAATTCCGAAATCCAGGTGGCAGCACCCTTTCCGCTGATTGTACCATCGCCAATGTTATCGAGAGTCGTGTAGTGTTTGTCGAACACGTAAACCTTACCGGTATCGGAACCGGTCTGGTAACCGTCATCGGCGGTAAAGATGATGTTGTAGCGGCCACTTGCGGTAAAGGATACGTCAGTCTCATAGGCCATACTGTCAGAGAACGCCACCTTGCCGGGGCCAAGTCCCTTCTTCCAGCGAACCGGGTCTTCGCAAAGGCCGTCACCACGACCGTCGTCAACAACGGAGCCCTTGATCTTGAGCAGGTTCGGCTGTACCAGCACCATTTCGTGAGGTATCGATGCCTTCGGCTTTTCGTTGGCACCAAGTCTGGGAGCGTATCCGGTAAACAGCGGAATCATCACACCGCCGCTGGGTGTGTGCTTCAGGTCTTTTCCGTACAGAGACTTGATTTTAGATCCCTTTCTGGATTCTTCCACAATGGTGAGGTATGCGTTTCCGCGAGTCAAGGTTTCGCGCAAGCCGGAAATAGAGAGAGAGGCGTTGTCGTTGATGAACATGGGGCGGTCTTTCGCCTTGTCGCTAGCAACGATTTCTACACCGATCAGTTCGGCATGGGCCTTGTTAAAGTTCTGGATGATGGTGTTGCCTTTCTTGGCTGTCAAACCAAGAATCCAGACAGAACCGCCATTGTTCGTAATCTTGGGACCCTTGGTGTCGCCGATCAAGGCCACCTGGCGGCCCCATACCTTCTGGTAGTTCAGCTGGATGGTTCCGAGGGTGACGTCTTCCAAGTAGATTTCGCCACCGCCAATTTCGTCGGTTTCTAGAGAGCGGACCATCATGTTCTTCAGCAGCAGGTTGCGCTTGGCCTTCATGATGATGCCGTTACCGAATTCTGAGAAACGTTCGATAGTGAGCTCGTTGAAGGCGCCTGCTTCGATAATGAACTTGCCCTTGCCGTCAATGCGGCCTTCGATACCGATAATCTGGCGTACGCGGTTGCGGATATAGATGTCTCGGTTAATGGTCCAGCGGCCTCCGGGTGGGAAATAGATCGTTTCTGCACCGTCATCGATAGCTTCCTGAATGGCCTTGGAATCATCGGAACCCGTGTTTGATTTTCCACCGTAGTCACCAGCAACCGTAATCCAGTTGTCGGCCTTCTGTTCCGGGAAGGACGGGGTTTCCGCAACGGCCAAGCGCATGGACTGCTTGGGGCTGTGGCAAAGCTGGGGTGTTTCCTGAGTTGCAAATTCTATGATTTCGCCCTGAATCATTTCTTCGTTGTATCCCTTCTTCTTAGACTGGATCATAGTCTTGTAGCGGGATACCTTCATAGAGCGAATAAACATGTGGCTTTCGTTTTCGATGGCGGTAGGGGCTTTGACTTTCTTGTTCTCGTTGTCAAATTCCAGTAAACCGTCCAGCAAACTCATCATGGCGAATTCACCATGGTTGTAAACGGCTGGCACATGGCCTTTAAAGCGGAGGGCGCGAATGGCGAGGTTCATGTTTTCGTTTTCGATACCGTACTTTCTCTGGCCGCCCATGGTCACGTGTTCAAGAGTGGCTGTGCCCGTTTCGCCCTTGGCGTAAATACCGATGTTAAATCCGCGGATTTCGGTATTCTTGATTAAAAGGGGACCAATGCCTTCGGTAAAGCCCAGGTCAATGCCGTATACGCCAGTAGAGTCGCCGGAGTAAATTTTCACATTGTGGATGGTGCCCTGGTTCGAGGCGTTGAACTGGATACCGATGGCGCCAGGGTTGCCTTTACCGGTACGGATCGTCATATCGCGGATAGCGTTTCTGTATTTGGGGCCCGGACCTTCGCCGGTAAAAATAAGTGCTTTGGGGAAATCTGCGTTGTCGAAGCCGTAAGTGGTGTCGGCTAGCTGGATAATCGTTCCGCCGATGCTTTGACCCTGCAAAATAGTGCGACGGCTGGAAGACTCTTGTTTCTGAGTCTTGGGCCAGACCAATTGATCGGTAATCTTGTAAATGCCGTGGGGCAAGTAAATAATGAAGTCACCATCGGGGTGATCGTTCAGAGCCCTTTGAATGGCTTCAGTATCGTCGTTTTTTCCGTCACCCTTGGCATAGTATGGATCCTTGGTGACGTTAACGATCTTAGACGCCATGGGGAATTCCACCTGGGCAAATACCGATACAGCAAAAAATGCAATAAAAAAGAATAGGGTCCTATACATACTAACCTCGATTGTAAATATATATAAATAAAATTAATTCGGAACTTGTAAATCGGGTTTCGGAGTTGAAAAATCTGGAATCTGGACTCCGAAAACAGCTTTTAATGGCATTTTTCGTATACAAAGGGGTTATGATCCCCTTGAACCTTAAAAATGCGGCGGTCTCGCTCGCATTCTTTGGGCGTGACGGGGTACATTTTGTCCCAAGCCTCGAAAAGCTTTCGGTCTTGTTTGGACAAATTAACACCATAGGTTTTTTCCATGTAGAGGCTTGCGCGGGCAATGATTCCGCGGGCTTCTTCGCGGGGTTGAGCTTTTTTTTGCTTAAAGTCAACGATTGTCTTACAATTGCCGTACATGGGCTCAGGATCATTGGTCCACTGGCTGTACATAAAATTGTTTCGGTCCCCGTTGACTTCGCCAATGGCGGGGTACAGGTTGTGCATGTCGCCCTCCATAATCTTGAAGGTCGTATCGTTGGCGCTGCAGTTCTTGCGGCCTCCGTCGCGCCAGCAGGGGAGGTGTTGTCCCATGTTGTGGGCGGTTACCATGTGCTCCCATTCAATGCGTTCTGCGCGCTTGAAGCTTTTTCGTTTTGGGTTTTCGCGGGGCTTGAAATCGCAACTAGAAAAATCCACGTTCTTTTTGTCGTCGTATTTGCAACCGCAGTAAAGGGTTTCTTGCAGTTCGCCGTAGTACACGCGCCTCAGCTGTTTGCTTGCGTCGCGGTAGTTGTAATGCTGTGGGGCGGCTGTCGGGTCAACGCGCGACCAGGCAATAGCGATAAAAACCGCCAGTAGCAGTAATAATCCAAAACTTTTCATATAAAAACCATGTAGTAACAAGTTGAATATAGTTTTTCTACATTTGGCGCATGCAATCGCTTGGTATGGATTATTTGAATTCTAGGCTCATGTTCGGCATGGTGCCGGGGCTTGAATCGACTCGAAAACTCTGCAACGCTCTCGGAAATCCTGAACGCTCTTTCAAGACCATCCATATCGTCGGCACGAACGGCAAAGGCTCAACGAGCTATTACCTTGCAGGCATCTTGCAGGCTCATGGTTTTAAGACGGGGCTTTTCACGAGCCCGCATTTGGTCAGCCTTCGCGAACGTATTCGTGTAAACGACAATCCCATTAGCGACGCTGATTTGGACCGTTTGCTCCTCCAGGTGAAGGCTGCTGCAGAACAAGTGCAGGTGGAACCGACCTTCTTTGAAGTCTTGACTCTTGTATCGTTTTTGTATTATGCCGAGCAGAATGTCGATGTGGTTGCTATGGAAGCGGGCATGGGCGGCCGCCTGGACAGTACGGCGGTGGCATGCGGCAATATCGTGGTGCTCACGAGTATTGGACTTGAACACACCGAAGTCTTGGGTCCCACCGAAAGTGCCATTCTTAAAGAAAAGATGGCGGTTATAGAAGCGGATCGTCGTCACAACAAGACTTTTGTGGTTGGAGGCCTTTCCGAAGATTTGCTCTCCGAAGCTCGAGCTTTTGCAAACGATCATGAGGCTGAATGTATCGTCCCTGCTATCCGAACCGACATCAAACTCCCGAATTTGGGCCGTCACTATATTGAAAATGCGAGCCTTTCCTTGGCTGCCGCTGAAAGCTTTATTCAGGCTAGTGACCGTCCTTATGACGAAGCCTTGGCTCTTAAGACTCTTGAAACCCGCTCTTGGGCGGGGCGCATGCAGCAACTCACCGACAAGAACGGAGAAGTCCGCTACATCCTAGATGGCGCTCATAATTCCCATGCGGTGTGTCGTCTGGTCGAAACGCTCGCTCAATATTATCCGGGAGTCCAGTTCCATTGTGTATTCGGGGCTCTCAAGGATAAAGATGTGGGCGAGATGCTCAAGTTGATGTCTCCGTTTGTAAGCCACTGGCATATTACCAAGACGCCGTATCCGCGTTTCCGTGAATTGGACGATTTGCGATCAGAACTTTCGAATTTGGGTTTGAAGGTGGCTAGTGAAGGCGAACTCAGTCGCAAATTTTTGGATCAGGTTGCCGAGACTGCCTATGCAGATAATAAAAATGTCCCCGTTTTGGTGACGGGTAGCCTCTATATGATTGGTGAAACGGTGCAGGCTCTCAAGGACGATTTTGACGGTTTGGCGTTTTTCCGTGGACTTGAACCCTCGACTAACGAACACCGCTAATTTTGCGTAGAAAACAAATTCTGTAAATCGTTTTAGCTCCAAAACAAATCTTGTAAATCCAAAAGTTATACTTGTAAATTTTAGTTTTCGCAGTTTTTGCGTTTTTATCGCCCAAAACGTGATTTTTATCCATTATTTCAAAAAATTTGCCGTTTTTTTCGACTTTTTGTCAAAATTACTTGTATATTACTATCGAAATTTTTCCGAAAAGGGCTATTCGGGCGTTTTTTGCCTGTTGGTTTCGTCGGAATAGTATTGGAGATGATATATATGGCAGAAGACTTGCAATACCTTATGGAACGCATCCAGAAAGATGCTGTCGATAAAGCAGAAACCGAGGCTGCGGCAATTATCGCCCGCGCCAAGGACAAAGCGGCAGAAATCGTGAAGGCGGCAGAAGCCGAAGCGAGCGCCAAGCTCGAAAAGGCCGACAAGGACGCCGAAGCGTTTACGGAACGCAGCGAACGCACTCTGGAACAGTCTGCCCGCGACCTCCTGCTTTCGGTAGGCAAGAACCTTGAAAAGATGATTATGGATTTGCTGAACCTCCAGGTGGAAAAGTCCCTCGATGAATCCACCGTGAAGCAAATGCTTTTGACCCTTGCTAAGAACTATTCCTCTGACATCGAAGTGGATTTCTCCGACGCCGATGCCCGTAAGCTCAGCTCCTTTGTGATGGGCGAATTTGCCAAGCAGCTTTCCGCCGGCGTTAAGGTTGAAAGCGACAAGGGTGTCAAGTTCGGCTTCCGCGTCAAGCTCGATGGCGGCAAAGTCACTCACGAATTTACTGAAGCGGCCATGGCCGATGCTCTCTCGGCCCTGCTCCGTCCGCAACTTTCCCGCGTTGTAAACGCCGCTGCCCAGGCCAAGTAGGTTAGCGATGAGCTCTCCTTCTTACCTGATGGCCTCTCTTCCGATGATTGAGATGGGCGACGTTCCGCCTCTCTCCATGGAAGAGTTCCGTCACCGCTGCATCGGTGTGCTGTCCGATTCGGAAATCTCCGCTTTGGACGCCCTTCTTGATGACGGTGAATGCGAAGAATGTGACGACGAATTCGTTCGTGCCTACAAGGCCCACGAAATCCAGATGAAGAACGTTTCGGGTAGGCTCCGCGCTGCTGCGTGGGGTCCCGATGTCCGTTTTACGGACAAGTCCTTCCCGGGCTACGATGTCACTTTCGCAAAGATGATTCAGGACGCGTTTGCCAAGTCGAATCCTATGGAAAAAGAGCAGGATATCGACAAGGCCCGTTTCTGGCTTGTGGACTCGCTTGCAGGTGTGGGCGAGGGTACCGTCAAGCATGTTTACGCTTATGCTATCAAGCTGAAAATTTGTGAACGCTGGGCTCGCCTGACCGAAGCTGCAGGCGACAGCGCCGTGTTGAATGTTATTAATGCAAACGATCCTGCATACGCCTCTACGGCGGAGCAGGAATGACCGGAGGTCCATTTTCAATGGCTAGTATCGGAAAAATCATCGGCGTGAACGGAAACTTGATCCGTGTCAAGTTCGAAACCGCCGTGTCTCAGAACGAAGTGGCATATGCCAAGCTTACCCAGAAAAACAAGGACGGTAAGTCCGAAGTTATCCCCCTTAAGAGCGAAGTCATCCGTATCCGCGGTGACTACGCCGAACTCCAGGTGTTCGAAGACACCACGGGGCTTAAGACGGGTGACGAGGTGGAATTCACCGGCGAACTTTTGTCCGTAGAACTTGGCCCCGGCCTCTTGACCCAGGTCTTTGACGGTCTGCAGAACCCGCTCCCGAAGCTTGCTGATGAATGCGGCTTCTTCCTGCAGCGTGGTAAATATTTGAAGGCGCTCCCGCGCGACAAGAAGTGGGCATTTACCCCGGTCGCTAAGGTGGGCGATGTGGTTGTTGCAGGCGATACGCTCGGCACTGTTCCCGAAGGCGTGTTCACGCACCGCATTATGGTGCCGTTCCGCCTGCTCGGTAAGTGGACTGTGGAATCTGTTTCTGCTGCTGGCGAACATGTGGTTGAAGATGTGGTCGCGAAGCTCAAGAACGACAAGGGCGAAACCCAGGATGTGACCATGGTGCAGACCTGGCCGGTGAAGATGCCGATCAAGGCCTTCGAAGAACGCCTGCGCCCGAGCAAGCCGCTGACCATGCAGCAGCGCATTATCGATACGTTCTTCCCCGTGATGCAGGGCGGTACGTTCTGTACGCCGGGCCCGTTCGGTGCCGGTAAGACCGTGCTCCAGCAGCTCATGAGTCGCTACGCCGACGTGGATATCGTGATCTTGGCTGCTTGCGGTGAACGTGCAGGTGAAGTGGTGGAAACCCTCCGCGAATTCCCTGAACTGATTGACCCGCGTACCGGCAAGTCCCTCATGGAACGTACGCTGATTATTTGTAACACGTCTTCGATGCCGGTGGCTGCTCGTGAAGCTTCTGTGTATACGGGCGTGACTCTCGCCGAATACTATCGCCAGATGGGCTTGAACGTGCTCTTGCTCGCTGACTCCACATCTCGTTGGGCTCAGGCTCTGCGTGAAATGAGCGGCCGTCTGGAAGAAATTCCGGGCGAAGAAGCCTTCCCGGCTTACCTCGAATCTGTGATTGCTGCCTTCTATGAACGCGGTGGCGTGGTTCGCCTGAAGGATGGCTCTACCGGTTCCGTGACGATTTGCGGTTCCGTGTCGCCCGCAGGTGGTAACTTCGAAGAACCCGTGACCCAGGCTACTTTGAAGGTGGTGGGCGCATTCCTCGGCCTTTCCCGTGAACGTTCTGACCAGCGCCGTTTCCCGGCAATCCACCCGCTGGATTCCTGGTCCAAGTACGAAGGCATCATCGATTCCAAGAAGGTTGCCGAAGCCCGTCACATTCTCGCAAATGGCGTGGACGTGAACAACATGATGAAGGTGGTGGGCGAAGAAGGTACCTCTATCGACGACTTCGTGATTTACCTGAAGTCCGAATACCTCGATGCCGTTTACCTGCAGCAGGACGCCTATAACGAAATCGACGCTGCCTGCTCTGCCGAACGTCAGAAGTACGTGTTCGACAAGGTTTACACCATTCTCAAGACCCCGATGAAGTTCAGCGAAAAGGACGTCGCTCGTACGTTCTTCCTTAAGCTCACTCAGTCGACGAAGGACTGGAACCGCGTCAAGTTCGATTCCCAGGAATTCAAGGACCTTGAACAAAGTATTTTTGCTTCCGTGAAGGAGGTTTCCGCTAATGCATAATGTGGCATACCATCGTATTGAACGCATCGCCGGTTCCGTGATTACGCTCCGTGCCGAAGGTGTAGCAAACCAGGAACTTGCCCAAGTGACAAGTTCGTTCGGAACATCCCTTGCCCGCGTGATTCGTATTGACGGCGACATGGTGGACTTGCAGGTGTTCGCAGGTGCCCGTGGTATTTCGACTGACTCTGAAGTGCGCTTCCTTGGCGAACCGATGAAGGTTCCGTACAGCGAAGCTTTGCTTGGCCGCGTGTTTAACGGTGCCGGCAAGCCCCGCGACAACGGCCCCGAAGTGGACGGCGAACGCATTACTATCGGCGGCCCCTCCGTGAACCCCGCCAAGCGTATCATCCCGAAGACGATGGTGCGTACGGGTATCCCGATGATCGACGTGTTCAACACGCTCGTGGTTTCGCAGAAGCTCCCGATTTTCTCTATCGCCGGTGAACCGTACAACGAACTCTTGGCTCGCATTGCTTTGCAGGCCGAAGTGGACGTGATTATCCTCGGCGGCATGGGCCTGAAGCACGATGACTACCTGTACTTGAAGGACTTCCTCGAAAAGAACGGTGCTCTGAGCCGTACGGTGATGTTCATGCATACCGCCTCTGACCCGATTGTGGAATGCTTGCTCGTGCCGGATGCATCCTTGGCTGTGGCTGAAAAGTTCGCCACCGAAGGCAAGAACGTGCTCGTGCTCCTCACCGACATGACGAACTTTGCTGACGCCATGAAGGAAATCGCAATTACGATGGAACAGATCCCGTCGAACCGTGGTTATCCTGGCGACCTTTACTCTCAGCTTGCTAGCCGTTACGAAAAGGCTGTGGACTTCGAAGGTTCGGGCTCCATCACCATTCTGGCTGTGACGACCATGCCTGGCGACGACGTGACCCACCCGGTTCCGGACAACACCGGTTACATTACCGAAGGTCAGTTCTACCTGCGTAAGGGCCGTATCGAACCGTTTGGTTCTCTGTCTCGTTTGAAACAGCAGGTGAACGGCAAGACCCGTAGCGACCACCGTACCATCATGAACACCATGATTCAGCTGTACGCAAGCTACAAGGAAACTTTGGAAAAGCAGTCCATGGGCTTCAACATGAGTAACTGGGACCAGAAGCTGTTGAAGTATGGCCAGCGTTTCGAAAGCGAAATGATGGACCTTTCCGTCAACATTCCGCTGGAAAAGGCTTTGGACCTTGGCTGGGAAATCCTTGCTGACTGTTTCGCACCCGAAGAAACGGGTATTCCGACCAAGATGATCAACGAATATTGGCCCAAGAAGGGGTAATATGGCGAAGGTCAAGTTAACTAAAAACGCCCTCAAGGCGGAACGCGACGCATTGAAGCGCTTCCAGCGCTATCTGCCGACGTTGCTGTTGAAAAAGCAGCAGTTGCAGATGGAAATGCGCACGCTTCAGGAGAGGGTGATGGCAAAGCGAGAAGAGGAGGACAAGCTCCGCAAGGGCATGGCTTCCTGGATTTCGCTGTTTGCCGAACCCATCGAATGGTCAAAGTACCTGTCGGTGAAGGAAGTGCGCCAAGGCGAAGGTAACATCGCCGGCGTGAAGATTCCGACATACGACGGGGTAGACTTTAATATCGCCATTCCGGATTTCTTCACCACGCCCGTGTGGCTGGACGACGGTATCAGAAGCCTCCAGGGCCTGATTTCGCTGCGTTTGGAACGCCGCGTGCTCGAAAAGCAGTATGAACTTCTTTCGAAGGAACTGCGTACCACGAGCCAGCGCGTGAACCTGTTCGAAAAGGTGAAGATTCCCGAAGCGAAGGAAAATATCCGCGTCATCAACATCTTCCTGGGCGACCAGCAGACGTCCGGTGTTGCCCGCAGCAAGCTTGCGAAGGGTAAGGCTACCGCCCGTACCGCTGCCCAGGATGCACTCGCGAAGGAGGCCGCCGCATGATTACTCCTATGAAGAAAGTGACGGTGCTGACGGTTGCAGGTGCGGTTGAAGAGACGCTCCAGGCGCTCCGTACGCTTGAAATTTTGCACCTCACGCCTTTGCAGGCGGCAGCAGGCGCCAAGCTGAACAAGGCCCGCGGCGAAATGAACCGCGTGCAGAAGGCCTTGGAAGTGGTGCCCGAGAAGGCCCCGAAGGGTGTGACTCCTGTGAAGGATGCCGCTCCGGCAGCAAGCCTTATCGATGAAATCCAGAACTTGGTTGCCGAAAGCAAGCAGGCGGAAATCGACAAGGAACAGGCCGAAGAGGAACTTTCCAAACTTTCTATGTTCAAGAACCTGGACCCCGCAACGGCTGCTGCCTTGCAGGCGAAGGGTATCTATGTCAAACTGTACCAGCTCCATGACGGTAAAATCCCGTTCGAACTCGATGGCGAAGGTTCTATCGAAGAATTCGGTCAGGATGAAAACGGCAAGTATGTAGCTGTCGTGAGCAGGGGAGATGCCCCTGTCGCCGTGAAGGGTAACTTCACCGAACTCACGATGCCGCAAAAGTCGCTTGCCGAATACCGCGAAATGGAAGCGAAAGCCAAGGAAACGCTTGCCCGCGTCGAAAAACGCTTGGGTGAACTTTCGGGCGTTAGGGAATCTATCGAAGACAAGCTCCTCGAAGTGGGTGACGACTACCGCATGGTCGAAGCCGAAGCCTCGATGGTGGGGGACAAGAACGTCGCTGCCGTGCAGGGCTTCTGCCCGGCTCCGCGTGTCGGCGAACTCGAGAAGGCCGCCCGCGAACACGGCTGGGGCCTCCTGGTGGACGACCCCGCCGAAGACGACGATATCCCGACGCTGTTGACCTACAGCAAGCTCAGCCGTCCCATGCAGTTCCTGTACGACATCATCGGCATTTCTCCGGGGTACAAGGAAGTGGATGTGTCGAGCGTGTTCCTTTGCTTCTTCAGCATCTTCTTTGCGATGATCGTGGGCGACTCGGCTTACGGCCTGTTGTTCCTCGGTCTGGCACTCTTTGCCCGCTCCAAGATGCCGAAGGCAAACCCTGCTGGTTTCCACTTTATCTACCTCATGAGCATCGCCACCATCGTGTGGGGTGTCATCAACGCAAGCTTCCTCGGACTTTCTCCGGCGCTTGCGGGGTGGACGTATTACCTGGACATCACCAACTACGGCTGGTTGCCTGAACCGCTGAAGAACGCGATGCTCTGGATCCGCACAAGTGCTCCGACTGACCCTGCGAAGTTCGAAGCTTACAAGGCCTTCGCCCAGTCGATGACATTCTTGCCCGAAAGCTTCGTGCCGAAGGCAGCAGGTGCTTCCCAGATGCAGCATATCCAGCTGTTCTGCTTCTGCATCGCCGTGGTCCACTTGAGTATCGCTCATATCTGGAACGTGTGCGTGCGCATCAAGCGTAAGGACTCCACGTTCATGGCGCAGGTGGGCTGGCTTATCGGCTGCTGGGTGATGTTCTTCCTTGCGTGCCAGATGGTGCTCGGTATCGATATGCCGAAGTTCGTCATCCCGATGTTTATCGTGGAAGCCGTTCTCTTGGTGCTCTTTACTGTGCCGCCGAAGCGCCTCAAACAGGACTTCATCAGCATCCCGATGCTCGTGCTCGACGTGGTGAATAGCTTTACCGATGTGATCAGTTACATCCGTCTGTTCGCTGTGGGCATGTCCGGTGCGGCCATTGCCGAAGCGTTCAACGACATGCTCTCGCCGCTGTTTGGCTCCGCGGTCGGTATCGCCGGTGCAGCCTTCCTGCTGCTCTTCGTGCATGGCCTGAACATCGCGCTTGCGGTCATGGGCGTCGCGGTCCACGCGGTACGTCTGAATACACTCGAATTTTCAAATGGACTTGGCCAGGAATGGAGCGGATTCGCCTTCGCCCCCTTCGCCAAGCAAAAAAATTAAACCAAGGGATAATTCCCGCTACTTAATGAGGAAAAAACAATGGAACCGAATACAATGGTGACTCTCGCTAAAATGGGTGCTGCAGCTGCGCTTGGCATTGCGGCTATGGGCTCTGCCCTTGGTTG
>JBGUWV010000091.1:0-20710 GCA_045221475.1 Fibrobacter sp.
ACGTAGCAGTATGACCCTAAAGAAACTGGTCTTAATCACGGCCGGGGCGATGCTTCTTTCTGGAACCGCCATGGCAAAGAATATCAACGTTCCTGGCGACTATCAGAAGATTGCAGATGCTCTCGGTAATGCGGACGCCGGGGATACCATCCTTGTCAAACGCGGAACTTATAACGAAAACATCACCCTGATCATGGGTGTTGTACTTAAGGGCGAAGATCCCCATACGACCATCATCGATGGTGGCCGTAGAGGTCCGACCGTCATGGGTACTTCGGGCGCCGAAATGTCGCACTTCACCGTGAAGAACGGTCTCGAAGGTATCCTTTGCGAAAACGCTGCCCCCTACATTCACCACTGCTATGTGCTCGACAACCACGCCACGGGTATCGGAGCTTTCATCTCGCTCCCGCATCTCCGCAACAACGTGGTGTACGGCAACCGCTGGTCCGGCATCCTCGCTTGGGGTGCTAAGTCCCTCGATGCCTTCATCGAACACAACGTCGTGCTCCGCAACGGCTACTCTGGCCTTGCTCTGAAGGGCCCGACCAATGTGATCGCTCGTAACAACATCTTCATGGAAAACCACTACTATGGTGTGTTCGCCGACCCCGCTGCCGGCCAGACCAAGGTGGAATACAACAACATCTACAAGAACTACTATCCGTTCAACCAGTTCATCAAGGTGAACCGCACGAACGTTTCTTTGGATCCGAAGTTCATCAACCACTCCCTGTCGCAGCCGAACTTCTACTGCCAGTCCACCTCGCCGATGCTCAAGCGTGGTAAGGGCAAGGCAGACATCGGTCTGACTTCTGCCGAACTGGTGAAGGAAGAAGAAGCGGTTGAAGAAACTCGTAATCCGGATAGCGATGGCGACGGCCTCTGCGATCCGTGGGTTTCCGAAGAAGGCGTTTCCGACAAGTACGCAAGCGTCTGCACCGGCCTCGACAACTGCCCCGAAGAAGCCGAAGACTTCGACGGCTACCAGGACGACGATGGTTGCCCGGATGCCGACAACGACCGCGACGGTCTCTGCGACCCGTGGGTCGAAGCCAAGGGTATGCTTTCCCAGTTCGCCCACATTTGTAAGGGCGTTGACCTCTGCCCGGAACAGGCAGAAACTCTGAACAGCTATAAGGATGATGACGGATGCCCGGACGAAGTGCCGCAGCCGCCGAAGAAAGTCTTTGTGTTGGAAGGTGTGAACTTCGAATCCGGTAAGGCTACGATTACTCAGGATTCCTACATCTCCCTCATGAAGGTGGTGGACATTATGGAAACCTTCACCGAAGCAACCTTCGAAATTGTTGGTCACACCGATAACGTCGGTAAGAAAGAAAAGAACTTGCAGCTTTCTGCAGACCGCGCCGCTTCCGTGAAGAACTTCCTCGTGGAAAAGGGCATCAACGAAAGCCGTATCGTTACGAGCGGTAAGGGTGACACCGAACCGGTTGCCACGAACAAGACCCCTGAAGGCCGTGCCCAGAACCGTCGTATTGAGTTTATCCGTACGGATATCAAGTAAAGGAGTAAGTGATGCGTACTAGTGTTATTAAAACAGCAGTCCTTGGACTCACGGTAGCCAGCACTTCCTTGTTTGCAGAAGCCACTTATTCTCCGCACAAGTATCAGCAGAATGACTGGTTTGCAGAATTTGGTGGCAATACTGCCATGTATGTGAACCCCGCAGGAATTTCCGAAACTGACCAGTTGGAATTCAGCGCAGCGTTCTTTAGCTCTATTAGTGGTGAAGCTAGCCAGGAATACGTTAGCTTGACCTTCCCGATGGATTACAAGCACACTCTCGGTTTCTCGTTCTTCGAAAACGGTGCTTCCATTGACGGTGGCAAGTCCTACGGCGAATACGCCTTCTTGCTCGGTTATGCCTACAGGCTCATGCATTGCATCGCCTTGGGTATCGACGTGTCCGTGCTCTACATCAACCAGTTCGATGATGTGAAGCAGGTGACTGTCGGTTCCGACGTGGGCTTGAGCTGGAACCCGCTCAACTCTTCCAAGTTCGGTTACCTCTTGGTGGGCGTTGCCCTCCAGAACATCGCCCAGCCGGGCGTCAGCATGGAAGATAACGGTGGCTTCGTTGCCCCGGGTTTCTTCGGTGGCGACCGCGACGATGCTTACAACATTCCGTCTAACCTGAACTTCTCCCTCTTCTGGCGTGGTTTCAACCGCGTGATCGAAGCTAAGGCAGAACTTTCCCTCATCGACGTGTTCCATTCCGACTCCGAAGGTGGCGAAGGTTTGAATCCGGAAATGAGCTTCACTTTGACCTACTACCTCTCTCCGCACCTTGGTGTCCGCCTCCGCTTCACGAAGGAAGGCTACCCGGTTGCTGGCGCTACGGTTAACGTCAAGGACGTGAGCATCTTCCGTTACCTCGCTCTCGACCTCGAAATGTCTCACGATGACCTCTACGCCAAGAAGAACCGTGGCTTTATCTGGGCTGTCAAGCTCACCAGCCGCTTCGGTGACACTCGCGAAGAAAAGATCGGTGAAGAACGTTATCGTCGTTTGAAGATCGAACCGGAAAACGACTACCGCGCCGCTATGCGTCTCTACTTGAACCGTCAGTTCTTGGAAGCTGCATACGCCTTCGGTAAGGTTCAGACCAAGTATCCGGCATTCCACCTTGTGGACCAGGCCGCATTCTATAAGGCAAAGTCTTTCGAAAACCTCCGCATGCACAAGGCTGCAAAGTCTGTGTACGAAGACGCTATCAAGCGCTATCCGCAGAGTGACCAGCGCGCCAAGTACCACTTCCAGTTGATGAACATCGACTATAAGGAAGGCAAGTACATCGACGCTATGGCCAAGTACCAGAATATTGCTCAGAAGTTCGGTGAAAGCGACGTGAAGGCTGACGCTGACTACGTTGCCGGCCAGATCAAGTTCGAACAGGGCCTCTATCAGGAATCTGTCGACCTCCTCGCCGCCATTCTTCCGGGTAACGCCAACTACTTCTACGCCCGCTATACCATGGGTATCGCTTACAGCCGTCTCGGCAAGTTCGACGAAGCTGAAAACTGCTTCCGCGACATTACCGAACAGCCGGTGTCCAACCAGTCCGAACGCGACTTGCAGGACGCTGCCAAGGTGAAGCTCGGCCACATTTACTTCTCTGGCGAAAAGTCCGACATTCCGGCTGCCGCCCAGATGTATGGTCAGGTCCAGCCCGGTTCTCCGGTGTATGACGAAGCTATGCTCGGTATCGCATGGTCCTTCCTTAAGGTTAACAAACCGGACGAAGCCATCAAGCCGGCACAGTGGATTATCAAGAATATGCCTGAATCCTTCCTCGTGTCTGAAGCATACCTCGTTCAGGGTTATTGCTACTTCATCAAGAAGGATTACAACAATGCAGTGAAGTCTTTGGAACAGGCTGAAAAGCGCACCGAACAGCCGGTTGTGACCGTTGCCGCTCGCGATAGCGCCCGTCAGGCTTACGATTCCATGCAGGACGAATTCGACTCCGTGCAGGTGAAGGCTTTAGACCTCGCTCGTCAGCTCCCGACTCCGCGTGTGCAGAGCAAGCGTGAAGCCTTGCAGCCGAGCTTCGACAAGGCTAACCAAGCTATCGAAGATTACGCCGCATTCACTCAGAAGGCTATTCAGAGTGACCGTTTCGAATCCAACCGTAAGCGTATTTTGGATGACGCAGGCTTCACCTTGGCAACTGTTAAGACCAAGATGGGTCAGGGTGCAGCTAACTCCGAAGCTGCTCAGGAACTCGAAAGCCTGGATGACGACTTAGATCTCGGCGACGACGACGGCGGATTGGAATAACATGGAATAAATTAGACCTGGCTTGAAACAACCAGGTCTTCCCCTTTATTATCTTAATAAGTGGAAAAAGAAAAATGAAAAAATTTTTGCTTGTTGGTGCAATCGTCTGCTCGCTCGTAGGCTCCTCTTTTGCAGCGTCAGATCCTTGTAAAGACAAAGTCAATGAAGCCAAGAAATTGGCGGCCAAGTGTAAGGCGATGCCGAAGGGTTCTGAAAAGACCCAGTGCGCAAACTCTTACAAGGTGTTGAAGCACCAGGCCGAACAGGCTTGCCGTTCCGGTGGCCTCGATGAAAAGGGCATGGAAGATGCCATTCGTCAGTGGGAAAAGCAGGTAAATAACTGTAAGGGTAAGCAGAACAAGCGTTGCGCCTCTGCTCTCCAGCAGTTGGGTCATTACCAGTTCCAGCTCGAAGAAAAGCACTTCCTCGACAAGAACGCCCAGTATGAAGAAGATGTGGCATGGTGCGCTGACCGCGATAACAAGCCGGCAAAGTGCGCCAACATCGACCAGCTTCCGAAGGCTGATCACCAGAAGTCTCTCGGTTATTTCCTCGAATACATCGACAAGTATCCGAAGGAAGACAAGACTCCGACCGTGATTTACCAGGCTGCTGCCGTGCAGGAAGCAAGCGGTGAAGACGAAAAGGCATACAAGCTCCGTATGCGTCTCGTCGAAAACTTCCCGGATAACGGTCTCGTTCCGAAGGCTTGGCTCCGTATTGCGGAATACCACTTCATGAACCGTAAGTTCCGTGATGCAGTTAAGGCTTACAAGAAGGTGACTGGCTTCGAAACCCTTACCGGTAAGGAAGCTGCACTCGCCATGTATCACTTGGCTGAATCTTACTACAACATTGCAGAATACGAAACCGCTGCAATCAAGTACTACGAATATATCATTGGTGCTGATAAGGGTAAATACCCTGCAGACTTGCGCGCAGAAGCTATGGACTTCATGGCAGCCTCCTTCTCCGATCTCGAAGGTGGTGGTGTTGCCGAAGCTGAATCCTTCTTGAAGGACAAGAAGGTTCCGTTCAAGGACTCTGTGTACTACCGTATCGGTATGAAGAACAAGGATCACGACCGTAACGAAGAAGCCGTGCAGTCCTTCAAGCGCTTGATGTCCATCAACCCGGATTACATTGACGCTCCTCTTGCTGATATTGCGATGATCGAAATCCTCATCATCCAGCAGAAGTTCGAAGAAGCTCAGCAGCACCGCTACACTGTGGTGAAGCGCTATGACCGTAACTCTTCTTGGTACAAGAAGAACCAGAAGTATCCAGAATCTGTGAAGAACGCTGAAACTGCTATCCGTGGCGCTATGCTCGACATTCCGCAGTACCACCACGCTCGCGCTGCTAAGCTCACCAAGGAAGGTGACTTGGAAGCCGGTAAGAAGCAGTATGCAGAAGCTATCAAGGCTTACGAAGCATTCCTGAAGCGTTATGCCAAGGAACCGACCTGGGACGAATACAAGGTTCACATCAACCTCGCTCTCGTGTACCAGGAAATGGGCCAGTTTGCTAACGCTGCCAAGATGTTCAACTGGATCGTCGATACCGATACCACTCGTTACGGCCGTCGCCCGATGGGCTCCGAAGCTCTCCTGAAGAAGGAAGAAGCTGCTTACAACGCCGTGCTCATGATGGATCAGTCTCGTGAAAACGCCAAGAAGAAAAAGTATGGCGACGACGCTGTTAAGGCTTACAAGTCCGAAGAAACCAAGGCTTACTTCGATCAGGTTAACAAGTACATGGCCAAGTACGGCCAGAACAAGGAAGCTGCAGAACTTGCATACAACGCTGCCATCGTCCATTACGATGCCAAGCAGTTCAAGGTGGCTGTGGGCGTGCTCCGCAAGCTGAAGCAGGACTTCCCGAAACACCAGTACATTTTGCTCATCAGCCGTATGCTTGCCCAGTCCCTCCTGGAATCTGGTCAGTATGACGAATCCCTCACCGAATTCGAATGGCTCTACAAGCAGTACACCCAGGTCAAGGAAACTCGCAACGACTCCATGGCCAAGGAAATCGAAAAGGCTATTGCCTACGTGCTCTTCCAGATGGCCGAACAGTCTGTCAAGCAGGGCCAGTATGAAAAGGGTGCTGAAGCTTACCTCGCTCTCGTGAAGCGCTACCCGCTCATCGACATTGCTGACAAGGCCGTGTTCGAAGCCGGTGCCGCCTACGAAAAGAACCAGCAGTTCATCAAGGCTGCCGAAACCTTCATGATCCTCCCCAAGCAGTATGCTAAGTCTCCGCTCACCATCAAGGGTATTGTCCGTGCTGGTGACGCTCACAAGAAGGCTGCTAATGCCAAGAAGGGCGATCAGAAGTACTTCGAACAGGAATACCGCGAAGCTGCTCAGACCTACTTGTTCATCACGAACAACTTCCCGCAGGATTCCATGGCCTTCATGGCTATCGGTTCTGCAGCCCAGGTCTACGACACCATCGCCGACAAGAAGTCTGCTGCTGTGACTTACGAACTTGCTTACAAGCGCTATCCGAAGGATGAACGTACTCCGGGCTACCTCTATAGCGCCTGCTTGAGCTACGATGAAGCCAAGATGACCGACGAAGCAATCCGTTGCTCCAAGGACCTCGTTCGCGACTATCCGAAGAGCTCCTACGCCCTCGACGCTGCCTTCAGCATCCCGATGGCCTACGGTAATGCTAAGAAGTGGGATCTCGCTGCTTCTGAATATCACAACTTCATCAAGGCCTACGGTCAGGAAGATAAGGAAAAGCTGATTGCTGCCTATATCGGTGCTGCTCGTGCCTACATGGAACTTAAGGAAGAAGACAAGGCTGTCGAAGACTACCGCAAGACTCTGGAAGCCTACGACAAGTACGGTCTGCAGATCAAGAACGCCGACCCGGGTGTTCCGGCTGAAGCTGCCTTCTACCTCGGTGAATACGAATACCACAAGATGGATCCGTATGTGCTGAAGGGTAAGGAAAAGGAAAAGGCCAAGATCATCAAGCAGTTGGTCGATATCCTGCAGAAGGCTATGAGCCAGTACTCCAAGTCTGCTACCTACGCATCTGAACGCTGGACCTTCAAGGCCACCAACAAGATGGGTATGCTCTTCGTGACCATGGCCGCCAAGATCCGCGAACAGGAACTGAACGGCAAGAAGGAAGAAGAAAAGTTTGCTGAACGTATCGGTATCGTGCAGCAGCTCCCGAGCTACTATGAACAGGCTCGTCCGATCTTCCAGAAGAACATTGACCTTGCTCGCGACCAGGGCTTCTACAACCAGGATGTGATCGAAGCTGAAGAAGGCTACATCGAAATGTATTACCAGGGTTGCGCTGTGTTCGTCGAAGTGGCTGACGCATTTGCTAACTCTCCGCTGCCGGACTCCGCTTCTATCGTGAAGGAATACGTTGAATACGAAGGCATGGCCAAGGAAGACGCAGTCGAAGCTGTCCACGAAGACTTGGAAGCTTACCGCGAAGAATTGACCAACCGTTCTAACGGCGCTAAGGAACTCGCTATTCCGCAGTGCGCAACCGGTATTAAGGCTGCTGCTCACTACGGTATCGAAAACCAGTGGACCGAAAAGCTCTTCGAACTCCTCAAGAGTCTCGATGAAAACAATGAGACCTTGAACACCAAGATCGAAAAGTTCGACCCGTCCACCTTGTTCTCTGACCCGGCTTACTTCAAGACCAAGGCTCGCTTGGAACAGATTGCTAAGTCCGAAGTCATGACTCCGGAAGAACAGATCAACACCTACCGCGAAATCATCAAGGACGCCAAGGCTGAAAACGAAAAGCTGAAGGCTGAACTTGCTGACCTCCAGAAACAGCTCGCCGGCGGTTCTGTCTCGACGTCTTCTTCCATGGATTCCATGGACGATAGCGCTGCCGAAGCTTCTGAACCGGAAGCTGCCCCTGCTCCTGCTCCGAAGGCCAAGAAGAAGGCCAAGAAGAAGAAAAAGTAGCGGTAAAAACAATTTTACGGGGAACCTAGTTCATAGGGTTCCCCTATTCTATTAGGGTAAAAATGGCGTTTTTTGAGTAGTAAACAAGATTTTACCGGCTCGACTACACAATTTTGCCCTAAAAAAGATTAAATATGAACAAAGATTTTTCAAAATAAACCAAAACACTCAATCAAGGAGTACTCTAATGTCTAAAATGCTTCAATCCTTCAGCCCTGAATCTGATGGTTACCAGTTCATGTGGATCATCCTCGTGGTGTTCATGATCGGCCTCGGCTTCTCTGTTGAACGCTGCCTTTACATCATGGTGAAGAGCGCTAAGGGCCGTAAGGATTTCTTGGCCAAGTTCGGCACTCATATTTCTGCTCAGCGCTATGATGAAGCTCTCAGCTATGCCAACGCAACCAAGCTCCCGATCGCTCGCGTGATGGCTGCAATCGTTGCTGCCCGTAACGGTGGTCGCGAAACCATGTCCGCTGCTTGCGACGCAGTGTTCCTGACTGAAGCTCCCCGTCTGACTCGTTACATTAGCATCATCCAGGTTATGGCCTCCATCTCCACGTTGCTTGGACTTATGGGTACGATTTACGGTCTGATCTACACCTTCGACGCTGTGGCTAACAAGCCGGCTGCTGAACGTGCCAAGGCTCTTTCCGACGGTATTGCTATCGCTATGGGTACCACGCTCCTCGGCCTTCTCTCCGCTGTGCCTCTTCTGGTCATCGTGGGCCTCCTCAACATGAACTCCGAACGCCTTATCCAGGAAATGGAAGAAAAGGGCCTCAAGATTATCAACTCCCTCGCTTAATCGAAGATCGAGAGATAATTTTAACGGAGTTATAAAACATGGCAAAAGAACTCAAGAAACCAGCCAAGCCTGAAGAACCGGACCTGTTGCCGGCGATGGGCTTGTTTACCATCCTGATTCCTATGCTGTTGTCTATGACTGCCTTCTCCAAGCTCGCTATCGTTGAAATCAACATGCCGGAACGCAGCATGATGAACATGGATAACGAGACTCCTCCGGAACCGGACCAGCAGGCTCTTAACCTCTCGCTCGCCATCACGCCTGAGTATCTCGTGATTGGTGCCCGCGGTGGTTTCCAGCCGAATGTCTACTTCAAGGAAATGTGGACGTTCCGTTGCAAGTCCGATGCACAGCTTATTACCTATGCTCCGGAAGATGTGAAGTCAGCTGTAGAAAGCGGTCATGGTCCCAAGTGCAAAGATGGATCCGAAATGGATAAAGAGAAGTATCTCTACGAAATCGAAACCATCGAACTCTGGGCCATCAACAAGGAATCCGAAGAAGATCCGGGCCGCGTGATTTGGGCCGTGTATTCTTCTCAGTCTGAAAATGTACCGGATAGCGCATACGTGGACGGCAACAACGCCTTCCTCGCTGCTCCTGGCGAAGGCGCCATGGGTCTTACCCCGCCGCCGATGCTCAAGAAGCCCAGCGCTGGTGCTGTTCTCGCAACCCTCACTCCGAACTCGGCTCGTAACCTGAAACCGGATGTGGCTGCAAAGAACATCATCTACCCGCTTTCCGCCTACGATTTGATCGCTAAGGACCTGATTCAGATCCATACGCAGTTCATTGACCTCGAAGACGTCGATAACATCATCATCGTTGCTAACGACGACACCCAGTTCGACAAGATCATTCAACTTATGGACCGTGCTAAAGAAGCCGGTTTCAGCAAGATCAACCTTGCTAAGCTGGGAGGTTAATCATGGCTAGAAAGACTCGTAAATTTAGCGAAGACGTACCTTTCTCTTTGACGTCCATGATGGACATGATGACCATTATTCTGGTGTTCATGATCAAGAACTTGGACGCTGAAGGTCAGCTTTTGACCCAGGCCGAAAACCTCATCCTTCCGGTGTCTACCTCCAAGGTGCAGCCGAAGGAAGTGGCTCTGACGGTCGTGGTCGATAACAACTACGTTGTGGTCGATAACGCAAAGATCGTTCCTACCGAAGACGTCTTGAAGCAAGAAGATCTTCTTGTGACCAAGGTGGACTCCGTTCTTAAGGAACGCCGCGCAACGGAACAGGAACATGCCCTTAAGATGGGCCTTCCTGCTGACGAAGCCGGTAACATCATTGTGCAGATCGACAAGAACATCCCTTACGATGCAATGTATAAGGTCATGGCCACCTGCGGCTTCTCTGGCTATACGCACATTGCATTCGCCGTTATGCAGAAGAACGGAGGGGAGGAATAATTATGGCTAAAAAGAATACTCCCGAAATGGATCCGTTAGTAGCGTCCCTGATGCCGGAATCCGACAAGAAGATGGGTGCTATTGCCGGTATCTCTTTAGTCGTAGCTTTGGCTATCTGCCTTTGGGCTTCCATGTACGAACAGGTGGTGGACGAAGTCGTGTTCGACGACTCTGCCGCTGCTGATCTTACTGCTTCTATGACCATCGATGAAAAGAAGGAAGAGAAGAAGGAAGAGAAGAAGAAGGAAGAACCCAAGAAGCCTCGTAAGAAGGCTGGTGGTGGTGGCAAGCCGCGTGGTAAGGGTCAGCCCAACGCTCCCCAGACTCGTGGTGTGCTTAAGCTCTTGACTGCTCAGACCAAGAACGCATCTGCCGGTGCATATGACCTTATGAAGAACCAGAAGTTCTCTAAGGACATCGACAAGGTGTTGAAGGACGTGGCTGGCCTCCAGACGACGGGTAAGACCGTTCTCGGTGGTCGTCGCGGTAAGGCTGACGGTGGCTTTAACGAAGGTTATGCCGAAGGTGGTTCCGGTGGTATCGGTGACGGCCTGGCTGGTCTTCTCGGCGGCGGTGGCGGTGGTATCGCTACCAAGGCTAAGGGCTCCATCAGAACTCCGTCTGAACGCGATATCGATATGGGTGCCGGTGGTGGATCTCGTTCCGCTGCAGACATCATGAAGGTTGTGCGTCAGCGTACTCCGGGTCTCCGCCACATCTACAACAAGTTCCTGAAGAAGAAACCGGGCTTCCAGGGTAAGGTTACCTTGAAGTTCACGATCGCTCCGGGTGGCGAAATCATCAGCATCTCCATTGCTTCTTCTACGACCGGTTACGGCGAATTTGACGGCGAAGTCAAGACCGCTGTGAGCCGCTGGAAGTTCAGCAAGGTGAAGTCTGGTAACACCACTGTTACGATCCCGTTCACCTTCTCCGAATAATTCGGCGAAAACTTGAAAAAAGACCGGACTACCAAGTCCGGCCTTTTTTGTATGTAGTGGCCTATTGCCTTTGCTCGGCTTTTATGTATAAAAAAAGTTGGCTTTTGTTTAAAATTTTATTGCGATTTCCGTTTAATTAAACTAACTTTAAAGCAGAAATTTCAATAGGAGTTTTCCAATGAACTTAAGAACAGCTGCCGCGGTTGGTGCCGCATTCGGTATTCTTGGAGTCGGTTCCGCGTTCGCTACTTTTGCACGCGTAGAATCCATGGGCAAGAACACGACCTACATCATGGATGATGTGAGCATTTTCGACAACCCTGCCAATGCAAACCTTTACTCCAACTACTTGATCGGTGGCTTTGGTGCTTATACCGATAACGATTTGAAGGCTGGCGGAAACGTTGATCCGCAGCACCCGACCTTCGGTGGTATTTTCTCTGTTTCTTTCGGTGATGACAATAATCCTGATCCGAAGTTCACGATTGGTGGTCTTTTCGGCCGTATCAACCAGGATCTCGCCATGTATCTGCCGGACTATGTGCAGGTTGGTAAGAGAGGTTACGTGGTTGTTCCCGAAACCGTGACCAATTTCGATGGTTTCTTGGGCGGTACCTTCTCTAGCGGCGACGCTTGGGGCTTGCACATTTATATCGCTCACCAGGATGGTGGCGATCTTGACGAAAGCGGCACCTATCAGCCGGATAGCAAGGCTTACGCCTCCCTCGTTCAGTTGGATGGTGGTTTGAACTTCCAGCTGGGTAGCGGTACTTCTTACGAACTTTCTGGTGGCGTTGCCCGTATCCAGTATGGCCCGGATCGCCATGACTTCTTTGATGATGGCGATTTCTCCATCCTCGGTAAGGCCCGCGCATTCTTCACCTTGGAAGCCATTGACGGTGAATTGGTGCCTGCTGCTAATATTAAGCTCGCTCAGGCTCCTGGCATCGAAGACAAGCTTGCTCAGGCCGGCATGGGTATCAATGTGGCTATGGACCGTGGCTTCTTCTGGTTGGGCCTCGACTTCATCTGGAATCAGACGAAGGCTCATGACTGGTTCTATGACAAGGCTCTGGATGGCGGCGCATGGGTTTATGATTCCCGTAACGAAGATGATCCGCATTGGGACAAGCGTTCCGATATCGGTGGCAAGATCAGCTTCGGTATCGAACGTAATATCTGGTGGGATTGGTTCGTAATCCGCGTGGGTGGCCAGAAGTCCATCCTCTACACCGATTGCGACGTGAACTCCAAGAACGAATACACCTCTGACCGCTATGGCATTTGCAAGGACGACGGTACGTTCTTCTCTACCAACCCGCTGGCTGACGGCTCTGCCGACGACCATGTCGGTTTCGGTTTCGGTATCAACATCGAAGAACGCCTGAAGATCGACGTGACCGTTGCAGAAGACCTGCTGTTCCGCAACCCGTTCCAGGGTGAAGGCCGCTTCTTCTCTCGCCTCGATGCAACTTACTCGTTCTAATTGAAACATCGGACTTGAATGTGAAGACGCCCCTCCAAGAGGGGCGTTTTTGTTGCTTTCGGCACGCCCTTTCTTCTTCCGCAATTTTTCTACTTTAAGGCCATGAAACTACCTGTTTGCATATTGGCTTTTGTGGCCCTGCTTGTGGGCTGTTCCGAACCAACGGAACGCATTGAAAATAAATTAACGGAATACTTGCAGGATGATTTAAAGTTCATGGTTGCCGAAACCATGAAGACTTCCAAGACTCGCGAAGGTCTCTTGGATACGCCCTATTACCGGGTGAAGGACTTTAGGTTGTTCGATGGCGCCGAGGCTCGCATTTATGCGGCTTATGCCGAAGTCGATTTCTTTATCTACAAAGACATTGCCATGCATGAAAAGCGCAAATACCGCTATGACGTGAGCACACGTGGATGGGACCGCTATAAGAAGGAGTGGAAATTCGGTGCAGACTCACTTCGTTAGTTTTTTTTATATTTCTTAAAGGAAGTTGAATCTTAAAAAAGGATTGGATTTTGTTCGGCCTCTTTTCTTGCGATATCGGTATTGACCTGGGCACGGCGAATACGCTTGTTCATGTGGACGGTCAGGGAATAGTCATCAATGAACCTACGGTTATTGCAGTGGACAGCAAGAATAACCGTGTATCTGCCATCGGTTTCGAAGCGAAAAAGATGCTTGGCCGTACGCCTGGCGAAAGCCGTGCGGTGCGCCCCATGCGCGATGGCGTGATTGCCGATTTCGAATTGGTTGAAACCCTTTTGCAGACATTCATCAAGCGCGTGCAGAAGTACCCGCTGTGGATGGTAAAACCTCGCGTGGTGGTCGGCGTGCCTTCTGGCATTACCGAAGTGGAAAAACGTGCGGTGATTGATGCTGCCAAGCAGGCCGGCGCCAAGGAAGTTCACCTGGTGCACGAACCTATGGCTGCTGCCATCGGTATGGGTATCCCTGTAGAAGACCCTGTTGGCAACATGGTTGTGGATATTGGTGGTGGTACCTCCGATATCGCCGTAATCGCCTTGAACGGCACTGTCTGTAACGCCTCTGTGCGCGTGGGCGGTGACGAAATGGACGAAGCCATTGTCCGCTACCTGCGTACGATGTACAACCTTTGCGTGGGCGATAGCACGGCTGAACAGATCAAGATCCAGATTGGTTCTGCAAGTCCGCTGGAAGAAGAATTGACCATGGAAGTGAAGGGTCATGACTTCTTGGCTGGCATGCCGCGTACAACTACGATTAACAGTGCCGAAATCCGTGAAGCCTTGAACGAACCTGTGACCGCCATTATCGAAGCGGTGAAGCAGGCTTTGAGCATTACTCCGCCGGAACTCTCTGCCGATATTTACGACAAGGGTATCATCATGACGGGTGGTGGTTCTCAGCTGCGCGGGTTTGATGAACGCATCCGTAAAGAAACTGGTCTTTCGGTGAATGTCATTGATGAAGCTCTGACCTGCGTTTGCAAGGGTGCAGCCCGCATTCTTGAAGACTTGGATAAATACCGCCCGGTTTTGATTGCTTCCTCGAACTAACTTGACAGGGTTCGATGCTTAGGGCGATTCGCTTTATTGTCGACTTGTTTACGCAAAGGCACGGTATCGTTGCCTTTGTCTTTTTCTTGGCTTTGGGCCTACTGATGCGTCAGTCTCCGACGCCGATTCGCGAAAGCATTGTTTCGACGGCGGTTTCTACGCTTTATTTCCCTGCCCAACGGATTGTATCTGCGGTGGGGCATTACAAGGCCATTGCAGAAGAAAATGAACAGCTGAAAGAAGAAAATGCACGTTTGAGGCAAGAAACCTACCATGCGCGTGAAGGCCTGCAGGAACTCGCCCGACTGCATACGCTAGTCCGATTCGATGATAAGTGGGATTTCCCGATCGTGACTGCCCGCGTGATTGGCCACAATCCCGGAAGGTTCCTTACGACGATGGTGATTAACCGCGGTACAGAGCATGGCGTAAAAGAGAACATGCCTGTGTTTTCGATGAATGGTTTGGTGGGAAAGATTTCGAAGGCTACCTACAATCATTCCCGAGTGCAACTGCTGGTAGACCCGAATCTTAAGTTGTCTGTAATGGACCGTCGCACTCGCGTGGTGGGTTTCCTGGAGTCCATGGATGGCGTCCGCTTGACGGCTCTCGTGCCGACACATGCCGGAGTCCATGCCGGTGATACTTTGGTGACTTCGGGTTTGGGAGGAATTTTCCCGAAAGGTATTCCCGTTGGAACGGTGAAGGATGTTCGCAAGTCAGACCTTGATGTGATGCGCCAGATGGAAGTGAGTCCTTTCCAGGATTTCTCGATTCTTGAAGAAGTGTTCGTGATGGAAAAAGAACCGGATTGGATTATCAAGGAGCTGCTCGATGAATAACCTGGGTTGGCTCAAGACTTTTATCATGTTTGTAATCGTATTTGCCTTGCAAATGACGGTTGCCGATTGGCTTAGCTTCTTTGACGTTGCCCCTGACTTCATCATCATCTTCATAGTGGCCGTTGCCATTAGAAGGGGCCCTACGGCCGGATGTTTCTGGGGCTTTGTGGCTGGCTTTACTCAAGACGTGTATGCTCCGGTGGAATGGCTCGGTGCGAATGCGATTTCGATGACTGTGCTCGGTTATGCCGTGGGACAGTTGGAAGAACGCTTCTTGTCTTTGAACTTGCCCGCTAAGGTAGGCGTACTAGGCTTGGGCTTTTTTGTGTGCGACATGATTTACTATGGCATAACCGGTCTTTCCAAGGATGTGGTGACTAACCTGTTCTTGACGAAATCGATTCCGGAATGCTTTTATACGATGTTGATTGGCGGAATATTCTTCTACCTGGATATAGGCAGTAAAAAGAAGAAGCATGCTTAAGGGAATGTCTGAAAACGAGACCCTGCAAAACAGGAACTGGAATGTATTGATTTACATGGCCGGTGTTGTAATCTTGTTTTTCATTCTTTTGATGCGCCTGTTTTCGTTACAGTACACGCATTACGACGAAAACTTGCAACGTTCCGAAAACAACCGTATTCGCAAAGTGGTTTTGGTAGCCGAGCGCGGCTACATTTATGACCGTAACGGCGAAGTGCTGGTTCGTAACCGTCCTTCGTACCAGATTGCATTGACGTCCATGAATATGCCTCGCAAGAAGGCCGATCGCGATTTGCTGTTCCGAAAGTTGCTCAGCATCCGTGACACGGCGGGGGAGCGCCTGTTCGATTCCTTGTCCCTGGATACGGCGTTTCAGCGTTCCCGCTGGATCAAGAATAGGCCTATCCGCTTGCTGGAAGATGCTACCGCCGAACAGGTGGCCATTATTGAAGAACGTTCCGAAGAGTTGCCCGGCGTGATGACGGTGATTGAATCCAGACGTGAATATCCTTATGGAACCCTTGCGTCCCATGTACTGGGCTACACCAGTGAAATTTCGGAAGAACAGCTCAAGTTGCCGGAGTACGATGGCTATACGCAGGGTGACCGCATTGGGCAAAAGGGCCTTGAACAGTTTTACGACAAAGAGTTCCGCGGCGTGAACGGCATGAAGCTTGTAGAAGTGAACGCTTCTGGTCGTGAAGTGGGCACGGTCGATGGTGTCGATGGCACAGAACCTGTGCCCGGCCTTCGCCTGGTGTCGACCATTGATTTGCGATTGCAAAAAGTGGCCGAAGAGGCTATTCCCGATTCGGCGAAGGGCGCACTGGTGGCTATTGATCCGAGGAACGGTGAAATTTTAGCCATGGTTTCTTCCCCGAGACTGGACCCCAATATTTTCTCGCTGAAAAAGCGTGAGCGCAACAAGGGTTGGGCTCACGTGGCGCTGGATACCATGAGGCCGCTAACGAACCGTGCGATTTCGGGTACTTATCCGCCGGCATCTATTTTTAAATTGGTGACGGCGGGGGCGGGCCTTGAAAGCGGAATCTTGACGGAGAACAAGTATTATTCCAAGTCCTGTACGGGTGGCTACCAGTACGGGGCCCGCTATCAGAAATGCTGGGGCACCCACGGTAGCTTGAATGTGGTGAATGCTATTCGCTTGAGTTGCGACGTGTTCTTTTACCAGGCGGGTCTCGACATTGACATGAACCGAATCAATGAATTTGGCAGGCGCTTTGGTCTGGGCGAAAAACCTCTCGGAGTGGACATTCCTGGTGAAAAGGCGGGATGGCTTCCGGATTCGGCATCCTTTAACCAGAAAAACAAGCGTTTGGGCTGGCGCTGGGCTCGCGGCTTGATCTTGAACCTTTCCATTGGGCAGGGGCAGATCGTGACGCCCTTGCAGCAGGCTACATTGATTGGGTCTTTGGCTACCGGTAAGGGTGTTTATAGGCCCCACTTTATGAAGGAATTGCGTGACAACCGTGGAAACGTGGTGCGTCGTTACGAACCCGAAATTATTCGACCCGGCAACATGAAGCCTTACACCCATCGTATTCTGCTTGCGGCCATGGATTCGGTGGTGAACCATCCGGGCGGTACCGGTAAGCGTGGCGCGTTGCCCAATGTCCGTGTAGGAGCAAAGACGGGTTCTGGCGAATGGAAAAAGGGTGAAAAGACCCATGCCTGGTATGCGGCGGTTGCTCCCCTGTATGATCCGGAAATTGCCGTGGCCGTGATTATGGAAGCGGCTGGCGGCGGTGGCGCCGTGTCTGGCCCTATTGCCAAGAAAGTGATGGAAGCCTATTTTGAAAACAAGGAAACGGAGGCGGGAAAAAATGAAACCCAAACGGCTCCTTGACCATTCGCTGAAATTTGACTGGATGTTTATAGTGCTTACGCTTGCTTTGATGAGCGTGGGCGTGTCCCTTGTGTATTCGGCGACCATTGCCGAAGACACCTCTGTGGTTGAATTGTTCTGGTTCAAGCAGATTATCTATTTCATCTTTGGCAGTGTCTTTGCTGCGGCTTTGGTTTTTGTGCGTATTGACTGGTTGAAGCGTGCGGCGATTCCCTTGTATGCGGTGGCCCTTGTGCTCCTTGTGGTGGTGCTGTTTTTTGCTGGCGATGTGGTCAAGGGTGCGGGTCGCTGGATTGACCTTGGCATTTTTAAGCTGCAACCGTCGGAATTTGCAAAGATTGCCTATCTGCTTATTTTTTCGTACTGGCTTTCGAAGCATCCCGTTAGCTTGTTTAAGATGAAAACCTTCGTGGTGCCCTTCTTCTTGTTTATTGTGCCTTTTGCTCTGGTGTTAAAGCAGCCTGACTTGAGTACGGCCCTGGTGTTTATTGCGGTGACTATGGTAGGGTTCTTTTTTGCAGGACTAACCCTGACGGATATGTTCCTGATAGTAAGCCCGGTGTTTTCGGTGCTGTTCTCCCATTCGCAGGCGCTTGTGTTTGAAATTCTTTGGGGTCTCTTGATTTGCCTAGTGGTGTTTGCTCTTTTCCGCCGCAGGCTTCCGAAGGTTTTGTCTGCAATTATCCTGATGGCGAATATTTTTGCAGGTTACGCAAGCACCATGGCTTGGAACATGCTGGAACCCCATCAGCAAAAACGCGTGAATACTTTTCTCGATCCTATGAGCGATCCGCTGGGTGATGGCTATCAGGTGTTGCAATCCTTGACGGCAATCGGTTCGGGCGGCTTGACTGGTAAGGGTTTTGGAAACGGTTCCCAGACCAATCTAGCCTTTTTGCCTGAAGAACATACGGACTTTATCTTTAGCGTTCTGGGCGAACAGTTCGGCTTTCTGGGTTGTGCCTTTGTGCTTGTGCTCTATGCCCTGTTCCTGTGGCGTGCCACTTCCATCAGCAAGCAGTCTTCGGATCCCTTTGTGACATTGATGGTCATGGGGGCATCGACCATATTCCTGTTCCATATCATAGTGAATATTGCCATGACTATCGGGCTTATGCCTGTGACTGGGTTGCCCTTGCCCTTCCTTTCTTACGGTGGATCTTTCGCCCTTACCTGTATGGTATTGGTGGGTTTCCTGCTCTGCCTGCGCTACCAGGCCCGTAGGAGATAGTCCGGGGCTAGGAACTCAAAATCCCCGTTTTTTACGATTCTGGCGTATATATAAGAGGAGTTCTTTTTGCTCCTGGGAGTTTATATGCGCTGGATAGAAAATGTAGGCCGTTTTGTTTTCGGGGCGGAATGCCTCGGTTGCGGAAAACCTTCAAAGAATCTGGATCCGTGGCTTTGCCCGGAATGTGTTGCAGAATTGGAACGGGAGTCCACTGTGGACTTATCTCCGGGGCCGGATGTCTGTAGTCTGTTCCCGATGCGGCCCTTGACCCGGAAATTGGTGCATGCACTAAAGTATAAAAGCGTTTCGGGCATGGCGACCTACTTGGTCAAGCATTCGTCTTCCGTTCGATATGGAGTTGTCCGTGAGGATCTATCGATGCTTCCGAAGCCGCTATACTTTGTCCCTGTACCGCTCCATAGGGCGAGGTTTAGGGAAAGGGGGTACAACCAGGCCGAAAAGATTGCGGCGGCCCTAGCGGTTATTTTCGGGGGGAAGGTATGCCGCTGGCTTAAGCGCAGGACTTTTGTGGTTTCGCAGACCAAGTTGTCCAAGGAACAGCGAGAGCGGAATGTGGCGTATGCCTTTGAATGTACTTTGAAAGAGGTTCCCGTGTCCGGGACGGTGGTGGTGGTAGACGATGTCTTTACCACGGGGGCTACCACTTCGGCTTGTATTGCGGCTTTCGGGCATAATTTTCCGCTCCCGCTCAAGGTCTGTACTCTGCTTTATGACGAGCCTGCCTCTGCGGCTGCCGATTTTGCTGCGGATAACCAGATGGAGTGGGAGGTTGGATAGATGTGGAATGTGGGAAAATAAAAAACTCCCTTTTGGGGGAGTTTTTAGCGGAGGAAGAGGGACTCGAACCCCCAAGCCTTACGGCGGCGGTTTTCAAGACCGCTGACTTACCAATTAGCCTATTCCTCCAAGGCTATCCAAGGATAGAAAAATTAGGCCTTTTCTGTCAAGCAGAGTTGTAAATAAAATGAAGTTTATCTAGATTTTACATAGTATGACAGGACTTGACGAGAAAGAGGTTGTAGAATCCCAGAGGATCCTAGAGCTGCTGTTTGCGTATATGCCGAAGATTGCGGCAGAACGTAAGATGGACAGCCTCCTGGTTCTGATGGCCGATTTGGGACGCTCCATTGTGATGGCGGACCGTTGCTCCCTGTGGCTTGTCGATGAAGATAGCGGCGAATTGTGGACCAAGGTGGCCCACGGTGTAAGCGAACTGCGCATTCCCTACAATGCAGGCTTTGTGGGCTATTCCGTAAGGACTGGCGAGCCGCTCCTGATCAAAGATGCCTACCAAGACCCGAGGTTCGACCGTAGGAGCGACGAAAAGACGCACTACCGTACAACTTCTGTGTTGACGGTTCCGCTGATGAATTCGGCGGGTGGCGTGATGGGTGTGTACCAGGCCATAAACAAGCAGGGCGAAAACGAGCTGGGTGAAACCGGCGTGTTCTCGATCCAGGACTTGGAACGCCTGAGCCTTACGGCCGTTTATTCGGCAAAGACGGTCGAGTCGGCCATGCTGAATATGGAACTTGAGGCTACCCAGCGCGAAATTATTCACATTTTGGGCGAGGTTTCCGAATACCGTAGCCAGGAAACCGGCGACCACATTCAGCGTGTGGCCGAGATTTCGTGTATGCTGGCGAAGTTCCTGAAACTCCCGGAAAACGAGGTGGAACGCATTCGCCTCGCGACTCCGATGCATGATTTGGGCAAGGTGGGCATTCCCGATGCCATTCTGAACAAGCCTGGCCGCTTTACCGATGACGAATACGCCATTATGAAGACGCATTCCGAAATCGGTTACAACATGCTCCACAACTCCAAGCGCAAGTTGCTCCGCTTTGCGGCCGATATTGCCCGTTCCCACCATGAACGCTGGGATGGCCATGGTTACCCCAAGGGCCTTGCCGGTGAAGAAATACCGTTGGCAGGTCGTATTTGCTCTGTTGCCGACGTTCTGGATGCCCTTTCTAGTCCGCGTTGTTACAAGCAGCCCTGGCCCGAAGAAAAGGTCAAGGATGAGTTCCAGAAACAGCGTGGTGGGCAGTTCCAGCCGGAGCTTGTGGACGTCCTTATGGAGCATTGGGACGAAATTTACAGTCTTTACCGCCATTAATCGGTGCCGTTACCCCTAGCCCTGGAGCTGGCGTTTTTACTGAAAAATTGATGAAAAATTAAAAAAGACCTCGAAAATTCGAGGTCTTTTTAGTGGCACCGGTCAGAATTGAACTGACGACACGCGGATTTTCAGTCCGCTGCTCTACCAACTGAGCTACAGCGCCGACTTGGTAGGCCAAATATAG
>JBGUWV010000092.1:0-25744 GCA_045221475.1 Fibrobacter sp.
ACCCATGTTGTAGCCGCAGAACGGGAGGATTGCGAACGGGTCGCGACGGATCTTACCGACTTCAGCAGCGTTAATGGTGGAAGCAGCGGTGATTTCAGAACCCACGATGGAGCCGAGGAACACGCCGTGGTTCCAGCTGAGAGACTGGTGAACCAGAGGAATGGTAGACGGACGACGGCCACCGAAGAGGATAGCGTCGATAGGCACGCCAGCAGGATCTTCCCATTCCTTAGCAATGCAGGGGCACTGATAAGCCGGAGCGGTGAAGCGAGCATTCGGGTGAGCCATTTCTTCGCCCTTAGGAGCCTTGTCCTTCGGGAGAGCGTCACGGGTGTTGCCCTTCCAGTCAACGAGCTTGCCCTTAGCCGGGTAGCCGATGCCTTCCCACCAGATGTCGCCGTCTTCAGTGAGGGCGCAGTTGGTGTAGATGGTGTTCTTTTCGGCAGAGATAAGAGCGTTCTTGTTAGATTCAGCAGAGGTGCCCGGAGCAACGCCGAAGAAGCCGGCTTCCGGGTTGATGGCATAAAGACGGCCATCCTTACCAAACTTCATCCATGCAATGTCGTCACCGATGGTTTCGACCTTCCAGCCCGGGATAGTCGGGATGAGCATGGCGAGGTTCGTCTTACCGCAAGCAGACGGGAATGCGCCAGTCACGTACTTGACTTCGCCCTTCGGATTGGTGAGCTTGAGGATGAGCATGTGTTCAGCGAGCCAGCCTTCGTCGCGAGCGAGAACGGTAGCGATACGGAGAGCGAAGCACTTCTTACCGAGGAGAGCGTTTCCACCGTAGCCCGAACCGTAGGACCAAATGAGGCGTTCTTCGGGGAACTGAGTGATGTACTTGTGTTCGACGTCTGCGCAGGGCCAGATACCGCCGTCGGTTTCGCCGTTGTTGAGCGGCTTACCCACAGAGTGGAGGCACGGAACGAATTCAGCCTTTTCGTCAGCGTTGAAGATGTCGAGAACCTTCTTGCCGGCGCGGGTCATGATGTCCATGTTGAGAACAACGTATTCAGAGTCGGTCAGTTCGATACCGTTCTTGGAGATCGGAGAACCGAGCGGGCCCATGCAGAACGGAATCACGTACATGGTACGGCCGTGCATACAACCCTTGTAGAGGCCCTTCATGGTTTCCTTGAGTTCCTTCGGGTCGATCCAGTGGTTGGTCGGACCTGCATCTTCTTCCTTCACGGAGGAGATGAAAGTACGGGATTCAACACGGGCCACGTCAGACGGGAGAGAACGGAACAGGTAGCAGTTTTCCTTCTTGGCGAGCTTCGTTGCGAGGCCAGCCTTGACGCACTTCTGCATGAGAGCGTCGTATTCTTCCTTAGAACCGTCAACAACAACAACGTTGTCCGGTTCACACATTGCGATGCATTCTTCAACCCAAGCCTTGATCTTGCTGTGCTTGATGTCGTTGAGTGTAAGACTCATATAGGAACTCCTATTTGGTTTAACGTTAAGTTTCGATAATTTCGAACGCGGTTAAATTTACAAAAAATAAAACCTGAATAGCAGGGTGTTTTCTAAAAATTTGAGCGAAATCACCCCATCCATCCGCCACACGCAGTCCGCCCCAAATTTGCCCCTAACGAAAAATTTCATTTTTTTTGAATTTTTTCGCTAAAAAAGTTTACATTTCGGCATGAAATTACATAAATTAGGCATGTATATACGAGAAATGAACCTTAAGAGGTTATATGAGTTGGTCTTACTCTAGAGAACACCAGAAAAATATCCTTTGCATGATTATGGCCGGCGGTCAAGGAAGCCGCCTGCAACCCCTCACCCGCGACCGTGCCAAGCCTGCCGTCCACTTTGGCGGAACTTACCGCATTATCGACTTCGTGCTGAACAACTTTATCAACTCCGGCATCTTCAAAATCAAGGTTTTGACCCAGTTCAAGAGCGATTCGTTGAACAAGCACATTTCTGCCGCCTGGAACTTGAACGCCAGTTTGGACCAATATGTGGACCTGGTTCCTGCTCAGATGCGCACCGGCGATGACTGGTACAAGGGTACTGCCGATGCTATTTTCCAGAATATCAACCTGATCACCGACGAACGCCCGGATCTGGTGGCCATTTTCGGTGGCGACCATATTTATAAGATGGATATCAACCAGATGATTGATTTCCACTTGAGCCGTGCCGCCCTTTTGACCATTGCCGCCATTCCGGTGCCAGTCTCTGAAGCCCGTGAATTTGGCATTATCGAAGTGGACGCCGACAACCGCATGATCGGTTTCGAAGAAAAGCCCAAGAACCCCAAAGAAATGCCCGGCAACCCCGGCTACTGCCTCGCCAGTATGGGCAACTACATCTTTACGAGCAAGTTCCTGGTGCGCGAACTTTTGAAGGGTGCCGAAAACGGTGCTACCGACTTCGGCAAGCACATCATTCCGAGCCTGTACAAGGACTACCCCGTTTACGTGTACGACTTCAACACCAATATCGTTCGCGGCGAACAGGCCAGCACCAAGGGTTACTGGCGCGACGTGGGAACGCTGGACGCCTTCTTCGAAGCAAACATGGACCTCTGCTCCGAAAACCCGCCGTTCGACCTTTACAACAACTACTGGCCCATCCGTACCTTCAACTGGAACCAGCCGCCCGCAAGATTCTTCGCTGGTGACGGCGATTCTCACCAGGGTGCGGCAATCGACTCCATCGTGTCTTCGGGCTGTATCATTGGCGGCGGCACGGTGGTCAAGAGCATTCTCTCCCCCGGTGTTTCTATCCAAAAAGACGCCCTGGTCGAAGAATCGATCCTCTTCCCCAATGTGACCATTGGTCCGGGTGCCAAGGTCCGTCGAGCCATCATCGAAAAGGGCTTGCACATTCCGGCAGGCTTCCAGATTGGCTACGACCTGGAACGCGACAAGAAGCTCTTCCACGTGACCGAATCCGGAATCGTCGTCCTCGCCAAGGATACGATTATAAAGGCATAAGGATTGCGCTCGAAGAGCGCAACGCATAATTGTCATCCTGAGCCTGTCGAAGGATCTAAAAACAACAAGAAAAGCCCCGACATAGTCGGGGCTTTTTCGTTGAAAGCTGTTAAAATCTGTGACGATTAGAAATCTTCATCGTCATAATCGTCATCTTCATAACCTTCAAAATCTTCTGCGTCCAGAGCTTCTACCAACTTACACTGAAATTCATTCTGTTTGACCACGGTTTCAATAGTGGTTCCTGCATAGCCCTTACCAATAATGGTATTACCCTCGCAAGTCACATCGGAACCCATCTTTTGCTTGGCTTCTCTACATTCTGCATTCAATTCTTCCTGTGAAAAACCGCTATACACTACAGTCATAGTTAAATAGCCGTTTTCATCCAAAACCTCAGTTGTCTCGGTAGATTGACCCTGGAAGCCCATTTTGACTGTTACGGTATTGCCTTCGGAAGATACGTTGCAATAGGGAGAATCACTACCACTGCTAGAATCGCCACAAGCCATAAGGCCCAAAGTTGCTGCCAAAGAAAGGACTACTCCCCATTTTTTCATGTTCATTACTGACTCCTTTTCATTAAGTTGTTTGCATCAAAAATATACTATTGCAGTAAATATTTCAATAGAAAAATCAAAAAAATCATCTAAAAACCCCGACATAATCGGGGTTTTTAGATTTTTTGAGTGAGGAAATTATTCTAAGCCCGGCGTTTCTGCAGGAATTTCGCTACCGAACTGACTCCAATCGATGTCACCACCCATGCCACCACCCGGCATGGTGAAGCTGGTATCACCAAAGTTGAAGCCGGTGCTGTCACCGCCAAACATACTGCCGAAACTTGACATATCTATGGACCACTGACCGTCCTTGCAGACATAAGTCATTTCCTTCGTACCCATCATGGTTTCAGTCTTCGTGGCCCCCTCTACGTCGCACTTGTTGGCAGCAGCAGTCGCCGTAGAATCATATTCCCACTGGCCGTTTTTGCAAACCATCGTTGCCATACCCATCATACTCTGAGTGGCCCCTTCTTCGTCGCAGCTTATGAGGTTTACAACGGAAGCCGAATCAACTGTCCACTGGCCATCCTTACAAATCTGCTTAATGCCACCCATCATTTCTTGAGTAGCACCTTCTTCATCACACTTCAGGTAATTCATATAGTTGAAGCTCGTATCCGGAACAACAACTCCCCCTTCATCACTAGAAGAGCTTGCAGCCTGAGATTCCGAATCCGGTTCAGTCGTTTCTGAGCCAGAATTCGTTTCAGTACCTGGATTCTCATCCGTTGTACCAGAACCGGCATTGTCCTTAGATTCCGAGTTATTTACACTTTCTTCGCTGGAAGAACTTGCTGCAGTCTTGTCGCCACTATCATTGGATTCACTAGATGTAATCTGCTGGGTTTCGCCCTTGGATTCATCGCCACTTGCCGATGCGGAATCATCGCAAGCAATGAAGGTGAAAACGGATGCGGCGAGAACCGCAAGACCAAATTTTTTGAAATTCATAACATCACTCCTTTTTGAATTCTGCGAGAAAATTATTTTTTCGTAAGAAAAAAGGAGATTTTTCACGGTAAAAACTGTTGTATGACTCACCAACATCATCATACAAAAAGCCACAAAACAGCCTAAATTTTTTAAATTTGAGCACATGAGCGAAGAACTGAGCGCAAATTTATCGAAAAAATTACAAGAGTTAGCCAAGGCCCCCAAGTACCGTGGAGCCATTTTCCAGATTGAAGCAGACGAAAAGGGACTTGCCCTCGTAGACGTGAAGGAAGCGAGCCTGAAAGTCTACTTGATGATTGACCCGGAATGCGACAAGATTCTGGAAACAAGATTCTTTACCTACGGCGGCCCCGTGTTTACCGCCCTTGCAGACACCTTCTGCAAAAAGATCCAGATGGTTACCGTGGACGAAGCCTGTGCCATCACGGCAGAAAGCCTTGAACTTGAACTCCGTGACACGCCCGATGTGCCCGCCATTGCCGGAACGGCTCCTGAAATCAAGCAGATGAATACGCTGATCAAGCGCATTCTCGAGACATACCCCGAAAAGAAGGGAACGGCAATTCTGGTTCGCGAAAAGATGGAACGCATCAAGTACCGCACCCAGACCGCCGAAGGCCGTGCCGAAGCGGACGCCGAATGGAACGCCCTCACCAAGATCCAGAAAATCGAAAAGGTCGAAGCCTGGCTGCACCAGTCCGTACGCGGCATGCTGCAGGGCGACGGTGGCGACGTTGAAATTCTCGACCTCACCGAAGACAACCGCCTGAAAATCCGTTACCAAGGAGCCTGCGCCGGTTGCGGATCGGCCATGGGAGGAACGCTCTTCTATATCGAAGACGAACTGAAGAACAACGTCTATTACAACTTGATTGTGGAACCCGAGGATCCGCTCGACAACATTCAGCAGAACGAAATGTCCGATGCTGACCGAAATTTGGCCGGACTGGATGACAACAATCCTCCCCCCAGTCTTTTCTAAAATTTTATATTAAAGTTTGAAAACAACAAAGGAAACCTTATGTCCGAAGAACTCGTTTTGAAATTCGTAGACCCGAAGCCGATGCGCTACGGTGAAAATTCCCACCAGTCCGCTGTATTCTACCGCGACCCGACTTGCACCGAAGCAAGCCTCGCTACCGCAAAGCAGCTCTGGGGTAAGGAACTTTCTTACAACAACATCGTAGATGCCGACGCCGCCCTCGAAATGGCCCGCGAATTTAGCGAAACTAACGCCGTCGTGATCGTGAAGCACATGAACCCGTGCGGACTTGCTACCGGCGAAAGCCTCCGCGAAGCCATGGAAGCTGCCTGGGCAGGTGACCCGGTGTCGGCCTTCGGTTCCGTGATTGCAGTGACCCGCAAGGTAGACCTCAAGACTGCTGAATTCTTGAAGGGCCGCTTCGTGGAAATCTTGCTCGCTCCGGCATTCGATGACGACGCTCTCGAATTCCTGAAGAACAAGTCCAAGGACATTCGCCTGCTTGAAGTTGGCGAAATCAAGAAGGCTACGCACTGCAAGGTGTACAAGCACGTGATTGGCGGCATGCTCGTTCAGGATCGCGACGTGGACACCTACGAAAAGTTTGAATGCGTGACCAAGGCCCAGTTCCCGAAGAACAAGGAAGACCTCGCCCGCTTTACTTGGCTCGTCACCAAGCACACCAAGTCCAACGCCATCGTGATGGGTTACGAATACAAGCCCGGTTACTTCCAGGTGATGGGTCTTGGCCCCGGCCAGCCGAACCGCATTGACTCCAACCTCCGTCTTTGCCAGCCGCGCGTGCGCGACAACGTCGCCCGCCTCGAAGAAGCCAAGGCTTTCTTTGACGAAAACGGCAAGCTCATCGACGAAGCCGGACTTAAGGCTCTGGAACGCAAGGTGTTCGGTGAAGTCGTGATGGGTTCCGACGCATTCTTCCCGTTCCCGGACAACGTCGAAGCCGCCCACGATGCTGGCGTACGCTACATCGTGCAGCCGGGTGGTTCCAAGAAGGACGACCTCTCTATCGAGAAGTGCGACGAATTCGGTATCGCCATGGTGTTCACCGGCATGAGGCACTTCCGCCACTAAGGTTTGCCTATGATGCCCACGTCTCAAAAAGAAATCAATCAGAGAGAAAAGGACCTCTACTACACGGTCCTTGGCTTTCTGAAGAAGATTCGCAAAGCCGGCAAGACTACCGCGAAAGAGTGGAACGAATATCGTTCCGCAATCAAGAGTGTTGCCTTGACCGCCGATATGGGCAAGGCTGCCGACTTGTGGACGATGGACAACCTGGACCAGTTCAGCCCGGACAAGAGCCAGCTTCCTCCGCTCAACGACATGGAATACGTGGCCCGCGTGTCACCAGAATTCCTGTCGCAGCTCATGGAAGCACTCTATTACGGCATGCTGAACCCCACACAGGCCAACATGATTTCTGACGAAATTCAAGACGCCGACCCTGAATTTGTAACCTCGGCATCGCTCGAGGAATTGCTTGTGAAGCTTTGGATTGGAAATGCCAAAAGCTACCGCAAGACCATAATGAACTGATGAATGAACGCGTACGTGTAATCGGTGGTGGACTCGCCGGATGCGAAGCGGCCTTGCAACTCGCTAGCCGCGGTTTTAAAGTTGATCTGTATGAAATGCGCCCGGTCAAGCCGACCCCCGCGCACAAAGACGGTCACCTCGCCCAACTAGTTTGTTCCAACAGCTTTAAGGCTTTGGGCATTACAAGTGCCCACGGCCTTTTGAAGCAGGAACTCACGATGCTCGGAAGTTTCCTGTTGGATTCAGCCCGCGAAGCAGCAGTGCCTGCAGGCGATTCCCTGACGGTGAACCGCGATATTTTTAGCGAATCTGTCGAAAAAAAGATCGCGGAGTCCCCGAACATTACGCTTCATCGCGAAGAAGTTACGAGCCTCGAAGGCGACTGCCCCACTCTTGTGGCTGCAGGACCTTTGGCTAGTGATGCGCTCGCCGACGACATTTTCAAGCGCCTCGGCAGCAACCGTTTGCACTTTTTCGACGCTATCGCACCTGTCATCGAAACGGACAGCATCGACTTCAATCACGCCTTTTACCGCAACCGTTGGGAAAAGGGCGAAACAGCGGACTTTATCAACTGCCCGCTGGACAAGGAAACCTACGCTGAATTCGTGCGGAAACTTTGCGAAGCCGAAAGTACGGAACCTCGCCCGTTCGAAAAGAACGAGCTGTTCGAAGGCTGCTTGCCCGTGGAAGAAATGGCGCGTCGTGGCTACGAAACGTTACGCCACGGGCCCATGCGCCCCATAGGGCTTGGGCTTGGAAACGACGGTCATTTGTGGTATGCCGTTATTCAGCTCCGCGCCGAGAACAAGCAAAAGACTTTGTTCAACATGGTAGGTTTCCAAACGCGCCTCAAGTGGGGCACGCAAAAAGAAATCTTCACCATGGTGCCCGCCCTGAAGAATGCGAAGTTTGCACGTCTCGGCTGCATGCACCGCAACACCTTCATTGAATCGCCTAAGTTCCTGGATAAAACGCTCCGCCTTCGTCCGGATCTCGAATGTGCCAAGGGCATTCCGCCGACTTGGTTCGCAGGCCAGATTACTGGTTCCGAAGGTTACACCGAAGCGGTTGCCACCGGCTGGTACGCCGCCTGGAACATGGCGCAGACGATTCTGCATGGACACGCCGACCCACTGCCGGACGAAAGTTGCATCGGTTCGCTCATGAACCGCCTGGTGGAAGAAAACGAGGACTTCCAGCCGATGAATTTCAACTTCGGGCTTCTCCCCCACCACGAAGGGCTCAAGAAGAAGAACAAGAAAGAAATTCTCGCCGCCCGCGCCGAAGAATCCGTCCGCAAGTGGATTGCGGACCGTAAAATCGTTTAAATTAAATCCATTTCAAAAAATAATCTATATTAGTTTTCGTTAGGAGAACTAATATGTTTGTTTCAATTCTCAGGAAATTCTACAGCGCTCTGACAGCCCTGTTCTGGTCCAATCGTCGCAAATGGTTCGCCGGCATCGCCACAAGCTTCTGGGCAATCCAGCATATCGCCTGCGCTTACGGCCCCGACGACGGTCGCGAACCAATCGAAACCTGCACCCCGATTTACGACTACGATCGACTGGCAGAAGCGACTATCTCAACCGAGAACTACTCGGAATGCGAACAAACGCTAACCGAAGCGCTCATTTATTTGGGCAATTGCAACAAGCCCTGCGAAAACAGCCTTGTCCTGCCCGTAGCATCGCCTCTGGACTCCACAAAAAACACCCTCGCAACCTATTGCTATGACGAGGATCGCCCCGACTGTTCCGTAAACGCGCAATCTGCAAAATCCAGCACCATCCGCAAAACCGAATTTGAATGCGGATGCAACACCCGCTTCAAAAACATGATCGCCGACTCCCTGATAACGGGATTCAACTGCGACGGCGAAAAAGTATCTGTGGAAGAAGGCCTGCAGCGCGGACAACTCGGCGCCAACGAAAATTTGTAGAGGGAGATGTGGGGTTACCAGATGGCCAAAATACTCACTTCGTTTCGTATTTTGCCCTTCGGGCTTACTTTAACTTCGTTCAAGATAAGGCCTAAAACCATCTGAGTTCGCTTCGCTCTCGATGGTTTTAGTGTTCTTGCCGCTATATTGGGGTAGCCAGATTGCTGCGCCGGCTTCGGTTTCGCTTCGCTCACTACCCGGCTTGCCCTTCGGGCTTCACCTTCGGTGAAGCTAATCTGGCTACCTAAGATATAGAAAAAGCACCCACAAGGGGTGCTTTTTTCTATATCGGGGTAGCCAGATTCGAACTGACGACATTCTGCTCCCAAAGCAGACGCTCTACCAGGCTGAGCTACACCCCGAGTGAGTGCAAATATAATAAAATAAGATGCGTTTGAGGAGAATTTTTAAAAAGAAAAACCGATTCTAGAAAATCTAGAACCGGTTTCCTGAGCTACGAAGGGCTCGAACCTTCGACCCACGCCTTAAAAGGGCGTTGCTCTACCAACTGAGCTAGTAGCCCGAACGCACCCAAATATATTAAACGTTTCGTCTTTTGTAAAGGCAAAATTCCCATTTATACGTAAAAATTAACGCTTTTTTGAGGATTTTTTCACCCGCATGGCAACAATATTTGTAAATTTCAATCATGAATTTCAAACACCTTCTGACAGCGGTCTCGGCACTACTCGTAGTTCCCGTAGCAAGCCACGCCTATTTTACTCAAGGCGACGCTGGACAAGAAGTGTTTTCTTTCATCAACACCTTTGATAGCCCCCGCAATGCAGCGCTAGAAAAGTCTGCCGGTGCAGGAGTTTCCTCTGATCCGACGATTACGCAGCTGAACCCTGCCGCTATTATTTTGCCTGAAAACAAGAACCACATTGCCGCGGTTCATTGGCAAACTGGTGATATGGCTGACAACCAGGGAAGCATTTACTACACTGGACATTTCAACAAATACATATTCCAGATTTCCTATAACTGGCTTTCGTACGGCGGCATCGATGGCTACGACGAATACGGCGAAGCAACTGGCAAGACTTACGAACCGTTCAGCCAGCTGGCTACGGCAACGTTCGCCTTCCCGATGAAGCATATCCGTTTTGGCGCGACACTCAAATTCGCATCTGACAAACTGACAGATGAAGCTGGTGACCGCACCGCTTTAGGAGCGGCCTTTGACTGGGGCATTACCTGGCAATCAGAAAGCAACCGTTACGGTTTAGCTTTGATGGCTCGTGATTTCGGATGCCTTCTGCGAGACTACGTGGATGACGGTGATGACGAATACTACCCCATGTCCCAGACCTTTGCTATCGCGGGTTTCTTCAGACCTAAGGTTCTCCCCCGTCTTACGGTTTTTGCAAATAGCGATTTTCCGCGTTACCAGGAAGCCTTCTTGAGCTTGGGCGGAGAATACGCCTTGGGCCAGCACTTCTTTATTCGTGCCGGTTTTCAACGCACCTGGCTTGACTTGATCCGCGACGCCAAGGAACTCATGGCCTCCGAGGATCGTCCGGATGAAACCAACAACGCCCACATGCTGAGTGCCGGTCTTGGTTATTCCATGGACATTTTCTCGCTGGATTACGGTTTTTCGTATCTGGCCGAGGGTATGGGCCACGAGCACAGGCTCGGAGTTCGCGTGAACTTCTAATTCAGGTGTGCGATGCGGCAGTTTGACGTCATTGTACTAGAAAAAAACTCCTCCCCTTCTGATAAATGGACGCCCCCATTCGAAGACCCTGCTCTAGGGTGGTCTCTTAGCTCTGACTGGAATCAACCTCTACAAAATATCGATGCAGAATGGGTAGTTTTCGCCGATCCATCAGTCAAAATTGACCGAAATTTTCTGAACAGCCTGGCTGAGGTTATCGAAGGATTCCCTATGGTAGACGCCTTCGCTCCTCGACTGAAATTTGACGGGCATTTTTACGGCGGACTGTTGCTTAATGGGGCCAAGGGCCTTACTCCGATTTCGGAAAACGACAAGATGCGATATGTGGCCGCACCAAATCCCTTGATTGCAGTATTTTCAAGCAGGATTATCCAGCGCACAGGCCAGTTCGACTTGAACTTGCCTCCTGAATTCAGATTGATGGATTATACGCTCCGTATGGCTCATGCCGGCGGAAAAATGTTCAGCGTTCCCTACTTGGTTACAACATTGGAAACCAATCAAGCAGCACTTGTAACAGGACTTTACTTGAAAGGCAAAAATGCAATCACCCCGCTGTGGGAAATCTATTACAAGACGCTTCCTGTTTCTTTCCTGATTGGGTTCACATTACGCCATCCGACCAAGATCCTCAAATTCTTGGGTTTCGACAAAGGCCAAAAACGCCGCCAGTTCAAGCGCGACAAGGCCACCTCGCTCTCGAAACTGACTGCCGATTACCTCAAGGAAATTTCGGTTTAGAAGAACACCCAGACAGCGAGCCAGAAGACCATCAGGCAGAATTCCATTTCTTTCGAAATTTTAGAAAGGAACGTGCTGCAAAGCGACATGCTCAAAAGTGCCAGGATTCGGGTCCAAGCGATGTCGATGCCGCGGTAATAAAGGGCAATGCCGCCAAAGAGCTCAATCCAGCACCAAAGCGACTGCGCCAGCACCAGGTAACGTCTGCGGTAAAGAGGCAGAGACGTCGTCGAAAGGCACAGGCACAGGGCCAGCATGCGGAAGGGATAATGTTCCAGAGTCGGATCCACGGAGATGTCGCCAGCAAAATAAGTGAACAGGCAGAACAGAACCAAGAACCCAGCAAGGAGCGCCCCGTTGCGGTACGGAGACGAACCCTTACGCCACAGGAAAGATGCACAACCGAGGGCAATCAAGCAAGAAAGCGAATTAGCTAAAGCCGTCATTTTCCGCCCTCCTTCGCCAGGGAATACATATAATTCACCAGCCCACGCGCTTCTTCTGGAGTCAGGCGACCCGCATAGGGATTCATGTTGACACGTCCGTTCAGGATGACTTTGACCAGTGAATCGATGCCAAGGCTATCAAGTCGTTGCACGCTCAATTTTTGCGGCACCGGATAAAACTCCCGGACAAATTTTTCATTGAATCGACCATCTGTTCCATGGCACGTAACGCAGCGGGCATTCCAAAGCAAACGGGCATGATTTAGAGAAACCGGAGCATCGACACCTATCGGTTGCGAATCTAACGTTTTCGTTGAATTTTCAGAAGATCCGCCTGCAAAGAAAGCTCCCAAACAGGCCGCCAGTAACACGATCAATACCACGCACAGCATTTTTTCGCGGCGAGTCATGACGAAAACTTTTTCCACGAGATAAGCGCGGACACATAAGGCTATAGCAGTCACCGCCGCAATAATCGGATACAAAAGCGGGATCACATTGGCAAAGGACAGTTCCACATTGGCAAAGACACTTTGCCCCAAAGCCCAAACCACAAACAGAATCGCAGCAGTAACCCCAATGAGCAAGGGGTAGCGCAATACATAATATTCTTCCGAAGACCAGGGCTGGATGTAAAAGCCCTTTTGGGGTTTTGCAACGCCACGCAAACCAGTAGAATTTTCTTTTTCAAGTTCTTCTTGCTCCGCCTCGGCCAAATCGGTGCCATCTACTTCGCCAAAATAGGAGCCCGCGCCTTCCATATTGCGATTCAAGTAACGACGAATTCCAAAGAACAGCAAAACAAAGCCGCCTACCGAGAAGGCAACAAGTCCCCAATCAATCCAATTAAAGGGCGATGCAGCTTGCATGCCAAATTCAGGCGAAACGATGTAAATCCTTTCAAGGAAAAGGCCAATCAAAATACTCACAGAGAATGCAATTCTGCCCCTCTTGTTTTCGCGAATAATCGAAATCATGCGGAACTGAGGAAGAATTCCAGCAAAGACCAGAGCCCAAGTGCAAATGGAACCTTTAAGCATCAAATCCCAAATCCAGATGGCGCAAAGAACCCAAGTGCATATAAGCTGCAAGCGCTCCAAGAGGCGTACGCGGTATCCCTCGGCACAAATCAAGAGGTTCATGAGCGCAAGGCCCGAAAGGATTGCCCCCGCGATAAAGTAAACCGGGAAAAACGCTCCTCGCCACTCCGGTACAAAAGTCGTAGCAAAGTCCAGGCTCACCACCGTATGCACCCAAAGCACCAGCGGAAACAGAAGCCACGCCATGGGTTTGCGGTAACGTTCCAGCAGTGGGTTCTCGCGAGATTTTAAATGCACTCCAAAGAAAATCAGCGACAAAAGCGCATACACTGCAATGCAGCAGAAGTCCCACACCAGGGGCGAACCTACATTCGCAAAATTCCCGCGGGCATCCAGAAGCGGCATGACCATATAAAAGTTTTCGACAACGCCCAAGTGCATCAGCGGGAAAATTCCAGCAAACACAAGGCTCACGAGTGTCGAAAGTTCTGCAATCAAGGCCGTGCGACGGTCCAGCTTGATATCAAGCGCAAGGAATATCGCCGACAAGAGCGTGCCGGCATGGGCAAGCCCAATCCAAAACACGAACAGGCTAATAGGCGTGCCCCAGAAAGTCTGGGAATCCACCATCCAAGCCGAAGGCCCCTGATAAACGGAGTAACCCAGAGCATAAAGCCCCGGCAAGAATAGGGCAAGGCCAGCAAGCATCAAGTACTTGAACATTAGCGCCTCCCCCGCATAAATACCACGGAAGGATCAAGATCGGCCAATTCTCGCGGCGCGTACAGCACGCGGTTCTTGGTCAGCTTTACCAGCGGAGACTTTTCGTCGAGCCAATTGCCAAAGATGATGGCGTTCTTGGGGCAAGCTTCGGCGCAAGCGGTTTTGACGCCGCGACCGCGCCATTCTTCGGAGGTTGCACCAACGGTAAGCGACGTCTTGAATTTAAGGCGGTCGTTCTGCAAGCGGTGCAGGCAAAGGCTGCATTTTTCCATGACTCCCCTGTCACGGAGCGGGACTTCGCGATTAAACTGTCGGGCAAGCCCGAGTTTCTGGGCGTCGTTAAAATTGAACTTTCGGGCCTGAACGGGGCAATTTGCGCCGCAGAAACGGCTGCCCGTACAACGCTTGTACATCATGGAGCTCAGGCCGTCGGGCGTATGGTTCGCGGCCCCCGTCGGGCAAACGCGTTCGCACGGTGCATTCCCACAGTGTGCGCACATGAAGGGGGCGCAGCTGCGCATGTCGACCCAATGCATAAAACGTCCGCGAGCAGCATCTTCGTCGGGAACCAGAGGCACGTTGTTTTCGAGGTTGCAAGCTAGAATGCACTTGCCGCAACCATCGCAAGCATCCAGGTCAATGGCCATGCCGAATCGGTTAAGGGTCGAGGCCCCCGGGATCTTGAGAGCCCCCGGTGTCGGAATTTTCACGAGTTCAAGAGATTTTTTCGCCTGCGACAGGGCAAGCTTGACTTCGTCTTCAAAACGTTTGAGGCTAGGCAAGTCGCCGGCGAGTTCTTCGAGCGGAATCTTGCGGCAGCCAAACAGCAACCCCATTACCGCTACCAGAGAACAACTCTTGATGAATTCGCGACGATCCATACCCATAAGATACCTTCACGAATCAGCGGTGGCAAGCGGCGCAGTACGTGGCCGCCGGCTTAAAGCCTTTTTCTTTGAAAGTTTCGCCCCTGTGGCACTTGAGGCAACTTTGCATATTGAACAATTCTGCACCGTAGCGATTCTGCATGTAGCCCCGGCCATGACAATCGGCGCAAGCGACACCTGCAGCGGCATGTACACCATGGTGAAACACTACATGATCCGGCAAATGGCGCTTGTGAGACCACGGGCGTTCATCAGCTTTTGCAAGCACGGAATCCAGCGTCTCGATTCCCGGATTTTCGGTCAGCGGGAGCCTGTGGCAATCCATGCAATCCGCTTTCGAGGGCATAAAGGCATTTGCCGAGGCGCGCGAGCCCGTATGGCAGGCGGCGCAATCCAAACCAATCGAATCACCGTGCAACGCATGGTCAAAAGGAATCGAACCCACGGCACGTTCAGGAACGCGCGGCTCCCCCATCAAGAAATCCGCCAAGAAAAAGGAGAATACGACGGCAAAACAAATCACCGACCATTTAAATATTCTTGTATTTTTCTCCCTTCTCACGTTCTCTCGCCTATTTAGGTCGCCCCGGGTCATCGGGATTCTTGAGAATGTACAAGAGCCACGCCGTCATCATTTTCGCCTGCTCTTCGGTAAGCGGAGTGATTTCCATCGCGGGCCATTCATCGGGGTGCTGCGGAGTCGGGTGCATTAGGTAACGCACCATGCCTTCCGGATTTTCGGCATAATTTGCCACATTGTCGCGCATCGGAGGTGCAGCGAACTTACGAGCCCAACGGTGACAGGCTTTACATTCGTTATTGAAATATTCCTGGGCGTCACGTTTTAATTCGGGCGTAACCGGCGGAAGCACAAATGCCTCCACCGCAAATAAAGCACATACTGCCACAAAAACGATGACTGCCACCCGCAGTTTCAAAACACCATCCTTTATAAAATGTCATGCCCTGCCCAGACAGGGCATCTCCTTTCTTTTCACAAAACAATATAATTTTTTATCTTTACGTTAGGAGACACAAATGAAAAATTTCTTATTCTGCCTACTGCTTTTGGCGGGTTTTGCAGCATCGAATACTTGTACAGAAGCGTATTTTCAGGTTGCAAAACCTTATCTGATACAATCAAAAAATTCTCCCTACATAGATTCTGTTCATTCTAAATATGATTACACAACGCAAGATGACACCTTACAAATCGACAAGTTTACCAAATTTTTTTATAAAGATGGCCGACTCGAAAAAATAGCATTCGGCTATGTTGGTGACACGGCAAACCAGTACACAGATTATGATATAATCTACTGGTCCACAGATGAAAGCGTCCTTTCTAAAAAAGGCGAAGAAGAACTTTTTTCAGAAACAACTTTGAATGACACAACCTTTATCAATCGAAAAGCTTATAATGTCGGAGAGCTTTACCAGGAAATGCAATACAAAGTGACAAGTTCCTACATTTCCATTTTAAGTATAGACTACGACTATTACGAAGAAATTCTCGCTGAAGTATTTTTCAGAAATGACACACTTTTAGAGAAAATAACTTCAAATAAAGGCTCTGAGGAATCTTTTACATACTATGTAGAAGATCCCAACGATGATTTTAAATGCTACGAATACGAAAAAGATTCCTTGACCCTGACACTAGTTTATCAGAAAACTGACAACGGATTTTCACTAAAAGCGAACCAAGGGACAAGTTTAAAAGAGATCTTTTTCGTTGATCCAAACAGCACCACCGCCATCCGCAAGCATCGCCCATCAGTAAAGATTTCGCCGAAGGCTAGGTATTTTGACCTGTTGGGTCGCTACAAGTTTACGAAGTAATTATGGGCATTGTTGAAATTATCATTATCGCAATTGTAGAGGCGATGGACTGCTTCGCCGTCTCAATAGCCACGGGACTTTCTAAAAAAGGAATCAAATACAGTCGCGCCATGCTCCAGGCAGTAAGCTTTGGTGTTTTCCAGGGAGGCATGACGCTACTCGGATATTTCCTCGGAAGCTTTGCCGAACGCTGGTTCAATTCCGTAGGCACGTCTATCGCCTGCACCATCCTCTGCATTCTGGGCGGGCGCATGATTTGGGGCGCTATCCGTGGTGACGCAGGAGAAGAAGAAGGCGAACAGATTGCCGCGAAAAACTTGACCATTGCAAATATCTTGCTGCTTTCGGTTGCGACAAGTATTGACGCATTCGCCGTCGGAATTTCATTTGCTTTCTTGAACGCGAACATGGTTCTTGCAACCAGCGCCATTGCGCTTGCAAGCTTTATCATGGGCGTTATCGGGTATGAAATTGGCCGTCACGCCGCCAAACGTTTCAAAACAAAGATTCCTGAAATCATCGCAGGCATAATCCTGATTGGAATCGGCGTGAAGATGCTGTTCTAACTTGCTATATTAGCAGGCATGGATCAGAAAGACATTGACCGCACCCGGTATTTTGAGCTAAAGAAACAGCTAGAAGAAGCAAGCCGCCTTTACTACAAGGAAGGCGTCTCTCCCATGAGCGACCAGGATTTTGACTTTGGCCTCAAGGAGATGGAAGCGCTCGAAGCGAAGTATCCGGAACTTCGCGGCAATGCATCGCTCACGCAGCGAGTCGGCAGTGACTTAACCAACGATTTTGCAAAAGTCGCACACGCCGTGCCCATGCTCAGTATCGCGAACGTGTACAGCGCCGAAGAAATGGCGGAATTCGTGAAGGCGGCCGAAGAAGGAATCGCTGCATTAGACGAGAGATCCTTCGACTCCGAGCAAAGCTCTTCGCTCAGGATGACAGCTCCGAATTCTCATACCTGGATCTGCGAGCGGAAAATTGACGGCGTGAGTCTTTCAATTGTGTACGAGAACGGACGCTTGAAACAGGCGGCCACCCGAGGCGACGGAGCCCAGGGTGACGATGTAACATTGAACGCACTCACGATTGCAGACATCCCCGAAACCTTAGACGCAAAGAAGCTGAAAATCGACCCCAGCGAAATTCCGCAGGGCACATTCGAAGTCCGCGGCGAAGTCTACATGGAACGTGAAGCATTCGAACGCTTAAACGAGCAGTTCATCTTGGAAGGCAAGAAGATTTTCCAGAACCCGCGCAATACGGTTTCGGGTTCGCTCAAGCTCAAGAGCGTGGCCGAGTGCAAAACGCGCCCGATGCGCTTCTTTGCCTACCACATTCCGCAGAGCAACAACAAAACGCACGAAGAAAACCTGCTGCAACTCAAGAAGCTCGGGTTCCACACGAACGATTACTGGACCGCGGACAATACCGACGAAATCATGAAGATTTCGGAGCAAATCGGTGCAAGCCGCGACAGCCTCCCCTTCGAAATCGACGGCATGGTCGTAAAGCTGAACGACCTTGCCATGCAGCGCGCCCTCGGTACTACGAGCAAGAGCCCGCGCTGGGCCATTGCCTATAAGTTCAAGGCCGAGCGCGCCTACACACCGCTCCTTTCCGTAGAATTTCAGGTGGGGCGCACCGGGGCCGTGACTCCGGTAGCGAACCTTGCCCCCGTGCGCCTCGCCGGTACCACCGTCAAGCGCGCCACCCTCCACAACTTCGACGAAGTCGCACGCCTCGACCTCCACTTCGGTGACACCGTCGGCGTCGAGAAGGGCGGCGAAATCATCCCGAAAATCACCGATGTCAAGAAGGAACTCCGCCCGGCGGGGGCCGTCCCTGTGACCGCCCCCGAAAAATGCCCGGTTTGCGGCGAACCGCTCACCCACATCGACGACGAAGTCATTCTCCGCTGCGAAAACATGCACTGTGCCGCACAAGTGCAATGCCTGTTCGAACACTTCGTAAGCCGCGAGGCCATGAACATCGAAAACCTCGGCCCCGCCCTTATCGCAAGCCTGATTGCCTCGGGCAAAATCAAGCGCATCCCGGACCTGTACCGCCTTACGCTCGAAGACCTGGAATCGCAGGAACGCATGGCCAAGAAGAGCGCAAAGAACGTCTACGACGCCATCGCCGCCTCCAAGGAAAAGAGTCTCGAAAACCTGCTGCACGGTCTCGGCATTAGGTTCGTAGGCCGCACCAGTGCCCGAAACCTCGCGAAGCACTTCCGCACGCTCGAAGCGATCCGTACCGCCACCGTCGAAGACTTGCAAAATGTCACCGACGTCGGCGAACGCATCGGAAAGTCCGTCTACGACTTCTTCCACACAGAACGCTACACGCAGGAAATCGATGAACTAATCGAACTCGGCTGCCCCACCGAATTCAAGGGCGTCGTGAAGACCTTGTTCCAAGGTCAAACCGCCGTCATCACCGGCACGCTCCCGAGCATGGACCGCGACGAAGCCCGCAAACTCATCGAAGAGAACGGCGGCAAGGTCAGCGGCTCTGTCAGCAAAAAGACCAGCTGGGTCCTCGCGGGCGAAGCCGCCGGAAGCAAACTCACCAAGGCAAACGAACTCGGGATTCCCGTACACGACGAAGCCTGGCTCCTAGCTCAAATCGCCGCCAGTGCTGACGAAACGCTTACAGATTCAGCAAATAACGCCGAAAATGGATTGCCGCGCCCCTCCGGGGCTCGCAATGACGTTCAAAACGCAAACGAAGCGGTCCAAACTACTCTATTCTAGCCACATTTTCTATATATATGGCGTAAAATTCAATTAGGTTACCCTTATGGAAATCAACAAGGACATTGCCGACATCCGCGCCGCCGAAGCTATTCTTCATAAAAAGAAAAAGTACCTGCTGTGCTATCATAATTTTAACGTGAAGAACTGCAAGAAATCTGCCGAAGAAATCCGGAAGATTGCCGCCGCTGCCGGTTCGCCCATTTCGATTGCCGTCGTTCCCTCCATCGGGGGCGTTCCCGAATCCGAAGCAGACGCCTTCCGCGAAGAAATCGGCAAGTTCGTGCAGGAAGGTTACGAAATCTTGCTCCACGGCGTGCGCCATAACGCAGACCTGTTCATCAAGCGAAACCCCATCGGCAAGCTCGCCCTCGCTATTTCGCACAATGGAGCCGAATTTGCAGGCCTAAACAAGAAAGTTTCGCAGATGCTCCTGAACCGAAGCATCGCCCTCTGGAAGGCACACGGCTTTGGCCGCCCCTCCGGATTTATCGCGCCGGTCTGGCTCGACAACAAGCACCTCAAAAAGCAGGTGCTCGAAGAATTCAACTTCTACGAAGACATGCTCTACATTTACCGCAAGGTCGGTAAGCGCGTCAAGCCGTCGTTCTCGCAGATTTTGACCTTCTCGATTTTCCCGCAGGCACTCCTCGGTGCCATGCAGCTATTCTCGCGCCTCGCCCTCCTCATTTACCGTGGCACGCCGCGACTTGTGATTCACGCCGGCGACATGAAGGCCATGGGCGAACAGAACCTGCTCTCGCTTGTGAAGTTTGCTTCCAAGCACCGCGAAAAAATCATGTACCAGGATCTATAAGAGACCGGAGAGACACAAATGATACTCAATAGATTCCTAACACGAACCGAGTACTCCTCTTACGAGGATCTCTACGATAACTTTAAGCTCAATATTCCCGAAGACTTTAACTTCGCCTACGACGTGGTCGACGAATACGCGAAGACCGAACCCAAGCGCGAAGCATTAGTCTGGTGCGATGACAACGACGAAAACCACATCTTTACCTTCAAGGACCTTTCGATTGCCTCGCAGCGTACCGCGAACTTTTTGCTAGAAAAGGGTATCAAGAAGGGCGACCGCGTGATGCTGATTTTGCGCCGTCGCTACGAATTCTGGTTCTTCTTGCTGGCACTCCACCGCATCGGTGCGATTGCCATTCCGGCAACGAACATGCTCGCCGCCGAAGACCTGGAATACCGTTTTAAGGCCGCCGACATCAAGATGGTCGTCTCTTACGACGATCCGGCACTCCAAAAGGAAATCGACACCGCCTGCGAACACACGCACATTGTCGAAACTCTCGTGACCATCGGACAGTCCCGTCAGAACTGGATTAGCTTCTACGACGACTACGAAATCTGCCCGCCGAGTTTTCCGCGCCCCACAGGCGACGCTGCTACGCACAACGACGACATCATGATCGTCTACTTTACCAGCGGCACCAGCAGCAACCCGAAAATGGTCGCCCACACCTTCAGCTACCCGCTCGGCCACATTGTAACCGCCAAGTACTGGCAGAACGTGGTTGACGGAGGCCGCCACCTGACCGTTGCCGAAACCGGTTGGGCCAAGGCACTCTGGGGCAAGATTTATGGTCAATGGATTGCAGGTTCTGCCGTATTCACCTACGACATGAACGTGTTCATTCCGGGCAAGCTGCTCGAAAAAATGCAGGAATACAAGGTGACCACCTTCTGTGCGCCGCCGACCGTTTACCGCTACATTCTGCAGCACGGCGTCGAAAAGTACGACCTTTCCAGCCTCAAGTACTGCACCACCGCAGGCGAGGCGTTGAACCTCGACATTTACAAGAAGTTCTTCGAAAAGACGGGGCTGCGCCTGCATGAAGGCTACGGTCAGACCGAACTGACGCTCACTACGGGCAACTTCGAATGGACGGAACCGCGCCCCGGTTCTATGGGCAAGCCCTCCCCCGGCTACCGCATGGACATCGTAGATGCCGACGGCAACAGCTGCGGCCCCGATGAAGTCGGCGAAATCATCATCAAGATTGACGAAGGCAAACCCTTCGGCATGTTCGGCGGTTACTACCGCGACGAAGAACGCACCCAGAAAGTTTTCGAGGGCGGCGTCTACCACACCGGCGACACCGCTACCCGCGACAAGGATGGTTTCTTCTGGTTCGTGGGCCGTACCGATGACTTGATCAAGAGTTCCGGCTACCGTATTAGCCCCTTCGAAGTCGAAGAAGTGCTCCACAAGCACCCGGCAGTCTTGGAAGTGGCCGTTACCGGCGTCGAAGATAAGTCCCGCGGTCAGGCCGTCAAGGCAACCGTCGTGCTCCAGAAGGGCTACGAAGCTTCCAAGGATTTGGCGAAGGAAATCCAGCTGTTCGCAAAGAACGTGGCCGCCTCTTACAAGAGCCCGCGTATCATCGACTTCGTCTCTGAACTGCCGAAGACCATCAGCGGAAAAATCCGCCGTGCCTCTATCCGCGACAAGGATAAGGAAGACGCTAACGCCGCTAGCGCAGCCAACGCAGAACAGCCCAAGACCGAAGAAAAGCAAGAAGGGTAAAAGGGGGAAGCCTCCCCCTAACTATAGCCACTGCTCAGCCTTCTCCGCACGCAAACAAATTACGGCCTTCGGCCGACATCGCTTAGCAGCCAGGCTTTCGCCGTGTCTGTCGTTACCCTCTCGCCTAAGGGGCTCCTCCCCTTAAAAACCCCTGGCGTAATAGCCAAGGTGTAATAAGAGTTTTTTATTTGGAACAGATTTCGGCAGCCAAATCAACGACAGATTGTTTGTTGTCTGAAACGAAAACTATTCCTTCTTTAGTAATAATATAAGCAGCTCCATTAGGGTAATAATTGAGTGTCATATCAGCACCATCTTTTATTTGAATTAAATAATAATCGTAGCCTTCTTCATCTGTGGTTTGTCTATATACGCCGGTATCAATTTCTGTGCCATCGGCGTCCGTTGTTGTTATTTTTACGGAACTACCAGGACCAAAATCATATTGCATATCTGTAATATCCGTAGTCCAACCACATGTTTCATCATTTGCGACAAACATGTATGTATACTTCTCTTGTTTAGAGAATACATCCGATGGTGTTTGCGTTTGAGGCAGCGCAGGAGTAGCGTCATTTTCAGGCGTTTCTTCTTTAGCTGAACTAGAATCATCGCATGCACATAAAAATGCCAATGCGGTGAGTGATATAGCGAGAGTCAGTTTTATGTGTTTCATGGTCATCTCCTTGGTAAAGAAAAACGCTCTTGGATAACCTGAATCCACAAAAAAAGCGTGGAGTTAATGCTATTACCCTGTTGAGGTTCGGCAAAACCATTCTAGAAATAAATGCAAAAACCCACGCCACGCGGCGTGAACCTATGCATCTTGATTCTTCTAGAGTTAAAATTTTGCCGATTCCAACAGGAAGCCAAGAGCAAAGCTCAAATATGTTTAATCGTTATTTTTCGATAAAACCTCTTCTTTTTCTCTATTAATATAGTCAAAAATAGCCATAATGTTCATGAAAATTTATAAATGACAAGCGTTCTTTTTGTAAAAAGAAATATTTTTTTCAATAAAACTGCGTTGAGAGTCCTAAAAAAGCGTGTATATATAAAGATAGGGGCTGTTCTCTATTCGCGAAAACCGACGCGTTTCGGTTGCAAAAATCAAAATGGAAAATAAACGCACGCCTTTTGAACAACTCCCCATTACGGACCGTTTCATGTTTGCTATGGTTTTCAGTCACAAGGAAATTGCCAAACCCTTCCTCGAAGCAGTTCTCGGTATCAAAATTCACGAACTCAGGGATCCCGAGCCTGAAAAGACCATCGAAGTAAGCCCATTTTATAAGGGAATTCGCTACGATGTCTTTGTGAAGGAAACGGGCCCGGACGGAGATACTCTCCGCAGTTTCGATATCGAAATGCAAATGGAAGACACCAAGGAAATTCCTAAGCGGACACGCTACTACCAGTCAATGTGCGATAGCGAGGCTCTGAACAAGGGCGAGGTTTACTACAACTTGAAGGAACTCTACATCGTGTTCTTGTGTCCCGAGGACATTTTCGGGCAAGGGCGTGCGGTATATAGGTTCAAGAATCTCGAAGTCGACAACCCGAAAATTGAATTGGGGGACCTTTGTTTCAAGAACTTTTATATATTTAGCAAGTACCGAGACATCGCCGAGAAATCGATTAGAGAATATATGGAGTACTTCGCCACAAGAAAGCCGAGTTCCCCTGAAACAGAAAACATCGATCGGTTGGTAAAGTGGTATCAGACGGACAACGAAACGAGGAAACGCTATATGACTTGGCAACAGGAAATCAACATCGCCGTAGACCTTGAACGCCAGCGTGCTAACGCAGAGAAGAACCGTGCTGATGAAGCGGAACGTCGTGCTAACGAGGTTGATCGTCTAGCCAAGGCAGAGAAAGCCCGAGCAGACGAAGCGGAGTCTCGTGCCGACAAGTACGAAAAAATGCTTCGCAATCTCGGTATGCTGTAGTTTTTCTCAAAAATGCAGACTAAGTACTATTCTTTAAGGTTCTCCTAATTGGGGAACCTTATTTTTTCTATCTTTGTGCGCATGACTAAAAGACGCGTAGTAATCACTGGTATGGGAGCCGTGACTCCCATTGGCAAGAACATTAACGATTTTTGGGCGGCCATTCGCGAAGGAAAGTGCGGTGTCGGCCCCATCACCCTTTTTGACGCAAGTAGCTGCCCGGTAAAAATCGCAGCTGAAGTCAAGGATTTCAAGCCCGAAGAACACGATATTGACCCCAAGGAAGCCCGCCGCATGGCCCGCTTCACGCAATTCCTGCTCGCCGCCTCTAAAGAAGCGGTTGCAGACGCTAGCCTTACGCCCGAAGACCTCGCCCAGGATACGACGGGCATTGTCGCAGGCACCGGCCTCGGTGGTATGGACATTATCGATTCTACCTACACGCAGTATATGAACGGCGGCAAGCGCAAGGTTTCGCCGCTCGCCATGCCGCAGCTGATTCCGAATGAAGCTGGCGCAAATGTTTCTATCGCCCTCGGCATCACTGGCCAGGCCCACACGGTCTGCACCGCCTGTGCCTCGGGCACCGATGCGATTGGAGTTGCCCTCGACGCGATCCGCTCGGGTCGTCTAGACATCTGCCTTGCCGGCGGTTCCGAAAGTGGCATTACCGATTACAGCATCAAGAGCTTCGCTGGCATGCACGCCCTTACAGACAAATTTAACGACTGTCCGGAAAAGGCTTCTCGCCCGTTCGACTTGAACCGCTCCGGGTTCGTGATGGGTGAAGGTGGTGCCGTGATGATTCTTGAAGAATTGGAACACGCTAAGGCCCGCGGCGCCAAGATTTACGCCGAACTCGCCGGCTACGGCGCTTCTGCCGACGCTTATCACATCACCAGCCCGCGCCCGGGTGGAGAAACCTGTGCCAAGGCACTCACCCGCGCCATAAAGGACGCAGGCATCGCCCCGACGGACATTGACTACTACAACGCTCACGGAACCTCGACGCACTTGAACGATGCTACCGAAACCGCAATGCTCAAGGTCGCTCTCGGCGAACACGCCTACAAGATCAAGGTGTCCAGCACCAAGAGCATGACGGGCCACTGCGTGGGTGCCGCCGGCGTATGCGAAGCCATCGTCTCGACTCTTGCGATTCGCGACTCGTTCTACCCCGCCACCATCAACTACGAGACTCCGGATCCGGAATGCGACCTGGATTACGTCCCGAACAAGGGTGTCGAAGGGAACATCGACGTCGCCGCCTCGGCCTCTCTCGGCTTCGGTGGTCATAACGGCGTCGTGATTATTAAGAAATTTAAAGAGTAGGAAGTAGACAGTAGGCAGTAAACAGGGTTCGCCTTGTTATGCCTGCTCGTCTAACCACCTTTGCAATATAATGGCGGCAGCGAGTTGATCGATGACCGCCTTATTCTTTTGCTTTTTCTTCTTACTAAAGTAAGATGTCTTTTCTTGCGCCTGCACGCTGGAATACGATTCGTCCTGCGTGTACACGGGCATGCCCGGGAAACGGATTTTCAGATCCTCGATGAACTTTTCCACCACCACGTTCTTGCCATCGGTACGGCCGTCGGGGTGATACGGCATCCCCACCACAAAGGCGTCCACCTTGTTGATTTTCACCAGTTCATCGAGGCGTACAAACAGGTTCGTGGTCTTCTGGTCTATCGTTTCACGCGAAAAAGCCATACGGAACTCGGAATCGGCAAAGGCGACCCCGACGCGGTGTTCACCATAATCTAGGGCTAAGTAGTTCATCGGCCACAATATAGAAATTGCCCCAGCATAGGTTTCAACGAATACATGGGCTTCATTTAAGGATTTTTTCAAAAATTGTATGTTCTTTTGGCAAAAAACTATGTAATTTTACTCTCGGATTTTAAATTCAACCAATATTGGAGATACACACATGGCAAAAAAGATGATTGCGTGTGATGGTAACGAAGCCACCGCTAGCGTAGCATTTGCTGTTAGCGAAGTTGCGGCTATCTACCCGATTACACCGTCTAGTCCTATGGCCGAGCACGCCGATAACTGGAGTGCTGCAGGCAAGAAGAATATTTGGGGACAGGTTCCCCGCGTGTTTGAAATGCAGTCCGAAGGTGGCGCTGCCGGTACC
>JBGUWV010000093.1:0-20069 GCA_045221475.1 Fibrobacter sp.
CCAGAAGCTCCTCAACCGTTGGAACGTGGAATACGACGAAACGCAGTCCATCGGTAAGCGCTACCGCCGTCAGGACGAACTCGGCACGCCGTTCTGCGTGACCGTTGACTTCGACACCGTGGGCGAGGGTGAATCCGATCCGGCAAAGCTCGGCTACGTGACCGTTCGCGAACGCGACTCCATGAAGCAGGAACTGGTGAAGATCGACGAACTCGAAGCTTATCTGTCCGCTAAACTCGGCTGTTAATCTTACGTTTTTCGCCATTCATCTAAAAGGGAATCCGCAAACGGGTTCCTTTTTTTATATTACTTATTATGTCTTTTTTGTATAAAATATTTTTGTGTGCCCTAGTTTTGTGGGGGTGCTATAGCGACAAGGGTTATGAACCTAAAATCGATTACTCGGGGACTGTTCCAACATATCGGTTATCGAATTCTAGTGAATTGCCGCTTTGTTCAAAGTCGCTGGAAGGTACTGTTATTTACATGTCTCATGATTTTGGGGCTGTTTATGCCTGTTCTGAAGGGCTTTGGGTTAAAACGGCTGAATATGGTTATTCGGATATGGGGTACGACGATCTTGAGTACTTCAATGCGGATTCGGTGCGCAAGAGCAATGCCTTGGATAATAACGACATTCCGCCACCGGTGTATGACCAAATTAAGGACGCTCGTGACGGTAAGAACTATAAGATCGTTCGCATCGATGACGAATGGTGGTTTGCCGAAAACCTCGATTTTGTAACGGGAAAGTCGGCTCACTATGAAGACAACGTTTGCAAAGATAAATGTGGCGTCGGGTATTATTACGAAGATGCGGTTAAGGCTTGCCCCAAAGGCTTCCACTTGTCGACGAAAAAGGAGTGGTATAACTTGATCGACTATGTGGGTGGAGAATCCTATGCGGCGATTGCCTTGAAGGCGGAAGGGGACTTCTGGTATGGCGATGCCCGCAATACGGTTGGATTTTCTGCGTTGCCAGTAGAGATTGATTATTATAGCGAGAATTGTTTCTGGACTGCGTCGGACAATGTCCTTTTTGATATTAATGGCTATGCTGTGGAAGAAGGGGCCAATGTGGCAACCCAAAGAATGTGTTCTGTGCGTTGCGTGGGGGATTAAGTGAAGCTTTTTAAGATACTGTTGCTACTTGCCCTATCGCTTGCATGGGCCGATGATTACGATGAATTTGAAAAGTCTCTGATGGATGAGTCCACTGCAACGGTTGCTACGGAAGAGACTGTCTCGGAGAGTTCCGAAGAAAATGTTGTGGAAGATACGACGAAGCCTGCCTATACGAATGAGAAGTATTGGGCGGAACGGGCTGCCAATAAAGAGAAAAACATTCAGAAAAAGTTGTATACAGGTGGCGTCGGTTTTGATCTGTATTTATTTGGAAGTGGAAAGGTGTTGAGTGGCTATGATAATCTTTATCGCAGCGATCTTCTGGAAGGTGAAGTAAACCCCGTACACTTTGATTTCTATGTGCAATTCAGCCGTATTGCGGTTTCGCTAGGATACCATAATACGGCCCTTGTCGGTATTGAATCGGTTGACTTTACGGTGGGCTATGTCCTTTATGATAGCCGCTACTTGAAATTCCGCCCGTTTGTGGGATTTAGCGGCCCTGTGAGCGAGTTTACGGTGAAGAATGAATTTTGTGTGGGCTCCGATGAAGTGTCCGAACATAGCCATTGCTATATAGGTGGCGACGAGGAGATTTCTCAGGAATTTACTGAAACAGGATTGATACTGGGGGCTAATGTCGATTTAAAGTTTGCAACGACCTATTTCTTCTCTTCGGACATGACTTTCAGCTCATTCTCGCTGGTGGGCCGTTTTGGAGTCTCTAGCATCAATCTGGACGGCGATGTCATTAACGGTTCTGGCTACATGATGTTCTTCAGCCTTGGACTTGGCTTCTATCTATGGTAAAAATGAAAAAGCGTCTGTTCATATTCATTCTTGTTGCCTTGTGTGCAGCCTTTGCCGAGGAACAGACGGTTTCTAAGATGGAACTGTATTCCAGAGCGCGTGATGCCCTGAAGACTGCTTTGGAAACGGGCAATAAGGAACGAGCCGAACAAGCCTTTGGTTACCTTCGAACCAACGTAAGCCAAGGTGCTCCATTGACTCGTTATGAAGAGTACCTTGTAAACATGGAATTAGGCGATTACGAAACGGCAATTCCTATTTATGTGGATTTGCGCCGCAGAAAACTGGATCCAGAATATCGTCGCGAAGAAGAGGCGCGTGTGCAAGTGGAAGATTCCTTGTCGAAATACTTGCAACGAGACTTGGTTCCGTTGACCAAGAACAAGGCGGATTCCTTGTATGCCCTTGTCGACAAATCGGATATTTCGGTTGAATCGAAGAAGCTTTACTTGAACCTTCTTTATTCAGAAATGATGTTCAAGGATTACGATGTCGGAATGGCTTTTATAGGTGCGGCAAAGGATTACATGATGTATCATCCGACAGCGCTTTATTCCGAATTCCTGACCAAGCATAGAATCATTTCTGCAGTAGAAAATTGTTGGCGCCGTGAAACCGAATTTAGGAACGATTCCCTGAAGCACAAGTATTATACGGGCGGTATCGGAGCGCATGTCTATATGTGGCACGGCTTTTTGAGTGGCGATGTTGCGGATTTTTGGGATGACGAAATGGGCGATGCGTTCTTGTTCGACTTGACGATGCGTGTTTGGCGAATCAGCATGAATGTGTTTTGGTCTACGGGCCTGATGATAGAACCCAAAGAGGGAAATTCGAATGGGGAAACGGAAGATGAATCCTACGGCCTTACATTTGGTTTTACGGCATTCGATTCCAGGTATTTGCGCATAGAACCTTTCGCAGGGCTTGGTTATACGAGGTATAGGTATGCAGGTTTTGGTACCGAGTCGTTTGACAATGTTTTTGGGGGAAATGTTGACTTTCGCGTTTATGCGTCTAAACCCACATATATTGGAGAAATGACATTTGCCATCGATTTGCGCCTAAAGTATATGGTGCAGTTGGGTGAATTTGATGGGGGCTTCGATACGGGCAGTAGTTTGGTTGTTGCTGATGGGTTGTCTGCAAATCGCCACACGTTCGCTATCGGCCTTGGCGTAGAACTCTGGTAATTCAAAATGGATTGTATACGAAAAAGCCTCTCGTTCGAGAGGCTTTTCTAATAACTAATGAGGCGAGTCTGAAGATTACTTTTTGAATTTCTTCAGGATTGCTTCGGCCTTGCTGAACTGCTGCTTCACGGACTTCGGACCCGTGCCGCCTTCGATGTTGCGGCGGCTCACGCTGTACTCGAAGGTGAGCGTCTTCTTCATCTGCTTCACGTTCGGGACGCCGGCGCTGGCCCAGGCCTCATCGGAGAGGTCCGTGAACTCGAGGCCTTGGCGGGCGGCTTCGCCGACCAGGCTACCGACCACGTGGTGGGCATCGCGGAACGGCACGCCAGATTCGACCAGCAAGTCAGCGAGGTCGGTAGCCAGCAGCGCCGGCAGCATCTTCGCATGCATCTTGTCGAAATTAAAGCGTGCGCTTTCCAGGGCTTCCTTCATCACGCGGAGAATCACCTTCACGTTATGCACAGAGTCGAAAACCGGTTCCTTGTCTTCTTGCAGGTCGCGGCTGTAGCTGAGCGGCGCTCCCTTCACCAGAGTGTAGAGGGCGCTGAAGTTACCGAGCATACGACCGGACTTTCCGCGGATGAGTTCCATGGAGTCGGGGTTCTTCTTCTGCGGCATCATCGAGGAACCGCTGGAGAAGGCGTCGTGCAGGGTGAGGTAGCCGAATTCGCTGGTGCTCCAGTTCACGAAATCTTCGGCGTAGCGGCTCATCGTGTTCGCGATAATGGCGAGGTCGGCTTCGAATTCGAGCATCATGTCGCGATGGCTCACGGCGTCGATGCTGTTCGGGCTAACACCGTTAAATCCGAGTTCCTTTGCCACCAAAGCGCGGTGGTACGGGAAGGCGGAACCGGCCATAGCGCCGCTACCAAGCGGAAGTTCGCTGTGCAGTTCCAGGAAGTTGTCGAGGCGCTTCACGTCACGGCTCACGGCAAAGAACATGCTCATCAGGTAATGGCTGAAGTAAATCGGCTGAGCCTGCTGCAGGTGCGTATAGCCCGGCATCATTTTGCCGAAGTATTTCTTGGCGAGGTCGAGCACCGTTTCCATGAGAGAAACTTCGAGGGCGCGGATTTCGGCGGCGCGGTGACGCATGTAAAGCTTGAAGTCCGTGCAGACCTGGTCGTTACGGCTACGGCCCGTGTGAATCTTCTTGCCGAGGGCGCCGATGCGTTCGGTGAGCACGCGTTCCACGGCCATGTGAATGTCTTCATCCGATTCCTGCCACAGGTTCTTGCCGGCCTTGTAGTCCTTGAGGATGCTGGCCAAACCATCGCAAATCTTCTTGTAGTCGGCCTTGCTGAGCACGCCGGATTCGACCAGGCCCTTGCCGTGGCCGATGCTGCCTTCGATGTCTTCTTCGATAAGTTCGGCGTCGAATTGCAGGCTGAAGCTCAAGTCCACCATGCTTTGAGCCATGCCGCTAGCAAAACGGCCAGTCCACATGTTGGTCTGGGTGCCCTTTTTGGCGTTGTTTTCAGTTTTTTTTGCAGTTGTCTTAGCCATTATAAAATCCTCGTTTTTTGCGGGATGCAATTTAGAAATTTTTGCGTAAGGCGAGTTCTTCCACTACATCAAAGCGTACTTGAGCAAGAATATCACGGTGAGTACAATCATGACCCAGTGGACATTCTTGATCTTGCCGGTTAATGCATTCACAAAGGTGTAAGAGATGACGCCGAACATGATGCCGTCCGAAATGGAGTAGGTGAGTGGCATGGCAACCATGCAGATAAAGGCGGGTATCGATTCTCGCGGATTGGTCCAGTCAATTTTGGCGATGGAGGTCATCATGAAATAGGCGACCATGATGAGCGCGGGAGCCGTTGCAAAGCCCGGAATCGCCATGAAGACCGGAGCGAAAAGGAGTGAAAGCAAGAAGAATAGGGCTACCGAGACGGCGGTGAGGCCGGTCTTTCCACCGTAGGCGACACCGGCTGCGCTTTCCACGTAAGTGGTCGTGGTCGAGGTTCCGCAAATGGCTCCAATCGAGGTGGCAATGGCGTCGCAGCTGAGGGCTTTAGAAATGCGGGGGAGCTGGCCGTCTTCTTTCAGGAATCCACCACGGAGCGAAACGCCAATCAGGGTTCCCAATGTATCGAACAGGTCCACAAAGAAGAAGGCGAAAATCACGACAAAGAAGTCTAGCGACTTGATGAGCGAAAATCCCTGACCGACAATGGCGTCGCCCTGGGTGAGCGTCCAGGATTCCGGATGGAAAAGTGCACCGCAGGTGACTCCGAATTCGCGGAAAGAACGATCTAGAGTCTGCAGGTAATCGCCAAACTGCGGAATCACGGAATGGAATCCGGTTTCCGGGTTCGGAACGTAGATGCCTGCAAATTCGGTGACAATGCCGAGCAGCCAGGTCGCAAAAATTCCAAGCAGAATGGCTCCGCGGATTTCCTTGATCAAGAAGGCCGAGGTAATGATAATGCCTACCAGGGTAAGGATTGCCCAGATGCCGCTCGTGTGCATGTCGACCATGTGGAAATTGATGAGGCCTACGATGGTGGCGTTGTTGGCGACGATGATTTTACCGCCCTGCAAGGCAATAAAGGCAATAAATATGCCGATGCCGACCGCAACGCCTGATTTAAGCGAAAGGGGAATACTGTTAAAGAGTTTTTCGCGGACGGGTACAACTGAGAGAATCAAGAACAGGATGCCTTCGACAAAGACGGCGAGCAAGGCGAATTGCCAGCTGTAGCCCATGCTCAGTACTACGGTGTAGGCAAAGAAAGCGTTAATGCCAAGGCCCGGGGCAAGTGCAAAGGGGTATTTCGCGACAAAGCCCATGAGGGCTGAACCGATGGCGGCCGCAATGACGGTGGCAATAAAAATGCCGCCCTTGGGCATTCCGGAGGCCGAAAGAATTTCGGGGTTCACCGCCAGAATATAGGCCATGGTCATGAAGGTCATGAGGCCTGCAAAAATTTCGGTGTGGATATTGGTCTGGTTTTCGCTCAGTTTGAAGAACTTCTCGAGAAAGAAAAATTCTTTCTTGAGTTCACGACCGGCCTTGTACATGAATGTTTTTTTCTTGTTCTCTTTCATTTTCCCTTCTTCTTTAAAAAAGCAAACTCTTTAGTGTCCCGGAAACTTGGTGAGCGATTCCACTCGGTAACCCTTGAGCGCCTCACGCCCGTGCAGGTCAAAAAGTTCAATCACAAATGCGAAAAGTTCTACTTTCCCTCCAAGCTTTTCAATGAGTGTGGCGGCTGCTTTCGCTGTCCCTCCAGTTGCAAGCAGGTCGTCAACAATGAGAACTCGCTGTCCCGGCTTTATCGCGTCCTTGTGAATTTCCATGCAGGCTTTCCCGTATTCCAGGTCGTATTCTACGCTGACCGTTTCGCGGGGGAGCTTGCCTTTTTTGCGTTCGGGCACGAATGGCTTGTGAAAATGCTCCGCAATCGAGACTCCAAAAAGAAATCCGCGAGCCTCCAATCCGACAACGACATCGAATTCGACATTTTCGAGCATTTTGTAGAATGCTTCGAGCGTGAGCTTTAGACCGTCGGCATCACTGAGAATCCCCGTGATATCGCGAAAGAGAATCCCCGGCTTCGGAAAATCCGGAACAGAGATAATGTAGTCTTCAATCCGTTTCATTCTTTTGTAATATAAGAATTTCTTATGACTTGTCATTCCCGGCTTGACCGGGAATCGCCTTTTCAAATGACTTAATTGGCACTGTCGAGCAATTTTTCTACAGTAGCAATTATCTTGTCTCTTTCGCCGCACCAGTCGGGGGCGATGAGCATGTCGCTCGGGCTTTCGCCGCTAAAACGCTCAATAGCGGTCTCAAAGCCGATAATCTTGATCATTTCAGCTACCGCTTCGCAGTATTCCTCGAATTTCAGGAGCTTGATTTCGCCGTTGGCGTAGTCCTGCGCCATCACCGTGCCTGCCACAATGTGCAGCGGGTGAATTTTGACTGCGGCGAGCTTCAAGTCGCGTACCACCTGGGCAGTGTGCTTGAAATCTTCCATATTTTCGCCGGGGAGGCCTACAATCACGTGCGTGGTCACCGTGAGGCCTGCCGCCTGACAGCGCTTGACGGCGTCGGTAAATTCAGCGAGGGTATGCCTGCGGTTGATAGCGGCAAGCGTCAAGTCGTTTGCGGTTTGCAGGCCGATTTCTACGATAATCGGCTTTTTGCGGTTAAGTTCTGCGAGGTAGGCGACCTTGTCATCTTCGAGGCAGTCCGGGCGGGTGCCAATGGCAAGGCCCGCAATCTCCTTATGCTTGATAATCGGGTCGATGATTCCCTTCAGGTGTTCCAGCGGTGCGTGGGTATTCGTGTATGGCTGCAAATAGGCCAAAATACCCGCATTCGGGTACTTCTCGCGGAGCCTCGGCACGAATTTGTCGAGCTGTTCCTGAATCGAGACTTTTGCCTGGTCGAATACCGGGCTAAAGCTGCGGTTGTTGCAGTAGCTGCACCCCGAAAAACTCTTGGTGCCATCCAGATTCGGGCAACTCATGCCGCCATTCAGCGGGAGCTTGCGCACCTTCAGGTAATTCGGGAAAACCTTCAACAACAAATCGCGATAAGGGGTGTAGTGCATAAGTAGAAAGATAGTAAACTCTTCCCCCTTACAAATGGGGCGACATTTTCTAGATTTTCACCAAAGGTGAAAAAGATGCGAAAATTCCTCCTCCCAATTCTCATAGTGTTTTATGCGCTCGCCCTGGTGTCTTGCGATAGCAAGCAGGCGGTAATCCCCAATAAAGTTCACTGCGTTAATGATCTCGGCCACAAGAAGGTGGGCGTGCAGATCGGCAATACCGCCGATATTTACGCGTCCGATTTCGGGGGCGATACCGCGAAAATCGATGTGGACCGCTACACGAAACTCGCTGATGCCATTCAGGCGCTCAAGCAAGGGAAAATCGACGCGGTCTTGAGTGACGACCAGCCCGCCAAGGCGTTCGTGCGTCAAAATCCGTCACTCCGCATACTAGACGAAGTCTTTGTCGAAGAAATGTACGCGGGCGTTGTCGCGAAGGGGAACGAGGCTCTGCTCGATTCCGTGAACCAGGCGCTCGATGCCATGAAAAAGGATGGCGTTTACGATTCGCTCTTTAACACTTACATCTATCGCACCGGCGACTACCATTATCAAAAGAAGGTGACCGAAGGCCCGAAGCTTGTGCTTTCGACGAATGCGCAGTTCCCGCCGTACGAATACTACGAAAAAGCGAAAATTGTCGGTCTCGATATCGAAATCGTGAACTACATTGCCGACTACCTGAACCGTACCGTCGAAATTCAGGATATCGAGTTCGATGCGATTATCAATGCGGTTTCTTCGGGCAAGGCCGATGTCGGCTTCGCTGGCTTTACTGTGACCGAAGAACGCAAGAAGTCCATCAACTTCACGACTCCGTATACGCTCTCGAAAATTGTCGTGATTGTCCGTGGCGATGAGGCTGTGGAAAGCGACGAAAGCTTTGCCGAACACTTCCGCAAAAATTTCGTGAAGGATTCCCGCTGGAAGTTTATCGCGTTGGGCCTCCGCAACACGCTCATCATTTCGCTCTTTGCGGCACTGCTTGGCATTCTGATTGGCTTTGTCGTGGCGCAGATTCGCACCGGCAACGAATTCAACGGCCGCTACAAGGTGCTGAACGCACTGACTAAAGTCTACCTCGCCGTGATTCGCGGCACCCCGATGATGATCCAGCTGCTCATCATCTACTACATCGTCTTCTCGTCGGTGAACGTGAACAAGATTCTTGTGGCGATTGTCGCGTTCGGCGTGAACTCGGGTGCCTACGTTTCTGAAATTATCCGTAGCGGCATCAAGGGCGTGGACCCGGGCCAGATCGAGGCGGGCCGCAGTCTCGGTCTTAAGTTTCGCACGATTCTTTACAACATCGTTTACCCACAGGCGTTCAAGAACTCTCTCCCTGCGCTTACGAACGAATTTATCACGCTTATCAAGGAAACGTCCATTTGCGGCTACATTGGCCTGATGGACTTGACGCGCGGTGGTGACATTATCCGTAGCATGACCTACGAGGCTATGCTCCCGCTCCTTGCCGTGGCTGCCATTTACTTTGTCATTGTTGCCGGGCTTTCGGCCTGTGTTGCAAAGCTTGAAAAGAGGTTGAAGAAAAATGAACGCTAATGCAGAAACTTTAATCCAGGTCAAGGACCTTTGCAAGTTTTACGGCGACAAGCAGATTCTCAAGGGAATCTCGCTCGACATTCATCGCGGTGACGTGATTGCGATTATCGGACCTTCGGGGTGCGGCAAGTCCACTTTCTTGCGCCAATTGAACCTGCTCGAAACTCCGACTAGCGGCGACATCCTGTTGGATGGCAAGAGCATTCTTGCAAAGGGTGTGTGGAAACCCGATATCCGCAAGCGTGTAGGTATGGTGTTCCAGCAGTTCAACCTGTTCAAGAACATGACGGCGCTCAAGAATATCATGTTTGCTCCGATGAAACTGGGGCTCATGACCAAGGCCGAAGCAGAAAAACGTGCGAAGGAGCTTTTGGAACGCATCGGTCTCTTGGATAGGGCGGATCATTATCCGGCGCAGCTTTCTGGCGGCCAGCAGCAACGTATTGCGATTGCCCGCTCCCTGGCGATGAAACCCGATGCGGTTCTTTTTGACGAACCTACGAGTGCCCTGGACCCCGAAATGGTCGGCGAAGTCCTCAAGATCATGAAGGACTTGGCAAAAACCGGCATGACGATGGTGGTGGTGACGCACGAAATGAGCTTTGCCCGCGAAGTCGCAAACCGTGTGCTGTTCTTTGCCGACGGCTACGTCAAGGAAGACGGTACCCCCGAAGAAATCTTCGACAACCCGAAAGACTCCCGCCTCAAGGAATTCCTCTCGGCATTGAAGAAATAATCTTATTTAAACGCGTTCAGGCGTGAAAGCGGTTGTCGGCCTTCGAACGAAATGCCGATGCTGAATTGATTGATGAACGCGCGGCGCTTGCGGTTCTTGACCGGGTCATCAAAATGGACAGTCTTTAAAAGCCACTGCAGTTTCGGGGTGATATTTGCCATGTCGCCCAAGGGGAATCGTCTCATGGCCTGGACTCCGCCCATGAATGCAAGATTCATGATGGAGTCTTGACCCACATAGAATTCATCGAAACCGAGTCCCGCTAACACATCGAAACCATATTCGTCGAATTCGAAGGTGCGGCCGATCATGGCATCCAGCCCTGCGGCAGAAATCCCGCCCGCAAACATCAGGTCAACTTGAAGCTGGAATACGAATCGAAATACCTGGATTCTTGCATTCGGAACGCTGAAGGTGAAATTCTCGTCAACAGCTTCCAAGCCGGATGTCATGAGCGATTTTCCTACAGAAACTCCGATACAGAGACCTAAAACTCCGCTATTCTTGTCAGCTTCGTGTAATTCGGTGACGATGTCCTGATTAATCAAGGCTAGTAACGCGGTTCTATAGGGAGTATTGGGGTAACGCCTGAAAAAGTTGTCTCGCGCAATCAATAGCCAACTATAGTCAAAATCGTAGTAGGCATCTCGTTCGTAAGGGTTTTCTTTTTGAATCCACAAGGTTGCCCAAGAGGTTGCCGCGTCAACGGCGATTCCTGCAGGCGTCTTGGCGATTTCTATGGCGGCAGAACCGATGTCTTCGGGCTTTAGCCAATATGTAAACATGTATTCGACGAACGCGCCTGTTTTCAACTTTGAATTCTTTAGTAGGCTAGTCTTCTTGGCGAGTGCATAGAGCATGTCGTATTTCGAAATCATGTAATCCATGACTAGGTTATATACGGCGTTTTCTTCGACTGTCAGAGTTCTTCCGTTTACTTCTTGACCGCCAAAATTCATGTACCTGGTGTAGGCGATAGGGACTGACGCATATCCGGGTCTATCTGTCCAGTAGAGTTTACCAGCCAAATGGGTGAGCTCGCTTTGCATTAATTCGGCTTTGCAGAGTTCGTTACGAATTTTTGGGGCGCTTTCCTTGATGTAGTCCAATATGGCGGGGACTTCGGAAAGATTCCCACGGACAAAATGAACCATCAGGGTCGAGTCAAACGAACAGACGTTGACGTCTTGCGCCAAAGCTGGCGTACCCCAAAGCACGGTTCCGAGAAAGAAGACGATAGCAAATAGCTTTCGCATGTTACTTCACAATTTCTACGGTAGCCAGTTCCTTGCCGGTTTCCAGGTGATGCACGCTGAATCGCGGGGGAGTGGTTCCGCCGAAGGTTTCGTAGAGTCCGAAAGTCGGCGGGTTTCCGCCCTTGGGCAGGCTCGTGGAACCGGGGTTCAGGCAGTAGACGCCATCGGCGTTCTTTTCGGCGGTAAAGATGTGCGTGTGGCCCGAAAAATACACGTCGGCCTTGTAGTGGCTGAACAGGTACGGGTCGTACAGGTGACCGTGGCTCAAAAAGAGGCGCAGTCCGTTTTCTTCAAATTCAGCGTAGTCCGCGAGGCAGGGGAATCCCAGCACCATCTGGTCTACTTCGGCATCGCAGTTGCCGCGAACGGCGGTAATCTTGTCCTTGAGCGGGCCCAGGAGCTCGACAACTCCCTGCGGGTCGTGTCCGCCGGGCAGCGGGTTTCGGGGACCGTGATAAAGAAGGTCGCCCAAAAGGAAAATGCGGTCGCATTTGAGCTTATCGAAGTAAGAAAGCGCCATCTTGCAGGCGAAGGCGGAACCATGAATATCAGAAAGAACAAGAGTACGCATAAAAGAAAATCCCGTTTTCCATAATATAGCTATAAAATGGGGGTGGTTTCATTCAAAATAGGTATATTTGGAGCGATGAACGTTTTCTACCACCTTCCCGGTCTGTTTGAATTTTATGACCTTTACAAGGCGTTTTTGCCGCTATTCCGCGAGCATCGGGAATACTTTTACGAGTGGTGTGAAATCGGTTCTATCTATGGTGCGCCTAGCGATTGCCTGTGGGGCGGTGGCCGCGTCGGATTTGGCGATGCTGATCCCGATGAGGTGGCTGCTCTCATGAAGGAATATGGGATTTCGGCGCGCTTGACCTTCAGCAATTCGCTTCTCCGGGAGGAGCATCTTTCTGACAAGAAATGCAACGATTTATGCGCCTTGTTCGAGAAGAATGGCTGTGTCCCGAGCGGAATTATTGTTCATTCGGACCTGTTGCTTGATTACATCAAGGCGAAGTATCCGGGATTCTATTTCGTGTCATCCACGACGAAGGTGCTGACGGATTTTACCCGGTTTGAGGCGGAACTGGACCGCGACGATTTCCATTACGTGGTGCCGGATTTCAGGCTCAACAAACAATTTGCCAAGTTGAACGCCCTGTCGGCCGCACAAAAGCAAAAAGTCGAATTCCTGTGCAATGAATGCTGCTGGTTTGGTTGCCCCGACCGGAAAAATTGCTACGAGAACGTGAGCCAGAAAAACCTCGGCGAAAACTGTGATGACCACGTTTGCGCTTCTCCGAATGCCCAAAGGGGCTACCGTTTTTCCGATGCCATGAAAAATCCCGGATTTATCGGAATTGAAGACATCCAAAACGTTTACGCCCCGCAAGGATTCCGCCATTTTAAGATTGAAGGCCGCAGCTTGGGCAGCGCCGTCATCCTGGAATTTCTGCTTTTTTACATGGTCAAACCCGAATTCCAGCTCAAGGTCCGCGAAGAAATCTACTTGGATAGCACGTTGGACTTGTTTTAGGGCGGGGCTAGCTTATTTTTTCCGTTTTTCGGCTTTGAGGGGCGTTTTTCCATTGTCTGAAACACGAAAAAGTGCTATATTTGTTCCGTAAAATTCTAATTACCTTAAAAGGAAGGTTAAAATCATGGCAAGAAAGAAGATTGCACTTGTTGGTGCTGGTCAAATCGGTGGTACAATGGCTCTCGTTATCGCCCAGAAGAATCTTGGCGACGTTGTTCTTATCGACATTCCGCAGACTCAGGGTATGCCTAAGGGTAAGGCCCTCGATATCATGGAAGGCCGCTCTGTCATCAACTCCTCCGTGGATCTTCAGGGTTCTACCGACTACTCTGCAATCAAGGGTGCCGATGTCGTGATCGTTACCGCTGGTTTCCCGCGTATGCCGGGCATGAGCCGCGACGACCTTCTGGACAAGAACTGCGGCGTTATCAAGACCGTCGCTGAAGCCATTAAGGAAAACGCTCCGGATGCATTCGTGATTGTGATTACGAACCCGCTCGACGCCATGGTCTACAACATGCAGAAGCAGTCCGGTCTCCCGGCCAACAAGGTTATCGGTATGGCTGGCGTGCTTGACTCTGCCCGTCTCGCTTGCTTCGTTGCCGACGAACTCGGCGTGTCTGTCGAAGACGTGAAGGCCCTCGTGATGGGCGGCCACGGCGACACCATGGTTTCCATCATGGAATGCGTCACTGTCGGTGGCATCCCGGTTTCTCAGCTCATGAGCAAGGAAAAGTTTGCTGAACTCGCCAAGCGTACCGCCGGTGCCGGTGGCGAAATCGTGAACCTCCTCGGCCGCGGCTCCGCCTTCTACAGCCCGGCTACTTCTGCCGTGCACATGGCTGAAGCTTACCTGCTCGACAAGAAGAGCGTGTTCTCTTGCGCTGCCAAGTTGAACGGCGAATACGGCGTGAAGGGCCTCTACTGCGGCGTGCCGGTTGTCGTTGGTGCAAACGGTGTCGAAAAGATCATCGAAGTCAAGATGAGCGCCGAAGAAAAGGCTGCCTTCGACAACTCCGTTGAAGCTTGCCGCAAGAACGCTGAATGGGTTGACGCTCACACCTAATCAGACCGTTCGCGCCCAATCGTACTAAGTACGTACCCTGAGCGCTCACTCTCGCAACCACGCCTCGTTAATACGAGGCGTTTGTTGCTCACGGTAATCAAAAGCGTTCGCGCCTAATTGCGTAAATAAGAACTTGAAAATTCCTCGGTTTGAGCCGAGGTATTTTTGTTGTTAGGTGAAATGTAGACTTTTTATTTGCTCAATTTTGGAAAATTTGCTAAAATGTGCTGTAATGTGTTGAAAATGTAGACTTTTAATAAAAATTTTTGTTGACTTTTGCTGGGAAAAGAGGTATATTAGGGGTATACCGTCAGGGAGTATTATATGTGTATGGGATTTGGTTTTCGTGGAATGTTTGGTTTCGCGGTGGCGATTTGGGGCGCCACCGACCTTTTTGCGGCCGATTGGTACGCAAAAGACAACTTGCAGCCGGGTCACGACCCGAGCATGATCCGCTTCGAGGACGGCTACGCCCTCATGAGCACGAACAACAATCTACAACTGTGGACATCCGAAGATGCCTACACCTGGCAAAACCACAAGTCGACCGTGAGCGGCGTTCCGCAGTGGGCCTATACCTACGCGCCCAAGACCGAGGGCATCTGGGCTCCGGACCTTTTCTACATGAACGGCGAATACCGCGTCTACTATTGCGTGTCGGAATTCGGCGCGCGCAATTCGGCTATCGGTTACCAGTCGACAACTTCGATTGTGCCGGGGAGCACGGGCTATGGCTGGAAGGATCATGGCCATGTTTTCCATACGAAGCAGGGGACGGATTCGTATAACGCCATCGACGCCGACGTGGTCAAGGATACCGAGGGCAATTACTGGATGGCTTTCGGTTCGTTCGGGCTCGGCATTCAGCTGATTAAACTGGACGCAAAGACGGGCTATCAGGCGAGCGACGACAAGATGGTCTACAATATTGCACGCCGTACGAGCAAGGAAAGCGGCGGTGCCGAAGAAGGCCCGAGCCTGATCGAGCATAACGGACAGTATTTCTTGTTCACGGCTTGGGACAAGTGCTGCCAGCAGGGGCCGGACATCGAAAAGACCACCTACAAGACGGCTTACGGCCGTGCCGATAAGGTGACTGGTCCTTACAAGGACCGCGCCGGTTACAGCATGGCAAGTGGCGGTGGCACGATTCTTCTGGAACGCTACGGACGCTACGTGGGTCCGGGCGGTGGCGAGGCCTTCCAGGATCTGAATCGCGTGCGCTTTGTGCATCACTATTACGATTTGAATGGCGACAAGTATAACCATATTCACATTCGTGATGTCGTGTTTACCGAGGATAACTGGGCTGAGATGGGACAGCCCTTCCTCGGGCGTTATTTGAGTGCCGAAGTCGAGCATGGTGTGCTGACGCGTGCGGTGTCGGGCGACCTCGCGATTACGCGGAGCAATACGGCCTCGAACGGGGAATACCTCGCTTACGTGAATACCGCGGGCTCTAAGATTCGCTTGCCGATGAACATTATGCAGGCTGGTAATTACTTGCTGCGTTACCGCTACGCCAACGGCGGCGATGCGGCAGCGGAGCACAAGGTGACGGTGAATGGCAAGTCGCAGACGGTGACGCTCCCGCCGACGGGTTCGTGGGGCACGTTCCCTGAAAACTCTGTAGTGATGGTGCCTGCGACATTCAAGCGCGGCGGAAATTTCATTGAACTTGAACCTTCGCCGAACGGCAATTTTGCGGAACTCGACCGCATCGACTTCTTGCGCGTGATTCGCGATACGATTCCGGCGAACGGCTTTGACAACGGTATCCGCGTGCGTTTGACTGAAGACGACGAGTTCGCTATCAAGGACGGCGGCTACGCGATTTTCGAGAACGTGGTGACGGATTCCATCGTGTCCTCGGAAGTAGCTATCGAGGTGAAGAGCCTTACGGGCGGCAAGCTCAGCATTCGCGACGGCAAGAAGGATGGAACGGTTCTTTCGGAATGCGAACTGGTGCCTGCCAACGAAAAAATGACATCTAAGGGCTGGACGACGGTGAGTTGCTCGAATCTCAAGAGCCACGGCGGCGTGAAGGACTATTACCTGACGGCGTCTGGCATTTCGGGCGAAGTAATTGTCAGAAACATTGTTTTCAATGCTTCGTCGGGGGAGATTGTATGCAATGAAGCCCCGTGCGGCGATCCGATTTCTAGCTCCAGCGGCAAAGACATTATCTCGAGTTCTTCGGGCACGACCGCGATTGCACCGCGTGCAATTCGCCATGATTCTCAGGTGCCGTCTCGTAAGGCTTACCGTGACCTGAAGGGCCGCTCCTTTGACAAGGAAATCCCGTACCGGGTGATGTTCTAGGGATGTTATGAAAAGGTTGGGTGTAATTTCTTCAATCGCTCTGCTTTCGGCTGCGGCTTGTTTTGCGGCCAACCCGCTCACCACGGATTTCTATTCGGCGGATGCGGCTGCGCTCGTGTATCACGACAGCCTGTTCATTTTCGCTGGGCACGATGAGCAGGGCCCTCAAGGCAATAACAACAAGGCGTTCGTGATGAACGACTGGCACGTGATGGTGACCGACGATATGGAAAACTACCACGACTACGGTGCGGTGCTGAGTGTCAAGACTTTCAAGTGGGCGAACGCGAGTGCGTTTGCGGGGCATTGCGAATATCGTAACGGCAAGTTCTATTGGTACGTGGCGGTGCATCATACGACGATCAAGGAAAATGGTAGCGAAGGCTTTGCGATAGGCGTCGCGGTGGCGGACCATCCGTCGGGACCATGGACGGATGCGCTCGGGCATGCGCTGGTGACCGATAATACGCAGAACGACGTGAAACTGAATATCGACCCTGCGATTTTCTACGATGGCGATGATATCTGGATGTATTGGGGCTCGTGGAGTGCAGGTCGTCGCGTGAAACTCAAGGAGAACATGCTCGAACTCGCGAGCACTCCCGAAGACATCAAGATCAAGGACTTTTTCGAGGCCCCGTGGATGCACAAGTATCGCGGCAACTACTACTTCAGTTATGCCTCGGGTTACCCCTCCACGACGAACTACTCGATGGCGCCGAACTTGAATGGCCCCTGGACGCAAAAGGGAGCTATCAATGACAAACTCGACAATTCCGAGACGAACCATCAGGCGATTTTCAAGTATCTCGGGCACTGGTACTTCATGTATCACGGCGCAAATTCTCCGGGCGGCTGGACTTACCGCCGTTCCGTGAACATCGACTACTTGTATTACGACGAAAACGCGAATATCCAGAAAATCAAGCGCACCTCGACAGGTGTAGACAAGGTGAACAATGCTCCGCTTGCCGAAGGGGGGTACCGCCTGACGGTGACGCATAGCAATATGGCGCTCGAAGATGAAAACGGCATTGTGGTGCAGCGCCCGGCGGTTGATTCTTCCGAGGCTCAGTTGTGGGTGATTGCGAAGGGTGATTCTGCTCGCCATTACACGCTCAAGAACTTTGCGACTGGCCGCTATTATTGCCCGCCCAAGGCTCTGCTCGATACCGTCAAGACGTCGGAGACTGCATGCGATATCCGCATCGAGAATGCGTCCGTGAGCAAGGGCTACTACGTTTACGGTGATTATGACAGTGACTTCGTGGGCGATGTGCTGAATATTTCGAAAGATGCTGGCATGCCCGTGATTACGTGGGTCCGCACCGGGACCGATAACCAGAAATTCCAATTCAAGACGGCCAAGTTGCCGGAACCTGTTGTGGAATCTTCGAGTTCTGCAGTTTCAAGTTCTTCGGAAATTGCGCCGGAGTCAAGTTCGTCTGGAACGACTGCGATTGGATCGCGCGCCGTCCGCCCCGACAATACGGTTTTGCCTGCTCGCAAGGGGTATCGTGACCTCAAGGGCCGTCGCTTTGATAAGCAGATTCCGTACCGGGTGATGTTTTAGGGTTGACGAAAAGTTCGATTTTGAGTGAAAGAAAGTATATTTAGTTAGGTCGTGTGGGAAAGCGAGGCGTTATGAAAAGGATTGGCGTGGTTTTTGCACTTTCTGCACTATTGGCGGGGCAGGCTTTTGCGGCCGATTGGTACGCGAAGGAGACTCGCTGGGCGGGGCATGATCCGGACATCATCCGTTACGAGGACGGCTATGCGCTCGCGACGACGGACAACCACATGCTCATGCAGTTCTCCGAAGACGCGCTGAACTGGAAGAACGGCGAGCCCGCCATGCCGGAATTTTCGAAGTGGCTTTACAAGTACGCGCCGAACATGATCGACATCTGGGCGCCGGATATCCATTACATCGGCGGGGAATACCGCATGTATTATTGCGGTTCCGAGATGGGCATCCGCTCGTCGGGCATGGGCTTCATGGCGAGCAAGGAAATCGACCCGACAAAGTCCGGCTACGGCTGGACGGACATGGGCGAGGTGATTCACACGGTCAAGGAAGATTCGTACAACGCGATTGACGCGGCGGTACTGAAGGATAATGATGGCAAGGTCTGGATGGCGTTCGGTTCGTGGGGCACGGGCATCCACATTCTGGAACTGAACGAAGAAACAGGCAAGGTGAAAGACGGTGCGAAGATGATCAACATCGCGAACCGCGGCGGCTCGGGAATCGAGGGCGCAAGCCTCATCGAACACGATGGCTTCTACTACCTGTTTACAGCATGGGATAACTGCTGCAAGAAGGGCGCGGACCTCGAGAATAATTCCTACAAGACGACGGTCGGGCGCTCCTCTCGTATTGATGGCGGATATGTGGACCGCAGTGGCAAGGCGCTCTTGAATGGCGGCGGCACGATTCTGTTGAGCCGTTACGGGCGCTACTACGGGCCTGCGGGCGGCGAGGCGTTCCAGGACGTAAACCGTCAGCGTTTTGTGAATCATTACTACGACAAGAACGACGGCGGTAATTCTTACATCCAAGTTCGCGATATTGTCTATACCGACGACGGCTGGCCGGAACTCGGGCAACCGTTCCTCGGACGTTATCTGAGCGCTGAGGCGGAACAAGGCGCTTTGACACATGTGGATATTTCGAGCAGCTCGACGGCTTCGAACGGAGAATTCTGCGCCTACATCAATTACGAAGACAGCAAGATTCGCCTGCCGATGATTATCCCGCAGGCGGGCGAGTACCTGATTCGCTACCGCTATGACAACAATTGGACCGAAGACGGCGCGAACGGAAGCTCGCATTATGTGAGCGTCAACGGCAAGAATCAGGAAGTGGAGCTGCCGCTGACAGGCGCGTGGAGCGCATTCCCCGAGAAGTCGGTGGTGTACATTCCCGCGAAACTCAAGCGTGGTTCGAATTTTATCGAGATTACGAAGGGCAAGCATTATGCGGAGCTCGACCGTCTCGACTTCCTGCGCATCATTCGCGATACGATTCCCGCGAACGGTTTTGATAACGGCATCCGTGTGCGACTCACCGAAAAAGACGAGTTTGCCATCAAGGACGGCGGTTATGCGATTTTCGAGAACGTGATTACGGATTCCATCGTGGGCCCGGGCGTGCTTGTGCAGGTGAAGAACGGCGCGGGCGGTACGCTCAACATCCGCAAGGAAAGCAAGAAAGGTGACGTGATTTCGAAATGCGAGTTGCCCTCGGCAGGTGATGCGAGCAAGTGGATTGACGTGCGCTGCTCCAACATGCCGGAACTCAAGGGAGTGCAGGACTTCTACCTGACCGCGGAAGGTCTTGGCGGCGAAACGCTCCTCGGAAACATCAAGTTCGACGAAGGCGTGAAGGACTCGAGCAAAACGTCTATCCGTCGAATTGCTCCGCGTAACGAAATGCAGCTCCCTGCCGCAAACAAAAAATACCGCGACCTGAAAGGCCGTCGCTTCGACAAGCAGATTCCGTACCGGGTGATGTTCTAAAGACTCTTGCTGATGGTCCCCCCAAAGGGGGCCTTTTGTTATACAAGAAAAAGGAACTCTTGGCGAGTTCCTTTTTACTTTATGGAGGTGAGGGGAGTCGAACCCCTGTCCAAAATCACGTCCATGCACGTTCCTACAAGCTTTCCCTTCGGATTTAAGATCTCGTCTGATCTACGCCCAAGAAGGTCGGCGCGGACTTTGACCAGCCTAGTAAATCTCGGACGCACTCCCTAGGCATGGATGCATCCTATCCCATATTGCGTCCGGACTTTCACCCCGATGGGAGCGGAATGAGGCCCGGCGTTGCCGTTAATTAGGCAGCGAGTGCGTAGTTTTCGTCAGCACTTATTTTTTTTCAG
>JBGUWV010000094.1:0-1685 GCA_045221475.1 Fibrobacter sp.
TCCAGCAGTCGCGCCCCCCACGGGCGCGTGAATTGAAACGGGCAGTTTGCGCTCGAACTTGACGAAGAACGACTGTCGCGCCCCCCACGGGCGCGGGAATTGAAACACTATCTTTGTCCCCACAAGATTAGCCAAATGAAAGTCGTGAACTGCGCCCCAAAAGTTGGACACAAAAAAAGTAGAAATGAGATATAGTCCACTTTTGGCAAAAACAGTCAGTTCCAATGTATGTTCTGGATCTGAAAGCATGAGCGGCATCAGCCGCAGACTGGGCCTTGATTTAAAGGAGGTCGTGGTCTGGTGCGCATTGTACCGCAGCTATGGTCCTGCCGTGTTTGATTCGGCTATTGATTATAGCGGTCTTATGAGTAAAAAGATTGTTGAAGACCACCTTAAAAACGGCTTGAGTCTAACTCAGACGTGTGTGAAGTACAAGATTTTGCATCGTTATTCGTTAAGAAATTGGATACGCCTCTATCGTCAAGGCAAGCTGTTTCACATGAACAAGAAGCAAAAGAAACCATCCGCAAGTGGCCAAGATGCCCAGTCGCGCATAGAACAGCTTGAGCGAGAGTTGCTGTTTGCGCGTGCAGAGAATGCCTACCTAAAAAAATTGAGGGCTCTAATGCAGCAGACAAAAGAATCGTCAGGCGAGTGACGGTTCAGGCCATTCAAGCATTAGAGCCAGAATTCGGGCTGCCGGTTTTACTCAAGGTGGCAGGAATGGCCCGCAGTACATACTATTACCGCCTGAATGCCTTAAAGGCACCGGACAAGTACGGCGAAGCTCGCGAGAAGCTAAAGGAGCTGCATGAGCGCCACAAATGCCGGTACGGCTACCGCCGCATGACCGCGGCCCTCCGGGCCTGTGGATTTTCGATCAACCACAAGACGGTCAGGAAACTCATGAGGGAGGAGGGCATAGAGTGCAAGATAAGGAGAAAGCGCAAGGCCTTCTTCAAGCCGTCTCCCGAGCTGGCCGCCTCGCCTAATATCTTGAAGCGCGACTTCTCTTCGGACGCGCCGTGGCTCAAGGCGGTGACGGACGTGACAGAGTTTTACATCGGAGCCAAGAAAGTATATGCCTCCGCGCTGCTAGACCTGTATGACGGAGCCATAATGTCGTTCGTGCTGTCCACAAGCAACGACTCCAATCTAGTGATGTCCATGTACGAGAGCATGCCGAAGGACGAGTTCAAGAGGCTTGACAACATGCTGGTCCATTCAGACCAAGGCATATTGTACAGGTCCCATCGCTATCATGAGTTCATCGCCTCGAAGAAGATGGTGCAAAGCATGTCGCGCAGAGGCAACTGCTATGACAACGCCGTGGCTGAAAGCTTCTTCGGAACCTTCAAGTGCGAGACGATAAAGCTGTATCGGATAGACACTTTGGAGCAACTGGCCAAGGAACTCGAAGAATATGCCAGATACTACAATCAAGAGCGCATCAAGTCCACTCTTGGCTACAAAACTCCAATGGAGTATCGCAGACTGCATGGATTTTGAGAAAAAAACACTACCTTTGCAGCGCCAGCAATGCCGACGGTACGTTTATACCGCATCGGTAATCAGAGGCGAGACATTGAGACTCGCCTCTGATTTGCCAGCAATGCCTCTGGAAACGATTACCCGCATACAACTAACTTATACAATAATCTGTCCAACTTTTTGGGTTCACATCA
>JBGUWV010000095.1:0-27547 GCA_045221475.1 Fibrobacter sp.
CGCCGACGAAATGTACGAAATCGACAAGAAGACCGGCATGCCGAAGGTCAACAAGGACGGTTCCTTCAAGGCCAAGACGAGCCACACACTCAACAAGGTTCCTTGCATCCTTTACGATAACGTAACGGGCGGCAAGCTCGGCCTCAAGGAAGGCGACTGGGGTCTTTCCAACATCGCTGCTACGACGGCCAACCTCCTCGGCCTCGAAAAGCACGAGGCTTGGGATGATTCCATGTTGATCATCAAGTAATCAACTGTCGCAACAGAGTAATTAAAAGGGAACCCGCAAGGGTTCCTTTTTGTTTAAATAAAGTATATTAAAGAATAGAATGAGTACGAAACTTTTATCATATTGTCTATTTGCAACTTCATTTGCATTTGCGAACAATCCAAACGCAAATTTAGGTCCAATTATGGCAGATGCAGCGACAGGTCAAATGATAAAGATGTTTCCTTTTTTCATACTAGCCTTAGGCATTGCTGTATTTTTCTCACTTGTTCAAAAAAATCCAAAAAAAGCGGCTATAGGCTGCGGAGGGTTCTTTGCAATAGCCTTTGTATTTGGGCTTATTCTTTGGATCTCTGAGAGCCATGGCTAAAGTCAGGGGAAGACTTTCCCCTTCATTATTTTCCCATGGTGCCGCGGGCGTATTCGTTGATGCAGGTGACGGCCTTGCGCTTGCAGGGGGTACTTTCGTCGTAAAAGACGACGCGGTCGTTGCGGAAGACTTCGCCGAAGATTTCCTTGCCGGCGGCGTTGCTCGCCTTGTTGTACTTGATATCGTAGAAGATGTCAGTGTCGCGGGTGACCACGCGGATTTCGGCGTCAACCTTGTACGGGCCGTGAGAGCCTTTCAATTTGAATCCGTAAGGCACTTCTTCCATCTTCAGGAACTTGAATGTCGGGGCTTCGAAATCCAATTGCATCCAGGAGCGGGCGCCGCCCTTGTCGCGGAGGTTGAACCAACCTTCCAGGGAACCCTCGGTGCTTTCATTAGCCGATTCCATGGCCATGTTGAGACATGCAATATAGCCATCACGGGCAAGCGAAAGATCTTCCTTAAATTCGTGATAAGTATCCATATCGCCATCGTAGGCGAAAATCGGGGCAACTATAAACGCAACAAGAATAAGAACAAGTCGTTTCATATCCCAAAAATAACAGAATTATTGCTTGTGATTCTAGCAAAAATGCCGAAATCGCAGCTCCATTTACTATATTTAGGCCACGCCCGAGCCCGGGTGGTGGAATGGTAGACACTGGGGACTTAAAATCCCTTGAGGGCAACCTCGTGCGGGTTCAAGTCCCGCCCCGGGCATTTACGGCAAACCAGGGAGCCATTATGATTGAATTCTACCCGAACAGCATCTATTATCCTCGCGAAGCCGTCGAAGAAAAGCTCGCCAAGGGTGAACTCCAGAAAACCGAAAAGCACCTGATGGGCTGGACGGAACGCCACCGTGGCGAAATCTGGGACTGCGCTCGGGACGACTCCGACAATCCTACCGACGAGATTCTCCTGGACAACCTGCGTGCCCTTCTGCTCTGCAAGGGTTCCTTGCAGCCTGCCGCCGAAATGGGCGACATGATCAAGGAAATCAAGAAAGAAGAATGGTACAGGAACGAATCCCACCACGAAGACCCTGAAGAAGTGGCTGAAGAATGGAAGGCCAAGTACTTGGTCAAGTGGCGCGAAGCCCGTATGTTCGAAGCCTTTATCTTGATTGAAAAAAGAACCGCCGAATTGTTGGCGATTCTCAAGAATCAATAATCTGTTTTCCACACGAACGGAACCCACGCCACGAACTTGCCTTGTACGCTGCGGGGGTAACGCCAATAGGTCTGGATTTGCGAAAGCACCAGGCCTTTAAAATTTTCGTCTTCCACATTGGTGAAAAGAATTTCGGGAATAAACAAGCCCGTAGAATCCAGCGTGAGCTTGATTCCCATGAAGGCGTTGGAATCCTTGTGTGCATTCTTGCGGTTTGCCTTAAAGTAGGCGGCAGAGGCAAAGTGAAGGCCTGCTGCACGACCTTTCAAGAACTTTTCGAACTGGACGATATCTCGACCGGCAGAATTATCCAGCACATAGATGTCATCAAGGGAGGGCATGACCATGCGTCCCGTAAAGCTTTCCGATTCAACCGGAACAGGAACATCAGATTCAGTGTTTATCACTGGAGTATAAAGCTGAACCCTGGAAAGAGCGAACATGAGTACCGCAAAAACCAGAATCAAGAAATATATCGGCAAGTTATGCATTTGTCATCCTAGTTGTTTACGGGTTCGATTCAATATAGGGCTCTATGGCCTTGACGCAAAGCTGTAAGGATTTGCGATCGTTAAAGTAATTCCAGGTGGGTTCAAAGATTACCGATACGGGCTTGCTGAGCAGACTCTTGAACTTGCGAAGTCCAAAGCCGATGGCCGGATACACGCGGCTCCCCGCCTGGGAAATATCCATCTGCAAGTGTCCGCCCTTGAGTTCACGAAGACGGTGCACCTTGACGTTGTCAGCACGGAAGGTGGGATACGGGAAGTTTCCGCTGAAGGGTTCCAACAAGTCGATAAAATCCAGAATGGAAATCAGCTGGTTCTTGTTCGCCCCGTTGCCAGCACCGTAATCACGAGGAGACATATACTGGGCCGCTTCAACCACAAGTTCGTTCAATGAAATGCGAATGTCATAGGAGCAAGGTGCAGATTCCTCTTCGCACTCTTCTGTTCCGGTATAGTTCTGGCTTGCAGCAGATACTTCCAGACGCTGGCGAAGCTCGTCGATTTTATCGGCTGGGAGCGAAAAGCCCGCCGCATTGGCATGGCCACCCCAGCGATCAAAAAGTTCACGGGAATCAAAAAGGGCCTTGTGCCAGTTAAAACCTGGTACCGCACGGGCGCTAGCATGAGCCATTCCTCCCTGTATCGAAAGCACAGCCGTGGGCCGGTGATATTCCTGGGCCAGCTTTGCAGCCACAATTCCAATGACACCCACATGCCAATCGTTACCGGCCACCACAATCACCGTAGGCAAGTTTTCGCCATACATGGCAGTCATCTGGGACTGGGCCATCTCGGTAATTTCAGCTTCCTTCTGCTTGCGCTTACTATTCCATTCGCGCAGTTCGGCCATCAGAGCATTAGCCGTAGCCATATTCGGACTGAGCAAAAGCTTAAGGGCCGGATCCGGACGTTCCATGCGACCGGGAGCGTTCAGCAGCGGAGCAAACTTGTACATCACATCGATGCCGCCCACACTGCCGTGGCCCTTCATCAAGTTGCTATACATTTCCTGAAGACCCGGCCAGTGGCTGCTTTCAATGGATTTAAGCCCCGCCTTGGTAAAAGCGCGATTTTCAGGCGTCATCGAGACAAGATCTGCAAGCGTTCCCAGCGCAACCAAATCCAGGAATTTGGTAGGCTCCGGCATAGAAAGTTTCGAGTACAAAGCACAAATAAACTTATAGGAAACACCGACACCGCAAAGTTCAGGATTCGGGTAGGTATCACCTTCTTGGTGCGGATCCAAAAGTACATCGCATTCCGGAAGCCCATCGCCCGAAGGCTGGTGGTGGTCAATGACTAACACCGACATTCCCAGCTGCTTGGCCAGCGCAATTTCAGCATTGGCCGTAATGCCGGTATCCACCGTAATTACATAACGGGCTCCCGCCTGGTGCATTTCTTCTACTGCCGAAGACGAAAGACCATAGCCATCACCAAAGCGGTTCGGAAGTCTCCAATCCGACTCCATGCCAAGTTCGGCTAATGCGCGAGTCATGAGCGTTACGGCGGACATGCCATCCAGATCGTAATCGCCAAAGACAAAAACTTTTTCGTGTCTGTCGCGAATATCCAAGAGCCAGGCAACAGCAGCATCCATTCCCTTGATCAAGAAGGGATCCAATACATCGCCAGCGTTTCCGCACAGCATGCGGTGCGCTTCGGACACAGAACGGACTCCACGAGACACCAAGAAACGCGCCACCACATGGGGAATGCGCAGGCTTTTCGACATTGCCGAAGCCAGATGTTCGTTCAAGATTCCGTCCTGCACCTCAGCCATTTATTTATAGCCCTCAAAAAGTTTTAGGGACAGATTCTGCAGGCACATGGATGCAGACACACGTCTCGATTCAATTCGTGACATGGTTTCTTGAACAGCCACGAGGGCAAGCTCCAGAGCAGTCGCATCGACACGCGGGTAATTGGAAAGACCTACCGCCGTAGTAGTTTCGGGCATTCGCAAACGAGCCCCAGCCTGTTCACGGAGCAAGTCCGCCAGCAAGAACGACAGGACTTCCAAGAAGCGGTTAGCATCATAGGCTTCGTCCAGCGTGGTATCCTTTAGCTGCATGAACAATTCGGTGTAGTTCCCACGCAAAGAATGGATCACAAAGTCAGACGCCAACTTACACCAGGACTTGGCATGTTCCGCATAGTAGAGAGCCTTGCCCGGAGAGCCTACAGCAAGTCCAATCACATCATCGGTAAGGGACGTTTCGTCGAATTCTTCGCCAGCAACCCGAAGAACTTCCGACCGCACTTCGTCGTCGGAAAGGGGCAGCAGATGCAATGCCAAACAGCGGGACCGAATGGTCTGAAGCATCTTCTCGCGGGAGCTGGTGGTCAAGATAAAGTAGGTGTTCGCCGGAACATCTTCAAGAGTCTTGAGGAAGGCATTGGCCGCCGATTCGTTCATGCGGTCTGCCTCGGCAATCACAATGGTACGAATGCGGTCGCCCTTCATGGCAAAGCTGGATGTCATGGAGCGAATCAAGTCTACAGAAATATAGGCTCCCGTCGAAAAGATATCCACCCGGTAAGGGTTCTTCTGGATTTCTTCGATGTAGGCCTTTTTAAAGTCTTCAATGGTTTTCGCCTTGCTGCCCGGAGCCACGTCATCGGAACTGCGGGCGCGAGCCTCGTCGGCTTCCATGGGGACAACCCAACCATCGGTGGCGCCACTGTCTTCTGCCATACGGCAACCAAAACAATGTCCGCAGGGTCGCATATTCGGATCGGTACACTGCAACGCCTTGGCAATTTCCATTGCAAGCCATTTTTTCCCGATTCCCGCAGGCCCATCAATCAAAATCGCCTGGGGAAAACGGTTCTCGCGTAGCGCAGACATCACCCGGATGCGGGCGCGTTCTTGAGACGCAGGACCATGTAAAGTATATTCGATCATTTCTGTTTCAACCACTGCAAGGGGTCCACGGTTTGTGTACCTTCGCTCACTTGGAAGTACAATTTAATTCCATTTAGAGAGGCAACATCGCCCACTTCGCCAATTTCTTCGCAATTTCGCACTTCTTTGCCCTCTTGCACACGGATTGATGCAAGGTGACCATACACGGAATAGGTTCCGCCCTCATGTTCAATAATGACCGAGGGACCGCGGCCATCGATTTCAGCCACCATCACCACCGTACCAGCCGCGGCAGCACGAACGGCCGCGCCCCGTTTCCCACGAATTTCCACACCCAGATTACGGGTCATAATATGCAACACCGGATGTTCCTGCAAGCCGTAATTGCTAATGACATCGCCCTTAAGCGGAGTACACTTGGGACCCTTTACCGATTCGGCCACAGTAACCTTGGGCTTCTCCACCGTCTTTGCCGGAGCCTTCTTGTCTTTCTTTTTGTCCTTACCGGCTTTTTCCTTGGCCTTGCGTGCAGCTTCGTCTTTCTTGGCCTGTTCAATTTCCTTTTTGCGTTTTTCTTCCAATTTCTTGATAAGGGCCAGCATGGTCTTCTGGTTCTGCTCGAATTCCTTCAAGGCCCGGCGTTGCATATTCTGGTCATGCTTCAAGGACATGAGCATTTTTTCCTGCCCGCTCATTTGCGAGACGAGGCCCTTTTCTTCGGCTGCCTTCTTGGAACGCATCTGTTTAAGATCATCCAAATGGGCAATTTCCATTTGCTTCTTTTCGTCACGCTCTTGCACCAGTTGTTGCAGCATTTCAACTTCTTGCTGATCCTGGTTCAGAATATGGTGCACCCAATACACCTGTCGGTCGGGATTACCTTGTTGCGTGAGCAGACCATAAAGAACGCGGGCTTCGCTGTTGCGACCACTAATGTAGAGCGTCCTGATTCGCTTTTTCATGGCGTCCCGGCGGGTCTCGATTTTACGGTCCAGGGAATCAATATCTTCCGAGAGCTGCACAAGCGCCCGTTCCAGCATGAGTTCACTCTTGGAGAGTTCCGAGAGGTAGGTTCGGGTCTGGTTCAAGTTCTGGTCGAGAATGGAAATGGTATTCAGAACGCCCTTTTCTTCGGTTTCAAGGAGAGCCAGTTCCTGGCGTTTTTTCGCCAAGTCCGATTCCAGTTTTTTTAGGGCGTTTTTCTGCTCGTTAATCTGGGCGTCGGTCTTTTTTGTCGCAGAAGATTTAGATGCAGACTTCGTGGTAGCCTTTGTCGACTTTTTGGCAGGGGCGGATTTCGCTGGCGCACTCTTGGTGTTCTTTGCGGCAGGCTTAGCGTAGGCGTTTTCGGCGCCAACCCCCAGCAACAGGCAAAAAAGCAACACCACAAGCCGCATCGTTAATCCTGCTCATTGCGCTTGATCGAAAGGAACCCGCGCACCGTACGGTAACTGAAGTAGCCCGAAAGAGCTGTCACCAGAAGAACCACTAAGGCAAGACAAGAACCAAGGCCAGTCAAGTTCGCCGCCACAATGGGGAACGCATCGGCTACAGACTCTAAAACCACCGCCAGCAAGATAACCGCAAGGCCGCTACCTACAACACCTTGGAAAGCCCCCTGCAGCACAAAGGGAAATTCAATAAAGAAATGGCTACCGCCGGCATACTTCATGTTTTCTACCAGAAGCCTACGGGAAAGGAGAGAAAGCCTTACGGAATTACAGATGATCAGGGAAAGGGTGAACAGAAGCAGTACGCTGACACAGATTGGCCAGAAAAGCATACGGAACTTCCAAGCCGCAATTTTTTCGACCCACTGCACCGGGGCCTGCACTTCTTCAAAAAATTCCAAGCGGGCAAGATTGTTCTTTACTTCCACAAGGGTAGCAGGATCTTTATTAGCTTCAGCAAGAGTCACCCGGAAAAAAGGCGGAATGGGGTTACCTTCCACAAGGTCCAGCATTTCCCCCGAAAAATGCTTGCGAAAATCCGCCAGGGCGGAATCGGCACTGACAAAGGTCACCGAATCGATAAACTTGGTATGTTCCAGGCGATCCTGAATCACCTTGAGGGAATCTTCACCCACCGATTCCGGCAAAAAGGCCTCGATGGCGTACAGGTTCCTTTCCATGGAAAGAACCCGCATGACGGCCCCGAAAGCAGTAAACGAAGCTGATAAAAGCAAGGAACACAGGAATATGGTGGCAAAGGACGGAAGGATTACCGTACGGTGTTGCCGCATTCCGCGAAAAGATTCCGATATTAAATAGCCAAGTTGTCCGAACACGAAGTGAATTATAACTAAATTTTAGACAGTCATTCGAGAGTTCTATGGGAAACATCGTTCTAAAAATAACCGCACTGATATTTGGCATTGCCCTTTGGTTCCTTGTCATATCGCAAAAGGATTTCCAGCTTTCGGTGAATGTCCCGCTGAACTTCGTTAAACTTCCCGAAACAATGGCGATCGCCTCGAAGCCGCCTCACTCCCTGCACATTACCGTCGAAGGAAAGTCCTGGGATTTGATTCGCTTAAACAACCTAGTCAACGATCCCAAGCAAAATACTATCGCCATGGTAGTAGACCTGCAGCAAGCAGAACTAGGCGCCAAGCGCATACACCTGGACAGCAAGAATTTCGTTTCGGCAGGTTTCCCGGATGTCCACTTTGTGGAACCCGAAAACCAGCTTTTGTTTGTAGACCTGGATATCGACACCCGCATTACGAGAAACGTCCCCATTAAATCCGTCGCCACGTTTACAGCAGCGCAAGGCTACCTGATTGCCGATGAACCCGCAGTGTCTCCCGAAGAATTGCTCGTGTCCGGAGCCCGTAATGCCCTGACCCGCATTATCGACATTCCCACCGATTCCTCGTTCTTCGACACCTTGCGCAACAGCCAGGAATTTACGATTCCGCTGGACTTCAGTATGCTACCCGCCTTCGTTTCGCCTAGCGATTCTTCGGTGAAGATTTCGGTAAACATCCAAAAGATGGCAAGTCGCACCTACGACAGCATCCCCGTGAGCCTCATCGGATTTTTCGACAAACAAATTTATTCTCTAGAGCCCAAGAGCCTTTCTGTGGAAATCACGGGCGGCGAACAGGCACTTGATTCCATTACAGCCCAGAACATTGAACTGGTAATGGAATTCAACCGCTTCGCTATCGAAGATGCCGACAGCCTTTCCCCGACAGTCAAGCTCACGCTCCCGGCCCACATCAACCGAGAAATGGCAATCAAGGCAATCCAGTTGAAGCCGGAAAAAGTTACGCTCCGGAAAAAAGAAGACAAGCCGGCCGCTCCTGCGGACTCCCTCGAAGAGGTTGCACCATGATTTGGCTAGGAATTGAATCCAGCTGCGACGAAACCGCCTGCGCCATTTTGCAAGACGATCCTGTAAAAGTCCTTTCGAACCCTCTTTACAGTCAAATTGACGAACACGCCCTTTATGGAGGCGTTGTCCCTGAAATTGCGGCACGCGCCCATTTGCAGAAGATTTCCCCCATTGCAGAAGCGGCCGTCAAGGAAGCCGGTATCGAACTGAAGGATATCGACGCCATTGCCTACACCACGGGCCCGGGCCTTATGGGACCGCTCCTTGTAGGTGCTAGTTTTGCGAAGGGCCTGGCCCGCGACTTGCAGATTCCGGCCTATGGCATGAACCACCTGGAAGGCCACCTTGCCGCCGCATGGCTCACCCACCCCGAAATTGAACCGCCGTTCCTGACGCTTACCGTTTCGGGCGGACACACGGAACTGGTGTTGGAAGAACCGGGATTCAAGTACACAAGCATCGGCCGCACCCGCGACGATGCCGCCGGCGAAGCATTCGACAAATGCGGCAAGCTACTGGGTCTCAAGTACCCAGCAGGCGCCACTATCAGCCGCCTGGGTAAAGACGGCAACCGTAAATTCGTAGACTTCCCGCGAGCCCTCCATGTGCACGACAACTGCGAATTTTCTTTCAGCGGATTAAAAACGGCCGTGCTCCGCTACACCGAAACTCACGACCCCGAATTCATCCAGAAGAACATCGGCGACATTTGCGCCTCCCTGGAAGACGCCATTGTCGATAGCCTCGTAACCAAGACGATTACCGCCCTCAAAAAGACCAAGATGAAGACACTCGTAGTCGGCGGTGGCGTGAGTGCAAACGCATGGCTCCGCACACGCCTGCAGGACTACTGCGACAAGCACGGAATCATGTTCTGCATTCCGGAACGCAGCCTAAGCACCGATAACGGCGCCATGATCGCGGCAGCCGCCATTCGCCGCAAGCGCCAAGGCAAGCTGATTTCGGTAAACGAAGTCAAGCCCTGGATGCCGCTCGCTATTTAATTTGGAATAAAGATTTTTAGTTAAAAGCTATAATTGCCGATGCGGATAAAGTAATTATATTCGCTCAGGTGAGTCAAATCGCCAAAGGTGCCGTAATCCACGACACGGCTGATTCCTGCATAAGCGGTAACCGAGCGGTATGCGAATCGCAAAGCCGGTTCAAAGACGAATTTGTCTACATCAAGATCCGCATAGGGGCTGTCTTCAAAATCATGGTAATAGGCGCCGAAAATCCAGGCACCCAGATAGTTCCCATGAATTCCGCCATTCAAGCGCAACATGGCATATTCATGGGAAGAAAGCTCCGGATTATACCATTCGGTAGACCAAGGCGTTGCCGCAGCATGCAGGCGGTAAGCCACATCCAAGGGAGCTTTCTGGAAAGACTTGGGTGAAACGTAACCGTGACCTTCATCGTGATAACGCTCAATGGCACCCACTGTTGCCGCAGTCAAGGTGACAAAGGAAACCGGCGAAACGGAGTAGCGAGCATCGGCCAAAAGTTTCCAATAGATAGGCACCACATCAAGAATGCCATCATCGAAGCCGATGGATTCAAATCCACCCCACACATTCAGAACATAGCCCTCATTGGCAAACCAATTGTCATCAGCACCATTCAAATAACGGTAATGCAACATGGGCGATACCGGAAATGTCTTGATGGGGCGATCGCCATAATAGGCGGAATCCAGGTCGTAATACCGGGAGCCAAAAATAAATTCCGCCGAAATACGTTGACGGCTATCCATCGTATACAAAAGGTTCATCGTCAAATCGCTCCGTTCTTCGGATTTAATCCGGAGCCAACGATGCACGTTGTTGTAGGATTTTAAAGGAACCAATTTTAAGTAGTCGTAACCAAATTGCAAATCCCAGTGACGGTTCCACAACTTTGAAATGTTCAAACGCGGGCGAACTCCGTAAGAATACCCACCCCAGAAACCGGCCAATACCAATTCGATTTCAACATGATCTACGTAATGAACCGCCGCTTCGGCATAGGCGTTGGGCCCGAACGCATTGGAACCAAATCCGCCTGCCGCCAGGTCTAGCATTGGATGCACGGCAGATTCCACCGCAACATTACCACTAGGCTGCATGTCCAAAGTTAGCGAGTCATATGCCGGATTCTGCAACATGTCCAGAGCAAAATTCTTGGGAGCAACCAATCCCGTATCGGAATCTTCCCAATACGCCTTCACTGTATTTTGAACTTCTGACGAAAGGGTATTGTAGGTGGGTTCAAAACGGAACCAGGGCTTTGCAGAACTACGATTTACAGAATAGTCAACACGGCGACCATTCAGCACTTTAAAACCAGCAAGCTGTTTTTCTAGAGACGAAAAACCGGACTGAATCCACACTGAACGGGACGTGTCTAAAATCGTATGAGCCCTTACAACAATTCCCGGCTGGCTGGCAAGTATTTCGGCGGCATGCTGTTTGATAAGGCGAGTCCGTTCATCGCCCACAATGGGAGCGCGCAACGGGTCCGACGCCACGATAATCGAAAGTTCCTGGGCATTGTCTTCGACAGGCATGGCGTAATAGGGGCATAGTTCGCCAGACAAGCCTGCGGAATCATTTCCCCAAAGCGGAAGCGAGGCAATGACCTCCGGAACAGAATTGCCAACGACAACGGGATTTCCCGATTCGCAAGACTGCACCGCAAAAGGAATGCGGATTTCTTGACGCTGGCGGTAAAGGCTCTCCTGGAAACGGAGCCTTGCAAGGGCACGCACCACCTGCATGGAATCCGGCGTAAGGGATTTCTTTTCGGTACGGATAGAACGAGACGTATCCATCATTACAGCAAAGCGGCTTCTAATGGTGGGTATACCCGATACAGAAATCGGTATCTCGTATGAATCCGTTTTCCTATAGCCTAGTTCACTTCCGACGGCCGATAAATCATGGCCCACAAAGTCCACAATGGCCGAATCCAGCATGAGTTTCTGAATATCATCTAGCGGAACGCCACGAGTCCACAAGGATGCAATCCATGCTCCCCAGGAAGTGGCCACCACAGAATCTACAGGAATGCCGTATTCTTCTATACCGTAAAGCACTCCCAACTGGAACCAGGGAGAACGTTCGCCGCCACCCAGATAAAGAACAGTCTTGGTTGGAGCAGCGGGAACCGTCGACACAGAACTATCTGGTGCCTTCGGGGCATTCACAGAATCGGCCTTGGCAATGGAATCAGCAGAAGCTTTCAGCAAATCAAGAGAAGGGACCTCCTGCAACGAAACGGAATCCGCTTCGTTGGAGAACGCCCACGTTACGCATAGCGCAACCGTCGCCATCAATTTGCCTACAGCATTTCGCACAATGTTACCCTAACCGAGCCGGATTCGAAACCACACGGATCGCATCTTCAGAAGATACATAACCCGCCTTCACAAGTTCTGCAAGGCAATCATCCATAAGCATCATGCCTTCGGAGGCAGAGGCCGCAATAATCGATGGCAAGGTGTAATGTTCACCACTGCGGATTTTAGAGGCCACGTTCTGGGTTCCGTACAAGATTTCCCAAGCAGGAACAACACCCTGGGCACCCGGCAACAAGCGCTGCACCACAACGGCCTTCAATACAGAAGCCAGCATGTTGCATGCCATATCGCGGTTTTCAAGGGATTCCGACGAAAGCAACGCATCAAGAGCACCGACCGCATTACCCGCCGTTACGGTAAGCACCACAAGGGCGCCCGCCTCAGCAGCGCGAAGTACGGGTATCAGGGACAGTCCCTCGAAATTGCCCAACCAAATCAGGTCAATTCCACTGCGGAGCGCCTGTTCCATTTTTTCAGGAATGGTTCCCGTAGAATTTTCGAGCACCAAACTATCGCCTTGCTTTACAGGCATTTCGGCATCAGGATCCAACAGACTCACACGCATAATGCCCGACTGGCAAAGGGCCGACACGTAGGCAGTCGCAGTCGTTGTCTTTCCGCTACATGCAGGGCCGCTAAAGACCACCAGACCCGAGCGGATTCCGAGCAGGTTCATCATGGATTCGGGAACACCAAGCGCCGTAAAATCGGGGCATTCATCAAGTACCGGGCGGAATATGGCAGAGCTACCTAAAGCAGTACGGTTGTAATGGACTCGCCACTTGGAGCCACACCAAGGGCCACCCATAATCGTTCCCGATTCGCCTTCCATGGAATTCAAGAAGTTGCGAAGAGAACCAGTTTCTACAGCAGGGGCATCGGGAATGGCACAAACCTTACCCGCCAAGCGCACCGCAGAAGCCGCCCCTTCAGTAATGACCAATTCAGAGGCGCCAACGTTAAGCGTATATTCCAGCAAAGATTCAATTTCTGTAGCCATAATATCCCCTTAATTCTGAGAGCGGTATGCCGCAAAGCGACGGCTATCGCAAGCGCGTTTCCACGCCTCCACACCCTCGATATAACCCGATTCCACGCACTTCTGCAGGGAATCGTCCAGCGAAATGCCCTGATCCTTTTGACTGCTAATCGATGCAGAAAGCTGAGATATTTCACCGCGGCGGAGCATGTTGGCCATGGTAGAATTCATCTTCGCTGCTTCCACAGCAAGCACCTGGCCCTGATTCTGTACAATAGGAATCAGGTGCTGCACGATAATTCCCTTGAGCTGTTCAGCCAGGGAATTAGCAAAGGCCGTACGTTTTTCTGTTGATACCGATGAAAGCAAGCGAGAAAGCAGGGCGTGAATATTGTTGCCCGCCGTCACCGCAAACACCAAGGCGCCCGCGTTAGAAGCACGCAGCAACATAGAAAGTTCATCCATGTTTTCAAGGTAATCGAACAGGATCACGTCGGCGCCACTCTGCATGGCAAGTTCAATGCCTTCGACACCCGAACGTACATGCAAGCCAACTTCTCGCTGGGCAATAGCACCGCGCGGATTCTGGAGCACTCGTTCAATTGGCTTTTCAACCGTCTGAATATAAACATCGCGATTAGCCGCAATGGTTTCGGCGAAAGTCGAAATCGTCGTAGAGCGACCGCTTGCGGCAGGACCCGCCACAAGCACAAGCCCACTGTTCAGTTCCGTAAACTGGTTACAGAACGTAGGCAGGTACAGATTTTCAAGAGTGGTGGATTCCTGGGGAATCACACGAATGGACACACTGGGATTTGTACCATTCCACGTAACCGTGATACGAGCGCGGCCGACGCCAGCAAGGCCAATCGTCTTGCTAAAGTTCTTGCCAACAACAATCTTATAGCCGTCCGAAAATCCCTTGGATGCTTCATCCAAACGTTCATTGATACGCGACAAATCCAGCACATCATCTGAGGCTACGAAAAGTGCCCCCGACTGACGCATAACCACCGGACGATCCGCATACAGGTAAATATCGGTTGCACCGAACTTGCGAGCAAACGCAATCATCTGCGAAATATTCGTCATCGGACGAATCTTTTCAGGAGCTTCTACCGGAGTACCTTCGCCAGTGAGAATGGCAAAACGGCTAGGCAGCTTTTCGGATTCTTCGCTGGAAGATTCTTCTTCGGCTTCGGCCTGCACCTGTACAGTGCTAATACTTGTAGATTCTAGACCAGCCACCGCTTCGACTTCCACATTGGAGGTCGAAACTTCACCATACAGGCTGCTGTTACCTTCAATCTGCAAACCTTCGGACTGCGGAGCAGGCGCCACCGGAGTCGCCGATGCCGGCGGAGCTTCAAAGCGAGCTGCAGAGGGTTTCGATGAAGCCGTGGCAGCGCCAGCAGCAGGCTGTGCAGCCGGAGTAGCGCCCCCTTCGGCAGCATTCTTCGCTTCCAAATTCTTTACAAAGGCCAGCACCTTGATATACATGGGGGGCGGCAAAATGCCTGCATCTACCAGAACCTGGCCAATATCTTTCTTGTCGGTAATTTCACCCCAGTGGGCTTTAACCTGAGCTTCAGTAACAACCTTGTTATGCACAAGGACTTTCGCCATATATTGGTTTCTCATAGGAAATCCCTCCGGCTAAACCACCAGCTTGCAATCGCAAGGAACAAGCCGATGTAGCCAAGCGCATAAATGCTATTCCAGAATACGTACATATCAGGGAGTGCCACGCCATGTACCACGTAGCTCGTCACATTGTAGCGGTACAGACCCGGGAAAACGGCATGAATCACTTCGGCGGCCTTCTGGAACACCAGGCTAGAAGAACCGTTGAGTTCACCCATGCGCGTCGCAAAACGAACCTGTTCCAAGAGCTGATCGCTCAAGTGGCCCGCAAAGTAGACTCCCAGCGTAAACAGTGCACTAAGCACCGTGCTGCTGAAGCTACTGAACAGAAGTGCCACCGCAATCACCACCGCCATTTCGCAGAAAATCAGGTAGATAGCCGTAAGCAAGCTGAGCGTCGGAGCAGATCCAGTCAAGAACAGCATCACGTAGTAGATGGCTGTCAGAAGCATCAGGTGTACCGCCACCACCGCAAGCAAGCCAAAGTACTTGCCCACAATGAACGAGGCGCGGCTTATCGGCTTCGACAAAAGCGTAAGCACCGTACGGCGCTGAATTTCCTTTTGCACCAGGCTGATGCCCACGAAAATAGAAATCAACAGGCCCGAAAGGCTCATCACCGAAAGCGTGGTCGACTTGATCACATAGGCACGGTCAAACACAGACCATTCGCCAAGTACAATGCTGAACAAGGTGAGAGCAATTGCCAAAAAGCCAATGTTATAGAGAATCTTGTCGCGAATGGATTCGCGGAACGTATTGAGGGCAATGATGCCGATATGCTTAAGCGTCTGCACGGGCAATCTCCTCTGTCAAAATGTCTTCGAGACTCGGGCGCTTATGGTCCATACGTTCCACAGCAACGCCCTTGTCCAAACAGTAACGCAACAGGCGGTCGCGAGCAGCGTCGTCGGCACACACGCATTCCTGCGGATGACCAGCAGGGCTGACACCTTCAGGCAGTTCCACCTGCGGAATCGCTTCGCGGGTACGCACGTGGTATTCCACGCCGCAAGATTCCGTAATCTCGTCTACGGTTCCTTCGCGCACGATCTTGCCGTCCACAATCATCGCCACCTTATGGCTGATGGATTCCACGTCACTCAGCAGGTGACTCGAATAGAAAATCGTCACCCCCGTGCGGTTGAGTTCCATAATGGCTTCGCGCACGTCGCGGCGGCCCATCGGGTCAAGACCACTCATGGGTTCATCAAGAACCAAAAGCTTCGGCTTGCCGAGAATCGCCTGGGCAATGCCCACACGCTGCATCATGCCCTTGGAGTACGAACGCAGGCGGCGGTCAATCCAGTCCTTGTTCGCATGCAGCAGGTCGAGCGACCAGTCGATACGCTTGTCAAGTTCCGCACCGGTCAAGCCCACCAGCTTGCCGTAGAACTTCAGCAGTTCGCGGCCCGTAAGGTAGTCGTAAAAGTACGGCTGTTCCGGCGAGTAACCGATAAACTGACGGCTCTTCACGTTGCGCGGAGAAATCCCGTTCACCAGCACATTGCCCGAATCAAAATTCAAAAGACCTGTAAGCACCTTGATAGTCGTAGACTTGCCCGCGCCGTTCGGCCCGATAAAGCCATACACCTGTCCCGGTTCTACACTAAAACTCACATCTTTAAGCGCAAGCTTCGGCTTCATCAAGAAGCCGCTGCGATACGTCTTATGCAAATGCTCAATTTTTATCATAGACAACCCAATCACTTATCCGAATCATCGGACTTTTTACCAAAGGCACGTTCCTCGGCATCTTCGATTTCGCGTCGGCGACGTTCCGCCATTTCTTGCTTCTTGATAAAGAAATGGATGATAGCACCCGTAGCATAGCACGCCACGCCTGTATAGAAAATCGGATTGATCGAACGGCCCTCGAGCCCGGGGAACATATTCAAGACAACGCTGTGCCCAAAAAGCATCAAAAGCACAAGCACAAAGCCCAACGCACGGAGCACATAAGTCACAATCACGAGTTTTTTCATAGATACCTCAAAACTGCACCAAAAACGGTGCATTCCTTCTAACAGAAAAATACACAAATATTCGAGTGAAAGAAAAGCCGTGCCTCAAAAAAGCCTATAAAAAAGGAGATGCCCGCCTACGCGGGCATGACAAATGAGGCCGGGGGCAACGACGTTTTTAGCCTTTAGTGTGAATAGCTGACGCAAATTCCTTAAGAAGAGCCGGGTCTTCGACTTTTTCCCAAAGAGTTCCCGTCACGATGATGTTCGCGCCGGCTGCCACGCGGACAGCTGCGGTCTGCGGATCCTTGATTCCACCACCGGTAATGATGGTCATTTCGGTTGCCTTGCGGGTGTAGGCGATGTGTTCCACCGGCACGGGTTCTTCGGCACCGCTACCGGCTTCCAGGTACACATAGCGCATGCCCATGAGTTCGGCGGCAATGGAGTTCACCATGCTCAGCTTAGGCTTGTTTGCGGGCACCGGCATAGTTCCGCTAATGTATTCCACCGTGGTACGCTTGCCACTGTTAATCAGCTGGTAGGCCGTCGGAATCGCTTCCATATTCAACGCACGAACCAGAGCGCCACCACGAACCTGTTCATCGATCAGGTAATTCGGGTTACGGCCGCTTACAAGCGTCATAAAAAGCATCGCATCAAAGCCTGGCACCACCTGAGACGCACCACCCGGGAACAGCACCACGGGCAAGTCCACATTGGCCTTAAGGGCAGCCACCTGCTTCGGCAGCGTAAAGTTACCCAGGTAAGAACCGCCCACCAGCAAAAGGTCGGCACCGTTTTCGGCGGCCATCGCGCCCGCCTTCACGAAGGCGGCTTCGTCCGATGTATCGGGATCCAGCAGCACGGCAAAAAGCGCACCGCGTTTTTCGATTTCAGCATTCAGACGGAGTTCGGTTTTTCCTAGTTTCATAAAAAATCCTTTTTGGCGCCATGGGCACTAGACACGTTAAAGATACATTATTTAAGGGTCATGAGGTACAAAAAACAAAAAGAAGGCGGGCCGAAGCCCACCTTCTCGTTCTCGGCCTGTTCTCCCCCAACCGAATCCTCCTAACCGGTCCTTCGAACAGGCCTAGCACCCAAATTCGTTATTCGTCCTTGATGCAGCGGACAAAGCCAGAGCCAGGCAAGTCGTAACCGAGCACTATCGCTTCAAAATACATATTGGCCCCCTTCCTACGGCTAGAAGTTTGAGTTGCAAGAGCTCCCACGACATCACCCGCTGCATTTTCACGGATTTCCTCAGGCGTCACCACAGGCTCAAACTGATACACTCCCACTCCTCTAACTCTAGCCTTATAGTTGCCTTTTTCACCACGAATGTCAGCCAGAAGATCCAAGCCAAATCCCGTAGGATCTCCATAATTCGCCAACAGCAAGGTCAATGCAGGACCCTGTCCAAGGCCATCGAGATAACTGAGCAAAGCATTCCAGTCTTCATACTTCGGCATGCGCCAACCTTCTGGACACACTTCAAAATTTATCGTCTCGAGCGAATCGATCACCTTGTCCCAAAGCATATTATCACCATCGTCACGATAATCGCCATATTCATATAGTTCATCACAATCTTCTTCAGCCCGACCTCGCCAATACAACGTATCATCCGACAAGCTCTCATTCAAGTACTCGACAGCTTTAACAGCTACACACCCTTCTTTAGTCGTGTACTTTCGGTAAGACGAATCAAAGCCATACAACGGAGAATACAACCGACCGTATACAGAGCAGTACGACGAATTATCCATAAAGCAGCTGGAATATTCCGCAGCATACCTTAAGTTTTCCGCCATCCAGGTCTGCGATGTTCCACCCAAATCAATAGTCACCGTTTTATATTCCTCACCATCACGAGAATCAACCATCGCCCCAAACGTATGTGCAATATTCAAACGGCTCGTTTTGCGATATGCAAATTCCCAAAAACCGGACACGCACTTCAGTTCAAAGAGATCTCCCTGAACATCGGCAAACGTCCCCTCGTTTTCAGAAGAGCATTGTCCCACACCGAAAACACTTGCCAACAGGTTCACATAATAAGCCTTAAATTGCATGCACTCCTGATAAAAATCCTCATCCCACATTTCAAAGGCCTTTCGCGAAGAGCTCAACAATCTCCAATAATGCGACTTCTCAACAGCTTCCGTCAAAGATTTTTTCGAATCCTCCGACAAACCTGCCAACGATCCAGACTCGCCAAGTTCCTCTTTCAAATGCTGTAGCAAATTAAACGGGACCAATTCATTAAACGCCTTGCGCCACACAGCTACATTCGAGGAATTCATCAAGCTTTCCTCCACGAACGGATTTTGCGAGCCAAAACCTAGCGCATTTGCAATTTCGGTTTCAGCCTGGGCCTTCGCCGTCACAAACGACATTCCAGATTCAGCCAGCTTCCGTATGCGATAGGTCGCCAAATGACTCAATCCATCAATCACAAAGGTATTTGCATCCCGGATATCCACAATCGCACTCAGCGATACTTCACCCGATACAGCTTCCAACAAGACAATCGGACTCCTCAGCGAAACACTATCAAAACTGGCCATTCCGTCGTCACCAGGAACCCTTTCTCCTGTGAGCGAATCTATGACGTCGCCCTTAAAGGACTCCGTAATCGTGGAATCATCCAATGGTTCAAGCGTCACCGTATCCAGTTCCGTCAGAATGATCTGCCCTCCATCGAAGAACACATTCGTTGGAACAGAAACAGAAACATCTTCTGATGACGTTCCTTCAGCGCTTGCAGGCGCATAATAAGCCCTGGCACTCAAAGAGATTTTTTCGTACGCAACGATTCTCGGTTCTTCAGAAGAACCTCCCATCTGCGTTCCCGGAGTTCCTTCCACCTTTGAAACAGAGTTACTGTCGTCAGTGGAGCAAGCCGCAAACATCAAGGCGAGCGGCATCGCCATTTTGCAGATAAAGTTTCTGCTCATTGTTTTGTAGTTCATGATATCCTCCTAACCCTTTTTAGAACTCTTGTTTGTCATGGGGAAGAACTGGATGTTCAGGCGATACACCTCATCCGTTTCAGTTTCCCTAGTGGCAATTTCAATAACGCGCTTGCGGAACGCATCGATTTCTTTGACGATTTCATCGTAGGCATTTTGCGTAATGCCCAAAGTCACCCCCGAAAAAATCCGTTCATTTTGCGGCACGCCCTCAATCGTATCAAGCGCAAGTTCGCCCATTTTACGGTGCAGCCCGCGAATAACAGCAGGCGTCACCTCCATAGGCCCTGCCGTTATGGACCTATTGGTCTGCACGTAATTGCCGTCCGCATCTTTCTGCAGCATGTTCGCCTTGGTCAGAAAGTTGAGCGACTCGGTTACTTCGGCAGCGGAAATTTTAGGACGGCAGGCTTTCGCAAGCGCCAGCGGTTTTGCCCCCGGCATGGCAGGAGCGAGTTCGCGGAGCACCAGATTCTTCCAGCTATCGAAATAGCGGAAGGCATCCGCCTCGATGACTTTCGCCTTGCGGCTTTCCGCCATCACAACTAACTTCTGGAAGGATTCCTTCTTGGCCTTGTCAGTCTTGGCATGGTCAAAGCGAACCATCTCTCGGAAAAACTCGAGATCGCCACCAATCAAGTGCATCGCCGCGGCAACACGGTCGACAGCCGCGTCGCTCAAGTTGAAGCGCCCTTCGCTCACATATTTTAGGTAGACCGGCGAAGAGAACCCCGCCGCAGAAGCGAACTCCGGCCAAGTAAACGCAGATTTCGCCTTTTTGTCGGCGTAGTAGTCCGCGATATACTGACGGTAGCTCGTATATTCAAGTATATCTTTCATTTGTCCTCCTCTTAACCCCCCGAAAACCCGGCCCAAGTTAAGTACATCCTAAATATAAACAACGAATTTTAAAAAGTCAATAGTTTTTACAATAAATTTTTCGATAATTTTTATAATTTCAAGCATTTTCGCAATTTAAGCATAAAAATTAATGATTTTTCACAATAAAAATCATGCAAAAGCAATATTGCGCATCTTCTATCAGAAACGCCCTTAGGCATTTCCAATCCTTGTCGCTTTTCTATTTAAATTTGTAGCATGAATTTCTGTACGAAAGTAGACCTTCCCGCCACCGATTTCAAAATCGATTACAACAACCGTTTGGCATTTTTCGGATCGTGCTTTGCGGATAACATTTCGGCGCAATTCGCAGAACGAAAATTCCATGTTCTAGTAAACCCATTCGGCACTGTCTACAATCCGGTATCTTTGGCAAGCCAAATCAAGGCAATTGCCGATGGAAAAGTTTTCGGAGAAGAAGACGTTTTCCAGGACACGCGATGCGACAGGCTTTGGCATTGCTGGGACGCACACAGCTCACTTTCGGGTGCAACAAAAGAAGAATGCGTCGAAAAATTGAACACCTCCACAGCGCAAGCCCGTGACTTTTTACAGAAGGCGAGCGCCCTCTTCATCACAATCGGCACCGCGTTCGTCTACTATTTAAAGGACAGCGGCAAACCCGTTTCGAATTGTCACCGGCAAGACCCGAACCTGTTCACGCGCCGAATGATTTCGGTAGACGAGGCAACCGAAGCCATCTGCGAAACCATTGCAAGCATTCGCCAACTGAATCCACACGCACACATCGTCTTTACCGTATCGCCACTGCGCCACATGAGCGACGGCGCCCACGGCAACAACCTTTCCAAGGCAACATTACAACTCGCCATTCACAATGCGCTGGAAAAGACTGTTGCCGAGTATTTCCCGAGCTACGAAATCGTAATGGATGAACTGCGGGACTATCGCTTTTACGATAGCGACATGATTCATTTGTCCAAAACCGCTGAAGAATACATCTTCGAGCGCATGGTCGAAACCTACTGCGACAGCATCACCCGCGAGAACATCGCGAAAGTGGAAAAGTTCCTGAAAATGGCCAACCACCGAATTCAAGACGAAAACTCCCCCGCCACGCAAGAATTCAAGGAAAAACTCGCAAAACAGGCCGCAGAACTTGAAAAAGGGATTACAGGGCTGAAGTTAGACTAAAAAAAACGGAACATTTAGTTTCACTTTGTTTACATCTTTCGACGCCGTTTTTGATTATTTTAGAAATGAGTGATCGTGTGGGGCGATAAAATAAGGAGAAGTAATGATGAGCAATCATTCCATTGCGGGTCTCGCATTATGCGCGACCCTTCTCGGCACGGGACTCACAAGCACCTTTGCCGCAGATGAAACCCTCAGGTCACTTGCAGAAAAAAACAACATCTACGTCGGAGCCATTCTGAATTCCCAGTGGTTCAACGGCGGACTTCCCGGAAACTACGAACAAATTCACAAGACACAGTTCAACATCGTCGTTGCTGAAAATGAGATGAAGTTCGACGCCACCGAACCCAGCGAAGGCCGATTCAGCTACGGCAATGGTGACAAGATGGTCAAGTACGCGAAGGCTAACGGCATGCGCGTCCGCGGCCATGCTCTCGCTTGGCACAGCCAGGTTCCGAATTGGGTAAACAACTACAAGAACGACAAGCAGAAATTGCTCAAGGTGCTCAAGAACCACATCGAGAACGTGGTCGGGCACTGGAAGGGCCAAATTGATGAATGGGACGTAGTGAACGAAGCCATCAGCAACAACGAACCCCAATGGCGTTCCTATTCAGTCTGGTACCAAGGTATCGGTCCCGAATTCATTGATTCCGCCTTCGTCTGGACACACGCTGTGGACCCGGATGCAGAACTCTGCTATAACGACTACAACCTGGAACAGGGCGTGAATCCGAAGGCCAAGGCAGGCTTCTTGCTGGAGCAAGTGAAGCGTTGGGTCGCAAACGGCATTCCTATTCATTGTGTGGGATCCCAGACGCATGTGGAAGACACCACCACCGACAAGCACTTTATCGGTTCGCCAGACAGTCTCCGTTCCCTTGCCAAGGAACTTGCAAAACTGAACGTCAAGCTGAAAATCACCGAACTTGATATCGGCTTCAAGAGCGGCATCAATGTCAGCAAGAGCGACCTGGAACGCCAGGGACAGACTTTCCGTCAATACCTGGACATCGTACTCGAAGAACCGAATGTGGATACTTACTTGATTTGGGGCGTGTCAGATAGATGGAGCTGGCTTGGCGGCCTGAACAGGCAGCAAGGCCTAATCTACGACGAAAGCCTGAATCCAAAACCGGCATTCGACAGCATTCTGGTGAGACTCCAGACATATGAACCACCTCAAGACACCGCCGGTAAGGATTCCACCAAGAAGGACTCGACTGCAAACGATTCTACCGACGCAATCAAGACCTTCGCCAGCTTGACCAGCCTTTCGATGCACCTCTCTGACCGTACACTCTTTATTACAGGCGCCACCGACGCCAAGGTCGAAGTGTTCGATATGCAGGGCCGTCCGGTATTCAGTGCAAAGAACGTAAAGGGTTCTGTCGACTTGAAGGTTGCAGATGGACTCTACGTGGTACGCATCCGCGATGGTTCCAAGAGCTTGATGCAAAGAATCTCCATCAAATAATTTTGCTACAATCTCTCAAACCGAAAGGACTAGGATCGACATCCTAGCCCTTTTTATTATCTTTAGCGACGGTGTACTGGGATGATAGAGGCATATATGAAACACACTCTGTCTTTTTCGCGCATTGTATTTAGCGCAGCTCTTATCGGCGCAGGATTTTCCAGCGCCTTTGCCGACGAAACCATTCGAGACCTCGCCAAAGAACGCGGCCGCTTTATCGGCACCATTCTGAACAGCGAATGGTTCAACGACGCTATCGAACCGGAATTCGAAGAAATTCACAAGAGCCAGTTCAATGTAGTCGTGGCAGAAAACGAAATGAAATTTGACGCCACCGAACCCAGCGAAAACAAGTTCAACTACACCAAAGGCGACAAGATGGTCGAATACGCCCAGGCCAACGGCTTACGCGTTCGTGGCCATGCGCTCGCCTGGCACAGCCAGGTTGCCAACTGGGTAAGCAACTACAGCGGACAAAAGGAAAAGCTCCTCAGCGTGCTCAAAAATCACATCGACAGCGTTGTCGGCCACTGGAAGGGAAAGGTCGCCGAATGGGATGTAGTGAACGAAGCCGTGAATGATGAATACAACGCCGATTGGCGTTCCACAAACTCCGTATGGTACGAAGGCATCGGCCCTGAATTTCTGGACTCCGCATTCGTCTGGGCACACGCCGCCGACCCGGATGCAGAACTCTGCTACAACGATTACTCACTCGAATGGGGTCTGCGAGAAGGTTCCAAGGCAAGCTTTGTCGTAGAACAAGTCAAACGCTGGAAAGAAAACGGAATTCCAATCACTTGCGTGGGAACGCAGACGCATATTGAAATCTCGCACGAGACAACTCCGCAAAATGTACGTGCCTTAGCAAAGGCTCTCGCCGAATTGGGCGTCACCTTGAACATCACAGAACTGGATATCGGATTTCCGAAGGGTTCCGCCGACCAGCTCGGAGCAGCCGACTACGCCAAACAAGGGCATTTGTACCGCCAGTTCATGGACGTATTTCTCGAAGAACCGAACATGGGCGAATTCGTGATTTGGGGACTCACCGATGCGCACAGCTGGCTCGACGATCAGCAAGGCAAAACTCAGGGGCTCCTGTACGACAAGCAATACAAGCCGAAGCCCGCCTATGACAGCATTATGGTCAGCCTCAAGGCTCACCCGGCATCTGAAGTGAAGTCGCCCTATCCGGAATCTTTATTCAATCCGGAAGCCATCAAGCCCTTGGCTAAACCCACCAATCTTTCCATGCATCTCGTTGGCCGCACGCTCTCTATTGCAGGCGCCACCGCTGCCAAGATCGATGTATTCGATATGCAGGGCCGTCCGGCTTTCAGCGCAAGGAACGTGAAGGGCTCCGTGGAATTACAAGGTATTTCTAAAGGTCTCTACGTAGTCCGCATGCAAGAAGGCTCCAAGAACCTGATGCAGAAAATCACCATCAAGTAAAAAACATTGATTTCATACAAAACGAGCTGCGATTTATTTCGCAGCTTTTTTTATCGCTTGCGACGATCCATTCCCGCGTGAGTTGCGTAAAAAGCCTTTTTGTCTTCGTACATTCGGGAATCGATGACATTCACAAAGGCATCTTCACTTTCCGTTTTCACGTTGAACTTATGAGTGCCAATAGAAACCGATAGAAAGTACGGTTCCTTTTTCTCTTCATTGAATCTTTCGAAATGCCTTCTAATCTTGGCAACGTAATTTTCGACAGCTTCATCTTCTTGAGTGTTCAGAAGAACTATAAATTCATCGCCCGCATAGCGAATAACGCAGCCCGCATCGCCGATGGCAGACTTTAGTATGCGGCCAGAAGCCACCAAGGCGTCGTCACCCACGGAATGGCCGAATTCATCGTTGATATGCTTGAAACCGTTCAAGTCTATCATGATACCCGTAATATTAAGCTTGGGACGCTTGGTATACTTTTTCAGCAAATAATGCATGTAGGAACGGTTGAACAATCCAGTCAACTGATCATGATATATCATCTCGTTCTGCAAGCTGGCCAGCACACCCGCAATGGAAATAGCGATACTGGTGGGAATCACCGAAATGCCATAGAACAAGGACTGGACGATTCCCCCAATAAAAATCGGCACAATATAAACCCAAATGGGGAAGAACTTAAGAACACCCCCTTTAGCTTTAGCCTTAAAGTATATCACCAAACTATTGATGACCAGCATGTAGTCTACCACCAGGTAAAAGGCATACAGGTGGGAACGGGTATAAAGATTATTTTCATCAATAGAGAATACGACAGGAGTAAACAAATTCACCACCAACAAGGCAAGCCCCACAAAGGCAACCGCATTCAGCGCCATTCTGGAACTCCGACGCATACCCCCATTCAAGTAAAACGCCAAGAAGCGCACCCAAAAATAGACAGCAAGCATATTTGCCGCAAACAGCCATGTACTGGTAGCATAGACCGCAACCCTAGGGAGCACTCCGGGCAAACCCTTCATAGTATAAGAAAAGGGGTCTGCAATGCAGCTGGTCAAGGCGAGGAACATCATCGCCATCAGGTTCTTGTCTGCCCGACTACGGGTCTGAAAGCGCCACAGGTTACAGACAATCATGACCGCAATTAGAACAATTCCAATTGCGTTTGTAACACAAATGCTCTGTATATTAAAAAGCGGTTCCATCGTACGCCTTCAGTTTAAATTATACAATTTATTCTAGGCTTTAGCACGATGTATACAGAAAAGGCTGCGTTTTACCGCAGCCTTTTTAAACGTTTTTAGGAAATTAAGCGCCGAGTTTGGCACGGATCCAGTTGTTCGCGTTGGCGATAGCACCGGCAATCTTGTCGATTTCCTTGGTGCCGGCCTGAGCGCGGTCCGGACGTCCACCGCCGCGGCCACCGCAAGCGGCGGCGAGGTCCTTGACGATGTCACCGGCCTTGATGCCCTTGGCCTGTACATCCTTGCCAACGAGCACGGCGATGCTTCCGGCACCGTTGTCCTTGTTCGCAATCACGGCGACGCTATCGGTGTCGAGCTTGTTCTGAACGCCGTCGAGCAGGTTCTTGTACTTTTCGTCCGGCAAGGAGAGTTCGCGCACGTAGAGGTTCACGCCCATCACGTTGATGCCGCCGTTCAAGAGTTCGGCAGCGGCGAGCGTTGCAAGTTCGAGCTTCACGGACTGCAGGCTCTTTTCGAGGTTCTGCGTCTTAGCGAAGGACTGCTGAATACGGTCGAGAACTTCGGCGTCCTTGCAGCGGAGCTGTTCGCGGAGAGACGTGAGAATCTGCGTGCCGGCGCGGAGGAGGCTCAAGGCGCCACGGCCAGAGACCGCTTCGATACGGCGCACGCCAGCGGACACGCTGGATTCAGAGATAATCTTCACAAGGCCGATGTTACCGGTGTTCTGTACATGCAAGCCACCGCAGAGTTCCTTGGAAAATTCTTCGTTTGCGCAGCCCATCTTCACGACGCGGACTTCATCGCCATACTTTTCGCCGAACAGAGCCATAGCACCGCTAGCCTTAGCTTCGTCCACACCCATCACTTGGGTATTGACCGGCAGGCATTCCATGACCTTTGCGTTCACAATGTCTTCGACCTTCTGAATTTCTTCAGCGGTCATGGCGTTGAAGTGGCTGAAGTCGAAGCGGAGGAGTTCGTTCGAAACGAAGCTACCCTGCTGCTGCACGTGAGTACCGAGCACCTGGCGCAGAGCGGCCTGCAGCAAGTGAGTGGCGGAGTGGTTCTTGCGGATATCGTTACGGCGGTCGTTGTCGACGGTTGCCATGAACACAGCACCCATCGTCGTTTCGTTTGCCGTACCCTTCTTCACCTTACCACGGCAGAGGGCGGTATCGTTCACCTTCACGGTGTCAAACACGTCAATTTCGAGGTCGCCAGAAACGAGCGTACCCTTGTCGCCAACCTGGCCACCCATTTCGGCGTAGAACGGAGAGGTTTCGAGAGCGATGCTCAAAACGCCCTTGTCTTCGCGCCAGCGAACAACCTTCGTTTCGCAAGCGGAGAGTTCATAACCGACAAACTTTGTGCTAGCTTCGCTGTACTGCGTCCAGCCTTCGGTACCCATCGTGTTGATGCCCTGCTTCATGTTGGCACGGGCGCGGGCCTTCTGTTCTTCCATGCACTTTTCGTAGCCCTTTTCGTCAATCGAAAGGCCCTTTTCTTCGGCGAGGATGCCAGTGAGGTCCGGCGGGAATCCGTAGGTATCGTAAAGGAGGAACACCTTGTCGCCCGGAACGGTCTTTGCGTCACCGAGTTCAGCGACAATGCCTGCAAAGCGTTCGAGACCGGCGTCGAGCGTGCGGATAAAGCTTTCTTCTTCGCTCTTGATCACGCTAGCAACAAATTCCTTGCGTTCGCGGATTTCCGGGAAGGCGTCGCCCATCGTATCGGCGAGAACCTGAACGAGCTGGCAAATGAACGGCTTCTTCTGGCCGAGCAGGCGGGCAAAGCGGCTTGCGCGGCGCAAGATGCGGCGGAGCACGTAGCCACGGCCTTCGTTGCTCGGGAGAGCGCCATCGGCAATAGCAAACGAAATAGCGCGGATGTGGTCGGCAATCACGCGGTGCGGGGTGCCGGCTTCGCCATCGTTGTACGGAACGCCAGAGAGTTCA
>JBGUWV010000096.1:0-63722 GCA_045221475.1 Fibrobacter sp.
CGTTAAAGACACTATCTTCTTTGAAACGTTCCTTAAATGGACGAACCTGCACAGACGAACTTGATGGAGGAATATAAGGGACAAGAACACTATCTTTACAAACAAACTCTTCATCCCCAATATGGTAAATTACATATTCAGGCTTATCACATGGAATCTTTTGATCGGCAATCGACGCTGAACTACTTGATTTAGGCAAAGCACTGCTGCTTGATTTAACAGTTTCTGTTTTTGAACTTGAGCTAAAGAAATCGCTACTAGAAACCGAACTGCCACCGGAAGACGTTCCTTTGTCCGTAATAGAACTCGAAGATTGGTTGACAGAAGACGAAGAATCACCGGCCGATTCAGGGGAAACTGAAGAGGAAGAATCGTCTCCACATGCGACGAAAAAGATCGCGAAAACAAGAGCTAATACAAGATGTATGGTCCCCCTCCTTGCCAGTCGAGGGAGACCTACAGCAATAACATTCTTCATAATCCCACTTAACCTTCAAATTTTTGCGAAATATAACAAACTCAACGAAAAAAGACATCCAAATTCTTTTGGATGCCTCAACACTCTATTTAGGATAAACGCAGAAGACTAGTCTTCTTTCTTTTGGAGACCGATATCGATCTGGCCGAACTTCGCTTCGTAAGCCTTGAGAGTTGCGGAAAGCATAATGGCAAGGCGCTTTGCAGTGTACGGAGTCATCACCACGCGTTCGGCGATATCGACCTGAACCTTTTTTTGATTAGTGTTCCAAGCCTGGTTAAGGCCCAAAAGAATCATGAGTTCTTCGCGACCGCCCAACACGTTGGTCGCATTCACATAAAGACTCTTCATGTTGGAATCATTCCAAACCACTTCGGGCTGAGCCTCAGATTCAGTCTTTGCGTTAGTATTTTCTGCCATAAGAAAGCCTCCAATCGTTATTAAAACACTATTCCCCAAAACACGCGAGCAAATTTAACAAAACAAAAAGAACACATTGTTACAAAAAACTTATACAACGTGTAAATTTAAACATACAAGGTAACCATTTTTGCATCTTGACATTTTATATAAAGAATTCTAAAATTCGCCACGTTTTTTGGGAATGTTGAGTTACCGGAGGTCCAATGAATATAAAGGATTGGTTTGTTGCTGTTGCCATTCTCTTGACAACATCTTTTTTTTCAGCCTGTTCCGTAACAGATTCCGAAGGTTCAGAATACTCCAAATGGACATTTTCGGGCATGGTAATCGACGCCTCGACAGGTCTCGCTCTCGAAGGCGCTATAATCACGTATCTCGATAACGATGGCGACATCGACACCGCCAAAACCGACGAGAACGGAAACTTTTATATAAGCAACCTGCCATACGGTTCCAGAACCTTCACGTTCAACTACTTCAGTGTCAACAAAAAAGACACTCTCTTCTATACACCGAAAGTTTTTGACGTTTCCAGCACAAACGAATCCAGCCATATGGAAGGCGTGGTAGCAAGCGCCTCGGCCGTCATTCGCCTGAGCCCGCTCAACGCAGCTATCAAAGGCGAGCTCTACATAAACGACCCAATTTCCGGCAAAAAGGTTCCCGTTTCGGGTCTTTCGCTGAGCCTGTCGCACATCGACTCGAGCTACGTCAACATTTTCCCGAAATCCTTCTCGACGAAAACAGATTCCCTCGGCAAGTTCACCTTTAAAAATTTGCCCGCCGACACGGGACTCGTGCTGAACGTAACCAATTACACGTACAAGAACATTCGCTACCAGTTCTACGGCGTCGCGCTCCCCAAGCTTGCTGCAGGCGCCACCCGCGATATCGGCCGTGCTTACCTTGTTCAAGATACGCTCATTCCGCAAAAGCAAAAGATCGTCGCCTCGAACGTCATGGATAACAACATGATTGGCTACGGGAGCGTTTCTACCCTTGCAAAGCCCTACTACGTATTCGCTCAAAAAATTCATTCCAGCAACTTGACCGTAGAAGTATCGGCCGATTCAAATAAATTGTATGTAAAGCCTGTCGTCAAAGGCGACACCCTTTTCCTAGAACACGACAAGGCCTTCCCTGCCGAGAAAAAAATCGTGGTCAGCCTTACCGCCTACGAAAAGAGTTCCAACGAACGCATTCAAATGACATTCAGCGGCGATTCCGCCTTCACGACTGACCGCGGACTATACGCAATCACCAGCAACGTATGGCCCACCAACAGCAAGTTCAAGGCCACCTTCGGAATCGAAGACACCATGTGGGTCAAGTTCTCCGAAGAACTCGACAAGAACACCGACCGTATTCAATGGAACTACTGCAGCGGCGTAACTAGGACTTTGTACGGCAACGGTTTCTACGCCAACGCCAAGGCATGGGTTCACAAGGATACCTTGTTCGTAAAGATGGACGAAAAAATCTTACTTGAAAGAACCCAGGGCGACAGCACGGGGCTGAACATCACAGTTTACGCCAAGAACGGGCTTTACGCCGAAAATTTTGAGCTGAGAACAGAACTCGTTGTGCCGCCCCAATCCAGCAGTTCTTCTGACACAACATCTTCGAGCAGTGCAACATCTTCCAGCAGCGAGGCAGAACCTGAATTTTCCAGCAGTTCAGCCCTCGAATTGCCGGACGAAGGCCAGGAATCATCTTCTAGCAACGAACCGGAAGAATCCTCAAGCAGCTCTACCCCCGAATCGAGTAGCGCAGCATGAGCAAGACCCTTACCGCAACAATCCTTGCGCTTGTCGGCTTTGCATGCGCAAACTTTGACGGTGTCACAGAGCCCATCGCCCAGGCAAAAATCGGTTTTACCGTCCCCGGAAAAATCGACAGCATCTGGGTGAAAGAAGGAGCCTTCGTACACAAGGGCGACACCCTGATGAATCTCGTCAAGACCGAAGAAGAAATTCGCGTCCACATGACAAAGATTATCGCCGACGATTATTCGGGTCTCGCATCGTCCAAGGCGAAAATGGACACTTACCTAAAAGACTATTACGCCATCAAAAAGCTGTACGAAAGCAGCAACTCGGTAAGCGAAGAGGAAGTGTGGGAAAAGCAGATGAACTTCGACATTTCTAGAGCCGACTGGAATGCCGCCAAAGTCACCAAAGTCAAGGATTCTCTGGAATACAGCATGGCCCGCGCCCAACTCAGCAAGCAATACCTGATCGCCCCCTTTGACGGCGAAATCGTAAGCATCGGCAAGAACAATAGTGAAAGCGTCGAAGCCCTGGAACCGATTGTAGAAATTGCAGACGTGCGCACCTGCCGCATGACGGCCTACATTGTCGCCAACAAGGCGCACTCCCTTAAAGCCGGCCAGAAGGTCAAACTTTCGCTGGATGGCGCAAGCAAGAACCGTACCCGCAACGGCACCATAGAATTCGTGTCGCCCGTGGTCGACAAATCGAGCCTGCTCAGAACCGTCAAGGTCATTTTCGATAATTCCGACCGTTCCGTGGAACCGGGCGTTACAGGAAAGCTTTACCTCAAATGATTTTCCGTTCTTTAGCGACAGCCCTATTTTGTTCAGCAGGCATTGCCTTTGCGCAAGCGCCCGCTACAGGACCTGTGCCCGCCGAAGATTCGCTGTTTATCGACTTTGAAAAGGCGATCGAAACGGTTGTCAAGAACAACGCCGACATTCAAGAAGCAAAGTTCCTGTGGCGTTCAAACGCAGAACTTGCAAGCGGTGCATACGGCGATTTTGAACCGCATTTGGTCGGGCAACTGAACAAGGAACGCGGCGACAGTCCAAGCGCCCTGTTTACCGAGACCAAGGACGAATACAAGCTGGGCGTGCAAGGCAAGCTGCCCACAGGCACCGAATACAACGCGGGGTTCAATCAGGCCACGTACACCCACAGCGACTACACCTCGGAACTTTACTTTGGTGCAGAACTCAGGCAGCACCTGCTCAAAGACGGTCTACTGTTCTTTGCACCCACCAAGAGCATTCGCGAAGCCAAGCTGCAAAAGGAACTGGCTTACCAAAAGTACCGCGAAACCTTGAGCGATATTCTGGAAAAATTCTGCAACGCCTACTGGAATTACCATTTTGCACAGCAGAACCTGCAATTTGCGACGGAATCGGCCCGCGTGGCAAGAGAAATCGCCGACGACGCCCAAAAACGCGCTGGATTGGGCATTGTTTCGTCGCTTGATTACCAGAAAACGGTCGCCGAATTTTCGGACCGCGAAAACGCCCGCATCGAGGCTTTAGACCAATTGCGCAACGCGAGGCTGGAACTTTTATTGATGATTGCCTCGCCCGAAGTGCTGCACGACCTGCGTCCGGTTTCGATCAGGCCCGACACCACGCTGGACACCAACATTACGCTGGATTCCGCTTCGTTCCTGGATTCTATCAGCCTGATACATCCGAGTTACCTCGCCCAAAGCACGGAACTGAACTTGCGCGAAGAAGAACTGGACGCCCGCAAGACCAATGCCCTACCCACGCTGGACCTTATCGGAAGTTACGGCATTCGTAGCAGGAATGCAAACGCCAAGCTCGCCGTTTCGAACTTCAAGGAACCCGAAAGGCGCCAAACTGTGATTTCGGGTGGAATCGAGATCGACATTCCCTTGTTCGCCAACGTTCGCGAGCGCCACCAGATTGCCTCGGAACGCGCCAACGTGCATTCGGCAAGAATCAAGCTCAGCCTGATTCAGAACAAGCTGTTTGAAGAATACCGCATTCTGCAGACCCGTTCACAAGAAATCAGGCACCAGTGGCAATACGGTGAAGTGGCCGTAGCATACCACCAAAAAGAACTGGAAGAAGAATTCAAGAAGTTGGCTCTGGGCAAGAGCAACTACCACCAGATTTTCGAGATGGAAGAAGACCTGCGCGAAGCAAGGCAAAAGCACCTGGAAAACATGAGAATGCTCCGCATTATCGATGTACGGCTCGCCCGCGCCAGAGGCAAGCTGCTGATGCAGACGGGGCTTGAAAAGTGGAACCAGGGAAAACTTTCTCTCCGCGAGGATTTGCTACATGACTAAGTTCGCGCAAAAGATTGAACCCGAAAAAATCATTTCGACCCTGCAGAGTTCGCTGCAAATCGTGAACGCCAAGGCGCTCCAGCTGACCCAAGTAATCGAAATTGCGCAAAGCGTAATGGGCTGCGAAAAATTCAAGACCGCAGCGCTCGCCTTGGTGGGGCAAATCGCCGACAAGCACCATGCCGAACGCGTAAGCCTCGGCTGGCTAAAACACGACTACATTCGGCTCAAGACAATCAGCCATACCGACCATTTCGAAAAGAAAATGCAGGTGGTCAAGGACCTAGAAGGCCTTATGGAAGAGGCCTACGAACAGGACGCCGCCATTTTGTACCCGCCTGTCAAAGACAACCTGACCGTGCTTGCACACGAAAGGTACAGCAAGGAATACCACTGCGAAAACCTACTTTCTATTCCGGTACGTACTTCTCCCCAAGACGGCGAAGAGGTTATCGGGGTCATTACCTGCGAACGCCAAGGAAAGCCCTTTACCGACCTAGAAACCGAGCAGATTTACCTGGCCTCGTCCTTGTGCAGCGCAAGGCTTTTGGAACTTTACCGCAAGAGCAACTGGTTTGGCGCAAGGGCAGCCCGCAAAATGCGCAAGGCGCTCGCCAAGCTTTTGGGCTTTGAACATACCTGGACCAAATTTTTCGGCATTCTGGGCATCGGGCTCGTGCTGTTTGCAACGCTCTACCCGCTCCCCTACCGAGTGAGCGCCCCCGCCATCCTCAAGACGGACAAGATCATTTACGCTACCGCCCCCTACGACGGCTACATCGACAGCGTATTCGTAAAGCCCGGCGACGTCATTTACAGGGGCCAGACGCTCTTGCGCCTTAACCAGACGGAACTCAGGCTCGAAGAAGCCGACTTGATGGCACAGGAACAGGATAGCCGCCGCGAAATTCAGAAGGCCCAGGCAGCCCACGAACTCGCCGACATGCGCATTCACCAGGCAAGGTTGGCCCAGACGTTGGCAAGGCTCAAGACCGTGCGTTACAAGCTTTCTATGTCGAACGTGACTGTCAACGTGGATAGCGCCATCATTATCGAAGGCGACCTGCAAAAGCGAATCGGCGCACCGGTGAGCCAGGGCACCGAACTGTTCCAAATCGCCTCTATCGAAAACATTTACGTCGAAATCAACGTCCCCGAAGGCGAGCTCAAAAACGTGACTTTAGGCGGCGAAGGCCTTTTGGCCATCAAGAGCCGCCCCGACTACGTTTACCGCTTTAAGACCGAGCGTATAAGCCCTACAGCCGAGGTCAAGGAGCAAGAGAATACCTTCGCCGTACGCGGCGAATTCGTGCGCCAGACACCCCCGTGGTTCCGTCCTGGCATGACGGGTATCGCAAAGATATTCTCCGACAAGAAGACTCTCTGGTGGATCATTTCCCACGAAGCAATCGATTACTTAAGAATTAAGCTCTGGTGGTAAAACCGAGAGACATTTTTTGACAGCGATAGAAAACAAGAGAGGCGGCTTTTTAAGCCGCCTTTCTTTATGCACCACAAGGGTACATTTTAAGATTACAGAGCAAGGAACTTCTTGGCCTTGTCTGCGTAAGCCTGGTTGTCACCGTAGACTTCGAGAATGCGTTCTGCAGTCTTCTTGGCCTTGTCGGCAGCACCGAGCTGTTCATAAACGAGAGTGAGCTTCCACATGGCATCAGCAACCATCGGGACCTCGTCCACCGGTTCGTCCTTCTGGTAACGGTCTTCCTTATCGCCGGTGCGCTTGGCAAATTCAGCGACATACTTTTCGAGGAGACCGGCAGCGGCAGAGTAGTCAGCCTTTTCGATCTTCACCGAGGCGAGACCGTGCATGGCAGCCGAGCGAACCAAGGCGACAGAACCTGCATTGTCGAGGCTCTTCTGGAAGAACACGGCAGCGGCGTCGAAGTCACCAGCCTGGTACTTGATGTTACCAGCATAGAGAGCGGCCTTGGCCAAGGCAACGCCGGAGAGCTTGCCGGAATTGATCTTGGATTCGAATTCCACGAAGGCGGAGTCCTTCTGATCTGCATAAAGGAGAGTCATGCCCGGACCGAGGAGCTCAGCCTGTTCGGCAGCAGCAGCCTTGCGGTAGTCGCGGAACTGCACCACACCCACGACAATGACCATCACCACCACGAGGGCAGCTACAACCTTAGAGCCATGAGTAACAAAAAATTCCTTAATTTCAGAATTGTTGGTATTCGATTCGTTTGCCATATTAAACGTCCATGTTAAATTTAGTGCTCCAATCATAGAAAAATTTTAATGTGTTGTCAGCACACCTTGACAAAAGAAGGCCCTTTTGCTAATTTTGCGCCAACTATGCCACTCTAGCTCAGCTGGTAGAGCAGCTGATTCGTAATCAGCAGGTCGGCAGTTCAAATCTGCTGGGTGGCTCGAAAAAATCCCGCTCGTTGAGCGGGATTTTTTTCTTTTACTGAACCTTATAGACCTTGATGGTCAAAGTGTGGTCTCCGTTGTTACCCTGGCGCGGGTCGGTAATGGCGAATGCGTAGAAGCCGGCGCCAGTATCCTTGTTGTATGCATTAGTCACAGCAACGTAGATTTGATTGGAGTATTCAATCATATCTGTAAGTGTTGCACTGAGCGTTCTGTATTTGAAGTCGCTGACATAGGCAGTTGCCGGAGAACGATCCGGGTTCATGTCTTCGGGCCAGAAATTCACTTCGTAGTCATCATCATAAGGTGGAGCGTATCCATTGCTGATCGGGGCGAACTGGGTGCCGTTGCCGCTGGTGGCGGTAATTTCCGGATTGTCTCTTGTGCCGGTCTTGCTAAAGATGATGTCTGCAGTAGTGGCAGGTGCCGGAACAGCGGTGCAGCTTGCAAAATCAAGACCCGGGTTCAAGTTCGTGGAAACGATGACTTCGCAGGTCGTCATCGGAATTTCTTTAGTCTGCGCAACCGAAGAAGAGGAATATGCATCGCGACAATAATAGTCAGCATCGCGTTCAAACGGGATGAGCACGGTAGCCTGGAAATCCTTAACGCCGTTGTTTGCCGTCACGGCGACCATAAGCTTATAGTTGCCGCAAGCAGTAAAGCCAGCATCAGCCATGTTGACCTTCACTCCAGCCGAATTCATCGAGTTCAAGTCGATGCTATTGGTGGTGGGGAAAGTAATCGGGTTTGCGCTGATAGCTACTGCAACATATCTGTTTTCAGCATCAAGAACCTTGTATTCGATACTGGTAAACTGAATTTTGACATTGTTTCCGGAAGAATCCTGAGTCATGTCGAGACCGAAGCGACCCTTGAAGCGCATATCATCGCCCGCAAGTCTAGAATTGGTCAACAGGCCTTCGCCAACAAGTTCGCTGCTCAAAACAATTATCGAGCCCTCCGGATCAGGAACAACAATCACCAACTCACTGCTACTAGAGTTTTCAAGAGAACTGCTGGAACCCGTTTCATCATCTACGAAACTACTAGACGATTTTCTCTCTTTCTTCGAAGAACTAGACAATTCTTCCTCGGCAGAACTGCTAGAAACTTTCTTTGAAGAACTAGATGCAGCTTTTTCATCCAGCTTTGCAGAACTGCTGGATTCAACTTCTTCCGCATCAGAAGACGACAAAGCCACGGACTCCCCATCTGACACAACAGGCGAAGAATCGTCCGAGCAACCGAAAAACATAAACGCAGCCACAAGACTCATTGCAGCACAGCCGCGAACAAAAAGACTTTTCATTTATAATCCCCACTAGTTGGTTACACTCACAAAAGTAACTAAAAAATCCCGCTCGTTGAGCGGAATTTTTCAATTTCTTTGAATTTATTCAAAAAACAAAATAAAAACCGAAGCTAGAAGCGAGTATAGCCAGGCCGCAGAACCGAAGCTGTACAAGTCGTACAGCGAGAGTCCGAGAACAAAGTTATGCGACGCTTATAGCGAGGTTACTTTCTTGCAGCCAACTCTTCCGGCGTTCTGGCAAGAATATCCCAATCGCCGCGCTTGATTATCTTGTACGCATAACCTTGTTCCGTAAGGAACAGCTGGCGGTTCATGGCAAATTCCTGTTCCTTGGAATCCTGGGTCACAATACTGTAGAAGTGGGCCGCGCCACCGTCGCTCTTGGGGCGAAGCACGCGACCGAGGCGCTGGGCTTCTTCCTGTCGGCTACCGAAGGTACCCGAAATCTGAATCAGCACGTTGGCATCCGGCAAGTCAATCGCGAAGTTACCCACCTTCGAGACCATCAGGTTCTTCTGGCTACCGTTACGGAAAGCGGCATACAGCTTTTCGCGGTCCTTGTTCGGAGTCTTACCGGTAATCAGCGGAATCTGCAAATCTTCGGAGAGGGCCTCCAGCTGGTCGATGTACTGGCCGATAATCAGCACGCGGTCATCGGGTTTGTCAAAGTACTTGAGCAGGCGTTCCACGATATCCGTCTTCTCGGGGTTGGTGGAAGCAAGCGTAATCTTTTCGCGCACCGGAGCCAGCGCGTACTTCATCTTGAGTTCCGCTTCCATGGGAATGCGGATTTCGTTACAGTCGGCAGTAGCAATCCAGCCCTGAGATTCCAAGATACGCCACGGGATGTCGTACTTCTTGGGGCCAATCAAGCTGAATACTTCGGTTTCCTTGTGGTCTTCACGCACCAACGTTGCGGTAAGGCCCAAGCGACGAGTAGCCTGCATTTCGGTACTCAGGCGGAACACCGGAGCCGGCAGCAAGTGCACTTCGTCGTAAATCATCAGGCCCCACTTTTCCTGGCTAAAGAGCGGGAAGTTCGCGAGTTCCTTCTTGACTTCTTCTTCGGTCAAATCGTCCAAGTCCGAATCGGTCTTTTCGTTTTCGGCTTTCTTGGCGCGCTTGCGCTGGGTCAAAATCTGGTAGGTAGCCACCGTCACGGGGCCAATTTCCTTGACTTCGCCAGAGTATTCCTTCACCTGGTCAAGCGTCAAGTCAGTCTTGTCGCAAATTTCGCGAATCCACTGGCGGCTCGCCGAAATATTCGGAGTCAAAATCAAAGTCTTCGTTTGCACCAAAGCCATGGTAGCAAGACCGATCACGGTCTTACCCGAACCGCAAGGCAGCACAATCACGCCCGAACCGCCCTTCTCGGATCCGCTGGCGTAAAACACCTGGGCAGCTTCCTTCTGGTAATCACGGAGAGCAAAGGGCTTTCCGCCCACCGTTGTTTCGCGCAGGTGAATGGGCAACGGGTCGCCTACAGTGTAACCGGCCAAGTCTTCCACCGGGAAGCCTGCATTGGTCAAGGCCATCTTTAAGTGACCGCGGCGTTCCGGGTCCACTTCGGCGTGCAGGTCATCGATAAACTGGAGAATATACGGTTCCACTTCCTTGAGGTGGCAGATTTCGGTAAACATGTACTTGTCGTCAGATTCGACAATCAGCTTGCCATCCTCTTTTTTAAGGCGCAACAGACCGTAACGGTCCATGTAGTCCTGAATTTCGGTCACCACGGATTCAGGAATCGGGAAACGGCTCTGGCCTTCTAGGCGCTCCAAAACCTCTGCTGCACGAAGACCTGTCGAAGCGGCGTTCCACAGGCTAAGAGGACTAATCTTGTAAGTATGCAAATGCTCGGGACTTTTTACGAGCTCGGTAAAGGGGGCAATCGCATCGCGAGCTGCTTCATAGGTAGGGGCATCAACCTCCACCATAATTTCCATATTACTCTGAACAATAATGGCGCCATTCGGATTCATAGGCGCCAAATTTAGTAAAAAAAGTCTCCCGCGTTTAGGCGGGAGAACAATGATATCTTTAAATAAGAAGATTTAGACTTACTCAGCGTCCATATCGGCTTCGTCGATTTCGGCGTTGTGGTAAACGTCCTGGACGTCGTCGTGATCTTCGAACTTGTCGATGAGCTTCAGGAGCTTCTGGGCATCGTCATGACCGAGCTTCACCGGGTCGTTGGCGACGTAGGTGATTTCTGCGCTCATCATTTCGATACCGGCAGCTTCGAGAGCCTTGGAAACAGCGTCAAAAGCTTCCGGAGAGGTGGAGATTTCATGCACGCCATCTTCAGTGCTCATATCTTCGGCACCGGCTTCGAGCACGAGGTCCATCACCTGGTCTTCAGGATACTTTTCAGCATCGACAATAATCACACCCTTGTAGGTGAATGCCCAAGACACGGAACCGGATTCGCCCATGGCACCGTTGTTCTTGTTGAAGATGTTGCGGATTTCAGCAACGGTACGAACCTTGTTGTCGGTCAGGCACTGCACCATGATGGCGATGCCGGCCGGGCCGCGTCCTTCGTACAGCGGTTCCGTCATTTCGGTACCGGAGTTAGCACCCGTACCCTTGGCAATGGCACTTTCGATGTTCTTGGTCGGCAAGCTCTGGCTCTTGGACTTAAGAATAGCAGCACGCAGACGCGGGTTTGCGTCGGGGTTTCCGCCGCCGAGCTTAGCAGCGATAGAAATTTCCTTGATAAGCTTGTTCCAAGCCTTGGCGCGAGCAACGTCAGTCTTGGCTTTCTTGCGTTTGGTGGTGGCCCATTTGGAGTGACCGGACATAGATTACCTCTAATTGGTTTTAGTTAAAAAATTACTTCTTCTTCAGCTGGCAACGGCGCTTTTCCTTGACGCTAAGACTCGGATCGTCGCATTCATCGCCTGAAACTTTTTTCTTTTTTTTCTTCTTCTTGGTCGGAGCAGTTTCTTCGTCAGCAGCATCGACACGGCGCTTGCGCTTGTTCAAAGCGGCGTCATCTTCTACCGGCTTGGCGGCCTTCTTTTTCTTCGGGGCGACTTCTTCATCGTTCGCCTCTACGCGACGCTTGCGGGTCGTAATTGTCGCTTCTTCTTCCGGTTCCTTGTTGTTCTTTTTCTGGAGAGCACGGAGCTTGGCCTTGTCCAATGGATCTGCAGAAGCCCTGGTAATGGCCTTATCGTACTTGCCTCCCCACACGTTACCGAGCAGGGAACCAGATTCCAAGGCATCCTTCAGAATGCCCATGGCCCATTCATCGTTTGCCGGCGGCAACAGCTTGAAGCGCAAGTTACGAATCTTGGTGGGTTCGTCTTCGAAATAAAGCATCATGTCAAAGAGACCGACCTGATATTCCTTGCTGTCAGAACCGACTGCAGTAGACGGAACATAGGCAAGCACTGCATAGACATCGCCATCAAAAAGGCCGGTAATCAGGGCATCGCCGTCGCCACCCGGAGCCTGCACTTCACCATCGGCCTGGAAGGCCCACGGGTTGACATCTACCGTCAAGCGGAACTTGTGATACCCCTTCTCTGCCTTTTTCAGTTTGAGGAGCGCACCCGAAAAAGCCTGGAATTCAGGCTGCAGGTTTTGTGCAGAACAAACAACAGCGAACGCCAAACAAAGCAACACTATAAGTTTTTTCATAGGAACCTCCCTTTGAAAAGCTTACTAATTCTTGAAGAACAGAGCCTTGGCTGCCTCGAACATCGGGTCCTTTTCATCCGGGTTGCGGCATTCCGTATAGATACGAACCTTAGGTTCCGTACCGGACGGACGCACAAGCATCCAGGAGTCATCGTCGAAGATTACCTTCACGCCGTCGAGGGTCAGGAGCTGCTTCACAGTCTTTTCGTTGTTACCGACCATGACCTTTGCACCCGGCTGAGCGATGGTAGCAATAGCGTCGACCTTGGCCTTGAGCGGAGCGCCAACGAGGGACTTGTCCACTTCGAAACCAGAGCGGGTCGGGTAGAAGCGGCCGTATTCTTCGTAGAGAGCGTCGAGGTATTCACCGAGGTTCTTGCCGGTGACAGCCATGATTTCAAGAGCAATGAGGAGACCGAACTGGGCATCCTTTTCCAGCGTGTTGTTCAGGCCGGAGATACCATCGGATTCTTCGAAAGCCACGAGAGCCTTCTGCTTGGCGTTGCGGGAGAGCCAGGGGCGGAAGTTCTTGAAGCCCACCGGAGTTTCCATCACGGGCACGCCGAGCTTTTCGGCAATGATGTTCACAAAGTTAGAAGTAGCGACGGACTTGGCCACGCAGCCCTGTTCCTTACGCCAGGTAGCCATGTAGTGGAAAGCGATAGCACCGAACTGGTTCATATCGATTTCGCGAGTGCCGTCGTAGAAACGGATACGGTCACCATCCGGGTCAAAGATTGCACCCAGGCGGAACCAGGACTTGCTTTCGTCGAGAACCTTGCGGACCTTTTCGAGGTTCTTGCTGGACGGTTCCGGTGCGATGCCGCCGAACAGGGAGTCATCTTCGTTACGGAGCGTAATGAGGCATTCCGGATTGTCGAGGAGGGCGGCCGGGCGGCGACGGGTAGAACCGTGCACGTGGTCGCAAACGAGAGTCAGGCGGCCCTTCTTGATGAATTCCTTGATGCGGTCGAACTTGATGGTGCCCTGCTTGACCAAGAATTCCTTGTAAATCTTGAGGGAGTCGATCAGTTCCCAGTCAACCTTGCCCACCGGTTCAAACTTCCAGGTGGCCATCATTTCGTTGCTGAGCTTGGTAATGACGTTGGTGATTTCCGGACCAGCAGGACCGCCGTCAGCCGGGTTGAACTTGATACCGTTGTAGTGGCTCGGGTTGTGGCTCGGAGTCATGTTGATGGAGCAAGCGGCACCGAGCATTTCGATGCAGGCGCTGAATTCCGGAGTCGGCATTTCGCCACCGTAATAGACCTTCACGCCGGCCTTGGCAAACTGGTCAGCCACGGCTTCGCAGAATTCGTGACCGAGCAAGCGGTTGTCGTGACCGACGACCACGCCGCGCTTCTGGAGTTCGGCAAAATCCTTCACGCCGAGAGCTTCGAAAAGTTCCGGAGTAGCTTCCTTATAGAGGCGGACGATTGCCGCACCCACGACCTGCAGATTGCGAAGGGTGAATTCAGAACCGATTTCGCCGCGCCAGCCGGAAGTACCGAAGCTCACCTTGGCACTTTCCTGAGAAGTCAGAGCGACCTGCTTAACCTGTTCGACCAGACCCATGTCTGTTGCGGGGTTGAATTCCGGGGACTGGATCTTTTTCCAAATCTGCGTAATGTTTTCCATAAGGGTTCCTTTTATGATTTTTTCGCGAGAAATTTAGAAAAAAGAACCCAGAACTTAGAACTTAGAGCTTAGAAAAATATGGGAAAGGGGTATGTTTCCCCCTCGCTCCTGCCGTTTACGGCATCCGCTACCCCATCGCCTAGGGGTTCCACCCCTAAAACCCCGTTATCATGTTTCCAAATCCATCAAATCAAAATACATGAGTCGCGTATGCGGGTCATTATCTTCTGAATTCATGAACCTGAATCCATTTTTCTCATAAAATGGTATTGCATTCAAATAGGCATCCACCGTCAAAAAACGACAACCGGCCTTATTCTCGAAAAAGAACATCGATTTTATATAATCCAAGACCGTCGTTCCGATTTGATGACCTTTAGCTCGCTCATCAACACCCAAGCGACATAATTTAACCGCAGGATAACTTTTAAGACGTTTTTCGTTCGGGAAACCTTGTTTCTTGCGAAAGCGGTTGAATTCCGTTTTGTCCTTAAAATCAGTTACTGCAACTTTGTCATTCGCAAGGCTACAATAGGCATAGACTTTACTTGCATCGTCAACATCAACACATGCATAACTAACAGAAAGCCGATGTTTCTGAAATTCTGATGCACGATTAAGGATAAAATCGTTTAAATCCTTATCACCGCAATCAAATTGTCTAACAGACTTTGCAGATGGCAAACGAACAATATCAAAACGGATTTTACTCACACCGTTCTGAAGCATGGGTCATCACCTCCATTAGCCGCTTCACGGGCACGCATTTTTTCCATGCCACGTTCATAGGCTTTTTTCATAAGTTCATAATTCCGTAAGCGACGGGCACGAACTTCGGGAGGTTCCGGGTGTCGCTCCTGCATACGGGCTAGAAACCGGCGAGCATCCTCGCCGAACAAAATAGGGGTCTCTCGAATTTCGCGAGCCATAAATCCTCTTTTTGTCTTTTCCGTTTAACAGATAGCGAACTTTCAGTTACTACTAAATATACTTTATATCATCATCAAAAACAAGCATTTAAAATTTCGAGCACCAATCTGGGGGCTTTTTCACGCGTCCATTTTCATTCATCTCTCATCTAATACTATATTTTGGCTACTATGCAGATTACTAACGCTTCTCAACTTACTGGTGTTTTCCCCGCGTTGTTCACTCCGCTCAAGAACGACGATCCCAAGAACCTTCGCAACTCCATCGACTACAAGAAGATGGGTCAGATGATCGACGACGTGATCGCTAACGGCGCAAGTGGCGTGCTCCCTGCCGTGACCACGGGTCAGAGTGCGACGGTTTCTCCGCAGCAGCACCTGGATATCATCAAGTTTACGCTCGACTATGTGGACGGCCGCGTGCCCGTGATTGCCGGTGCCGGTTCCAACTGCACTCGCGAATCTATCGAAATGATTGAAAACGTTCAGAAGATTGCCCCGGTGGCAGTCCTCTGCGTGACTGGCTATTATAACAACCCGCCGCAGGAAGGCCTCCTGAAGCACTACCGTACGCTCAGCAGCGAAACGGGTGCCAAGATCGTGATTTACAACGTTCCGGGCCGTACCTCCAGCTACGTGCACCCCGACACCTTGATTGAACTTGCCGAAGACAAGAACATCATCGGTCTGAAGCAGGCTGTCGAATTCGGCTTTGGCGAAAAGTTCCACGAAGACACGATGCGCGTGATCAAGGAAACGAAGGGCAAGGACTTTGCCGTGATGAGCGGTGAAGACGGTCTCTTCGCAGACTTGCTCGAAATGGGCGGCACGGGCCTCATCAGCGCTTCGGGCAACATTCCTGAAGCAACGAAGACCTTTGTCGATCTCTACAAGGCATTCCAGGCCGGTGACAAGGACACTGCACACAACCTGCAGAAGGCTGCACGCGACTTTGTCGACATCACGTTCTGCCGCAAGAACCCGATTCCGCTCGGCACGCTGTTCAACAGCCCGCTGTTCCAGCCGCTCGTAAGCGTGAAGGACACTGCAAATGGCGCCGACGCTGTTGCCCGCATCATGAAGCTTATCGAAGAAAAGGCCCCGAGCCTCAAGAAGTACCACGTTTAATTTTACCAGGAGATTCACATGGCCAAGACTCAGAAATCCATCAGTGACGAAATCTGCGACTACCTCAAGAAGCAGAAGCTCTCCCCCATTCCCGTTCAGACCTTGAACGAAGACATGGAAACTACTCGCTACTTCGGTGGCGACCTCAAGGAATTCATTGCCGCCGCTAAGACTCTCGGCGCCAAGGGAATCTTTGTCGAAACCCTGTACCTCGAAGAAGACGAATTCTACTACGACAGCGGCATGGACGATGAAGAATACATGGCCCTGTACGGTAACGACGAATGCTGCAACGGCGAATGCAAGTGCGGCAAGTGCGAAGACAAGAAGTCCAAGAAGAAAGCCAAGGAAGATGACGATTCCGACGTGGATGGCGTCTGGTTCGAACCTGAAGACCTCGACGGTCTCGACCTCACGCTCCTCAAGCCGCAGATGGCCAAGTACCTCGACCGCGTGGGCGAAGCCTGCGGCGCACGCCTCACCGTTCCTGGCGTCGACCACCTGGAAGTGGAAATCTTCGCTGACTGGTACGACGACTTCGCCGAACTCGTAGACGAAGCCTCCGAAGCTATCGAAATCGACCCGACCGACGCTCTCCGCCAGGCTCAGGCAATCTTCGAAGCCGAAGAAGCTGAACTCGCCAAGGCCGAAGACAAGAGCGTGAAGAAGATTGCGGCTCACCCGCCTAAAAAGACCGCAAAGTCTAAGAAGTAGTAGTAAAAGTCGATAAGACTTTGCTCTCGCCGACACGACTCGTTAATACGAGTCGCTTACGGCTCACAAAAATCTTCTAAGAAGAAGTAATTCTTCAAAGCAAACGAAGTAATTGCATATAAGTTAAAAAAGTCGCGACAATGTCGCGACTTTTATTTTTCATAAATTTTTTACTAAATCAATAAAAAATCGGATAAGCGAGTATAGCGAGGTCCTAATCTCTATCTTGTAACGGAAACAAGTTTCCGACAAGATAGGATTACGACATCCTTCGACGAACAATGAGCAAAGCTCATTTCCCGCACTAAAGTGCGGAGTCTCAGTAGCCGCAGCCCCTAATTAGCCGTGGTACAGCTTGCTAGTCTGATACGTCGGTTCCGTGGTCAAGTTCACACCCAAACGGCGGAACACGCCTACGTCGACCTGAGATAGAATCACGCTGGAATGCACTTCACAGTGGCGGAGTTCCGGCAACTTTTCAAGAGCGATCTTAGCGTTGTAATCCGTGAGGGCACAAACAGAAAGAGCAACCAGAACTTCATCCATGTGCAGGCGCGGATTCTTGTGGCCAAGCTGCTTGGTCTTCAGGCTCTGAATGGGTTCAATCACCATGGGAGAAAGCAGACGCACTTCGTCGGGGATTCCCGCCAGGTGCTTAAGCGAATCCAAGAGCATTGCCGAAGAGGCGCCAAGCAGCGAAGAAGTCTTGCCCGTAATGATGGCACCGTCATTCAGCTGAATTGCAACCGCCGGGCCTTCGGTTTCTTCGGCCTTCTGTACGGCAGCGGCAATCACCGGACGGTTCGCGGTACTGATCTGGGCCTGTTCCATAATCAGTTCCTGCTTGTAAATCTGATCCTTGTCGGCGTTGCCCTTACGCACGTCGCAAAGCGTATTGTAGTAGCGGCGAATAATTTCTTGGCGGGCAGCTTCACAAACAGCATCGTCATCGACAATGCAGTTGCCGGCCATGTTCACGCCCATGTCCGTCGGGCTCTTGTACGGAGATTCACCGAGAATACGGGTAAACAGGGCGTTGAGCACCGGGAAAATTTCCACATCACGGTTGTAGTTGATGGTCGTCTTGCCGTAAGCTTCCAAGTGGAACGGGTCAATCATGTTCACGTCGTTCAAGTCGGCGGTAGCGGCTTCATACGCGAGGTTCACCGGATGCTTCAGAGGAATGTTCCAAATCGGGAAGGTTTCGAACTTGGCATAACCGGCCTTCACACCGCGCTTGTTTTCGTGGTAAATCTGGGAAAGGCACACAGCCATCTTTCCACTACCGGGCCCCGGAGCGGTCACCACCACGAGTTCGCGGGTCGTTTCGACAAATTCATTCTTGCCGTAACCGTCATCGCTCACCACCAGCGGAATGTTGCTCGGGTAACCTGCAATCGGATAATGGCGATAAACCTTGAGGCCCAAGCCTTCGAGCTTTTTCTGGTAAGCAATGGCACTCGGCTGTTCCTGCCAGCGGGTCAGCACCACGGAGCTCACGTAAAGGCCATAGCCGCGGAAGGCGTCAATCAGGCGCAATACGTCCTGATCGTAGGTAATGCCCAAATCACCGCGGACCTTATTCTTCTCGATGTCACCTGCGTTAATGGCGATAATGACTTCGGCCTTGTCCTTGATTTTTTCGAGCATGCGGATTTTACTGTCGGGCGCAAAGCCAGGCAACACGCGGGATGCGTGATGGTCATCGAACAGTTTTCCGCCAAATTCCAGATAAAGTTTTCCGCCGAACTTCGCAATGCGCTCGGCAATTTTTTCGGACTGCGTCTTGAGGTACGCCGCGTTATCAAAACCAACTTTAAACATCTTTTTGTCCATCTAGAAAATCGTAAAAATTATCTGCACAAAAATAAAAAAATGCAGGAAATTTTTCGGCTCTAAACGGTCGTGCGGGCACCAATCGTTCGGATAATCGTATTGATGATTTCGTCTCGACCGCCCTTGAGGCTCATCTTGTTCCGATACATCATGGCATCGGCCCTTTCGAACACTTCAGAAACGGACTTGTCATGCTGTTTATCAAAAATAGATATACCGCAAGCCATGACCACCTTGTCTTCTTTGGCATTCTGCTTCACGATTTCCAGAAGGCTATTTTGCAATTTTTCGCGACTTTCAAAATCCGACCCACGAAGAATTGCAACAAATTCATCACCGCCCACACGGAATACTGGGCTATGTTTGAACGTTTCGCAAACAAGCTTCGAAGCCATTCGGATATACTTGTCACCTGCTATGTGGCCCTGCGTATCGTTAACCGTTTTAAGTCCGTTCACGTCGCAAATGGCTATAGCAAACGCAATATCTTCGCCCGACTGAATTTGCTGGTTCAGTTTCTTTTCGAATTCACCGTAGGCATTCTTATTCTTGATGCCGGTCAAATCGTCTCGACGAGCCTTTTCGTAGGCCAGGCTCGCCTCTTCCCTAATCTTCTGTTCGCGGCGGACCTGGGCATCGATATTAGTAATACTGATGACGACATGGTTCTTGTCAGAATATACCGCCACCAGACTTACAAAAACAGGTCCCGTCGGTGAATTCAAACGATAGCTGACGGTAAACATTCCCTGTTCGTCCAGTTCCTTGAGCAACGTATCGCGATGAAGCGCCGCCTGGATAAGAGGGATATCTTCCTTATAAACGACCGTCTCCGCATCTATCTGCAACTGGTTGAAGAAATCCTCACCTTCGAGGGCCACGCTCAGCTCGCTGAACATGCGTTCCGCCTTATACAAAGCATAATGGTTCGTTTCCAAGTCCACCATGTACAAGGCGTCGTAGCGTTCGGCAAGAGCCATCACGATCTGGCCGTAGACTTCGCTCTTGGAAGCCTTGTGTTTCAAGTCCAGTTCTTCTAATTCCTGCTTATTGATATTGTTTACGCCAATAATCAGATAGTCGCGACCTTTGGACTGGCCCAGTACCACCTTCATCGAATACCAAACGGGCTGGCCGTCAACCAGTATTCGGTACTTGTAATTGACAACCCCGCCATTCTGCACGGCGGGAATCAGGTATTCCTTGGAAACGGTATCATTAAAGCTTTTGCGGTCTTCTTCGTAAACAACTGTCTGGAGATTCACTCGGGTGTCTGCCCAAAAATCACTGGATTCACTTAATTTTAGGGACTTATGATTACCATGAAAGGCGTACATGGCATAGTTGGAGTTTTCCACATCAACAAAAAACACACACTCGTAGTCTAGTGAAAGCGCAATAGCCGAATCAGCAAACGTAAATTGAGAATCCATAGTTGCTCCCAAACTTATACTTCTTTGCTTAAAACTATCATATTTTTTACCAAAAGCAACAAAAAAAAATGCGAGACATACCCGAAATAGTGAAAAAAACACGCAAAATTTCTACTTTTTACATCAAAATTTCCCAATCACTCAAGGAGTACATATGGGCGGCTTTTGCGGTGTTGTTTCTAAAGAAGATTGTGTAAGCGACCTCTTCTTCGGAACCGACTACCATTCTCACCTGGGAACCCACCGTGGCGGTTTGGCTGTTCTCAAGTCCAACGGACATTTCCATCGTTCGATCCACAACATCCAGAACACCCCGTTCCGCAGCAAGTTCGAACACGACCTGCCTTCGTTCGCAGGCAATGTCGGTATCGGTGTTATCTCGGATACGGATCCGCAGCCGCTCGTCATGACCTCCAAGCTCGGCACGTTCGCTATCGTAACTGTCGGCTTGATTACGAATATCGAAGACATCAAGAACGAGCTGTTCAAGAACAACTGCATGCAGCTCCAGTACTCCACGACTAGCGGAATGGTCGGACCTACAGAAGTGGTTTCCGCCCTGATCGCCACGCAGGATTCCATCGTCGATGGCCTCAAGTACGTACAAGAGAAAATCAAGGGTAGCTGCTCCGTTCTTCTGATGGACGAAAACGGCAAATTCTACGCCAGCCGCGACAAATGGGGCCGTACGCCCATCGTGCTCGGCAAGAAGGACGGTGCCATGATTGCCCTGCAAGAAAGCTGCGCCCTCCACAACTTGGGCTACGAATACGTACGCGATATGGGCCCGGGCGAAATCGCCGAACTCACCCCCGATGGCGACAAGACGCTCGTTGCTCCGGGCAAGAAGATGGCCATCTGCTCCTTCCTTTGGGTTTACTACGGCTACCCGGCATCCACTTACGAAGGCCGCAATGTGGAAATGACCCGCTACCGCTGCGGTTCCGCACTTGCAAAGCGCACACCCACCGAAGCAGACGCCGCTTGCGGTATTCCTGACTCCGGTACGTCGCACGCCCTCGGTTACGCCCACGAAGCAGGCATCAAGTTCGCCCGCCCGTTCGTGAAGTACACGCCGACCTGGGCACGTTCCTTTATGCCGCAAGACCAGAAGCAGCGCGAACGCGTGGCTTCCATGAAGCTGATTCCGATTCCGGGACTCATCAAGGACCGCCGCCTGGTGTTCTGCGACGACTCCATCGTACGCGGTACCCAGCTGGGTAAGCAGGCTCTTAAGCTTTATTCACTTGGTTGTAAAGAAACGCACATGCGTATCGCATGCCCGCCGCTCGTTTACCCCTGCAAGTTCATCAACTTCTCCCGTTCCAAGAACGAATACGACTTGATTACCCGCCGCTACATTCGCGACCAGGAAGGCGAAAACGCCGATATCGAGAAGTACACCGATCCGGATGGCGAAGCCTACAAGGGCATGGTGGAATATATCCGCCAGAAGCTGAACCTCACGACCCTCGCCTTCCAGCGCATCGATGACGTAATCCAGGCTATCGGCCTCCCCGAAGACCAGCTCTGCACCTACTGCTGGAGCGGTAAGGACTACGCCGAAACGGGTGACTGCTACCATTGTCCTTGCCACTGCGATAAGGATAAAGAGTAGTTCAACCCTCGAATAGGACATTCAAGCCCGCCCTCGGTTAATACCCGGGGGCTTGCTTTTTAAGGGCCAAAAACGGCGAATTTAGTCCAAAAACGACATTTTAGCGAATTTTTCCTTAGGCAAAGCCCCCCAAAATTAAGTTAATTTATCTGTAAAGAACGGAAAAATTTTACATTCCGTCCTTTACACACAAGATTTGTTTTGCTATATTTGGCCCAAAACAATAAAACAAACCCCATTTTCCCTGAAAAACGGGAAAATAAACATTAAGAGGTTAAAATGGCAACCGTTATCCGTCTCGCTCGTTTCGGCAAGCGTCACAACCCCATCTACCGCGCTGTGGTCATCGACTCCCGCAAGGCCCGCGACGATAGCTTTATCGAACAGGTTGGTTTCTACAACCCGAACCAGAAGACCCCGGACATCAAGTTCGACCAGGAAAAGGTTCTGAAGTGGCTCCAGATCGGCGCTCAGCCGTCTGACACCGTCCGCAGCCTCCTCAAGAAGGTCGGCATCATGGATCTCTTCCACGAAATCCGCGCTGGCCGTTCCATCGAAGGCAAGACCGCTACTCCGCGTGCTGAAAAGGCCAAGAAGGCCAAGCTCGGTCCTAAGGCTCTCGCCAAGATCGAAGCTGAAAAGGCCGCTAAGGAAGCCGCCGCTGCTGAAGCCGCTGCCGCCGCAGAAGCTCCTGCAGAAGCACCCGCTGCCGAAGCATAATTTTCGCTTGAAAAGAAACCTCGTGCCTAAAAGCACGGGGCTTTTTTATCTAGCAAAAACCGCTTGAACCAAGATAATCACCTTCCGCTGATTCAAAACCCCACTAAGTCTTTCATGTCTGAATCCGAAGAATACATCACCGTATGCCAGCTCATGCGCACACATGGCGTCAAGGGCTACATCAAGGCGATGCCGTTCACTCATGACATTAACCGTCACGAGATGCTTAAGGATGTGATGCTAAAGAAGACCAATGGTGAGACGGTACAATTGACTCTGGAAGATTCCAGGCTTGCAAACAATCTGTGGTTATTAAAGTTCAAGGGGTACGACACGCCGGAGTCCCTGGTACACTTCGTCAATGCAGACGTAATGATCCCCGAATCGGAGAGGCTCCCCGCCCCCGAAGGCGAATATTACCTGGACGATTTGGAAGGGTTCCGCGTAAAACTGGAAGACGGCCGCGACATTGGCGAAGTTCTTGAAGTCCAGGAACTGCCTACCGTGAACGCGTTTCACGTCAAGTTCGACAAAGCCTTCCAGAGCGAATTTTCCGCAAAGACAATCCTCGCCCCCTGGATAGACGACTGTGTCTTGGACATAGACGAAGAAGGCAAGAGCATTACATTCAGCACAGACTACCTCAAGAGCCTGTGCCCGGAGGAAAGGTGAAAATCGACTGCATCACCATTTTCCCCGAGATGTTCACTCCCATGAAACAATCGATCATGGGTCGCGCCCAGAGCAAAGGCCTGATGGAATTCAACACCATCTACCTGCGCGACTTCGCCATCAACGACTACGGCCAGGTGGACGACGTGCCCTATGGCGGCGAACCGGGAATGGTCTTACGGCCGGAACCCCTCGCCAACGCCATCCGAAGCACGGGAGTCAAGGAAGACGGCGGCAAGGTTATCTACCTTACTGCAGACGGAGTGCCCTTTACGCACAAACTAGCGAAAGAACTTTCCAAGGAAAGCCATCTGGTGCTGGTCTGCGGACACTACAAGGGTATCGACGACCGCATCCGCCAGTCCGAGGTTGACCTGGAGATTTCCATCGGCGATTTCGTCGTAAGCGGGGGCGAACTGCCTGCCATGCTCGTGACCGACGCCGTGGTGAGACTCCTGGACGGGGCTCTCGGCAACAAGGAATCCGGCGAAACGGACTCTTTTGCCCAGGGCGTACTGGGGTGGCCGGTCTATACCCGCCCCGAAGTTTTTGAAGGAAAAAAGGTGCCCGAAGTGCTCTTATCGGGTCATCACGCGAACATTAAAGCCTGGAGGCGCCAAGAATCGTTAAAAAGAACGCAAGAAAGACGCCCAGACATCTTTAAAAATCTTGAAGAAGATACTAAATTTGGCATCAAATAAAAACGAGGTACACAAATGTCCCTGAACATTGAAGCAATCCACAACGAAAACTTGAAGACCGACCTTCCTGAACTCCGCGCTGGCGATACCGTCACCGTGAACGTGAAGGTGATCGAAGGCACCAAGGAACGTATCCAGCCGTTCAAGGGCGTCGTGATCCAGAAGAAGAACTCCGGTATTTCTGCAACTCTTACCGTCCGCAAGATGTCCGGCAGCGTGGCCGTGGAACGTATTTTCCCGCTCCACTCCCCCCGCATCGATTCCATCGTGCTCGATCGCCCGGGTAAGGTCCGTCAGTCTCGCATCTACTACATGCGCGACCTCCGCGGTAAGGCTGCTCGTATCGACGAACGTCAGGCTTAATCAGCTTAACACTCGAGGAACATGACCTCGCGTCAACAATTAATCCCGCCCACGCACCAAAGCGTGAAGGCGGGGTTTGTTGTTTATTCGCCCAAGAGCGAAGACAGGAGTATCGTCATTCTCGAAGAAGGCGAACTTATCGCCCGAGAAACCACTCCCCCCTATTCCATTGTCTTTACCATGCGACCGGGTGACCTGGTCGGTGTAGCCGCTTTGTTGGAGCGCGAACCCTTCAAGTACGAACTTTCGGCAAGCAAGGATTCCCGCATTACCATGGTGACCGAAGAATGCATGGAATCGGAACTCAAGCGGCTCCCCCTCTGGCTATTAGCCTTGATCCGGAACCTTTCTGCAAAGACACACCTGCTAAAGCGCGCCGCCATAGAGACCCGCGTACAGAACACCCTCAAGAGCCTAGCCGAATACCTGAGCCACAAGCCACAGGACACCGAATTCAACCTGGCAGAACTCATTCGCGAATTCTGTTTCTTGACCAAGATTTCGACAGTCACGGCCCAGGAAGATTTCAAGTCTCTTTTGCGTAGGCACCTAATCAAGCTCTCGCAAAAAGGTCAACGCATATTCTGCAAGATTATCGACCCGGAACTGTTGCACATTTTTACGGACTACATCCAGGCTCATGAACGCGATACGGCATTTGCGCCTTACAAATTAAGCATCGTCCAAAAAAAGATTCTGGTCTTTTTGTCGACCTTGGAGGAATCTCCCGAAAAGACCGGCCCCGACTGGATTGCATACATTCACGAAAAGTTCCCCGATGCCGACGTGTCGCAATGGATTAATTTGTTAAAAATGGAATGGTTTGCGAAAAAAGACGCAAGCGATCCCGACTGCGATTTGTACAGCATCAACAAGACCAAGATTCAGTATTTCTTGAAAGCGCTACGCTACGAGACCAACATTCGAGGGGTGCTATGACGCTGGAAGAAGGACAGATTCTATTCCGCGAAGGGGATCCCGGCGAAAACCTTTATGTGGTTCGCGATGGAGAGCTGCAGGGCAAGAGTACCTTGGGCACAGCCATCAACACCTACGGCCCCGGAGCTTTAATAGGCGAATTGGCTTTTCTTAAACACGAGCCCTACACCGAAACCATTACGGCAACGGAAGATTGCGAGCTAATCGAAATCACCCCCGATGCGCTGGACGAAACCTTGGAACAGGAACCGGCCTGGTTTAAATCAATTATTTCCTTCCTCACCGGCAGACTGCAAATTGCTGGCGAGAACAAGCGAAAAAGCGACAAGATCAAGGCCCTTCCAAGCCTGCTCTATATTTTGGATTCGGACCAGTCAGTCAGCGAAATTTCCAACAGCGTTCACAATCTCTTCAATATTTCAAAAGACTGCATCAACGAATTGCTCCAAATTCTCGATGACCTTGATATCCTGAAAATTCAGGGAACGCAAGTTCATGTCAAGAACAGGAACGTCGTGCATCTCTTGTACGAATCCATTCTCTACCGGGCGCGTTACAAGAAGACTCCCCCGCAGATTCTTTCGATGACCGAACAGATGGTTCTGAACGCCGTGATAAAAACGGTGCACCAAAGCAACGAACCGCTCAAGAACGGAGCCTTCACCATCAAGACTGAATCCCTGATGAAGGTCGCCAAACGGGCCATGTTTGGAGCCACCCTCACCACGCGCACCATACTCCCGCTTTTGGAGCGCCAACTACTGAAAGCATCCATTCCATTGACCAACGGCGACATGCTCCCCGAAATCGAAGCCATCCCGTCATTCTCGGGCGATTTTGACACCATCCTGGACTTGATGGAACTGAACCGCATTTACCCGCTTCTGGACAAGAAATTAGTCTAGTTTTTCTATATTTACCTCGTAAAATCAAACAACCCTTCTAAAGGTAAAAACATGAAACTTTCTGCACTCCTTATCACCCTTTCCTCCATCGCCGCCTTCGCCGAAGAAGCCGCCCCCGAACAGCAGCCCAGCGCTATCGGCAGCTTCTTGCCGCTTATCCTCTTGTTCGTGGTGATGTGGCTTTTCTTCATCCGTCCGAAGAACAAGGAAATGAAGAAGATGGAAGAAATGCGCAAGGCTCTTAAGAAGGGCGACAAGGTGATTACCACCGCAGGCATCATCGGCACTGTTACCAACATTGACGAAACCGGTACGAGCATCACCGTTCGCACCGCTTCTACTACGCTGATCGAATTCGAAAAGTCTGCCATTCTCCGCGTTCTGAGCGCTGAAACCGCAGCACCCGCTGCAAAGACCGAAGAAAAGAAGTAAGGAGTAGCCAATGGCACTTCTCCCCATTAGAACTTACGGTGACCCGGTGCTCCGCAAAAAATGCGAGCCCATCACCGAAATCACGCCTGAACTGCGTCAGCTTGCCAAAGACATGCTCGAAACCATGTACGACGCTCCGGGTTGCGGCCTTGCCGCTCCGCAGATTGGCAAGAACATCCGCTTGGTCGTAATCGACACTGCCGTTCCTGGCGAAGAGGAACCGCGCCCTTACATCATGTTCAATCCCGAATGGGAAGCTGAACCCGATGCAAAGGTGGTTCCCTACGACGAAGGTTGCCTTTCGGTTCCGGATATCTTTTGCAACGTGATGCGCCCCGACAAGGTGTGCGTCCGTTTCTTCGATATCAACGGCGAACCGCAAGAATTGCACGACTGCGACGGGCTCTTTGGCCGCTGCATCCAGCATGAAACGGACCACTTGAACGGAGACCTGTTCGTCGATAAGATTTCGACAGCCGACCGCACCATGAACCAGTCCAAGCTGAAGAAAATGGCCAAGGAAACTCAAGCGAAGTTGAAGAAGCGCTAAGGCAGGTTCAAAGGCCTTTGAGCAATGTCATGCCCGCCACCGAGCGGGCATCTCCTTTTTTTACCGAAGAATAATTTGTATAATTGCACAAGTAATGTCTTTTAAGCTTCCACTTTTTTTTGCATTTACTCTCGGGATTACGGCTGCATTTGCAGACGATGATTTCGACTTGCCCGACGATGTGCAAAAAGCGGAGGTGCCTAAGGCTGAAGACCTTGAAGCAGGGCCGGTCAACTTCGCCCCGATTGAGGCAACGACTACAAGCGAACAACCCGTTTCTCAAACAAAAAGCAAAAAATCTGTTAAAGCGATTGTCGACAGTTACTTGCCGCCACCACCAGCTGCAGAAGAGAAGAAACCGCTAGAAAAAAAGCCTGCTCAAGGCGAAAAGCAAAATCTGAGCCAAGGTCAGAATGACGAGGACAAGCCGGCGGCATTCAAGGCACATAAAATTCCCGAAGAATTGGACAGGCCGCTTCGCATAGGGATTTATACCGGCGTAAAAGAACTTTATCTGCTGTACCAAGGCGAAACGGTACACGTTACGCCGCGGGGCAAAATGGTGCGATTCGAAGCCGACGGCAATTCCACCGAAGATATCGCCCACGAATTCAACAGCGAAGATGGCGGCTGCCTATCTGTCGCCCCCGATAAAAAAAGCCTCGGCAAGGCTTGCTACCCCGGAAGCATCATGTTCCGTAACATAAACGGCAAACTGGACGCCATCAACTCGGTGGATGTAGAAGACTACTTGCGCGGCGTGGTGCCCTACGAAATCGGCAAGTTGGATTCTAGCCGCATCGAGGCCTTAAAGGCCCAGGCCGTGGCCGCACGCACTTACGCCTACAAGCATTTCAACAGCCGCGAATCCATGGGTTTTGACGTTTACGCCGATACCAAGGACCAGGTGTACAAGGGACTGGAATCGGCAACACCCTTGACCGATGCAGCCGTGAAGGCAACCGCAGGCGTCGTGATGACTTATGGAGGCGAATTCATTATCGCCTACTACCATTCCACTTGCGGCGGCGTTACCGAAACCCTTGCCACCTGGAACCGCCCCGACCTACCCTACTTGCAAAGCAAACCGGACAAGCGCCCCAATGGCAAACCCTGGTGCGATGAATCCAGCTACATCAAGTGGGAACGCCGCTTCGCCGACAAGGAAATCGCAAAGCTGTTCAAGTCGAACGTGAGCGAAGCCAAGGCTACTTTTAGCGAAGCAAAAGGGGCCGATTTCAAGAAGGTCAAATCCTTCAAAATTAAAGACAAGCTTAAGAGCGGGCGCATCTTGACTCTCCGCGTCGAAACCGACAAGGGACATTTCGACGTACAGACCGACCGTACGCGTTGGCTGTTCAAGAAGGCAGGAACCATTCTCCCCTCCTCTTTCTTTACCATCAAAAAGGAAGGCAAGGAATGGGTGCTTACAGGCACCGGATTCGGACACGGCGTGGGCATGTGCCAAATGGGAGTGCGGGCTCGTGCCCAGGCCGGGCAAAGCTACCAAGAAATTTTAAGCCACTATTACCCGGGAATCACCCTGGAAAAGTTTGAGCGGTAAGGCGATGGAATGCGCCGACAACAAGCCGCTTTTAGCCGTGATTAGCCAAGGTTGCGCAGCCAACTTTGGCGACGGTGAAAAAATCGCAAGAGTTTTCGCAGAAGATTATCGAGTCGTATTCGGAATGCCCGAATCGCAAAAGCCCGAAGCCTTCGTGCTGAATGTCTGCACCGTGAAAGGGAACTCAGGCGCATTAAAGTTACTGCGAGAAGCATTAAGCAGAGCCCCCGAAGCAAAGCTATTTATTACGGGCTGTGCGCCGAAAGATTTCCGTGAAGAAGTCACTAAGATAACGAGCAAAGTCGTATTTACGAGTTTGAAAGAGCTCGGGCAAGGCATGGATCGCCGCGTCCCCCTAAGGGAATCGCCGCTGGTAGGCATCGTCAACATCGAAGAAGGTTGCCTCGATGCATGCGCCTATTGCTCTACAAGGCTCGTCAAAGGTCGTTTGCATAGCTACCCTGCTAAAGACATCGTACAGCAAGTAAAGAACCTTGTAAACGACGGCTGCGTCGAAATCCAATTAACGGGTCAAGACTGCGGCTGTTACGGATTCGACACCGATACGAATCTTGCCGAGCTGGTACAACAAATCCTGGCCGAGGTCCCAGGCAACTACAAGATGCGTCTTGGCATGGGAAATCCACGCCACATGTTGCGCTATCTCGATTCGCTACTAGAATGTTTTAAGGATGAACGGGTCTATAAGTTCATTCACCTGCCTGTGCAAAGCGGAAGCGATTCCGTTCTTAAGGCAATGAACCGCAAACACAGCGTGCAAGACTACAACGAGCTTGCAAACGCATTCAACAGCAAGTTTCCTTTATTCACCTTAAGTACCGATTTGATTGTCGGATTCCCTGGCGAATCGGAGCGGGACTTTCAAGGCACCTTAGACATTCTCGAAAAGACCCGCCCTACCGTCTGCAACATCACGCGCTTTGTAGCACGCCCGAACACGCCCGCCTATAACATGGCCGGCGCCGTTCCCGACGAAGTCAAGCACGTACGCTCCGCCGCCCTTGCCGAAGCCTTCCAACGCATCGCAACCGAAAATAACGCCCGCTGGATAGGCACCACCGAAACCGTGGTCATCGAAAAAAACGGCTACCGCAAGGGCACCTACATCGCCCGGAACGCCGCCTATCGCCCTGTAGCAATCAGCAGCGAAACACCGCTACAGCCGGGCGAACGGTTCACCGTCACCATCACGGACGCCGAACCCTTCGCCCTCATTGGGACCATAAACTAATTCAGGAATTCTCCTAGCGCCTACGGCAACATAAGAAAAAGCCCCCGCTTTACAGCAGGGGCAAATTCCTTTTTTAGCGATTACTTCTTCTTGTTACGACGGTAACCGAGCCTGTAGGTATCGTTGGAGCGGCTGTACGAGATCGTACCATCCTGCGGCATCGAACCCACCATCACGCAAGGAACGTAATCTTCTTGCACGAAGGTAACCTGGTAAATATAGGGACCCGTTGCAAGCAGGCGACCAGTCTGAGAAACCGGGTAAACCTTAGCCGTAATCCAAGCGGCACCAGTTTCACCATACAAGGGGTTCTGACAGCTATTCGGGTGAGTCGTCTTTGCTGCGCCACCAAGAGCTTCGCTCAGCATGTCAATCGTCACTACCTGCTGGTACTGGTTCACAAAGTGACCCAAGTGGTCAAATATGCGAATGTTCAAACGGAACGGACCGGCCACCGGATAAGCAATACTGACGCAACTTTCGTTGGAGCCGTCGCCATTACCATAGCACAATCCAGAAGAACCGTTATTCTGACCGCCAACAAACGTCGTGGGGGTAGAACCATACACCTGAGAAGTACCATTGACATAGGACGCAGAGAAGTCTCTCTTGAATTCATTCTTCAAATCCAGCGGGTTGCCACCCACGCCGCAAGAGCCCGGTCCAAGGCCGCAATCAAGCGGAATAGGAGTAATCTGCAGGTCTGCAGTTGCGTTCAGAGGCAACGTACCATCATTGTTCTTGGCAAGTTCAGTCAAGCGATTAGACTGATTCGTAAAGTCCGGACGGTCAATCAAACTATCCAACGAGAACGTGGCAATCTTGGTATTCGGGATAAACTGGGTGACAGCCCATTCATCCAAGCTATTGGGAGGACCAACCACGCCCTTACCAGAAGCAGAAGTCACATAGTAGCCCATCTGCTGACTCCACGCACCCAACTGAGTCCACACTTCATCAGCATAGTTGTCATCAGATTTGCCAGCACCAAAAAGTTCATCATCATACGGGTAGTTAAAGGCAATCTTGTCATTAGCGACAATGCCCGAGGGAACAGGATTGCCCTGCAAATCACGCAGTTCACCCGTAAAGTCGTACTGCACGCCAGCAGCGCCTTCATTTTGACCTTCCACAACTCCAGTCACATAGAAGCCATAAACCACCTGAGTCGGCACGCCATTCACTTCTACATTACGAACAATAATAATCGCTGGTTGACCAGAATTCTTCAACATCTCGATAGTATTGGCATCCAGCGAGGTATTCAAGTTCATGCTCACCTTTTGGTTACCGTTTTCATCAACGGTCACAAGAGCACTAGCAATGGCCGGCTGACCATAACGAGACGGAGCAAGTTCAGCCAAAGAGGTACGAATGTACATATTGGAACCATCCGTCTGGCGGTCTGCATAGAAGAAGTGCAAATGATGCCAAGTATTATCAGCCCATTGAGTTGAGCCAGGAGTGCAGTTAGAACTATCAGCAAGAGGAGGCCTTCCATAAGCAGCCAACGAAGGATCAATATCACAACCATGGTTATGTGCAGCAAGAGTCGGGATATCGACCTTACCCGGAGAAGCCAAATGGGTTCCCCCAAGGTCAACAACAAGAACACCGTCCACGTAGATCCACATGTCATCGTCACCGGTAAACTCAAAGACTTCAGGCAGAGGAGTCTGGTTAGCAACCTTATACTTGAACTTGGCATAGCCCATCATCGTGAAGTTGTAATTACGCAAATGTTGCAAACCTAAATCTGTTTGTCCAGCAGCAACTGCAGCAGCCCCCGGATTACGAGGACCACCATTAGCCAACCAATTCAAGCACAACGAATATGTAGGCTGTTTCATGAAATCATATTGGCCATCTGCATATTCATAATCATAAGGCGGACAGAAAATAGATAAGCTTTGGGGACCGAACTGGTCACAGGCACGTCCTTCAACGCAATTGACCGTCGATCCAATGCGCTTCTGAGAAGCCACATCAATTTGATCTAGCGGGAAGTAACCACCATTATTATAGTTATAGTCTATTTGGTAATATTTTGTTCCTGCAACAGCCGGCAAAACCAGTGGAACCTCAGTACGCTTATTAACGCCTTCTACATCTCGATACCACTCTTCAAAATGAGAGTTATCACATTTCTCGGCAAGTTTGTCAATAAAGACTTCGTCTAACATGTCAAACGACCCATCACCATTCACATCATAAAAAGACAGATATGGTTTAACCATCCCCGGGGTATAATACACCGGATTTTGCCAACAGTTATTGGACGAAGCCTGATATTTCGAGTCACATTCTTTTGGGTCATGAGCAGCCACGTCGGGGCAAACAAAACCTCTCACCAGAGTGTCATTTCCAACAGTGGCAACTTTTTTATATCCTCTCTGGTTATAACCCTGAGGACTTTTGGCAGCGCACAAACCATACTCCAAACCATCATATGAAGAAGCCTTCTGAAGATAAGACGGCAGATTTGGATTGATTTGTTTAGGATATCCATCCTGTCCAATTTGTACACCTACGGCAGGATTCGATTCTGCAGTAGTTCCATTGGCACAAGTATTGTGATAAGGTTGCAACGTAGCCCAATTATCATCAAACCCGTACATACCTTTTGCACGAATGTCATTCTGATGATTAACAGACTCTTCAGAAAAATTTTCAAAATCCGAGTGAGTCGGTTGAAAATCTCGAATAATAACGTCCAAAATTCGTTCTGTATTATTACCAGCAGCATACAACATCGAAGTACAACCAATTAATACTCCGATAACGCCCTTACCATTTTTTCCAAACAGATTCATAATTTTCCAATCTCCACACCTAATATTAGGTTTAGAATATTCCACCCTAAATATAACCCTTTTTTTTCCATTTATTATATTTTTTATTGTGAAAATTCCTTTAAATAAGCCATTTGCTGAATGTCCGTGCCCCAGAGCACTTATTTTTTGCTTCCCCGCGGAACAATCCTTCACAAAATTCCCATAGCACCCCTTAAATTTCTAAATAGTGGCATAGAATGACGTTTTCGACTCTCTTTACCATAGTGATTGCACTCGTGCTTTTACGCATTTTTTGGTTAAAAATCAAAGATGTGAGCATGAAGAGCGAATCTTTCAAGAATCTCCCAGCCAAAGACCAGCTTTCAGTCTTGAAAGAATGCCTTTTGAACAACCCAACCACAACAAACCTGCAAAATTTAAAGGATTTTACCGAAAAAAATGGTATAGCCCTCGATATTGAGTCCTACCGCCCCTTCCTTAAAAAGCAACTGGAACTTTCTAGACGCAAAGACGCCCTTGCCGAAGACAACGAGCTTTTTACCGCCGAAGCAGAATGGATTGACCAAATCAAGCCCCTGGAATTCGAAGAAGCCAAACAGGCCAAGCAAGAAAGCCGGCAAGAGGACTACATCTTGCGCACGCTGGAAGGAATCGCCAAGCTCTACTCAGATGGAGCCATTTTAAGCGAACTGGCGGCCCTAGTTCAGGATTACCCCAAAGCCGAGCAACTCGCCCAAGGGTACCGCCAACTGATGGACTTGCGAGACCAAAGTGGCGCCGACGACGAATCACTGAAAAAATTACGCGCCACCAAGGAAGCCTGGGAAAAAGACCTTTTGCAAGTGGACATTGAATCGTGATTCTACTGGTCGCCGAAAAACCGTCTGTCGCAAACCAACACTACCGCCCCATGCTGGAACGGTTGGAGGGTGAAAAATTCACCCAAGGCGACGGATGTCTTATCGGCAAGAACCATTGCATTACCTGGTGCGTGGGTCACCTGATTACGCTTGCCCCCTTGGACGCCTACCCCGGATTCGAGGGCGGTTGGCGACTTTCGAACCTACCCCTGTTGCCCGAAAAATTCAAGCTCATGGAAATCGAGAGCACCAAGAAGCAGCTGAATGTGGTGCGCCAGATGATGGAGCAGGCAGACGTGTTGGTGAACGGCGCGGATGCGGGCCGCGAAGGTAACCTGATTTTTGACTTGGTGCTAGACTACACGCCCTCCTTTAAGCAAAAGACCATCAAGCGCCTGTGGGTGAACAGCTATGTAGCCAAGGACTTGGACAAAGCCTGGAAAAACCTGGAAGATGCCACCCAGCGCGTGAATTTGAGCTATGCAGCCCGTTTAAGACAGCGAGCCGACTGGATGGTGGGCCTGAACGCGACACGCGCCTACACGCTTACGGCAGGGCGCGGCAAGATGATTTCAGTAGGCCGTGTGCAAACGCCTACACTGAACTTGATTGTAGAACGCGACACCATCGTGGAGCAATTCAAGGAACTCTTTTACTACAGCGTCGTAGGTACATGGAAAGGGTTCCAGGCCCAATTTGTCAAGCGCGAAGAAGACGCCAAAGGCGAAGCGAACCTAAAAGTAGCCGTCTTTGAAAAAGAATCGGAAGCGAATTCGGTTGTAGCACGTTGCGCCCCTCCTGCCGAAGCGACTATAGCTAAAATCGATAACCAGCAGAAAAAGCAATTTCCGCAAAAGCCCTTCGACCTGACTGAATTACAGAAAGAGGGCAACAAGCGTTTCAAATACAGCGCCCAGCAAGTTCTGGACTGCGCCCAGAATCTGTACGAAAAGAAACTACTCACTTACCCCCGTACCGATTCCCAGTACCTGCCCGACACCATGCAGCAGGAGGCCTACGCCCTGGCACAAAGGCTAGCTACCCCCGAGCAGAAAAAAATCATGCGCGGTGCTGGGGAAAATTTCGTCTTTATCAATTCCAGCAAGGTGACCGACCACTTTGCCATTATCCCCACCGGCGAAGCCCCGAACGATTTGCCCGAAATGGAGCAAAAGATTTACGACCTTGCCAAGGAACGCTTTGTGCAAGCATGGCTGAAGCCGTACGTGTGGGACGAAATGGAAGTGACATTGCAACGCAATGTCATCCTGAGCGAAGCGTCAGCGAAGTCGAAGGATCCAGATTTATTCCGTTTGAAACTCAAGCGCAATGAGGATCTCGGTTTCCGCGCACTCGTCAAAGAGACGAAAGACGACAAGAAAAAAACGAAAAGCAAGAAAGGCGATGCCGAATCCAAAGACGCCGAAGGTAAAGGCGACAGCGATGACATCACGAATTTGGTCGAAGCGTTCCCCGAATGGAATGTCGGTGACAGTGCGCCCTTCGATAGCGTAGAATTGCAAAAGAAAAAGAAAAGCAAGCCTAAATACTATACCGAGGCAACGCTCCTTGCCGCCATGAAGACCGCCGGTAAGCAAATCGAAAACGAAGAGCTCGCCGAAGCCATGAAAGACCGCGGCTTGGGCACGCCGGCAACGCAAGCAGGCATTATCGAAACGCTCAAGAAGCGCGGCTTTATCGAAGCCCAAAAGAATTACCTGGTGAGTACCGCCCGCGGGCGCGAAGTTATTTCGCTCATGGACGAAAAAGTCAAGTCGCCCGAAATGACCGGCGAATGGGAATACAAGCTTTCGCAGGTGGAAAAAGGAGTGCTCGCGCCCGCTGAATTCCGCGACGGAATCGTGGAATACGTAAAGCAGCTGTTCGCCGATTTACATGCGCGATACGGCTGCCAGTTCGAGCGCGAAACCGTGACCGAGGCGATACCCTGCCCCAAATGCGGAGGCGCGCTCGAAGTAGCCCCTTGGGGCTACGTGTGCCCCAAAGCCGAATGCGGATTCCGATTCGGGCACACCGTGGCAGGCAAGATGCTTGCCCACGCCGAAATTAAGAAGCTACTTGCCGGTGAAACGGTCGGACCGGTTTCTGGATTCAAAAGCAAGAAGGGCACCGAATTTTCAGCGAAGCTCTCCGTCGATAAAGATTTCAACATTCAATTTGAATTCGAAAGCGATGGCAAATTCCACGGGCAAAAGACAGAATACAAGTGTCCACTCTGCGGAGCCGTTCTTGAAGAAAATAAGAACGCCTTGTTCTGTACCGGCACAACCGATGGAGTTAATTGCAAATTCACTCTATTCAAGACCGTCGCTGGCCATGCGCTCACCGCCGCCGAAATAAGCGAGCTCTTTACCAACGGCGAAACGCCTCTGATTCAAGATTTCAAAAGTAAGAAGGGCTCCGATTTTGCCGCACGCCTTAAATGGGGCGAGGGCGCCGACAAGGGCCGCACCGTCTTTGAATTTATGCGCAGGAACTTTCCCTGCCCCGTTTGCGGAGATCAACTACGTTTCCGCAGCGGCACATCGGGCCAGGGCAACAACGAGGCTACGCACGCCGCGTACGTGTGCATGAACCCGCAATGCGGTTTTGGCATTCCGCAGGTATTCTACCAGCGGAAATTCACCGACGAAGAAGTGGAAGGTTTGCTAAAGAACAAACTAACGCCCGTCCTCGAGCCGTTCAAGAAGAACGACACCACATTCCGCGCTGCTCTGGAGATCCGCGACGGCGGCAAACTCGCCTTCAACAAATTAACCGTCGAAGTTATCACCCAGAAATAAGTCGCGGACAAGCCAAAGGCTTGTACATGACCGAGGTCAAGAACATGCTGAAAGAAAAGTCCGCAAGGCGAACGCCGCGACAGGCTGCTTGCAGACTGGCATGGCTGAGCCGAAGGACTTTCTTTTTTTGTCCCTAAAGGGACAAAAAAAGAAAGGACCCTCTTGCGAGGATCCTTTCCTAAGAAGGAGAAAATATGAATCGGTATGTGGAACCTTGAACCTACCAGGAGGGGAGCAATGATAGAGTTGTTTCAGGATTTACCCTTCTACCGTTCACGATTCCAAATATACCCTTTTATTTGCCCTTGAGAACTACCAATTTGCTTATTTTCTAAATCCGTTTCGATTACATTTTGGATTTAGTAAACTGGCGTTTACTCTTCGTGGAAAATAATCTTGCACTTCGGAACAAAACGGAATCCACCGCGACGGTGACGTTCGATTTCGAAGAACTTCTTCACACCTTCGGACGGATGTTCAGGATCGTCAGAACCGTTGATATGAGCAATCACACGGTTCAAACGGCTTTCGAAGTTCGGACGGAGCGGATCCATGCAAATGGACGGATCGCGCTTGAATTCGCGGTTTTCAAATTCTTCACGGCCAGTGGCGCTGTATTCACGCAGCAAGTTACGGAGAATACGAGCAGGCACGTTACGCATCAAGTGCTTGTTGTTCACCGAGATAGAGTCATCGCTCTTGTAATAGATGATCGTCACGGAGTCGTTCATGGCTTCCAGGAGCTGTTCCTGGGCCTTCTGGATGGGTTCCCAGGAATCGAATTCCTGCTTAACCACGGCACTCATGAGCTTGTTGAACGGTTCCGGAGCCACCACATTGGCCTTATAATCAAAGTAGACCACGCTAGCCGGTGCACCGTAATAGCAACCTTTGTGAATCAGGACTGCACCCACCTTATCGTCTACCACATCTTCAGTGGCGCGAATGCAGGCCATCTTCTTTTCGGCTTCAAATTCCCATTCTAGGCCATATTCGGCAAGGCAATCACCAAAAGTCATGTACTTACCGACCTGGCGGCCGTTCACGTAAACACAACCATCATCACGAACTTCGGCTGCAACTCGGTTTTCAAGAGCTTCCACAAAGGAGGTCTGGCTGGCCTTGTATTCAATCTTTTCGTAAGGAGGAGTGTTCAAAAGAATTGCACCGACCTGAACCAAGCCGTTGAACCAGCGCATGGGGTTCGTAACCAACATACCCGGAGAATCGAAGCGATAGGCGAAATATTCCTTGCGGAAGCCATCGGCCAGTTCGCGGCGGAGGAACTTTGCATTGGTCAGAAGCGGGTAACGCTTCGGGATAATATCGAGGCAGAGCTGACGGACGTCTTCAGTAGCATAGAACTGGGAGACATACGGGAGGTAAGAGCGAAGCACGCTACGAGCAGGAATCGCTTCGAAGGTTGCGCAACGATCCATAATGCGCTGAACGAATGCATCTGGATTTTCGCCGCGTTCGTAGAGCCAATTCACCACGTTGTTCATCATAAAGCGGTAAACGCCCTCGTCAACGAACGAATCTTCGAAGTAGATATCGTTTAGCAACTTGACATTGAAGCGAGGATCCCGCTTGATAAGGGTCAAGATGTCCTTGACAGGATATGAGATGAGCAACTCGATGTGAGTCAACTGTAGGAATAGGTTAGAAAGCACTTTTACCTCACTCTATTGAATGGTATTTTTGAAAAACGCCACTCAGCCTTTTCGTACTATTAATTTAGCAAAAAAAATACGATTTAAACCCCAAAAGGCTATATTTGGGGCATGAAATCGGCTGAAATACACGTTTTATCGGATGAAATCATCAATAAAATAGCTGCGGGCGAAGTCATAGAGCGCCCAGCATCGGCAGTAAAAGAGCTGATTGAAAACGCAATTGATGCCGGAGCGACCCGTATACAGGTCACCATTGAGGAAGGCGGCAAGAAAAAAATCCAAGTTATTGACAACGGAAAAGGCATGAATGCCGCCGATTTGGATTTATGCTATTTACGCCACACCACCTCGAAGCTTTTTAGTGCAGACGACTTATTCCATTTGCATACAAATGGTTTCAGAGGCGAAGCCGTGGCCTCTATTGCCGCTGTGTCCAAATTAACCATTACCAGCGCCACCGACGAGGGTGATAGCGGTCGCATCAAATTGGAAGGCGGAAACGTTGTCGAAAAGCAAGACATACAAGCTAGCAGAGGCACCACGTTCCTGGTCGAAGACCTGTTTTACAACACCCCCGTGCGCCGCACCTTTTTAAGCAGCGACACCGCCGAAGGCACCCGTATTTTCGATGTTGTTCTAAAAACAGCCATAGCCCACCCCGAAATCCGTTTTGACTACAAAGTTGGCGATAAAACGGTGTTTACAGGAATTCCCGGGGAACTGCGCAACCGCATCGCCGAAGCCATTGGCTCTAAAATCGCCAAAGTCCTTTTGCCGGTAGACTATACCGAAGCGGGCGTCCACGTTTGGGGGTATGTCTCCCCTACCACCGAAACAAACGGCAAGCGCAACCACCAGTTTTTGTTCATCCGTAACCGCCCCATCGAAAGCAAGATGGTAAGCAAGGCGGTGCAACAGGCCTACGAGCCCTATGGAGCACAGTGTAAACCCGTTTCGGTACTGTTCCTGGACATGCCCGATATGGAATTCGATGTAAACGTGCACCCCGCCAAGCGCGAAGTTCGATTTGCAAACCAAAATTTGGTCTTTCTGGTGGTATCCCACGCCCTTCGCGACACGTTTACAAAGGACATGGAGGCAAAATCGCCCCTAATAGACCTTAGCGACGAAATTGCAGGCCTAGACAAGGTCAACGATTTACAGGACAGCGCCCCTAAGGTTCCTTACGGATTCGAAGAGCCCCTTTCTAAGCCGGTAGCCACGCCCGCAACCAGTTTTACGACCAAGGAGTCCAACGGCGACATCCCCGAAATGTCGAACCGCCCTACGGCGTCCTTTACATTTGACAAACCCCGTAAGACAGCGTCATTCAATGACTTAGCACAAGACCTGTTCAGCACCCCCGAAGCGGGCAAGGTCATTTCACTGGAAGGGCATGTAAACGAGGCCCCAGAACCAACGACCCAGTGGGTGCCCCCCACTTTCTTCCAGATTGCCAACACTTACATTGCAGGCGACGATTCCAGCGGACTTTTGGTCATAGACCAGCATGCGGCCCATTCCCGCGTACTTTACGAACAGGCTTTGGACACCTTAAGAAACGGTTCCGCCCTGGACAGTCAGGAACTTTTGTTCCCGGAACTTTTGGAACTTTCCAAACTGGAAGTGGATGCACTCAAAAGTGTAGAAGACCAATTCAAGCACTTGGGCTTTTACATTGAGCATTTTGGCGGCGAAACCTACCAGATTCGAGCCATCCCCAGCGCACTCCCCCTTTCCCGCGCCATCAAGGCAGTCAAGGATTTCTTGGATAGCATCGGTGACGAAGGCAAGGGCGAAGGCGACATGGTTAAAATCCAAGACACCATCGCCAAGGCTTGGGCAAACACCAACGCTTACCAGGCCGGCGACAAACTGAAGCCCGAAGAAATGGCCGCCCTAGTAAGCCAACTCATGCTTACCGAAGAACCCCTAAAGTCCCCCTACGGTCACCCAACCCTACTCCGTTTTACTCTCGACGAGTTGGCCAAGAAATTCAAGCGCTAATTGGTCGAAGGAACTCCCGACAGAGAGCTTTTCTGAAAGCTCTTTTGCAACATTTTCTTTAGTCCCATTGGCCATCGACCCTGTTTTGAGCCCCGACCACGGGGGGACGATGTGTTCTGAGAACACAAGACGATCCAGTATAATATTGGGCAATGCGAAAAATTTAGTCTTGATAAACAAGCGTCCCAGGCAATAAGTCAACAAGTCCGGCTTGGTACAAACCGTAAAAGGCGCTCCAGATAAGGCCAGTTCCAAGGTGGCGGTTCCAGGTGCGGTGATGACATTTTTCGCGCTTCGGTAAAAAAGCATTCGCTCCTCGGCACTTGATGGAGCAACCTTAATCTGAACCCTTCGCAAAAGCGAATCGTCACCTATTCGACGTAGAGTCCTTTCAAAAGCGGGAACCAAGTCCTGCCGTGCAGCCACCAGAACAACGTTCTCATCATTCCGCACAGCATTCAAATATAGGGGCAAGTTCCGTAGCGCCTGCGCCTTTCGACTCCCGGGAAGAAGCAGCACCGGGATTGCTGCATCGCTACGACCGTTTTCATTTCTAACATCAACAAACGGATGGCGAACGCGAACTACATTGCAGCCGGCTTCGTGGTACACAGCCTCTTCAAAATCAAAGAACACCGCTAACTTCGCAAATGGATTTTTCGCAAGTTCTGCGGCACGCTTCTTTTTCCAGGCCCATACCTGAGGAGGCGCCACATACAGTGCGGGCTTATGCAACTCGCCAGCCCGCTTCACCAGTTTCATATTAAAGCCGGGATAATCAATTGCAACCAGCCCGACACAATTTGGCGATTCCAACGCGGACTTCAGTTCGCTAAAACTTTTGCGCAACTTGAAGTACTTCGGCAGCACATCGCCAAAGCCAGACACAGGCAAAGTTTCATAATGAACTAAAGGTTCTAGTCCCGCATTTTGCATACGCGTGCCACCGGAACCCTTTACTAAAAAACAAGCGGCAATGGCCTTTACCAGAGGTTCACCGATGCAATCCCCGGATTCTTCGCCGGCACAAAAAAGAACAAATTTATCGTTTAGCACGGTTCGAGACCCAAACCTTCAAGGCACCTAAATCCTTGCGCAGATACTGCAACAATTCGGGAGTGTAAACCACTTTCTTGTTCTTGAGGGAAAGCACATGAACGTTGCCCGATTCCGTTTCCACGTGGGCAACGATTTCACAACCCCGCTCCCCTTCAAAGGGTTCGTACTTTTCCATGGCCGTCAAAAGCTTGTCGGCAAAGGCATCGTCCACCATCGAAGAATAGAGCACCACATGAATGTGGCTCACCATGTCCGAACGCACGCGGTCCAGCTGAATGACTTCTTCAACCACAATCTGGACGCCATCGCCCATACGCTGTTGTTCCAAGCTACCCTTCACCAGCACGCGGTCATCAAGTGCTACGGTATCGCGGAACTTTTCCCACAGATCCTTCTTGAAGAACATTTCCAAGTCACCATGGAAATCTTGAATGGAACCTGCGCCAATGGTATCACCACGCTTGGTTTCAATGGAGCGAAGCTTAGTCACCACGCCGCCAACAATCACGGTTCCGCCCACATGACGCGACAATTCTTCTTCGTCAAGCGAGCAAGAGGTAAAGCCTTGCAATTCCGGGCGGAATTCATCCAGCGGGTGGCCCGAGAGGAACAAGCCCAACACATCGCGTTCCTTGTTGAGCATTTCCATGGCAGTCCATTCTTCAGCTTCTTCAAGAACCTCAGCAGAGCTATCCATAGAAGGAGCACCGCCGCCCATGTCAAAGAGGGACATCTGACCGCGATCTTTATCTTCCTGGAATCTGGACGCCACTTCCATGGCGCGGTCCACGGTCGCCATCAATACAGCACGGCTTCCCGGCAGTTCATCCAAGGCTCCGGCCATGATCAAGCTTTCAATCAGGCGCTTGTTCATAGGCGGACGTTTTTCTTTTTGTTCACCCTGGTATTCGGTTACTCGCTTGCAAAAATCGAAAATATCCTTGAACTTGCCGCGACGTTCGCGTTCTGCCACAATGTCTTCGACAACAGCAATACCCACGTTACGAATGCCCGCCAAGCCAAACAGAATCTGACCCTCCGTATTGGCCACAAATTCACCCATAGAGGCATTAATATTAGGCGACACTACTTCGATATCCAGACGTTTGCATTCCAAGATAATCGTCACGATATCTTCGGTCTTGCCCATTTTAGATGTCATGGAAGCGGCCATGTATTCGGGGCCGTAATGAGCCTTAAGGTATGCCGTCTGGTAAGCCACGTAAGCGTAAGCCGCAGCATGACTCTTGTTGAATGCGTATCCGCAGAACGGAAGCACCGCATTCCACACCTTCTGAATCATTTCCTTTTCGTAGCCCTTATCCAAGCACTTCTGGAAAAACTCCGGTTCGAGTTTCGCCATCTTTTCGGGCATCTTCTTGGCCATGATACGGCGGATGTTGTCAGCGCCGCCCAGCGTGTATCCGCCCAGAATCTGGGCCAGCTTCATCACCTGTTCCTGATACACAATCACGCCGTAGGTTTCACCCAGCACCTGTTCCAAGTCGGGGTGGTAACAGTCAATTTCTTCTTGACCGTTCTTACGGGCAATAAAGTGCGGAATCTGGTCAATCGGCCCTGGACGATACAGGGCGTTCATAGCGATCAAGTCAAAGATTCGCGTGGGTTTCAGTTCGCGTAGGTACTTCTGCATACCCGGAGATTCGAACTGGAACACCGTGGTGGTCATGCCCTTGCCCAACAAGTCAAACGTTTCCTTGTCATCCAAGGGAATATGGCCCATGTCCACTTCAATCTTTCGATTCTTCTTGACCATGTTCACCGTGTCTTGAATGATCGACAAGTTGATAAGGCCAAGGAAGTCCATCTTCAAAAGTCCGATGTCTTCGGCGTAATGCTTATCGTACATCACCACCGGAGTATCTTCGGGGGCGGCACGGTACAACGGAGCAAGATTATAAATAGGAGTCGGCGTAATCACCACACCGCATGCATGCACACCCGTCTGGCGGGGCAAATCTTCCAGCTTTTTAGCAACATCCCACAAGTTCTGGTAGCTGGCGCGGCTATTAATCATTGCCTGCAAGGGTTCCGGGCTATAACCGTCTTCCAGGTTGTTGCCCTTCTTGTCTTTACCCGTCCAAGCCTGCTTTAGGCTAAAGTTCAAGGTGCGCTGGGGGAACAGCTTGGTAATCTGCTTTGCTTCGGCAGGGGGAAGTCCCAAGACGCGGGCCACGTCGGTAATCACCGCCTTGGACTTGAGCATACCGTAGGTAATAATCTGGCCCACGCATTCCTTGCCGTACTTGTCCGTCACATACTGAATCACACGACCGCGATCTCGGTCCGCAAAGTCGGTATCGATATCCGGCATGGACACACGTTCGGGGTTCAGGAATCGTTCAAAAAGGAGGTCAAAAGTCAGCGGGTCAATGTCGGTAATACCGATAATGTAGGTGACCAAAGAACCTGCAGCAGATCCACGGCCCGGGCCCACGGGAATTCCGTGTTCACGAGACCAGTTGATAAAGTCCCACACAATAAGCAGGTAACCCGCCACGTTCATGTTGCGGATACAATTCAGTTCCTTGTACATGCGCTTGCCCACATCGGTTTCATGGGCAGGGAACTTGAAGTCCTCTTTCGGGAAACGCCACTGGAGGCGCTGATTACAAAGATGGGTAATGTAGATATCAGAATCAGAGCCCGGTTTGCACCAGCGATGGACAGCCTTGTCCCAGGCCTTGTTGTCATTTTCATCAAAGAATTCCGGCTGAGACAGACGTTCAATTTCAGCCTTGTCGTCATCGGTCAGGGCATCGGGTTCAATTCCCTTTTCGGCGCAATAGGATTCCTGCACCTTTTTCTTCTTATCCTTGATGACGCCCTTGAGTTCACGTTCGCGAACTACCGGATATTCCGCATCGTATTCCGCCTTCATGATGGCTTTGATGCTCTGGTATTCTTCAGATGCCAGGAATTCGTCAGGAATCTTGAAACGGGGCCAGAATTCGTCGCCGATACCGGTCTTGACCGTATAGTTACAGCGTTCCGCAATTTTCACCGTATTTTCAATGGCTCCCGGAATATGACCGAACAGTTCCACCATTTCGGCTTCGCTACGGAAATAGAATTTGTCCGACGGGAAACGCTTATCGTCAAAACCGTTCAGGGTTTCTTTCAAAGAAATGCAACGCAGAATCTTGTGGGCCTGGGCATCTTCAGCCTTGATGTAATGTACATCTGCCACCGCCACGATTTCACGGCCCAACTCGCCCGCCAGCTTAACGTTATATTCGTTCAGTAATTTTTGTCCCTGAACAGCATTATCGCACACCGAAATATACAGGTGGTCATGGTCAAAAATTTTGTCCAGGGCTTCCATGTATTCGCGGGCAACACTATTGCGTCCCGCCACCACACTCTGGCCGTACTTACTGAAGAAATCACCCGCAATGGCGATAATGCCCTCTTTATGTTCTTCAATCACCGACAGCGGAACCGAGGGAATTTCTGCCCAACGGTCACCGTCTTCGTAACGGTAACTGACAATGCGAAGCAGGTTGTAATACCCCGCCTCGTTTTCGACCAGGAGAGTCAACCGTTCAAATGTGGTCGGATCTTTCTGGTTGGCGCTAGAAGTGTCTACATAAATATGGCAACCATAAATGGTCTTTACCGGCGGGAGGCCCTTCTCTTTACGGGCCTTGTTCATGTCCTTTCCGCGAGTCTGAATTTCTAGAATACCGAACATGGCACCATGGTCAGTCAAAGCGACTGCAGGAGCATTTTCATCGGCAGCGGCAGCCAATATACCATCTAGACGAGCAGAAGACTGTAAAACAGAAAATTCAGAATGAACTTGCAGGTGAACAAAAGCCATACCCGCAATTTAAAAAATTTCCCGATTGTTCTTTGTCGAAATAACGGACCACATTGGAGATTCTACAATCATCCGTTTTTCCAAAAAATTGTATTTTTCGTTAAAAAAGCCTATTTTTGAATAATGATGATAAACTGTGCCCCCAAAAAGGATTTGAATATCGCTATCGATGCCCGTATGGTCTCCCGTTCAGGCATCGGCACCTGCATTCAGCACTGGCTCAAGGACGTAGGCTATAAAATTGCCCTTGGGGATCCAAAAGACTTGGAAGCCTACAAGATGGTACCCAAGCATATTCCGTTTATCAGCAGTATTTACGGTTACAAGGAACAGCTAAAATTCCCATACCGGGCTCTCTACCGCGAAAAACCCGATATTTTGCACATTCCCCACTGCAATGTGCCCCTGTTCTACCGCGGCAAGATGATGGTGACAATTCACGATCTGACCCATCTGATTTACCCCGAATTCTTGCCATTCAAGCTGGTGCACCTGTACTTCAAATTTATCTTCTGGTTCGTAAGCAAACGTTCCGACCGGATTATTACAGTTTCAGAAAGCACTAAGCGCGACCTGTTGCGTTTCTACAAAATCGACGAATCCAAGATTACCGTCATTCCCTCCGGAGTCGGCAAGGAATTCGTGCGCAAATCGCCTGAAGAATACGATTACCTATACGAAAAATACGGCATTCCCCGAGACAAGAAAATTCTGCTGTACGTAGGGAATTTGCTCCCCCACAAGAACTTGAACGGCCTGCTGAAGGGTTTTGCCCAAATGAAGGACAAGGAAAACTGCCGTTTGATTTTTGTGGGCAAGGCCTTTGACGGACGCACCAAAGCCACCCAAGAAAAAGAACTGGGAATTGAGAACTTGACCATTCACGCCGGCATGGTCAGCCAAGACGATCTGGTGAACTTTTACAACCTGGCAGACCTATTCGTACTGCCCTCGCTGTACGAAGGTTTCGGCTTGCCAATCCTGGAAGCCTTCGCCTGCGGAACCCCCGTGGCCTGTTCCAAGACTTCGTCCATGCCCGAAGTGGGTGGCAACATCGCCAACTACTTTGATCCGAATGATCCGGCAAGCATCGCCAACACCCTCGAAACTTCCATTGACGACAAGGGCAAATACGACGCCGAAATCGACGCCTGGGTATCCAGATTCTCCTGGGAAGAAAGCGCCCGAAAAATCCGGAAAGTTGCAGAAAGCCTATAAATGCTATATTGGGTCCAATGGCAGACAATAAGACAGATGTAAAGCTCCTTGTCAAGCGAATTCTCCAGCTCGTTGTTAGCGTGGGCGGCTTTGCCTACATTTTCTACAGAATTCCGCTGGCAAGCGTCATGGACAACTGGAGCCTTGGAATGACTCCATGGGTCCTTGCCACGCTCGTCGCCGCAAACCTGACCATGATTATCCAGGCTAATCGCTGGAAAGGTCTTTCGGTTCAGGGTCCAGAAATTCCCTTCAAGACGTATTACGCCTTTACCGCCATGGGATATTTCTTCAACAATCTGCTCCCCACCGGTTTCGGAGGTGACGCCGTAAAATCACTGGCCTTCGGAAAAAAATTCAACCAAACAAGCCAATCGGTCTCAGCGGTATTCCTGGCTCGCATCCAAGGGCTTTTGGCCATGTTCCTCTGCTTTTTTGCGGCACTCCCCTTCGCCCTGAACAAGGCAGAAATTCCCTTTATCTACACCGTCATCATGACCATCGCCCTTTTGGTCTGTACCGCAATTGTAGTACTTTGTCTTTTTTCGGACAAAGTACCCATCCCGGAAATCGTTTTAAACAAACTCACCTTTATTCCAAAGTTGCAGAAGAGCCTGTCTATTTATAGGCTGCACAAGAAACAAGTCCTACTTTCATCTTTGGATTCCCTGTGGTTGCAATTTTTAGCCGTATTCATGACTTACGCCTATTTTAAGGCCGTCGGCCAAAGCATCGACCTCAGCATTCTGGTGGTGTTCACCTACATAACCACCATCGTTTCCATGCTTCCCATTTCGCTGAACGGCATCGGAGTCCGCGAAGGCATTCAGGTAGCCTTGTTCACGGGAATTTTAGGGATTCCTGCACCAGTTGTTTTATCGGCAGGACTCCTGGGATATTTCCCGCTGGTATTCCAGGCCGTACAAGGTGCTATCGTACTCGTTGCGAGCAAGAAACAAGAATAACATCCGCACCTCAAAAAAAAATCCGCCGGAGTTGAATCCAGCGGAGCTTTCAAGAATATTTTCGCGACACCCTTATTCCCAGACTTCCGTCTTGAGTTCACGGCCCCACATTTCCTTGATGACATCGTCCACCTTCTTGCCTTCGAACAAGAGGGCATGAACGGCATTCACGATCGGCATTTCGACGCCCAACTTGTCGGCGAGAGCCTTGGTGCTCTTGCAAGTGGGAACGCCTTCGGCCACCATCTTCATGCCACCGAGAACCTGTTCGATGGTTTCACCCTTACCGATGTGTTCGCCCACATAGCGGTTACGGCTATGCTGAGAAAGACAAGTCACAATCAAGTCGCCCATACCGGCAAGGCCAGCAAATGTTTCGGGCTTTGCACCGAGAGCCTTACCGAGGCGGCACATTTCAGCCTGGCCGCGAGTGAGAATGGCTGCACGGGTATTGTCGCCAATCTTGAACTTGCCACCGGCTTCGAGACCATAAAGTACGCCAGAAGCAATTGCAATCACGTTCTTCACGGAGCCGCAGAGTTCCACACCCACAATGTCGGTGGAAGTGTAAACGCGCAGGTAAGAGCAGCTCATGGCCTTCTGCACGAGCTTCGCAGATTCTTCGTTCACGCTAGCAGAGACAATGGCCGTAAGAATGTGGCGGCTAACTTCTTCGGCATGGGACGGACCGCTAAAAGCAACCATCTTGTCTTCGGTGAGCCAAGGAACATTTTCGAGCAAGACTTCGCTCATGAGCTGGTTCGTGCCTTCGAGAATACCCTTCGTAGCACAAACCACCACCGGTTCCTTACCCTTGGCCGGAGTCCACTTGCCAAGATTCTTGGCCACACCACCCATAAACTGGCTGGGAACCACAATCAAAACCATATCGCAGCCTTCCAGGGCTGCATTCATATCGGTCGTATACTTAAAGTCGGCCGGGAAGATAACGCCCGGGAGCTTATCCTTGTACTGGTGTTCCGTCGAGAGTAGGTCCACTTCGGCCTGAGAATTGGTCCAGAACATCACCTCATTCTTATTTTCGTACACGACCTGACCAAGGGAAAGTCCCCAGCCACCTGTACCTAAAACTGTTACCTTCATAATAAAACCTCAAAAATCTCTTTCTCTTATAATCTACAATAATTACGCCTTGGGAGTCTTGCGTTTGCTGCCAAAACCGTTTTCAGTGCCGTTCATGAGGCGCTTGATGTTGGATTTGTGCTTCACGATCACAAAAACAGCCACAATAAGGCAGGTAATCATCAATCCCAAGTTAATGTCGTCGGGCGGGAACGGCAACTTGAGGTAACCCATCACGGCAAACACGCCGAGAGCGACACAGGCCGCAATGCTGCCCACCGACACGTACTTCGACGCAAAGGTGAAAACAATCCACACGCCGAAAGCAGAAAGCGCGGTAATCGGGCAAAGGGCCAGGAAAACGCCCAAAGCGGCGAGTACGCCTTTACCGCCGCGGAAGCCCGCAAAGCAAGTAAAGCTGTGGCCCAGAATCACCAAGAGGCCTGCAACAAGCGGAACCCAGTGAGAATAGTCGGCACCACCGGCAGCCACCTGAGCTTCGCACATCTTCATGGCAATCCACGGACCAAGGATACCCTTGATCAAATCCATGAACACCACAGGGAGTGCGGGTTTCCAACCGAGCACACGGAACGTGTTGGTGAGGCCGGCGTTCTTGGAACCGTAATCTCTAATGTCGAACGACTTTCCCTTTGCGATTTTTGCGATCCAGATCGCGCTCGGGATTGACCCCAGCAAGTACGCTATTGGAAGACTCAGTAAACTGTTCAAGATCTTCATCCTTTCTAAGGGTTAATTTCTGGTCGAAGTTCAAGCGGAGGGGTGCGCCCTGCAGCTGGAATTCTTCGTAAAACTGTTTGAGCAAGTAGCGCTTGTAAGAATCGGCCACCAGTTCCGGAGTGCGGGTTTCGATGGCGATTACCGGCGGTTCCACCATAATCTGGCAGGCACGGGTAAGCTGGACGGTACGGGCATTCTGGCTCGGCACCGGATTCTTTTCCAAGAAGCTTGCAAAGGCGGTCGCAACGCGGTCGCGGCCAAGCACGCGACGGCAGTTGGCATACACCGTCTGAATAGCCTGCACAATGCGGTTGACGCGCTGGCCTTCCTTGGCGCTGGCCGAAATAATCGGCACGTATTCAAGCATGGGCTCGCGTTCCAGCATTTCCTTGACCATGTGGTCAAAGGACTTTTCGGTCTTGTCCGGGAAAATGTCCCACTTGTTGAGCACAAGCACCAGGCCCTTGCCCGCCTTGCGAATTTCGGTAATGATGCGGAAGTCCTGGACTTCGAGGCCACGGGTGCAGTCCACCATGAGCACCGACACGTCGGAACGGCGGATACTTTCGAGGGTACGCATGTTGCTGAAAATTTCAACTTCGTCTTCGACCTTGGCTTTCTTGCGAAGGCCAGCCGTATCGGTCACCACGAATTTCTGACCATCGACCGCAAAGTCGCAGTCAATGGAATCGCGGGTCGTACCCGGAATATCGGACACCACGGCGCGGTCTTCGTTCAGCAAGCGGTTCAAAAGCGTGCTCTTACCGGCATTCGGGCGGCCGAGAATAGCAAAGCGAATCGGGCGTTCTTCGCGGCGTTCACCACGAACGGGAGTCGGAAGCACTGCAATGACTTCGTCCATCAAAGAAAGGCAGGCATAGCCCGTGAGCGCACTGATAGTACGCGGGAGACCAAAGCCGAGTTTCAGGAACTCATAGCTTTCTTGACGGTCGGCACCGTTCTCGCTCTTGTTCGCCACAAGAATCACCTTCTTGTCGAGCTTGCGAATCATGCGGGCAAACTGTTCGTCGAGCTTGGTAATGCCCACGCGAACATCCACCATAAAGAGCACCAGGTCGGCTTCTTCGACGGCATTAAAAATCTGCGTGCGCACGCTATCGGCGAGCACGTCGATGGAATCGTCCGGCAAGAATCCGCCGGTATCGACCACCGTAAATTCATGGCCCTTGTAATTGGCCGTCTGGTAATGCCTATCGCGGGTTACGCCGTCGCGGTCAGAAACGACTGCGGCACGACGCCCCAAGATTCGGTTAAAAAGAGAGGACTTGCCCACGTTCGGGCGTCCAACTATACATACGACAGGTAATTTCATCAATTGTAAATATAGTAAGAGAGGGCGCCAAACAGAAGACCGATCCCTATAAGCGCAAGGCAGAAACTTGAATTATCCCGCACAAAGACTATCCCTATTCATAAAAAAATATTATTTTCAAAATATGCAGAAAATCGCCCTATTGCTTGGGGCCATCGCCGGAATTTCTACGGCATGGGCTGTCCCCTTATTCATTGGCTATTATCCCGATTGGGGAAAATGGCACAAGCCCGCCTACACGGTAGAGAAGGTTCCATACGAAAAGTTGACTCACGTACTGTGGAGCTTTATTACGCCAAATACGGATGGCACATTGCGCGGCGATGCCGCTGATGACCCGAACGCACTTGATTCCATGGTAACGCTCGCGCATGCCGTCGGAACCAAAGTCATCGTCTCGCTAGGCGGTGGTGGACAAAGCGAAAATTTTGTCCCCGTCGCATCGAATGACGCTCTCCGCGGCAAGTTCGTCGAGAATCTCGTACAATTCGTCGCCGACCACAACCTAGACGGTCTCGACATGGACTGGGAATGGGAATACAACCCCGTACCTGAAGCAGACACCATCGCCTACAGCAAATTACTTACCGAACTCCGCGCCGCACTCCCCAAAGGAAAGAGCCTTTCTGCGGCACTCCCCTGTTCGCCTTATTATGGCAAATGGTTTACGCCCGAAGTCCTCGTGAAAAATTTGGATTGGTTCGGGTTCATGACCTACGACATGACCGGGGACTGGGACGACAAAGCTATGTTCGATTCGCCGCTCTACCCCCACGAAGGTTACACCACCTGGTCATGGGAAGAAACCCGTGATTACTGGAAAAAACGCGGCGTTCCTACCGAAAAGATGGTCTTCGGTATTCCCTCCTTCGGGTTCGAATTCAAGGGTGCCACAGGCCCCGGTACTGACTTTACTAAAGGAACAGCAAAGCAAGTCCCATACAAGGATATTGTCACGAACACCGACTGGGAATACTTTTATGACAGTGTCGCCGTGGAGCCCTACGGAGTATCAACCACCGGTTATGTCACCTTCGAAGACCCCCATTCTTCCGCAGTCAAGTCCCGCTGGGTCAAGGACAACGGCTACGCAGGCATCATGGTGTGGGAGGTTTCGCACGACTACATCGAAGGCACAGGGAACCCGATTCTCGACAGCATTGCCATTGCTCTGCAAGACAATGGCACCGCGATCAGAAAGGCTCGTAGTGGCAATATACGCACCAACAGCGCTACCGGCAAACAAATTGACATTCGCGGTCACCGAGTCCAAGGCAAAAAATCCATAATTTTACTTGACTCCAAACGATCCAAGCGATAGATTTGTAGATACGAAGTTTTTTCGAAACGGAGTGTGTATGGTAAAAAATCGGATAATCGCAAGTGGCGCGGTTGCGTTTTTGGCGACAGGATTACTCGCGGGAAGTTCATTCGCGGCGGACCGTTCCATTGCGCTCAACAAGAGCATCGAATCGCTCGAACCCATGAAGGGGATTGTTTTCTGGCCCGACCAGGCGAAGAGCCAGAAAAACCTGCAAAATTCCATTTCTCTGGAATTTTCTTATTGCCTCCCCTGCGCTGTAGTGACAGGCAAGACTGACGGCAAAATCAACTACGACTGGAGCAGTTTCGAAAAGTTGCTTGATGACATCAAAAGCCGCGGGCACCAGGCTATCGTACGTTTTCGCATCGAATACCCGAACGAGACCATCGAAAACGCTCCCAACTGCACCGAAAACGTAAAGGGAGCCACCGCAGTTCCCTTGTACATCAAGTCAAATAAATCCTACTCCGAAACATTCACCAAAGATGCCGGCGGAGACGGCCCCACCTACTACGCCGACTGGAAAAACGAAGAACTCAAATGGTTCTACAAACAGTTCTATACCGACTTCGCCGCCAAATATGACAAGGATCCGCGTATTGCATTCGTGCAGGCGGGTTTTGGGCACTGGGCCGAATACCATATTTACGGAACAACGCTAAAGTTGGACACGAACTTCGCCAGCAAGGATTACCAGAGCACATTCCTCCAGCACCTCGACACCCTTTTTCAGGAAACTCCCTGGAGCATTTCCATTGACGCCGCCGATAAAAACTACACCCCCATCGCCGGAAATAAGACATTGCTTGCACTTGGATTCGGACTGTTCGATGACTCCTTCATGCACAAGGAACACGACATTTCGCAAGGTGACGGCGACAACGAAAAGAACTGGCAAACCATCGGCGAAAACCGTTGGAAAAGCGCCCCAGCGGGTGGTGAAATCAGCTACTACGAAGACAAGGACCAGCACGAATTCCTGAACCCAGCAGGTCTCTACGGCGTCACCTGGGAAGATGCTGCCGCCAAGTACCACATGACCTACATCATCGGCAACGATGCGCCCGAAGGCAGTTACGCCACCAAGGATCGCGTGTACGAGGCTAGCTCCTACGCAGGCTATAAATTCGAAATCACAGGTTACGCAGTCAACAAAATTTCAGCGGCCATCCGCGTGAAAAACATCGGCATTGCCCCACTATACCACAACGCCTACGTGACCGTAAAGGGCGTGCGCAGCGAAAAATCGCTCAAGGGACTTTTGCCCGGCAAAGAGGCAACCTTTACTGTTGCAGGCATCCAAATCGGCGATAGCGAATCGCCCGAAGTTTCCATTACCAGCGACAAGCTTTTAAAAGGCGCGACCATCCCCTATAAGGCAAACCTCGACGGTAGTGCTGCTGTCATCGAAGGCCTCCTTGACGAAAACGGAACCACAGCTATCGCAGACAGGCGCATTCTAAACAGCGGCAGTATCGGCAAAGCCAGAACCAGCAAGCAAACCGACCTTAAAGGTAGAAACATTCCGGGCAAGGCTGCAAAAGGCGCCTACTACCCCATTTCAAAGCGCTAGTTTACACAATTTTATACAAATAATCCATAGCAAAATCATTTTTTAGTAGAAAATTCCCTCACAAAAGGGTATTTTTATGTTATATAGAATCGAGGAGAACATATGAATATTCGCAAACACTGGAAAAAGATCTTGTTATCATCAACCGCATTCTTTTGGGCAAGCTGCGGTGGTGATAGTGAAAGCGCTTCTGTAACAAGTGGCGCGAACAACGAGACGCCACCCGATTCGATCACCACGCCCGACGACCTTGACGGCACCAAAATCGACACGCTCTATGGAATTAGGCCTGTTTATGACATTGATTCGGGCGCAGTTTCCAGTTCCGATGCCTGCGAAAGTTCAAGTTCTTCCGAAGAAGTCCAATCCAGCTCCAGCGAAGCTGAGTCTAGCTCCAGCTATGACCCTTCGATGCCCTATAGGCTTGCAAGCGACCCAAGTATCCATTGCGCTTGGGAAAACTTTGTCGGAGCCACATTCGAATGCCTTGACGGACAGGACTACCAATCCACAGTCAGGTGGAAAAAGGAACAACTTGCCAATAACCAGACCCGAACCCTTGAGCAGCTAGATTCCCTCGAAGACAAAACAAAAGCTGTCCTAGACGAATATGATGTTCCTCTTTATGGGGTGCCCAGCAACACATGTACACATCGAGATTTAGGAACTGCGGTATATAAATGTTCCGATGGGCAAACATATCCCGCCAATTTTTTTGTTGATGGGGATAAAATTCTCTATACCGAAGAAGAGTATAGAGCAAAGTATCCCGAGAAATTTCAATCGAGTTCCAGCTCAGAACCGGAGCCGGAATCCAGCAGCAGCGTTCCGACTCCGTCTCCGCTCTGCCAAAAGAACGATTTCGCCACTTATTCTGAGATGCAGGAAATCTTCGAAAAAGACATGAACGATCTCTTGGACAGCACCAAGAATGCGGCAGGGAACAACCTTTCGGAAAGCGACTCCAACTGCTTGGCAAATGTACATATCAGCCGTTCTTATGCAGATGTAGATGTTCTCGCCAAGAAACAGATTTGCGATGGCGACACGACAGTGAACCCGCGTTACCTGGAACGAATCGACACGCATAAGGAATACATCCGCAAGCAAATCAAGAATTGTCTGGACGAAGAAAATCTGTAGTGCAATCGAGCCAATCGTAAGAAGGCGCATTCATCCGATAGAAAATATTCAGGACCTGATTATGAAAATTCTCGACCGCCGTCGATTCCTCCGAGCCCCCATAAATCATGCCCTTAAAATGTTTGCTCAAAAATTTATTGTGCGAAAAGCCACCATCGCAAACGAGATCGTCTATTTTTGAAGGCAATGCGGAAACACGTTCCCAATTTTCAGTTATCAGTTTCTTGACCGCATCGGCTGTTTCCGTGTATTTCCCTGCATAAAAATATGCCTGATTGCAAAAAAACAGTTCTCCACGCGATGATTCTATGCAAACATCGGAGTTTCGCACCGCATTTTTAATGTAGACGCTCCCATCATAATAGAGTAAAACACCCACATCAATCGTCTCGGGAGTATAGAAGCCCGCATCTGAATGACTCTCGAAAATAGTCCGGCCACGCGGTCTCTTGAATTGAAGCGCACTCCCTATTGCATAATCCCTTGCAATTTCGATTTTTTCTTCAAAGGTGCAACCTTCAAAGAAAGCAATGTAACGAGCGACATTCGGTTCATAGCCATAAGGTTCCCACTTGCTGATATGCGCCGCCACAAACGACAAGAAGTCCTTCGCAGGCCCCGAAGCGCATTCACTCGCTAACTGCTCCGCCATCCAGGCGCGGCCTTTGAACGAATCCCTATACGGATCCTGCTGTTCGCCATGATAATAGCGGCAGTATTTCAAGTCCCGATTTTCGTTATCTACCTGCATAGGAGCCTCCTTTCTAGAGTTACCTATAAATATAGATTCAAATAGATGTCAGAAAGTGACAAACACATTCTTCCCGTTTACGCCAACATTTTCTTGGACATTTTCACGGACATTTGTCTTTTTTTATCAATCAAGGCTCATTTCAGGGCCTATTTGACAAAGTATATCGACTTTCTGTGTACTTTTCTGTGCACTTTTCTATGTACTTTTCTGTGTACTTTTCTGTGAACCTGTGTCAAAATCGACAATTTACTACAACCCCATCTCCTTTACTTCTTTAATCAAGAAGTTTTCTAACTGTTGCCTGTCGGGAAGTTGAAGCTTGTATGTTGAAACAAACAGTTTCTCGTCCATACCGTTTAATACATACTGAACCATTTTCGGTCCCTTTTCCGTACAAAGCAAAATCCCAACCGGAGGATTATCCCCATCCACCATTTCACAATCCTTGAAATAAGAGATGTAGGCGTTCAATTGAGCCGCATGCTCAATGCGGAACTTGCCGACCTTCAATTCCACAATTACATTGCAGTGCAGCAGACGATTATAAAGCACCAAATCGATAAAATAATACTCGTCGTCTATGATGATGCGTTTTTGACGAGCCTCAAAACAGAACCCCTTGCCCATCTCCAATAGAAACTCTTGCAAGTGGTTCATGATTGCCTGTTCCAATTCGGTTTCGGAGAATTCATCCTTGGCATCCAGGTCTAAAAAGTCGAGAGTGTACGCATCCTTGACCGACAAAACTGTATTAACGCCGCCCTTTTCTACCCTTTGCAACAGTAGTTCTGGCTTTTTGCTTATCCCGCTCCTGAAATAGAGCTTCGTGTCGATTTGCCGATGAAGTTCCTTCACGCTCCACGTGCCTTTAATACATTCCAATTCGTAAAAGAAGCGTTCCATAGGATCGTCGATAGAAAGTATTTCCCTAATATGGGAGAACGACAAATGGGTCAGCAGAATATCTGGCGGTGTTATGAATTTGTGATTCACTGAATCACAAATCTCGTCTTCGCGTTTCTTTTCAACATTCCTTATGCTCACGGTATTGATAGAATACTTAGATCTGTCAATCATTTCCAATTTGTGAGACGCCGTCTCACAAATCTGTGGATATCTGATATAGAATAGCCGACAAACACTAAGCATGGAGCGATCAAGTCCCTTGATGGACAACTTGTCTGCCAAATTCTGCAATAGACGAGCCCCGTACTTAGCTCGGTCGCACCCCTCTTGCTCATATTCAACTATGTAGCAGCCGATAGCCCAATTTCGTATTGTCAGCAACTGGTTTACGGCGCCCTTAGCAACGGAACTTGTCGCGTTATGGACGTTTTTTACCCGTTCTGCAAGGTTTTCAAAAGTTGTTCCGTCAGCCTTGCCGATAGGCGACACACGCTTATTCATCTTTCACTCCTTCCGCCTACAAGCATAAAAAGGCGGGGCTTTTGTCGTTACATGCTCTTTTGAGCACTACAAATATAAACTCTCTAGGGGCAAATGTCAAGAGACTTTCGAAAAAATCCGCAATTTCCGCCATTCCAATAATCTATATTGCAGTTGAAAATAGCCCCGTACCGAATGGTTCGGAGCGACCGGAATTTTTGAGATTCGTCTCTTATTCTAGCTACTGAAATCTGGAACATTTCAATAGACCGCTAGGAGTAAGACGAACGCTCACGCCCGCATTGGGCGTGGGTCGTTTGTGCTTATATGCGGTCGGCTTGTTCCAGAGCCTCAGTAGCGTAAGCCTACGACTCCACGCCTTTTTTATTTGTGGAAATTGTGGTGAAACAAGAAACGGCTCTCGCAACGCTGGAGCCGCCATGGTCGATTTGGAGAAAAGCAAGATTCAAGCCGTCGCACAGTACATCGACGAGGTTTCCAAGCAATTTTCTACGGGCAAGGCGACCGAACACAGCTACCGTCCGGCACTTGCAAAACTGCTTGGCGACTTGCTTCCCAAATTCACCATCACCAACGAACCGAGCCGAATCCAGTGCGGTGCACCGGACTACATCATCGCGAAAGGGAAAGGCGCTACATCGATTCCTGTTGCGTTCGTAGAAGCAAAGGACATCGGCGATAGCGATCTGGATGGAAATCGCCAGCATAAGGAACAGTTCAACCGCTACAAGAACTCTCTTGACAACATTCTTTTCACGGATTACCTTGATTTTCATCTTTATGAAAACGGCGAATTTGTCAATAGTATCCGCATTGCCGAAATCAAAGGGAACAAAATTTCGCTAATAGACGCCAATGTTCCGATGTTTTTGGAAATGGTGGCACATCTCGCGGAATCAACACCGCAGAAGATTACAAGTTCTACAAAGCTGGCACAGATGATGGCCGCCAAGGCGCGCCTCCTTGCCGAAGTAATCGAAAAGACTCTCGAAACCGATAGCGAAAAGACGGGTGAACTGGCGGGACAATGGAAATCTTTCCAGAAAGTGTTGATTCATGATTTGACGGAACGGCAATTTGCCGATATTTACGCACAGACAATCTGCTATGGAATGTTTGCCGCAAGGCTCCATGACGACACTCCCGATACGTTCAGTCGAGAAGAAGCGGCCACGCTCATTCCCAAGACAAATCCGTTCTTGCGCAAAGTTTTCCAGAATGTGGCCGCATTCGATGTAGATACAAGCATCGCATGGATTGTAGATGACCTGGCAGAAACATTCCGGGTGACGGACATGCCGAAGGTCATGAAGAATTTTGGAAAGGCTACGGGTCAAGCCGACCCCATGATTCACTTCTACGAAGATTTTCTGCGCTATTACGACCCCAAGCAGAAAAAGGCCTGCGGCGTTTATTACACGCCCGAACCCGTTGTCCACTTTATTGTCAATGCCGTTGACGAAATTTTGAAATCCCGCTTCAATTTGAGTGATGGGCTTGCCGACACGAGCAAGGTGACGATTCGCCAAACTTCAAACCTATACACGGACAATCGCACCAAAGACCACAAGAAATACGAAACGCGGGAATACCATAAAGTTCAAATTCTCGACCCTGCAACTGGAACGGGCACATTCCTTGCCGAAGTGGTCCGCAAGATATATTCCGGTATGGAAAATCAGAAGGGCGCTTGGCAAAACTATGTGGAAGAACACCTACTCCCGCGCCTGAACGGTTTTGAATTCATGATGGCTCCATACGCCGTTGCGCATTTGAAATTGGACATGGTATTGGCGCAGACAGGCTACAAGGCAAGGCAGGACAAGCGACTCCGTATATTCCTTACGAATTCCCTTGAAGAATGTGACCACGACACGGGAACATTGTTTGCACAATGGTTGGCACAAGAAGCGAGCGAGGCAAACCTTGTCAAGCGCGATACACCCGTGATGGTGATGATTGGCAACCCGCCATATAGCGGAATATCATCGAACAATGGTGAATGGATAACATCTCTTATTGAAGACTATAAATATATTGATGGGGTTTATTTTAATGAAAGAAAACATTGGTTAAATGATGACTATGTGAAGTTTATTCGATTAGCGGAAGAATATGTAAACAAAAACGAAAATGGAATTGTTGCCTACATTAATAACCATAATTTTTTAGACAATAAAACATTCCGTTGTATGCGCCATCATTTAATGAAAAGCTTTGATAAAATATACATCTTGAATCTTCATGGAAACAGCAAAAAAGGTGAAGTTTGCCCTGATGGCTCAAAGGATGAAAATGTATTTGATATTCAGCAGGGAGTCAGCATTAATCTCTTTGTGAAAGAAAACGAAAAAAGTGATGAATTTGCAAAGGTCTTTTATTATGATTTATATGGAACTCGTCAGAAAAAATATGAGTTTTTAAGGCAAGAAGATTTCTTAAAAGTCCCCTTTGTTCAAATTAATCCAACAAGTCCGTCTTATTTCTTTGTTCCTAGAACTACTGTTGGTCAAGAAATGTATGAAAAGGGATTTGCTCTAAATGAGATTATGCCTACCAATGGTACGGGCGTTTTGTCAATGGGAGATTCTTTTGCTGTTGGAAATTCTAAGGAAGAGTTGGAAAAAAGAATTGTTGATTTTTTGGAAAATAATTATTCAGAAAAAGAGATTAAAGAAAAATATTCCTTAGGTAAAAATTATGCTCCATTTATCATAGAAAGTAAGAATGGGGGTCTTGTTTATTGTCAAGATAAAAATGTCCCAATAGATTATAGATTGTTTGATAAGAAATGGACTTATTATGATAACAGAATTCTTTGGAGAACACGAGAGAAAGTATCCTCGCATTTTATAAATCATAAAAATATTGGGATTGTGTCGTGTGGTCAAATTGCAGGAAATGAATGGAGCCATGTATCAATTTCTCAAAATCTTGTTGATGATAGTTTTGTATCAAATAAAACGAAAGAGCGCGGTTATGTTTTCCCGCTCTACCTTTATCCAACAGATGGTGAAGAAAAACTCGGCGAAACACGCAAGCCCAACCTAGACGAAAAAATCTGGAGTAAAATAGACAAGTGCGCCAAACTCAAAACGACTCCGGAACAAGTCTTCGATTACATCTACGGCGTTCTCCATACACCGTCATATCGTGAAAAATACAAGGAATTCCTGAAAATTGATTTTCCACGTATTCCTTATCCCGAAAACAAGGAAGAATTCGAACGCATTGTTTCCATCGGCAATAAACTCCGCAAATTGCACCTGATGGAAGAAATTCCACCGCAGGCGACCTCCTTTGACATCGAAGGCGATAATGTTGTAAGCGATATTCGTTTTGAAAAGGAGATCCCCGACCAAGTCGGGGATGACATCAGCGGGAAAGTCTACATCAACAAGACACAGTATTTCGGCAACGTTCCTGAACTAGCCTGGAACTTCTACATCGGTGGCTACCAACCCGCACAAAAGTGGCTCAAAGACCGCAAAAACCGCACCCTTACCTACGACGACATCTCGCATTACCGCAAAATTATCGCAATTCTTCTTGAGACTCACAAGTTGATGTTAGAACTCGATAAAAAATAAAGCCTTATTCATTTTGACAAATTTTGACATTTGATTGAATGTATATTTGTAGTGTAATCAAATCACTAACACCCATAAATTTCATCAAAGGGGGGCTATTATGAAGTGGTTTACGCATGAAGAATTAATTGATGAAATCGTGGCTCATTTGAAGATTAAAAGTATTGGTGACGGGAAATGGAAGGTTACGAGCCATATAGACAAGCAAAATGGGAATATCGAACTGTCTATGATCACTCCCAAACAAATTGAAAGAGGCGAATTGCGAGAACAGAGAAACAAGCAATTTGCAAATGACCTTTTACATAAACTAAGAGGTAAAAATAGAAAGTATGTTTGGGATCCCGGCGATATCGAAGGCTTGATTTATTACGCTGGGCACAAATACTGTCTGCTTGATACTGATATTGAACAAAGGGTTTTTGACTCGCAGCCGCGGGGCTACTGGATATGGAAAACCTCTATCGGCTATGGCGACTATCCTGATTTTTGCAAAAATCTCAAGGAATTTGAAGAAGCTGTTAAGACAGCTCCAGCCGATTTGAAAACAGTAAGAGAGAAAATCATTGATAAAGCCGTTGAAATTGTTGCAGAATTGAATCGAGGCGACAAGATAATCAGACTCTATGACAAGGTGTTTTCCCAAAAAGTGTACGAGAACGAAATCCAAGACGGATTCATGGCAAGGGCGAAAGAACTGATTTTCAATGCGACAAGGGAGCAACTAGAGTCTGCCTACGACGAATACATGGAAGCAAGTGATGATTATACACCAGGATCGTATATCTTTGAAGTAATGCTCAAGCAAATTGGCAACAAGGCTCCAAATCCCGAAAACGAAATGAACATCGATTCCATACAGTTTATAGACATAAGGAGGTAGACTATGACTGAACTTACGGAGATTCGCATTTTTCTTGACATAGGGATTCTAACGAAAGCAAAGATAGAGGCTGAAAACAGGGGTGTACCCTCGTGCATAGCCAACAATACAAGTTCGTTCATTAGCTATCTGCTGCAGGAGTTCTTGATTCGAGAGCTCCCAAAAGGCGAATTCTTCTATGAGAGAAAGTTCGCATTTGAACGCTTACGTGCAGCGGCTAATGGTGATTCAGCAAGGTATGTGGAAATCAAACAGCTCAAGAATCAACTTAAAGAATATCTGAGAGATGTAAAATTCTATTCGGAACAATCAGCATCCATCATTGTAAATGATCTTGATGTAAGTTGGTTGGTTGAGCATGTAGAAAATGGGCAGCAAGGTTCAATGCTTGCAAGCATAGGAAAGTGCTACAGGGAATGTACCAAACAGGAATTTGAATACGATTGTTCAATCCTCGCCCAAACGGTGTCGGACTGTGATTCAGAGAGTTTCAATGGCAAACGCTGGGATCTCGAAAATGGAAATATACTCGTAAAGAGAGGAAATGTCGAAAACGTGAATGTCTGAAATATGGACTAGAAACGCAGGGACATTTCCCTTTGTCAGTTTGGGGAAAATTTTATATATTTCTTCTTGCGTCGGAAGTTCCGAAGCATTGATATATCCCCCGACAGGGGCCCGTTATGGGGAATGCGTTCCATAGGTAAGGCTATGGGAAAAATCAAGGAAAATGGAGATTCCCGCGAAGGCGGGAATGACAAGTTAAACCCACTCGCAGAGTCGGGTGTAGGAAAGTTGATACAGGTTGTCCGTGGACAGCAGGTCTTGTTGGATCGTGATTTGGCAACACACTATGGTGTAGAGACCAAGCGTATCAACGAACAGGTCAAACGCAATATCGAGCGTTTTCCCGAAGATTTCTGCATACAGCTGACTCTGGAAGAAACAAAACTTCTAAGGTCGCAAATGCGACCATAGAGACCGTATCGACTAATCTGAAGGGAAAAAGATTTAAACATCCCTGACTTGACAAAAAGTATCCAATTAGATACATTTAGAGAAGCAGAATGATTGTAAATCAAACAGCCGCGTTCAAAAAATGGATGCAAAAATTACGTGATTTTCGAGCAAAAGTACACATTCTTTCCCGATTAACCCAAGTCGAAGGAGGGAATCTCGGAGACTTTAAATCTGTCGGAAACGGCGTTTTAGAAATGCGCATCGATTACGGACCAGGCTACAGACTTTATTTTGCAAAAGACGGAGAAGCTATCGTAATCCTCTTAATTGGAGGCAATAAATCCTCGCAGGATAACGACATCATAAAAGCAAAAAACATTTGGCAAGGAATCAAAAATGAAAAAAAATGAAATTTCACATTTGGACATCGCTGAATACCTTGACAGCGAGGAAATGGTTGCCGAATATCTCAATGTGATTTGTCGAGAAAATAATCCGGCTCTGTTACTGCGGGCAATTGGACATGTGGCCCGTAGCAAGGGAATGGCAAAAATCGCCGAGGTATCCGGACTAGGTCGGGAAAGTCTCTACAAGGCTCTTGATGAAAAGGCCCATCCACGTTTTGAAACTGTATTCAAAGTCCTTGCCGCCTTGGGAATTCAAATGCAGCTTATTCCCAAGGTCAAATTCAGACGTAAGCGAAGTTCCGTGCCTTGCGCCGTTGCCGAAAAGCGGAAAGTATATAAGGTCTAGAGCGAAAGTCCAAGGCTTTCCCCTCCCCTTTTTATATAATCCTTTTTGCCATAATCCGCGCGAATTTCTATCTTTGCCCGCACTATGGAAACTCGTTACAATTCTAAAGATGTGGAAGCCCGATGGCATCAGACCTGGGCTGAGAATAACAGTTTTGCACCCAGCGGAAAGGGCGAACCGTTCTCGGTCGTGATTCCGCCCCCGAACGTTACCGGCGCGCTCCATCTGGGACACGCGCTCAACGATACGCTCCAGGACATTTTGGTACGCTACCGCCGTAAGACTGGCCGCGACACCCTGTGGATTCCGGGTACCGACCACGCGGGTATCGCCACGCAGGCAGTCGTCGAAAAGCGCCTTTTCCAGGACGAACACAAGACCCGCCACGACATCGGCCGCGACGCCCTCGTGGAACGCATCTGGAAATGGAAGGACGAATACGAAGCCCGTATCACGAAGCAGCTCAAGAGCCTGGGCGTCAGCTGCGACTGGAGCCGTCAGCGCTTCACGCTGGACCCGGTCTGCGCCAAGGCCGTGCGCCACGCTTTCTTCAACCTTTTCAAGAAGGGCCTCATCTACCGCGGCAAGCGCCTGGTGAACTGGGATACCAAGCTCCAGACCGCCGTCGCCGATGACGAAATCTACTACGAAACCGTCAAGGGCCACTTCTGGACGTTCAAGTATCCTCTGGCCGACGGTTCGGGATTCATCCCGGTGTCGACCACCCGTCCTGAAACGATTATGGGCGATACCGCCCTCGCCGTGCACCCCAACGACGAACGCTATGCGCAGTTCATTGGCAAGACCCTGAAGGTGCCGTTCGTGGACCGCGAAATCCCGGTGATTGCCGACGCCATCTTGGTGGACAAGGATTTCGGTACGGGTTCCGTGAAGGTGACTCCGGCCCATGACCCCAACGACTATGCGACGGGTCTGCGTCACAAGCTCCCGATGATCAACATCATGAACGACGACGGCAGCCTGAACGAGAATGCCGGCAAGTTCAAGGGCCTCAAGGGCCAGGCCGCACGCGACGCCGTGGTGGCCGGTCTCGAAGAACTGGGCCTGTTGATCAAGGTGGAAGACCACGAAATGCAGGTGGGTCACTCCGACCGTTCCAAGACTGTTATCGAGCCGTACCTCAGCGACCAGTGGTTCGTGAAGATGGACGTGCTCGCCGAAAACGCGATGAACGCCGTGAAGTCGGGCGAAATC
>JBGUWV010000097.1:0-1612 GCA_045221475.1 Fibrobacter sp.
TGAAGTCAACGCAAACAATTCGTCCTGAGGGAACAGCTTGGTTATCTGATATACGGAGATTGTGAATGCATGGGCTTTCTGCCATGCAATGATGTTCTCGAAATAAAAACTCTTTTCCATATTTTTCATTCATTTGGTAATACATTTGTCACTTTTCTCCCCTTTCATTCCCTTTTATTCCCTTTTCTGCCCTTTCTTTCCCCTCCTCCCCCTTCTTCAGGAAATAGCGGACGAGGAGGAAGTTGATGGGTACGCAGATGGCGAAGACGGGCAGCATGGCCACGGGCTTTGACAGGCCGAGGCGAAGGAAGAGGGCAAGCAGAAGTGTCTGCAAGAGGAAGTTGACGAGGTGGGCCAGCGTGAAGCCGGCTCCGCGACGGGCGGTGGAACGAACGTGGAAGGTGTAGCGGGTGGAGGCTACGTAATTGAAGAGAAAGCTGACGACATAGGCGAAGCAATTGGCCAGGAGAGGGAAGTACTCGCCTCCAAAGCCACCGCGGTAGTTGCTCTGATAGGGCGTCATGGCTTGGTCGGCAAAGAGCCAAAGGAGTAGCAGGTAGACACCATATTGAATGGCGACTGCCAACACACCGACGATGCCGAAGCGAATGATTTCGCCAAGCCGTTCCTTACCGAAATGGTTTATAATGTCCTTCATTTGCATAAGCTAACAGTTCTTTATCGCCACGGCTGTCGCCATAGGCAATGATGGCCCCCTCTAAATCTTCCCCAGCAGGGGAGACTTCCTTGCCACCCCATCCCTCCAAATCTCCCGCAGCAGGGGAGACTTCCTCATTAATATATTCTTTCAGTCGACGGACTTTTTCGGGACCGTAGCAATTGGGAGTAGCAAAGCGACCCGTGAGACGGCCATCGACGACTTCTATCTGAGTGCCCACAACGGAGAACTGATTGGGCTTGAGGGGTGTGAAATATTGGCTGAGGATGGGTTGCACCCAACGGTCGATGCTGGCAGAGAGGACAACGACATAGTCGCCATTGTCGAGGGCTCGTTGGATGGTGCGCAGTCCCTCTTTGCGCAGAATGCCGGTATGAGTGCGGGCGAATGATGCACAATGAGCATCGAAGTCACGTTCGAGCATGCCACGGAAGAAGTAGCCGAAGAGGCGCTCCTTCGTTCGTCCGTTGTCGGCCAGGTGGAGCTTCATGAGGATGAGTAGCGGGCTATAGAGCAGCAGGCCGAAGAGGAGAGAACAGCGGCCTCGGGCATGAGCGATGAAAAGTGGCAGCGTGTCGCGGGTGGTCAGCGTGCCGTCGAAGTCGAAAGCGTGAAGAATCATTTTTAAAGGGTATAAAAGGGATTAAAAGGGGAGAAAAGGGGAGAAAAGGGACGATACCATGATTAATTGGGGGGATAAAAGGGGGTTAAAGGGTTTAAAAGGGGAGAAAAGGGACATTAATCTTTGATTCCTGAGTTATTCTTGATACCAGTGATATAAGCATTAAGGAACCAACTAGCCTGATTTGATAGCTCCTTGAGCTCTTCAAAAACGTCTGTTGAGAAATAATCAAGATCTCTTGACAGAACAATATAATCACGACATTCTTCGAGACTTCCTTCAGAAATGTTCAAAAAACGAAGTTTATCTGC
>JBGUWV010000098.1:0-67016 GCA_045221475.1 Fibrobacter sp.
AAACAATGGCTGACAATCTGTCCGTCCTCGGCAAGGCCCGCAAGGCCTACCAGCCGAAACTCCCCGCCGCTCTCCGCGACGGCGCTCTCAAGGTCTCTCTCAACAAGGGTAAGGCTACCGAATCCGTCCGCGACCAGGCCAAGATCAAGGCTCTGTTCCCGAACACCTACGGTGCTCCCTACATCTCCATGAAGAAGGCTACCAAGGCTGCTGCCGGTAAGGCCCTCAACGTGGGCGTGGTGCTCTCCGGTGGCCAGGCTCCTGGTGGACACAACGTGATTGCAGGTATCTTCGACGGTATCAAGAGCATCAGCAAGAATTCCAAGCTCCTCGGCTTCCTCGGCGGTCCGTCCGGCCTCGAAAACGGCAAGTTCATCGTGATCAACGAAAAGATCATGGACTCCTACCGCAATACTGGTGGATTCGACATCATCCAGTCCGGCCGTACCAAGCTCGAAACTGAAGAACAGTTCAAGAAGTGCATGGCTGTTGCCAAGGCTCAGAAGCTCGACGCTATCGTGATCATCGGTGGTGACGACTCCAACACCAACGCTGCTGTTCTCGGTGAATACTTCCAGGCCAACGGCGCAAGCTGTGTGGTTTGCGGCTGCCCGAAGACCATCGACGGTGACCTCAAGAACGAATACATCGAAACCTCCTTCGGTTTCGACACCGCCGTCAAGACCTATTCCGAACTCATCGGCAACATCATGCGCGATGCCAACTCCGCTCAGAAGTACTGGCACTTCATCAAGCTCATGGGCCGTAGCGCTTCTCACATCGCTCTCGAAGCCGCTCTCCAGACCCACCCGAACATCTGCTTGATCTCTGAAGAAGTCAAGGCCAAGAAGATGAAGCTCAAGCAGGTCATCAAGTACGTTGCAGACATCGTTGCTGCCCGTGCTGCTGACGGCAAGAACTTCGGCGTCTGCCTGATTCCGGAAGGCCTCCTCGAATTCATCCCGGATGTTGGCGTGCTCATTTCTGAACTCTCTGAAGCCCTCGCCCACCACGAAAAGGAAGTCGAAGGCCTCGACACCGCCGCTAAGGTTGAAAAGCTCTGCAACTGGATCTCCAAGGCTTCTGCAGAAGTCCTCAAGAGCCTCCCCTCCACCACTCAGGGCCAGCTGATGCTCGACCGCGACAGCCACGGCAACGTGCAGGTTTCTCTCATCGAAACCGAAAAGCTCGTCATCGAAATGGTGAAGAAGGAACTCAAGAGCCGCAAGAACTTCAAGGGCAAGTTCTCTGCCCTCAACCACTTCTTCGGTTACGAAGGCCGTTGCGCCGCTCCGTCCAACTTCGACGCCGACTACTGCTACAGCCTCGGTTACACCGCTTCTGTGCTCGCCTTCAACAAGATGAACGGCTACATGAGCTCTGTGCGTGACCTGACCAAGGGTATCGAAAAGTGGACTGCCGGTGGCATTCCTATCACCATGATGATGAACATCGAACGTCGTCACGGTGCCGACAAGCCGGTGATCCAGAAGGCTCTCGTTGAACTCGACGGTGCTCCGTTCAAGTTCTTCGCCAAGAACCGCGAAGTCTGGGCCAAGACTGAATCCTACACCTATCCGGGTCCGATCCAGTACTGGGGTCCGAGCGAAGTTTGCGACGTGACCAACTTCACGATCAAGCTGGAACGCGGCGCAATTAAAGTTAAGTAATAGCCTACAAGGCGAATAAAGCAAAAGAGAAGTCCCAAAAGGACTTCTCTTTTTTTAATTGTCATTCCCGACTCGATTGGCAATCTCCTTAAAACACACCCTCATCGACTTAAAACAGAGTTTTTTCGCCGTCTTCAGCAAAGAATTTTTTTCTTACAGATGTAAGCACCTGTTTGCACGATTTCCGTTTTTTCTTGGTAGATTTGAGGCTCTTGAAAAAGATGGAGACTTTATTATGAATCGTGCAGAATTTTTCGCCATGGTCAAGGATGTCCACGAACATCCCGAACGCTTAGCATATTACCGCGAAAAATACAAAAACGTATACCCGTTCAGCGACGGCATTTTCAAGATGCTTCTGGCCAACGAATCTAAGCCTGAACGCACCGTAAAGTTCTTGAACGCCATGCTCGATCTTAAGGGCGATGATGCAATAAAATCGTTTACGCTGGGCGTACCCGAGAATCCGGGCGTTCTGGACGATAAAACAGCCATTTTCGATATCTTTGGCACAACCGAATCTGGCAGCCCTGTTCTTATCGAAGTGCAGCAGAATTTCAACACACTCTTCGTCGACAGGCTTATTTATTATACATCCCGCGTTATTTCTCGTACAGTCAAGAAGGCTCAGGATTACAACCTTCCGCATATTTACGTGCTTTCGTTGTTGACCGAGAATCAGTTCCCGTTAGAACGCAACACGTATCTGCATCATACCCGTCTTGTGCGCAATCGACGCCATTTTTACGACAAATTGGACATTTATCTTATCGAACTCGAAAAGTTCTTTGCCATTGACGATCGTACTCCACCAGAATGTTGCGAAATGACCGACAGAGCCGAAATGTTACGCATTTTCCGCGATGTTCTTGAAGAAAAAGACATCCCCGAAGAAAAGTCCAGGAAATTGCTTGACAAAGACTTTGCAAAGGATGTATCTTTGAAGGGGTACACCGACGAAACTCTTTTGAACGAGGTTGACGGAATGACTGATTTGCTATACGAAAAACAGGGGTCTTTCTTACAAGCCAAAATGGAAGACGCCAAGGCAATGCTTGCCGAAGGAGACTCCATCGAAAAAATCATTCGTATTACCAAACTTTCTAAACAATGCGTTCTCAAGTTGAAGGCTGAGCTTGCTAGAGAAACTGCACTTGCTTAAAAGAAGCCTCTAATTTAGAGGCTTCTTTTTTAATTTTGAAATTCCGAATTACTTTGCACCTTCGCTGGTGCTGAGCAGGTACGCGTTGATGAACGGCTTGATTTTGCCGTCGAGCACGCCTGCGGTATCCGAGGTTTCCACGCCGGTGCGCAAGTCCTTTACCAGCTGGTAAGGCTGCAGCACGTAGCTACGGATCTGGCTACCCCATTCCACCTTTTTCTTTTCGGCCATGCGGGCGTCGCGCTTGGCTTCTTCTTCCAAGCGGTAATGTTCGGCCACCATGGTCTTGAGCATCTTGTAACAGGTTTCGCGGTTCTGAATCTGGCTACGTTCCGTCTGGCAGCTGGCCATGATGCCTGTCGGCAAGTGGGTCATACGCACGGCGGAGTCCGTCTTGTTGATGTACTGACCGCCTGCGCCCGAAGAACGGTAGGTGTCCACGCGCACGTCGGCCATATCCAAATCGAATTCGATGTCTTCGTGTTCGGGGTACAGGTACACGGCGGTAAAGCTCGTGTGGCGGCGGGCGTTTGCATCGAAGGGGCTAATGCGCACCAGGCGGTGCACGCCGATTTCAGAACGCAACAAGCCGTAGGCGTTTTCGCAAGTGACTTCGATGGTTGCGCTCTTGAGGCCGGCGTCTTCCGCCTCCTGGAAGTCCACCACCTTGAAGTCCATGTTTTCGCGTTCAAAGAAATGCGTATACATGCGGAACAGCATCAGCGCCCAGTCCTGGGACTCGGTGCCGCCTGCGCCCGGATGAATCGAAAGCAAGCATGCGCAAGCATCGTCCGGACCGTTCAGCATCTTCTTGAATTCCATCGCTTCAATCTTTGACTTCAATTCAGCGATGTCAGAATCGATCGATGCTGTCAAATCAGCGGATTCTTCCGCCTTGCTCATTTCGTAAAGTTCGGCCAAGTCATCGCAGCTCTGCGAGACTTCTTTCCACGAGTCCAGCAGGGCGCGCAGATTGCCGATTTTCTTCATCATGGACTGCGCCTTTTCCTGGTCATTCCACAGGTTCGGGTCGGCGGAGTCCTTTTCCAAAACGTAAAGTTCTTCGGTCTTGGCCTCTAAGTCAAAGATACCCCCAGAGCTTATCGATGCGCGTACGCAAGTCGATCAGCCCGGTGTGCGTCGTCTGAAAAGCCATTACTTAGCAGCTCCGATAGCCTGCGGCGGAGTGTACTTTGCGTCGAGGTACTGCACCTTGTAAGTCTTTCCAAGGCCATCGAGGTAAGCCTTCAACTGAGCCTGACGATCCTGTTCAGCCTGCACACGCAGAATGTAGTCAATCTGGTGCTTGTAGCTTTCGTACTTACCGTCGTTCTTTTCGGTCAGCATAAAGATAGAGATACCGTCCTTATCGGTATAAGGTTCGGTAATTTCGCCCACCTTGATCTTGTTCACGGCCTTCACAAAGGCATCGCCCTTGGACTTGGCAACGAACTTGCTCATGACACCGCCAGTCTTCTTAGCAGTCTGGTCGTCACTGTACATGGCGGCAAGCTGTGCAAAAGTAGCCTTCTTGGAGCGAACCTGAGCGGCAAGGCCCTGCAACATCACCTTGGCATCTTCGATTTCCTGCTTGGACTTGCCCTTGGTGCTAATCACGATGCGGGCACCGCTAATAGAGTCATTAATCTGGACCTTACCCTTGTTGAGTTCCCAGAAAGCTTCCTTCTGCTTTTCAGTCGGATCCTTCGGATACGGCACCTTCTTTTCGAGGATCGCTTCGCTCTTCAGCTGGTCTTCGATCTTTTCCTTGAACTGGGCCATGGTGGTGTTAGACTTCTTGAGTTCCTTCTGGAAGGCGTCTTCGCTGGGGAACTGGGACTTGAAGAGCTTGGTCAAGCTGTCCACCTTACCCTGGGAGACCTTGATACCCATCTTCTTAGCTTCAAGCTTGATAAGTTCCTGGCCAACCAGGTTATCAATCACGGCATAACGGAGCTGGGTCATGGTCTGGTCATCAATCTTCTTGCCGCGGAGCTGCTGTTCGCCGAGCATCTTGGCGAGGCTATCGATTTTACCAGCAGAAATACCGATTTTTTCCACACGGATAACATCCATGCTCTTGGAGTTCAACAACTGAGCAGAAGCGATACCGGCAGCCAAAGCAACCGTCAAGATACCGCGAGAAACAAATTTAAAAGAACGCATTTTTATTCCTTTTTAAAATTTTCCGGTGTAAATATAGCAAATTAGGCCTTAAAACATCACCCTGTAAGGTAGAGTCTTGGAATGTTTGCGGCCCTTGGGGTCAAAGTACGGCGTATGGCGCACGGAATTCGGACGCTTGACCAACGGCTTCGCAATCGATGTAGGCTTTCCATCCCGATACACCATGAAATACTGAACTAAATCATCGTCATCCCCATATCCAACCACAAAACCGGAATCATTTTCGCGGACACTCCAATCTGCCAATTGACGTATGTCCCCATAATAAAGAGTGTTTCCTTGGTCATCGTAACAATCCCCGTGACAATCATACTCCTTATAAAAGCTTCGACAGACATGGTCATCGGTTTCCGAAGCAACATAGAATTTGAAATTCGTTGTATCAAAAGCGGCTCCGTTTTCCGAATCATAAGAAATCTTAAACAAAGTATCGTTTCTAAAAAAAAGTTCGATATACCCCTCATACGAATCGACATCCCGCCAAGACTCATGTTCCTCTTCAACAAGAAACAGCCAATCTTTAAGGCTCTTTATCGTCAGGTTTGTAATGCGGATGCCTCCTTTTTTGGGGACATTTTCTTTAACAACGGCCTCAATATGCAATGTATCGCCTAAATAGCTTTTCCGATACACCACGCCGGTATCAACCGGTGCAGAAAGATCGCTAACGACACCGATAAAATTTGTGTCTAAACGAAACTCGCCATCCAAGTATTCAGACTGAACTACTTCAATAGAATTTTCATCTCTTATAAGCTTCAATGTTTCGTAGCTTTCCTGATGCGATTTGTAGGCACTGTCCAAAGCGGCATCACCCAAATCAAAATATATGCCGTACCATCCCCTGTAATACGACAGAATCGCATCGGTACAATTTACCGCATGAACAGCAGATGCGAGAGCAAGTGCAAGAAAAAGTAAACGCATATTAAATTTCTTCGGCGAATTCACTCATGGGTTTGCGTACAGGGTGTCTCGGCGAAGGGCCGCCTTCGGCAGGATCAGCGTAGCCTACATCCAAGAAGCAAGCAAGCTTCAGGTTTGCCGGGAAGTCGAAAGCCTTTTCGATTTCAGAGGCGTTAAAGCCGCGGGCCCACAAGGTAGCAAGGCCGAGGTCAGTTGCCTGCATCATCATCGAAGTCGTCACGATACTCGAATCCATGTCGCCACTCACAAAGTCGTCGTGGTAAGTCACGGGAGAATAGCACTTGTCCTTGTCGTAGCAGACCATAAGCACCACGGGGGCGTTGTAAGCCATGCGGGTAATGCCGCGGAGCTTGGCAAGAGCTGCCTCCGACTTAAGCACCTTCACCGTCACCGGCTGGCCATTCACGGCCGTCGGAGAAAGGCGTCCTGCTTCGAGCACGAGGGAAAGTTTTTCGGGTTCCACAGCCTTGTCGCTGAACTTGCGGCAGCTGTAACGATTCTGGGCGAGTTTGATAAATTCCATGGTTTACCTATAAAACATACAACGCAAGCAAAATAATAAAAGCGATAAAAGGAATCGCAAAAATCGAAAGGAAACGCAAGCAGTAGAGCGCGACTTTCAGGTTCCAGAAGAACAGGCGCCACCTTCCCCGCTTCGTCGAGGCGATTTCTGCCTGGCATTCGGGGCAAATGTTCCCTACCTTGTTACGATAGCGGATAGCAAGGTTACTCTGCATCGGGGACATTCCGACCTTGTCATTGAATTCTTTATTGCATACTGAACAAATGCATTGCATGAATTCCAATATAGAAAAACAGAAACGCCCCGCATCGAGGTAACCTGAATGATGCGAGGCGCTGCTGTTCCCAAAGAGACACAAGAGGGAATTGGATTTTACTCAACCAGACTTGTCGAACCCGAATGGCAATCAAAGTTAGACCTGTCTAATACATAAGTTAGATAAACCTAACTTAAAATGCAAGGGGTAATTTGAATTTTTTTGAAAAAAAATTTCTTCATTTTGCACAAAACAAGCCGAACGGATTGCACACCGTCCGCATAGAGCTGAATATTGATTTTGAGGCGATTAATTAAATCGCGAATTTAGTGGCGTCGGCGAGCTGCACGCTGGCAATGCGGGAAATACCCTTGATTTCCTGCGTCACACCGTAGAGCATGTCGGCTTCGGCCATGGTACGCTTGTTATGGGTCACCACGATGAACAAGGTCTGCTTGCTGAATTCGCGGAGGAGTGCCATGAAACGACCCACGTTTGCGTCATCCAACGGACCATCGACTTCGTCCAGCACGCAGTACGGCGAGGGCTTTTCCATGTAGATAGCGAACAGCAGTGCCGTTGCGGTCAATGCATGTTCACCACCGGAAAGCGCCTTGATACCGCGCATCTTCTTACCCGTCGGGCGTACGTTGATTTCGATATCGGCATCGAGGACATCCATGGGCTTGCCCATTTCGTCCACCTTTTCGACAAGGCTCATCTTGGTTTCGCCATTCAGGAACAGCTTGCTGAACACGAACTGGAAGTTCTTCTGGATGCGGGCAAACGTATCGAGGTAACGGCTGCGGGCAATATCGTCGAGCTTGGTGATGGTGCGGTCGAGCGAAGCACGGGCGCGATCCAGGTCGTCGAACTGAGCCTCGACTTCCAAAAGACGCTTCTTTTCGTCTTCGTAGTCTTCCATCACGTTCACGTTGATGGGGCCCAGATCCTTGATCTTTCCGCGGAGTTCGCGGATTTCACGGTCGGCTTCGGGCTGAGAGTACTCTACCCTTTCCACATCTTCGGGGTTCGCAAGATCGACGCTGTATTCGTTTGTAATACGTTCGGTCAAGCGGTCGATATTGGCCTGCAAAGCTTCTTGCCTGCGGCCTACATCGTTCAATTCCTTCATCTTCTCGATCATGTCATCGCGAAGGCGGTTGACTTCGCTGCGCCATTCTTCGAGATCGCCCGAAACAAGTTCATACTTTTCGCGGGCCAAATCGCGCTGGTTTTCGAGTTCGCGGAGAGCGGAGTCCTTACTCTGCACCTGGTCGGCAACGCCCCTGGCGTCTTCTTCGTTTTTCTCGATAGTTGCGCGGTTCTTTTCAATTTCTTCGCCACGACTGCGCACAGAATTTTCGAGGAAGTCCACCTGTTCGGCAATAGAGGCCAGGCGGTTCGTATTCTGCGTGAGCTTGGCATTCTTGTCCTGGGCGCTACGTTCCAGTTCGCGGACTTCTTCTTCCTTTTCGCGGAACATGGTGTCCTGTTCCGAAAGTTCGTCGTTCACGCGGGCGTATTCGTCTTCAGTGCGTTCCAAGGTAGCAAGGGCATCGTTCAATTCCTGGTCGCTATTCTTAGATTCCTGTGCCAAACGAATCTTGTTTTCGGCGTTCTGGACTTCGGTCTGCAACTGGGCCAAGCGGCGGTCGCAACCGGCAACAATATTATTCTGAATCGCAATCCCGGCACTGGCGCCACGCTTCATATCCTGCTTTTCGCGGATTTCGTCGTCAATGGACGAAAGCATCTGGGCGTCTTCATCGACCAGGGACTGGAGGCGAGAAATTTCTTCTTCGGCCTGAGCCGCTTCGGCAACCACGCCTTCCAAGAGACCGTTCGCCTCGGCAATTTCGTTCTTGCGGCTAAGGGTACCCGAAGTCGCCGTACCGCTGCTCACAAGGCCGCTGGTACGCACAATGGCTTCCGGCGCCACAAAGCACAGGTCATCGCCGCGCATGGCACGGGCCAAGCGCACCGCCGTCGTAAGGCTATCCACCAGGTAATAGCGAGAAAGAATCGCCCTGAGCCATTCCGAAACGGCGCCCTCGGCCTTCACATAGTCATTCAGGCAACCGACGACGCCATCGCCCACTACAGAGCCGGCGTATGCCGTGGATGCCTCGCCCACCAGGGCCAAAATCGCCTTACCGACGTTTTCGCCCTTCATGGATTCAATCGCTTCGATCGCCGCATCGTCCGAGGACACCACCACGGCATCCATCAAGTCACCGAGGGCGGCCTCCACTTGGGCGGCATATTCGGGAGCGGCTTCGACACTTTCGGCAAGGAGCCCGCCCACCAGGTTCGCCTTGTGCTCCATGAGCCAGCGGCTAGCGTCGGTTCCTTCGTTCGCCACGCTTTCGAGCACGTCGATTCTCGACTGCAAGCGGGCTTCTTCGTTCTTCAAATCCTGGAACTTCTTCTGGGCATCCAAAAGTTCGGCGCGCTCGCCATCCAAGCGTTCTTCGCGGGTGGCACGCTGTTCCGTCAGGCGTTCCAAATCGCTGTCGGCAGATTCAACGCCCGCATTAATTTCATCAAGAGTCGTCTGGGCCGATTCCTTCTGGCCGCGGACAGAATCCATTTCGTTCTGCCACTTTTCCAGGTTGGCCTGCAAAAGGGTAGATTCCGCATCCATGCGTTCAAAGCGGCTCTTCAGGGAGTTGGCGCGGTTGGTGGCCTGCAAGCGTTCGTTCGAGAGCTCTCTCGACCTGCTCCGCAAGTCGTCCAGCTTGTCGCGCATGACCTGCAAGATTTCGCGTTCACGCTCCAGAAGGGCGTTCATCTCGTCCACATCGTTGTCGGAGCTGAGCACCGCATTTTCTTCTTCGAGGCGTTCCCGTTCCTGCAACAGTTCCTGGACCTTGCCCTGGTTGCGGTCGATTTCTTCCTGGGCCTTTTCATTGGCGGCTTCCAAGTTCGAAATCACGTCGCGGAGGCGGCCCATGCTGTTGTTCAAGTCGTTGAGCTCGATGGTCGCCTTCTGCACATCACGTTCCAAGTCGCGGTAGGCGTTTTCGTCTTCGGCAATCAGGAGCTTCTTTTCGTCAATTTTCGTCTGGAGGACCGTGGCATTGGTCTTGGAATTTTCCACATCGTGGTTCAGACGGCGGGTCGCGGTATCGAGGGTCGTCAGGCCCTCTTTCATATCTTCGTACTTGTCGATACTTACCGACAGGTCCAGTTCACGCAGGCGCTTGGAGAGGCGCTTGAACTCGTTGACCTTTTCGGCCTGGGTTTCGTAAAGCTTTACGGAACGGCGCACGCTGCGCAGGTTGTCTTCCACGCGTTCCATGTCCATCTGCACGCGTTCGAGCTGGCGGCGGGTTTCCTTGCGCTGCTGCTTGTACTTGCTCACGCCGGCGGCTTCTTCGAACAGCACACGGCGGTCGTCAGCCTTGTCGCTCAAAACCGCCTTGATCATGTCGGCGTTCATCTGCGAATAGGTGCTGGAACCGAGGCCCGAGTCAAAAAGCAGGGCATGCACATCACGCAGGCGACATTCCTGGTTGTTGATCAGGTATTCGCCGGATCCGTCACGATGCACGCGGCGGGTCACGATCACTTCGGAATATTCAGAATTCAAGGTTCCGTCGCTGTTGTCGATCACAATGGAGACTTCAGCGAGGCTCATGGCGGCACGTTCTTCGGTACCGCTAAAAATCACGTCCTGCATCTTGCTCATACGGAGCGATGCAGCCTTCTGTTCGCCTAACACCCAGCGGATAGCATCGGTAATATTGGATTTACCACAACCATTAGGCCCCACCACGGCCGTAAGACCCTTCGTGGGGAAGTTAATTTCGGTCCTCTGGGCAAAGGACTTAAATCCAAAAATCTTTAGCTTTGTAATCTGCACTTCGGAACGAAAGATAAAAATGATTTCTCTTTTAAAAATGGTCAAAACGCTCAAAAAAGCCCAAAAACAGCATTTATTTACCAGAGTATTCCAAATTAGAGTATAATTTCCGTAAAAAAATGAAAACTTTCACATATAATGAATATATTATGTGAGAGAGAAGGACTCCAAATTCATGAGATTAGCGTTTGCCATTATCTATTCCGTATTAATAGTCCTCTTAGGGCTATTCGGAATGATTTCCCGACGTTCGAACAGGACTGTCGCCTTATCCGTTTCATATCTCGAATACTCATTCATTGTCCCTATTGTCGGAAACCTGATCATTGTCCTTTCGCAAAACGAGCTACTCTCCACCCTCGGTAGCTACACCTACTTTATCGGTATGGACCTGATGGCCTTCAGCCTCTTCGACTTCACGTTGTCCTATTGCAACATTCCCTGGCGAACGCACCGCAAAAAGTGCTATATCATATATACGATTCTTACCCTGGACATCATCCAGTACTTCTTTAACCCCTTCTTCGGCCATGCATTCGGTATGGAAGCCATCATGGTAGACGGTTCCCCCTATTATAGGCTCGTTCCCTATATCGGGCAAACCATGCACCGCATCGCCGTCTACATTGCATTCTTCACATCATTGGCCATTTTCATCATAAAGACCATTCGTGTCCCCCGTATTTACGCCGAAAAGTACTACGTCATTCTGTTTACCATGATTTTGGCCGGTTTTTGGCAGTCTTACTATATCTTCTCAAGAACGCCCATCGACCGCTCCATGCTGGCCCTTGCAGTTTGCGCCATCCTCATCTTCTATTTTTCACTGTACTACAGGCCATTCAGGCTTTTGGACCGGATGCTCGCCAATATCGCATCTAAAATTCCAGAAGCAGTCCTGTTTTTCGACGCCAGCGACCGCTGCATTTGGGTAAACAACAATGCCAGCCAGCTTTTACAAATCAACTCCGACAAGCTCGACAGCGTCAAGCATCGACTTGCCGCCATGTTTGACGATCTAGGAGAAGGCCAATACAACTGGACTTCAAAGCAAACCGTGGGTTCAGGCAAGAGTGCCAAGCATTTCGATCTCAAAAGACATCATGTGGCCGACGCCAACAACAAAAAAATCGGTTCGTTCTTGACAATCCTCGACAACACCGAGGAAGTCCATCGGCAGCAACAGGAAATCTACGAAGCCACCCACGACAAGCTCACGGGACTGTTCACCAAGGAGCACCTTTTCAATGTCATCAAGAACAAGGTTGTCAACGAAAAGGATGTTTCCTACTCCATCGCCTACTTCGATATCAAAGACTTCAAAATGGTGAACGACATCTTTGGTAACGCAGTCGGCGACAACGTTCTCATAAGAGTTGCGAACTGGATCAAGGAAAATGCCCGTGACAACTGGACTTACGGGCGCATTGGCGGCGACGCCTTCGGTATCTGTTTCCCCACAAATGGCGTCCGGCTGCCAATAGTCGAGCAAAGACTCTCCGCATTCGCCATTTCCAACGGAACCATCAATCAACGGATATTGATGCACGTGGGCATTTACCACATAACTGACCCCAGCATCGACATATCCATCATGTTCGACCGCGCCCACCTGGCCCAAAAGAGCATCAAGAATGAATACAATACCCATATCGCCATTTACGACGACAAAATGCGCGACCAAGTGCTCTGGGGTCAAAAGATTTCTGCAGAACTGGAAGATGCCCTTAAGCAACGCCAAATCGTCCCCTATCTGCAGCCCATCGTAAACAACAACGGAAAAATTATCGGGGCCGAAGCCCTGGTTCGTTGGATACATCCTTCCGAAGGATTCCTCCCCCCCTTCACCTTTATTCCCATATTCGAAAAGAACGGCATGATTGCCGAAGTGGACAAGTACATTTGGCGAAGCGCCTGCGAAATTCTTTCTTCTTGGACCGACGAAAAATCAAAGCTCTTTATTTCGGTGAACATTTCGCCCAAGGACTTCTACTTCATGGACGTCTATGCCGAAATCAAGAACCTGGTCGACGAATACAAGATAGAGCCTTCGCGCCTGCGCATCGAAATCACCGAAACCGTGATGATGACCGAAGCCGAAAGCCGTATGGCCATTCTCAGCAAGTTCCGCGACTCCGGATTCATTGTAGAAATGGACGACTTCGGAAGCGGCTATTCGTCACTGAACCAGCTCAAGGACATGCCTCTCGACGTACTGAAAATCGACATGAAGTTCCTGAGCAAGGCCCAGGACAACGCCAAGGCCGAAACCATTCTGCGCAACGTGCTCAGGCTTTCCAGCGATCTTGGCCTATTCTCCCTTACCGAGGGTGTAGAAACCGAAGACCAGTACAAGATGCTAAACGATATGGGCTGCAATCTGTTCCAAGGTTACTACTTTGCAAAACCCATGTCTGTTGCAGATTATGAAAAGCTCTGTAACGCCCAGTTTTCAGACAAAAAAAGCTCCATATGAGCTAAAATAAAGATAAATAATCTTTTGGACAGAAATTTGTAACAAAACACATAAGTTTATTTGCATATATTCAACTCATAGAACAAAGTAAAATCTATGAGTAAAGTCTTATCGTTTGCATTTCTTTTTGTGGCCACCGGGCTCCTGGTTTTCCAACTTTTCGTTGGAAATTATATTATAATGGACCTTACGGCCGCCATTTTGATTATCATCGCTATTTTAAGGATTGAAAAGCTCCAGAAAGAAGCTTCTATCGCCAAAGAAAAGGTGATCAAGCGTCAGCGCGAGATATACAATGTCACACACGACAAATTAACGGGACTGTACACAAAGGAAATCCTTTTTCATAAGATCAAGGATATCATATCCCAGAACAGCGATAGACATTACTGGGTTGCCTACTTTGACATCAAGGATTTCAAGATCGTCAATGATATCTTCGGAAACGATATGGGCGACAGCGTCTTGCTGAAAGTGGCCTCCTGGCTTCGCGAAAATTCGACCAGGGATTGGGTGTACGGACGCTTGGGCGGCGACGATTTCGGCATCTGCCTGCCGGCAGGAGACGCCAACCTGAAACAGCTGGAACGCCGATTTTCCCGATACGTCATTTCTAACGGATCCATCGAGCACCGCATTTTAATGCACATGGGCATTTACAAGATTACCGAGCCCGAAATCGATGTTTCGCTCATGTTCGACCGCGCCCAGCTGGCATTGACTTCTGTCAAGAACGAATACAACAAGCACATCGCCTTCTACGACGACAAGATGCGTAACCAGGTGATGTGGGACCAGATGATTTCGGCACAGATCGAAAAAGCCATCGAAGAAAAGCAGGTGCGGCCCTACCTGCAACCCATCGTAGACAACAACGGACAAATTATCGGAGCCGAGGCGCTCATTCGCTGGGATCACCCTAAAGAAGGCTTCTTGCAGCCCGAAACATTTATCCCTACCTTCGAAAAAAACGGCATGATCGCCGACCTGGACAAGTTCATTTGGCGCAGCGCCTGCGAAATTCTTTCTACTTGGACAGGCGAAAAAGCGAACCTTTTCATTTCAATCAATATTTCACCCAAAGACTTCCTGTTTATGGATGTCTTCGCCGAAATCAATTCCCTAATCGACGAATTCAATATCGAGCCTTCCCGTTTGCGCATCGAAATCACCGAAACGGTGATGATGACCGAAGTCGAAAACCGCATGGCCATTTTAAGACGATTCCGCGAATCCGGCTTTATCGTGGAAATGGACGATTTTGGAAGCGGCTATTCGTCGCTGAACCAGCTGAAGGACATGCCCCTGGACGTGCTGAAAATCGACATGAAGTTCTTGAGCAGTTCCAAGAACAGCCAGAAGGCAGAAATCATTCTGCGCAACGTTCTAAAGCTTTCGGGAGACCTGGGACTTTCCGCCCTTACCGAAGGCGTAGAAACCGAGGACCAGTACAATATGCTCAGCCAGATGGGCTGCAACCTGTTCCAAGGCTACTTCTTTGCAAAGCCCATGACCGTAGGCGAATTCGAAAAAGTCTGCGAATCTAAAGTCGCCTAGCAAATATCCGGATTAACGGAAACTATAGCTCAGCCCCTTGGAGCTGTCAGAAACCACCATATATTCGCTTCCGCCATCCAGTTCAAGATTCTTGAACTTGTATTCGGATTTCGTAGTCCTGATGCGCATGCGGAACGTTCCCACCAAATCTTCTTCGTACACGCGGCTCTTTTCACCTGTACGGATTGTGTCACGAATCCACGTTTTGTATCCCGAGCCGTCTTCTGCAAGAATATCGACACCAACTATAGTTTGGGAAGACCTGTTTTCGACCTGAAGTCTCGTAGTAGAATCTTCTATCCAGTGCGTAAGGCAGCCAGAAAGCATGGCACAGCAAGAAACCATTCCTGCAAGCAAAGACACTTTTTTCATTGTCCCTTTCATTACTTACCTCCTTCTGCAGAGCCCGACTTACCGGCCTTTTCGTAACGGATTCCCTTGGCCTCGATGGTCTTGGGCGCACCGCTGCTAGGATTTAGCGGAGTAATTTCACCGGGTTTCGACTTCTTGTCGTACTGCCTGATGACATCGGTTTCCATGGGTGCGCTACGGGAAGCGCCACGGTTAAAGAGCCAGCCATCGACAGTGGCCAAGTTAAACTTGAATTCCACAAGGAAGGTTCCCTTGGCACCAAAGAAGTTGTCGTAATCGTAGGCGGCGTTGTAGGCAATGCGGGCAAACAGCAAATCGATTGCACCACCCCACAAATAGTCATCTTCAATTTCGACCACGTCTTCTTCAACCTTTCTCCTGTCACGACGCAGGCATGTCGCCTCGAAGCCAATCATACGGGAAGGATCCGGGTAAAACTTAAGTGCTGCACTATGGAACCACGTATCATCCAAGTCAAACGAAACTTCGGCATAAAGCTGCTGGGCATACAGGTTCTGTTCCCAGGTGATTCTCATCGAATCTACATCGCTTTCGTCATCGGCATTATACATGGCAAGAGAAACGTTCGGCAAATAGGTCAGGGGTCCCGACTTTCTGCCACCATAGATAGCGCGGCTTTCCAGATCCAGCGAGAATCGGAACAGGCGCCAGTCCTTGCGGAAGAAATTGGCCTGGGCACTCAATTTGCTAAAGCGCAAGTGGGCCCAGCTATAGGCCAGGGAGTCATCTTCGTAGGGGTAAATGTTGCCGCGGTGCTCCAGATTCTGGTGCTGCATACCTGCAGCAAACGTCCAATCCATTCTAATATCGGTGAGAGTCAAGCCCCAGGTGACCACGGAACGTTCAATACCGAAATCCCCATAATTCGGGAAAAGGACGAAGTCTTCGCCATCCCAACCAGAACGGTCAAACCAGAGGAGCGCACCCATGTGGCGGTACTTGGCCACTTCGCCAGCCCCAAAGCCCGCAAAATGGTGGTTGAACGCATAGCCCTTATGCTCGCCATACTGGCTTTCCAAAGGCAGCTGTTCTCGGGTCGGGGTATAGTAGAAACCGAAATCGATGTAGCCACCGCGACCACCGCGCATAATATCGCGAATCTCGGTCAGGTGACGGTCTCGCGTCACAGCGCCATCTTTAGCCAAGGCTTCAGGTTTGATGCCATCGGCAATAGCCAAGCCGACAAGCACCAGCGAAAGCAAAACGGACTTCAATACAAATTGCATGTGCAAAAAGTAGTAAAATTACTATATTTGGCGGCATGAATGAACAAGAAAAGGCATTAATTGCAGCGTGGAGCGATCATTCCCGCATGTGGGAAAACAACTCCTGGGTGTACCCGGTAATTAGCCGCCGTGCAGGCGGGCTTTCTGTCGGTATCAACTTGAATCCCGACCATCACTGTTCCTTTTCTTGCGCCTACTGCCAGAGCGGTCCCCAAGAAGGCCACAAGAGAATTCCCGTAGACATCGATGCCGTAGAACGGGAACTGCGCGAATTCCTCGCCATTTACGAATCCGGCGAATTCGCCAAGTGCAAGGCCTACGAAAACGTTCCTGCAGAAAACAAACTTATAAAAGACATCTGTCTTTCGGGCGACGGAGAATCCACCATCGTCAAGGAATTCCCCGAAGTTTGCCGCCGCATGCGCCAAATTCAAAAGGAATTCACTCCCAGACTGGGCGATTTCAAATTGCGCCTTATTACCAACGCAAGCCACATCGAAGCGCCAGCCTCGCAGCAGGGACTTTCACAATTGCTGGAAGGTGATGGAGAAATCTGGGCAAAACTGGATGCCGGCACCGAAGAATGGTTCAAGAAAGTAAACCGTTCTCCCCTGCACCTCGAAAAGATTCTAGACAACCTAACCAAGACCATCAAGCTTTACCCGCTCTGTATACAGACCATGATCTGCAATGTGCAGGGCGAAATTCCCAGTGAACAAGAAATCGAACGCTATATCGAAAACCTGGCGGCCATCCATTCCGCAAACCCCGCCAACCTGGTAGAAATCCAGCTCTACACCGTTATCCGCCAAACCTTGCTCAAAGGCGTAGAACCCCTGCCCAAGGAATTCCTGGAAAACGTAAAAACAAAAATCACCGGCGCACTACCGGTGAAAGTAAGATGCTTTTAATTGAAAAGCGCCGCTAAAAAGCGGCGCTTTTTTTTTAAATCAATTCGTCAGGCGGCAAGTGGTCGAGGCTTTCCGGTTCCTGGTAGCAAGTTTCTGGAACCTGCACCTGCATCTGGAAGTAAGCCTTGTGGGCCGCAATCACCTTTTCGCGGGCAAATTCGGCATTCTGCCATTCACCAATCTGCACATCCTTGCCTTCCAGTTCCTTGTAGTTCTGGAAGAAGTTGCGGGTAATGCGGAGGAACATCTGGTCCACATCGGTAATGTCCCTAATGGGGCGCGGATTGAACACGGGCACTCCAAGCACCTTGTAGTCCTTGCGGCCACCATCAGTCATGTCCAAAGCACCAATCACGCGGCAGGTGCAAACCGTACCCGTCATCATGGATGCGGGGCTGTAAATCAACATATCGATAGCATCGCCATCGTCAGCCTTGGTGCTCGGGATAAAGCCGTATGTACAGGGATAGCTCATGGAGCTGAGCAAGCAGCGGTCCAGGCGGAACACGTGCAGGCGTTCGTCATATTCATACTTGAGGTTGGTGTCTTTGCCGATTTCGACGACACAATCCACTTCGTAGGGGTACTTGCGACCAATCGGAAGATCCAGATAATTAATTGCCATTTATACTCCAAAAGGCCCACTTTGAGCCCATCTTATCTTTTTATTATAAATATAAGCTTTAATTTAGTATTTATCCAAGATTTGTAAAGGGCAGTTTACTTTAATTGTGTCGGAATCGGTTATCTGCTACGCCAACGTGAAGAAGTCACCTTGTCAAAGAGTCCAAAGTAGAACGCGGGTTCTCCCCTATCGGGTCTATAACCCACTTCAAAGCGGATGCGGTCTAGTGCCGGAATAACTAGATGCAGACCACCATAGACAGCGCCCTCGTAATCGTCCCAGCCGGGCCGGCCGCTATCCCACAAGAGACTTCCATCGAGACCCGCCACCAGCTGCACGCCATAGAAGAAATTGACACCCATGACACTGGCCGCATGGCGTTCCATCAATACAAAACGTTCCTCAAGAGTCAGCAAGACTTCGTGGACACCCAAACGCACCGAATCGGCTTTATCCTCTTTCCCGCCGAGTGCAGTGCCGCCACGGCCGCGGAATGTATTCGGACCGCCATGATAATAGTAATCGTAAAATTTCACATCGCCCGGACGATAACGTGCAAGCGCAGTCGCACCAGTCACGAAGCGATTCAAGGTCCAGTAGGCGCGTGCATCCGTCAGGAGTTCCCAGTAGTTTTCGCCCCCCATTCCCTCGCAGCTTTCGCCATCAGATACATCACAACCGGAATCCTGATTGTCTCCAGCGCCCACATGAGTCAGCATGTATTCGTAATAAACACCCCTGCGGGTATCTAGCTTACTGTCGCGGAAATCGAAGGCGAAGCCGAAGCCGAACTCCGGCAAGAATGCGGCTTTCTTTAATTCGCGACCAGCAACCGTTCCCAGAAGAGAAAGGTGCGGCAACATTTCGTAATCCACATCAAGGTCCACAAGCCAGCTGTCGTCCTGATAGCCATGGATGTCATCGTAGCTGTCGGTGCGCAGGAACTCGAAATTCCAGCCGAGCGGGAGGCCGAACAGGTATGGCGAACTCGCATAGAACGCATACTCGTTATTTTCGAGGAACGGATCCGTCGAAGTACGATACTGCACTTCGGCACGGATATCTTCGCCAAGTACGTTGAGATTCGCGAGAGCAAGGCCGATCATCAGCCCGTCGCGGTCAGTTTCCTTCCCTGCCGGAGAGGGAATCCAGCGGAAGATTTCTTTAAAAGAATAGGTTACAGATAAAAAAGTGTCATCCTGAGCGGAATCACGAAGTGATGGAGTCGAAGGATCCTGACTTACATTACACGACACAGTTATTTCGGTGAACAAATCCAAGTCTTGCAGGCGACGTTTTTCGATTTCAAACTTTTCGGCAGAGAAGGGCTCCCCCACTCGGTTCTGGAGCTCACGTTCCACCACGCGAGGCTTCGTATGCTCCAAGCCCTCAAAATGGATAGAGGAAATAACGGATCCTTCAGGACAAGCAGAAACTTCAGCAAATGCGAATTCAGAAAAACACGCAGTTACAGCACATGTAAAAACAATTCTTTTCAAAAAACTTAGCACAAATACGAATATAGAAAAGCTTGCCTCCTTAAAAAAGCGTCGGCCAAGGAAGGGGAGGGTGCAGGGAGGGGACCGTACGGCCTTCGCAACTCCGAGCCGGGTCCCCTCCCGCATAAATCATTTATTTTTCTATATTTTCTTTCGTAAAGAAAAGAGGTTTTTATGTTAGATTTTCTCGCCAGCTATTGGCCGTTCCTTGTAGCCTTGTTTGTCATCGTTATGGGTGTATTTGCGTTCCGCGGCGTTCGCAAGGCACTTAAAGAAGGCGGTGGCGCATTCAGCCTTGAAACCATCAAGAAGAACACCGAACCCAACTTTGCTGCCCTCAAGCAGAAGTCTCACGCCCTGCTTGCCGATGCAGACATGATCTGCGAAGTCAAGGAAGGTTCTCACCTCGTGGTTCCCAAGAAAGAAGACCTGAAGTTCTTCCGCCGCGCCGTGTCCCAGAAGTACAAGCTGGCCATGTTCCTGGTGCCGGGTACCAACAAGGTGGCATACTTCTTCTGCAAGACCGAACAGGGTCTCCGTCGCCGTATCGACAACCTGGTCATCAACCAGAAGTTCCGCGAAGGCAAGAAGCCCTACAACGACATTGCCACCGGCGAAAAGCTGAGATTCCCTCGCTAATTTCCATTGCGATATCAAGACCTAGCACTCGCCGAAGAAGAAGGCAAACTGGAAGCCGCGATAGCGGCTTCTCGCAATTTATTGATTGAGGCGCCAACCGGCTCAGGCAAGTCGCTATTTATCCCCTACTTTTTAAGCAAGCATTGCAAAGGCCGCGTCGTCGTATTGCAGCCCCGCCGCATTGCAGCACTCGCGCTGGCACAGTTCTCGGCAAAACTCCACGGAGAAAGTTGCGGCAAGACCGTCGGCTATCAGTTCCGGCAAGACAGCTGCAAAAGCGAAAGCACGCGCATTCTCTTCCAGACTTACGGAAACTTTCTGCAAGAATTGCTGCACGGCAAGCTTGATGCCGACTGGATTGTGTTCGACGAATACCACGAACGCAAAGCCGACATGGACTTGCTGTTCGCGTATTTTAATGGGAGATTCCCGCTCAAGTCGGGAATGACAGAACCACGCATAGCCGTGATGTCGGCGGCGTTGAACCGTTCCGAACTCGAAACGGTTCTCGGCGTCAAGTGCCTAAGCTTGGGTCACCCGCTCTACCCCGTCCAGATAATCAACCAGACTCCCGCCACGGGGACATCGCTTGTTTCGGGCGTTGGACTTGACGCCGAAGTGGTGCGGGCGCTCCGCACACTGTACCGCAACAATATCTGGCAGACTACGCTGGTGTTCCTGCCGGGTAAAGCAGAAATCGCCCGCTGCCACACCGCCGCCTCCGAAGCCCTCGGCAACAACTGCGCCGAATTCCTGGAACTGTACGGTGGCCAGGACCGGGAAACTCAAGACCGCATCTTCGAAGTCACCGAACGTCCCCGCGTGATTTTCACGACGAACATCGCCGAAACTTCCATCACCGTGCCGAACGTGACAGGCGTCGTGGACAGCGGCATTGAACGCGTCAGTATTTACGACGACAGTGAAAAAGTGAATGTCCTGCGCACGCTCCCCATTTCTATGCAAAATGCCATTCAGCGCAGCGGCCGTAGCGGCCGTACGCAGAATGGTTGTGCCATACGCCTCTGGAGTGAAGAATCCGAAAAGCGTATGCCCCAAGGGATCGTCCCCGAGGTGCTGCAAATTGAACCCTCGGAACTGCTACTGCAAAAAGCAGCACTGGAAACCGAATTTGTCATCCTGAGCGAAGCCCATCAGGGCGAAGTCGAAGGATCTAGAATAAATTTACCAACTGCAATTCCGGAAGCCCGCGAAAAGACAGCGACCGCGCTCCTCGAAAAATTCGGAATGCTCCAGGACGGAGCCATCACCGAGCTTGGCCTCAAGGCCATTCGCACACCGATTTCCAGCATTCCGCTCGCGCTGCTTCTGGCATCGGCTCAAAGCAAAGAAGACTTACCCGACTTGCTCCTCGCGGCACTCGCCTGGATTCACTCCGGCACCGAATTCTTGCAGAAAGCAAAAGTCGCCTACGACATTCTGACGCTTGCAAGCGATACGTTGTCCAAAAGTAGGGATATTCCGCGAGAAGTTTCGTTCACGCTCCGGCAGCTGCGGGATTATCGCGACCAGATTGCTTCGCCTACGGCTCGCAATGACGTAAAAGACGATTCCGCACACGTCATTGCGAGGAGTGCAACGACGAAGCAATCCACAGAAGCCTTCACCTGCAAGCAACTACTCAAGGCTTTCCCCGACAGGCTCGCCACACCCAGCGGCAACGCCTACAAGCTCGCCAACCAGAACGTGATTCGCCTGCAGGTCGCAGAACCGCCTTACGCGATTCTCGCACTCAGCATGCTCCGCACCGGCACCACCAAATCCGAACTCAAGGTGAACCTGTACGCTCCCGTCTCGCAAGAAATGCTCGGCGGCAGCAATGCCAAGACCCGCTACGAACTTTTATGGCGCAGCGGACAAGAAAGATTCATCGGCGTCGAAATCAGCGAATCCGAAAATGCCGACGGCACCACCACCGAACTTTCCCGCAAAGAGATTCTCACGCAAGAAGCTTCGCCTAAAGTTCTCGAAGAACTCAAGAAACTTACCGTAGACGCCTGGCGCGAAAAAATCGAAAAAGAAAACTGGAGCGGAAAATTCCTGACCGAAGCCGTACAGACTGGGCTCATCAAGATGCGCCTTGCCGCCAAGCTCTACCCCGAATACGGCCTCCCCGAATTCAACGAAGAAGATATGGAACTCATCTTCGACGAATTCGCGAGTGGCAAGTTCCTGCTCCGCGACATCAACGAAGACCGTTACCGCAGTATCGTCGAAGATTACTTCGGCAAATCCATGTTGCAGTGGCTCGGCAAGACATTCCCCGACCATTACATGCTCCCCAACGGCAAACGCGCCCGTTACAGCTACCAAGAAGTCGCCGTTACCGACGACGGGAAATCCGTTCAAAGCATCGAAGGCGTTCTGGTAGAAATCTCGGCACGCATCGAAGACTTGATGCAACTCCGCGGCGAACATAAAATTGCCGACGGCAAATTAAAAGTCCGGTACGATATTCTTGCACCGAACTTCCGCACAATTCAAAAGACATGGGACTTGACTGGATTCTGGCAGAACACCTACGCCGAAGTGCGCAAGGAGTTGCGTGGCCGCTACCCCAAGCACCCGTGGCCCGAATCGGTTATTTAACAGTATAAATCGTCAGGGTCTTGCTGTATTCATAGCCCACAACGAGCAACGCTTGGCCAGCCATAGGGCTCTTTTCGGCAGGAATGAACAGCACGCCTTCAGGTCCGCGATCCAGGGGATCCAAGTAGAAATCCACCAGTTTCGGCGCCACCGGTTCCGTAATGTCGAAAACGGCAATGCCACTGGTACGTTCCAAGCCCACAAAGGCATAGCGGCGATTACCCACCTCGCCAACGGTAACGTTCTCGGGTTCGCAGCCCTTGTCACCGCTGCGCTTGTCCATTTTCACTTTGCCTTTCTTTGAATTCCAGTTAAAATATTCCGGAGCAATCTTTGCCAGTACCCGTTCAAACATTTCGCCGGAATCCCAAATCACCTTACCGGTTTCGCCATCAAAAACACTCATGGAACGGGAACCGAACGTATAGGCATAGGGGCACTTGCCATTATTGGTGCGATACTTGCCCTCGTCGCAACGTTCCAAGGAACTCACGGACAAATCCTTCAGTTCCTTCATGATGGGTTCGGTAAAGACGGTTTCATCTAAACGACCCTGTTCCTTAAGCGTGGCCAAATTCGTCACATCGGTCCAAACACTATAATCGTTTACAGGAGCGCCCTCGTTGGCTGTCAACACGAAATGCCTATCGCCCGCCTTGAAGGTGGCAATACCATCTGGCTGACGCAAGCCGCGCAATGGGTAATAATTCTTGATGTTGATTTCGCCATCGCTGACGGCATCCAGCGAAAAACCGTTCCTGGAATGATCCACAAACCCCAGCGGGAATACCTTCTTGATTTTCTTGGCAGGCACATCGATAATGGCCATGGCGTTATTTTCTTGCAGGCTTACCCACGCCAGCTTGGAATCGTCGGATACCGTAATGTATTCCGGTTCCAGAGACCTCAAAAAGCCCTGGTTTCCAGGAGAACGAACGCCCGCTTTCTTGAGCGCATTCGTATCCAGCTTGTCAAATCCGGCCACCGTGAGTTCTGCATTCTTCCACAATTCGGCATCAGCCTTGGCTACCGACAAAAAAGCAACGCCACCCTCGGGGTCTACCGCAAAATCCTTGCTAGGCGAACCTTCGCATGCCACCAGCAGATTCTTGCCATCGGGCGTAAACTTGATCATGTCCGGCTGGCTGCAGACCCTGTACACACCAAGCACTTCGAGGCTGTCGGTGTAACGCATCACCTGCACCTGGCCATCGCGCCATTCTTCAACTTCAAGCATGCTGACCGCAACCAAGTCATCATGGACCGTCACGCTAGAGGCATTGCCCAGAATTGAAATTTCAGAAATCTTTTTGGCAACGCCCGGGTTGCTCAAATCCACCACTTCGACAACATTCGCATCGCCCACCACAAACAATTTCTTCTTGGCAGGCATATACGCCGAAATTTCTGCCGTAGACATCTTAATTGTCGTCAGCGGCGAAAGCGTATGGCCCCACTGGAAAGGCCCTGCCGGCACAACATTCTTCGCAAAACAAAAGCCTGCGCACAAAAGCAGGCTTGCACTCAACACAGCTTTGTTCATTCACTCCTCAACACGAGCCAAATTATTTCATAATGAGCCACATAATCAGCAGGCCGATACCCACACCGCCCAAGAACGAAGTAGACGTAGCCATTGCCGCGGCACGGCGATCGTTCTCTTCTTTCTCTTTCTTGTTTTCATTCACGCCAATCGACGTGCTTAACATTTGGGCGCAAGTTTCATTGTCCTTTTTGACGGTATTGTAGCTCTTTTCCCAATTTTCGCTTTTTGCCTTTTCGGTTTCGATTACGGAACGCAAGGAATCTTTTTCAAGCGTGCAAGCATCGCCCTGCACCTGCATCACGCTGTCGCGCACGGCAATTTCCTGTTGCAAATCAGCCTCATCGGCAAAGGCCAAAGAACCGCAAAGGGCCAAAGACAAAGCAAAGATTTTCAAAAACTGAACCATGCCCGCTAATATACAAAAAAATCCCCGATTATATCGGGGATTCGGATTTAAATAAAAGTTACAATCTCATAAAATCAATGCAACTGGACGTTCTTTTTCCAACGGCCATCCACGCCCCTCACGTAATAAACACCGGGCTTAAGGGATTCACCCTGCTTGACAATGGAGCCGTCAAGCCTACGGACTTCGCGGGCATCGTTGAATACGCGCGGAGTTCTTTCCATACGGCCCAGGACCGTCGTTCCTTCCGAGGAACTAGATTCTTCCACAGACGAAGAAGACTCCGGCTGGTTCTTGTTCGGATCCACCAACACCCCATGGAATATCTGCAACTGAACCTTCGAAATCGAATCTGGAACATCTAAGCCCTTCATCGAATTCTTCACCGCCGACAAGGAGTCCATGGCAACTGCAGAGGCATAAGAATACTTGTTTCCATGATAATAAAGGGCTAATGAATACCACCAATCAAAATTGAATTCAAACGTTTTCGAAACCATCAATTCGTCACCGGAATAGGAGTAGTCCTCGGGAAGCGAACCCTTTCTAACAGCAAGGATATTGTACGAATTCGTTGGGTCGTAACCCGAAAAATTGTATTGATTGATATCCATAATCATGGTTGCGTAATCATCGTCATCATCGACCAGCGACCAATGCGCATTAGACCATGTCGCATACTTAAATAACTTGAAACTGCTTCCTGTACAGCTCGTCGTTATGGACACAGGAAGTTTTGTATTATCAATGATTTTATCCTTGAGCAGCTTCAGTTCCTGATAGCCCTCATAAACCGTTTTCTTGACGGAATCAGAATTGGACAGATTTTTCGAGCCGTACCACATGGTTTCTTCAATCTGTTGCAATTGCAATGTTACTTCCTTCGATCCCAACGTATCGCAGATATTGCGAATGAAGGTTGTCTCATCTTGGGCGAAAGAGAACGCCATGGCAACCATTATCAAGCAAAGAATTCGTTTCATCACGTTAAACCTCCACTTAGCCTCAAATATATCTTTTTCTTTACAAAGATGCAAAAAAAACAGGCTAAAAGATGCCTCATAGCCTGTTTCTGTGATAAAAAATAAATTTTTGCTAGCCGCGAGCAGCCAAAATACGCTTCCAGCCGTCTTCCGGAATCTGGGCACCCATGACCTGCACAACCTCGTTAGAAACGACGCTGCCCAGGTTGCCCGAGCGTTCCATGTCCCAGCCGTTCATGTAACCGTACAGGAATCCCGATGCCCACAAGTCGCCAGCACCGGTGGTATCGATAGCCTTAGCAGGGCCAGCCTGCACATGCACAGTCTTGCCATCCTTCGCAATCAGGGCGCCACGCTTACCGATTTTCACCACGGCAACCTTGGCCTTCTTGGCGAGTACATCCAGAGCGGCTTCTTCCTTGACGCCTGCATAGGCATAAGCTTCGTCTTCATTCGCGATAATGATATCGATCATGCCTTCGGCAAAGAGTTCATCAAAGAGCTTGCGGCAGGCTTCCACCACGCCAAAGCTGCTAAAGTCGAGAGCGGTTTCAACACCCAGGCTGCGGGCCAAGGTAAAGGACTTCTTGAAACAATCTGCGTTAAAGGCGCGGTAACCTTCGGCATACAACAGGCCAACGCCATCGTAAAGGGCCGGCACAAAGTCTTCGCTAGCGAGAAAATCGGACGCACCCAGATAAGTCCACATGGAACGCTGGGCATCAGGCGTCACCGCACTGAAAACGCAACCGGTAGCGGCATCGCTAAGTCCCAGCTTCGATTCCACGCCGTTATCCTGCAAGTGCTTCTTGAAAATGTTACCGAGTTCGTCGTTGCCAATCTTCGAAATAAAGGCGGCCTTGCCACCCAGGCGAGAAAGGCCCACCATGGTATTGCAAGTAGAACCACCCGGCACGCGCAGCGGATTCTTGAGAGCACCCAGGAACTTTTCCATCTGGGGCCAGTCCACCATATTCATGCCGCCCTTCTGCACGCCCTGTGCTGCGATCCAAGCATCGTCAACATTAGCAAGAATATCTACCAGGGCAGCACCCATACCTAACACTTTCTTCATTAGAAGCCTCCTCTACGGCGGCGCAACTTTTCGCTCGCCTTAAGTAAAAATTGACGTTCGGTTTCGTTCAGCGAATTGATTCCCTCGCGGTTGACCTTAGCAAGGATTTCATCCATCCGCTTGTTTTCGTCTACATAAAAAACTTCGCCTTCAATGGCATTATCCGGTTCGGTGTGCGAATCGGCGCGAGATTCACGTTCCTTACGGCCACCCGGATGCACAGTGAATTTCGGACCGCGGAATTTTTCGAAGGCCTTGCCGATGTTGCCGAAGCCTCGTTCGTAGAAATGCATGTAAAGGAACCCGCCGACTACACCACCCAAGTGAGCGAGATGGGCCACTCCATCGCCGGAGTGGGCCATGAACACGTCTACAGCCACCATGAACCACATGGCATACTTGATTCGCATGGGGAAAAAGAAGAACATCAGAAGCATACGGTTCGGGAAGAACTTGTAGTATGCCACAAAGATTCCCATCAGGGCACCCGAAGCACCAATAATCGGGGCGTTCGTCATACCGAGCCAGAACATGACCAGGCTAAAGACAGCCGCAAAAATTCCGCAGAAGAAATACATTCCCGTAAAATGCTTGGCGCCCATCATGTCGGCGACCTCGCTACCGAACATCCAGAGCATCAGCATATTGAACAGGAAATGCCAAAAGTCCACATGCACGAACATGTAGGTCACAAAGCGCCAAGCCTGTTCCGGCGCAAACGGCCAGAAGGCGCCAAAGTAAGCCACGTATTCACGAATGCTACCGGCACCCACACCGGGCAAGTTCAGCTGCAATCCGAGCATGCCACCGATAAAGGCCAGTCCAAAAACAACGGCATTGCTAATCAGCAACACTCGCAAAACTTTAGGTAAAAATCTGAAAGGTCTCATAAATCGACGTTACTCACTTTTCAACAATAAAGGTACAACATCAACAGGGACATATTTCGCTAGTTTCGTGCGGCCTTCTTCGCTGCCCGCGATACCGACTTTCAAGAGTTCGCGAACCACGGTACTGGACACATTCAAATGTTCCGGCGCACTGGACAAGAAAACCGTTTCGCATTCAGGATAAAGCACCTTATTGTTCCAGGCAACCGTCTGCTCGTATTCCACATCGGCCGCCCCGCGGATTCCGCGTACCAGGAATTTCGCACCGACGCGCTTCATAAAATCAACCGTGAGTCCGTCAAAGGAGTCCACCTTCACATTCGAAATGTCCTTGACTGCCGTTTTGACAATTTCGACTCTAGCCGATTCCGGGAGCATGTACTTCTTGGAAGCGTTCACCGCCAACAGCACATACAACTCGTCAAAGAGCGCAGCGGCGCGCTTCACGATATCGAGATGTCCTAATGTAAACGGATCGAAGGATCCAGCGAATACGGCGATTTTCTTCATGCCGTAAATATAGAAATTATGCTCTGTAGATAACCAGCGAGGATTCGCCGTAACGGCGGACTTGCACCATTCCCGCTTCGTCAGCTTCTTTCACCCAGGCAGGCAGATTGCGGCTCGGGGCCTCGAACACGGCAACGCCACCCGGATTCAGCCATTCCCAATAGGGGCGCAGGTCCGGATAATCCATGTCCTTGAACGGAGGATCCGCATAAATCAAGTCAAAGCCTTCGCTGGCGCAAAGAGAATCCTTGTCTAGTGCGAGGGCATTTTTTTCTAACAAATTAAGTTTCGATTCCAGGGACAAGGCCTTGTAGGCCTGCAACACCAGTCTCGCCTGGGCATGTGCCATTTCTACGGCCACCACGCTTGCAGCACCACGGCTCAACGCCTCAATTCCCATAATGCCTGTGCCCGCGAACAAATCCAAGACGCGGAAGTTTTCTACACCCTGCAAAATATTGAAGAGAGCTTCTCTTGTACGAGAAGCCGTAGGCCTAGTCTTAGAGGTATCTGGGGAAGGCACATTCCTCCCCCGCATGAGTCCACCGGTAATGCGAATGGGCATCGGGACTATTGCTTAATGACAAACATTTCAAAAAGGATCGTGGTGAACATATCCTTCTTGGCAAGTTTCATTTCGATATTGCGAACGCCGATACGAGAGGGCGAAGCCACAAAGGCGGCGATAAAGGCGTTCAACTCGGCAAAGTCAGCCGTCGTAGTCGCCTTGATCGTGTAACGCTTGTAGACACCGAATTCTTCCACCAGCGGTTTTTCAAGACCGGAGAGCTGCACCTTCTGGGCAGCGGCCAAAGCCTTCATGGACTTGATTTCGCCGTTCACTTCGGAAACCGGAACAAAGGACGAGACTGCACCCAGATTCACGTTTGCCACGTTGTACATACCGAAAGCGGTAATGTCGGTAGCAGGAGCGTTTTCGGGCAGCGGCGGAGTCCTGAAATCAGAACTGACAGCTCTGATGCGATCAAGGAATGCCTTCTGGGAATTGGGGGTAGCAGCCACACCACGTACGTAGTAATAGTTCGGAGCCTGGAAAATGCAATCCGAGAAGCCCACATCATCGGGCGTTGCCGTATTCAAGAAGGCAAGGAACTGGCCAACAGAAGCCCTCTGGTAAGAAAGCTTTTCCAGCGGCAAGTAGCTGTTGTAGTCCGTGCGCTTGTTGTTGAACAAGGCCTGGGGATTGATTTCGCCCACCACCTGCTTCACCGTCACGTTTTCGCGCTGACGGATCATGGCAGCAGCAGCGGCAGCTTCCGCTTCCAGCGAACCACCGGCAGAGGTACGTTGTCCGGCACCGATAGCCAAGGCAGAACGGGTCGGGTCTTCGGCACCGATCAGTTCCAGATACGGCGGCGGCAGCAAGCCCTGCAACGGCTGAGGAACGCCAGCTACGCTCAAGAAGCAGCTAAAGGCTACAAACACAAACAAAGCCGCCACAAGAACCGTCATGACCTTCTTGCGGGACTTACTCTGCAAATCCTTGACGCTGGTGACATTCACCGGAGCCACGTTTTCGACTTCGATCAAACGTTCAGCGGCGTCAATCAAGTTCAAATGAATCATACACCCTCCATCACATTCAAGGCAGCACCGATAGCACCTGCGCAAGAAAGCACGGCAGCAGAATCTTCTTCTTCGGTCGGGAGCCTCAAGTTAGAGAAAGAATCCATCAAAGACAACTGGCATTCGGGCAGCTTCGCACGAACACCTTCCACAAACTGCATATCGCTAGCCATTTCGCCACACAGACGAACCGTCTTGGTCACCACAGCGGCATTTTCCTGCTGGGCGATGGCAATCTGTTCGGCAATTTCCTTTGCCAAAATCTGGTAAGCTTCTTCCTTGGTGTTGTTCACCAAAGAAAGGGTGGACACGCAGCGGAGTGCATGCAGGTTGTCCTTGGTCAGCCAAAGCAAGGTCACACCGGCATAGTCAGCCTTGACTATGCATGTCAGTTCGGACACATTTTCAGCAAAATCCATCAGGTTCATGAGCGAAAGTACGTCCACATCCATGGCCTTCGGAGCAAGCATCTTGCTACGGAAACCCTTACGCAGGTTGTCGACCCACTGCTCGCGGACGGCAATCAGCATAATGGTGTAGCCCAGAGAGGAATCGCCACTCATGATTTTGTAATCAATTATATACGCATTGGCGTCGGCATTGGTAATCAGCGAAACGTACCACTTTACATAGTCGTCCACGTTCTTTGCAGCCTCTGCCGGAACAAAGATCTGGCGAACAATCGACCTAAATGCGGGAATTGCCACAGAAACGGCATCGACAGATTCAATCTGGTTGAATTCCATCCAACCCTGGAGGGCTGTTTCAAAAGCATAGACATCATCGAGGGGGGCGGTTTCCGTATCGAGAACAGCCGTCTTCAAAACACGGCGTTCGGTTGCGTCCAGAAGGGCAACTTTCAGAGAAGCATCCCCTGCTTCTATACCCATGTAAATCTTCGTATCACTCATATTATCAACGACTTATGAAAAAAACTACACCATAAAACTAATCAAAAATTACCCCCAAAAGGAGCTTTTCCAATTTTTTCTTGCCGATTCCTGGCACTTTTTGCAAATCTTCCCCCGTTTTGAAGGGTCCGAGGGCATTTCTGGTGGCCAAAATCTTCTCGGCGAGCTTGGGACCGACCCCATTTAGGGCACAAAGTTCCTCCACAGAAGCCGAATTGATATGTACCGGGAGATTCACATTTTTGACATTTTTGCGCTCTTTTTTGGGTCGAGCAGCACTATTAGAGTCATTTTTTGACACAACATTTGCAGTATTGAACAGGGAATCCCGTTCCACCGGTAAAGGGGCGGTATTTTCGACCACAAGGGCCTCCCCAACCTCGAAACTCTCGATAGACGGGAGCCCCCAGGGCAAATAACGGACAACGACTCCAAGGACCAACAGGCATAGAGCCAGTCGGACCACATTTCTTTCAGGTGCATTCATAGGACAACCTCCATTGGTTATCCTCGACCAAAGGGCTATTTAAGCGCCACCTCCACCGCATTCACGTCTGAAGGGACATCCACCGAAATCGAAGGGAACTTGCTCTGGACTATGCGAATCGGGCGTCTGCCCAGAATGCGCATCTGCTCCAAAGAGCGTTCCTTTTCGACTTCGTTCTGTGGCAAAGACGAGAACTCATCGCGACACACCCTGGAATAAGCGTAGATTCCCTGGTGCTGGAACCAGCGGGGAGCGTCCTCATTCGCCACCCACCGGGTAAAGTCCACCGCGTAATCGTCTTTCACCAAAACCTTGACCACCGTCTTAAGACCCGCCTCTGTCGGATTCAAGGGACACGCCACGGTCACCCATTCGTCCGGGTGCTTTTCAAGCGTTGCCGCCACATCGCACAACACAGAAGGTTCTACCAGCGGTTCGTCACCCTGCAGGTTCACCACCAAGTCCAAATCGAGCGCGCGAGCCGCAAAGGCAACGCGATCGGAACCTGTGGCCGCAGGGCCAGTCAAGATAAACTCAAATCCCGCACGCGATACGACCTCTGCGATTTCTTCGGAATCGGTCGCACACACGATGCGGTCAAAACATTCGGCAAGCAACGCCCTTTCCAGGGTGCGCACAATCATCGGCTTGCCAACGTTGTCTCTACCAAAAATTTTTACCAGGGGCTTCCCCGGAAAGCGGCTTGAACCCATACGGGCAGGAACTATGCAATGCACAGCCATAAAATTCCACACCCCAAAGCTATTTCTGAATTAGCCGCCAATCACCTTCGGAATGGCGAAGTGGTCGTTTTCCACAGCCGGAGCATTCATGAAAGCCTTTTCGAGCGAAAAACCCTGCACCGGCACATCTTCGCGGAGAATCGTAGCGCCGTTTTCGACGGCAGTCATCGGTTCCACATCGGAAAGGTTCAGCGCCTTGAGGGCTTCCAGGTGGTTCAGCATCTTATCCAAATGACCCTTCACGGATTCGATATCTTCTTCAGCGACTTCGAGCCTAGAAAGCTTCGCGAGTTTCAAAACTTCTTCACGTTCAAGCATGATTACCTCTTTTTCTTACGGCAACAAAATAGCAAATTAGCCAACGATTTGCAGCGCGGCATACTTCAAGATAATGGTACGGACAGTCGGATCGCTACCGAAACGCACGTCCACACGGGCATTGTCGCCAGTACCGTAGCATTTGACAATCGTGCCCACGCCATATTTCATGTGGCGCACGCGTACGCCCGGATGGTACGGATTCTCGCTGTATTCGTCGTAAACGACACGCGGACCCGAAGGTTCCACCGGCTTTACCGGGGCAGCAACCTTCACCGGATTGCGGTAAACAATGTGCTTGTCATTCTTCTTGACGGAATTCGGAATCGCCGAGGGACGATTGTAACCATAAGAGCCAAAGTTGCTCGGGCGAGACGAACCGCCACCATAGCCGCCGCCATAGCTTCCAGACGGTCTACGCGGATATGAAGGCGGAATATTCGGACGGGGCGGGCGCGAGAACTGCGAGCCCGAGAAATCTTGATTGAAGTCGCTACCGCCAAAGCCGAAATCGGTGCATGGCGTAAAGTCAACGACCGACGGATCCAATTCCTTAAGAAAACGGGACGGCGCAAACGGGCGAATGTTTCCTTGGAAGAAGCGGCGTTCCGCATGGTACAGGTACAACTTCTTTTCGGCACGGGTACAGCCCACATAGAACAAGCGGCGTTCCTCTTCCATCTGCTCGTTCATCTCGGCGCCAGACATAGTTGCCGATGCACGAATCAGCGGGAAGATTTCTTCGTCGCAACCGGCGATATGCACGGTATTAAATTCCAGACCCTTCGCCATGTGAATCGTCATGAGCGTTACCTGGCCCTTGGAATTGTCCACCTTCTTGTCGGCATCGGTCAAGAGCGAAATATCCTGCAAGAAGGCATCGAGCGTAGCACCCGGATGTTCTTCGTCAAATTCGCGGATGGCGTTCACCATTTCGTCCAAGTTACCGATGCGTTCGTCTGCAGTGAGTTCATCTTCTTTGCGCAAAAATTCCTTGTAACCCACTTCGTTGATGATGCGTTCGGCAAGAATCGGGAGCGGAGTTTCCCCTGCGGCAAGCAAAGCCTTCCAGCCCTGCACCAAGTCCGTAAAGCCCTTGAGCTTAATCGCCGAGCGGCTTCCGCTGTTGACTTCGGCGAGCAAGTTGTCCCAGAAGGAGCCTTCGCCGTTGCGTTCACGTTCGAGAATGTTTTCGACAGTCGTCTTGCCGATTGCACGCGGCGGCGTGTTGATGACGCGCAGGTAGGCGGCATCGTCTTTTTCGTTAGCGAGCAGGCGCAAGTAGGCGAGCACGTCCTTGATTTCTTTGCGGTCCCAGAATCGCATGCCGCCAAAAATGACCGACGGTATACGGCGGTCATTTAGCGCCTTTTCCAAGGCGCGGGACTGCGCGTTCGTGCGGTAGAACACCGCCGTCTTGGCGTAGAAATCTTCGCCCGCCTTTGCAATCACATCAGCAATGGCCGAAGCTTCGGAACGGTCATCCATAAAGTGGCGCACATGAATCAGTTCGCCAGCATCTTCCTTGGAGAACACGTTCTTCTGCATTTCTTGCGGACGAATGTTGTGTGCAATCACAGAGCCAGCGCCCTTCACAATGTTTGCGGTCGAGCGGTAGTTGCGTTCGAGTTTGACAATCGTCACCGGAGCAAAGTCGCGGTGGAAGTTGCGGATAATCTTGATGTTCGCGCCACGCCAGCCGTAAATACTCTGGTCGTCATCACCCACCACCGTAACGTTCTTATTATCGTTGATGAGCAACTTCAAAAGTTCGTACTGAACATCGTTCGTGTCCTGATATTCGTCCACCACCACATAGCGGAAACGCGCTTTAAGTTGATCCACAAGCGTCGGCAACTTCTGCAGCATGTAGACCGTGTTGAACAACAGGTCGTCAAAGTCCATGGCATTGGATTCCTTGAGGCGCTTCTGGTATTCGGCATACATCTTTGCACGAAGGACTTCGTCCGGGAAATTCGCCAATTCCTGCGCCACATCGGGAGTCTGCAGCTGAGCGACTTTTCCACGGTACAGAATCGTGTTCTTGTATTTTGAAATAGCGCCATGCAATTTCTTGACTTCGGACGGTTCAAAGTTATCGCCCAATTGCTCCTTCATAATTTCTTTCAGGAGTCTTTTCTGGTCGTCATCGTCATAAATCGAGAAATTGCCGTCGTACCACTTGCCACCCAAGGCGTCAAGCACGGACTGCTTAGAAAGGCAAAGCTTCAAAAGGCGCAAGCACACGGAATGGAACGTTCCCATCCAGGCAAAATTCATGTTGCAATCGAGCAACTTCTGGATACGCGACTTCATTTCGCGGGCAGCCTTGTTCGTAAAGGTCACCGCCAGAATGCGGTCCGGCTCCACGTTATACTGCGAAACAAGGTGAGCAATCTTATAGGTAATGCAACGCGTCTTTCCCGAACCAGCACCTGCCAAAATCAGCATCGGGCCGTCAATCTTTTTAGCCGCTGCCGCCTGCTCCGGATTCAGTTCTTTATCTAAAACAACATTATCTACAATATTTGCCATGGGGATCCCTTTTAATACACAGATGTGCAATATAGTAAAAAAAGAAAGACCCTCTAAGAGAGTCTTTCTTTAAATTTGAATCGGGGACTTCAACTAGTCATCCGCCGTAGAGGCGCCGATAGCCTGTTCGAGCGTCGTGTGACCGTCGAGAGCCTTCTGGATGCCGTCCATACGCAGCGTAATCATGCCGCATTCCTGAATAGCAGCGCGCTTGATGACGTCGCCCGAAGAACGCTTGATAATCAGGTTACGCACGGTTTCGTTCGGCACCAGGAATTCGTAAATACCGCAACGGCCCTTGTAGCCCGAACCATCGCACTTGTCGCAACCCTTACCATGATAGAACTGCATGTCGGGGCTCAAGTGGAATTCATCGCGCATGGCCTGCGAAATTTCGACAGGTTCCTTACAATACTTACAGATGCGGCGCACAAGACGCTGTGCCAGCACACCCTTGATAGCGGTAGACACAAGGAAGGGTTCCAGTCCCATTTCGAGCAAACGCGGGAATGCACCGGCAGCGTCGTTGGTATGGAGCGTACTGAAGACCAAGTGACCCGTCAAAGCAGCTTCGATAGCCATGGACGAAGTTTCTTGGTCACGCATTTCACCGATCATAATCACATCCGGGTCCTGACGCAGCAGGGCGCGAATGCCCGCCGCAAAGGTAAAGCCTGCGGCGTTGTTGATCTGACCTTGGTTCACACCGTCAATATTCAATTCCACCGGGTCTTCCATCGTAGAGATGTTGATCGTGGAATCCAAAATTTCTCGAATAGAAGCATAAAGCGTGGTAGACTTACCGGAACCGGTAGGACCGGTCACCAGCACAATACCGTTAGGAGCATTAATCGCATCAATAAACTGCTTGAGAACGCGCGGGTCAAAACCCATATCCTTCAGCGGGAACTGACCGGAGTTCGGGTTCAAAATACGCATAACGATCTTTTCGCAAACGCCGCGCTTACGCAGGGAAATCGGGAAGGAGCTCACACGAAGGTCCACTTCGGAGCCTTTGTAACGCACGGTAAAGCGGCCGTCCAACGGTTTACGTTTTTCGGCAATATCCATCTTCGAAAGGAGCTTAATACGCGAAAGAATCTGCGGCATCAGACGTGCCGGAATCGGGGACATCACCTGCAGGTCACCGTCAATACGGTAACGGAGCTTCAGGAAGGTTTCCTGCGGCTCCAGGTGAATATCGGAGGCCTTACGGGCAATGGCTTCGTGAATCAGCGTGGTCACAATCTTAACCACGGCGCGGCCTTCTTCGTCAGAAAGTTCCGGTTCGTCGCTACCGCCTTGACCGCGTTCCACGGTTTCCAGTTCTTCGCCGTCCTTAGATTCTCCAATAAGTTCAGCAAGAGATTCTTCGTTGCCGCCATCACCGTGACCAGCATAGACGCGCTCAATCGCCTTCATCACGTCGGCTTCGGAAGCCATCACGATGTCGACATCCATACGGACCTTGAACTTCACGATGCTGATCGTGCGCATGTTCGTCGGGTCCGTCATGGCGAGAGTCATCACGGAACGCACCTGACGGTGATCGTCTTCGCCCTTCTGCACGAACAAGGGGACAACCTTGTACTGCTTACACATGTCTTCGGGCAAGTAGCTATATGCTTCCGGGTCGATATTGAAGTTGTCAAGCTTTACATAAGGAACTTCGAACTGCCTCGAAAGAATTTCGATCAAGCGTTCTTCGGGCATAAAGCCCAAGTCCACCAAGGTACGGCCCAGGCGCTTGCCCGAGGTTTTCTGAGTTTCGAGAGCCTTGTCCAGCTGCTCCTGGGTAATGTAGCCCTGAGCAAGGAGCATTTCACCGATACGCATCTTGGTCGAAGACTGCATTTGCGAACCGAGAATGTTCGTCAAAGTTTCTTCGCTCACCATTCCCAAGCGCACCAAGATCTTACTGAGCATAAGACCTGTACGCTTGTGTTCGGCCATGGCATGGGCTAACTGGTCTTCGTCCACTACGCCTTGGCGAAGCAGCAACTGACCCAAGTTCATCTTACTGTTGTTCATCATAAATGCGACCACGCCCGCGGGAAAACGGGCAATTTATCTCCATTTTTGCAAAGCATGTGGACTGGGTCGCCCGCAGATTTTTCCACAGCAAATCCTATCTCACACACCTTGCCCAATTGGGAATTTTCTTTAAATATACTTTTTGGGCTAGAATTTGCAAATAGCAAGTGATATTCCTCACCCCCATTTAATGCGAAATTTAGCGGATTTTGGCCAAATTTTTCGCATAAACGCACAACTTCGGGGTCTATAGGGAGATTGTTTTCAATAATTTGCAATTGGACATTCGATGAAAGCGCCAAATGGTTCAATTCCGACGACAAACCGTCGCTAATGTCCATGCAGGCCCCAAAGGCGCCCAAGCGCAAAAGTTCCGCCCCCGCCCGTTCGCAAATCTTGGGCGAAAGGTGGTATTCCACCAGCGTGGGGAATTCGTCTTTGGCCTCGGGGTGGTTCATCAGCAGCCAAAGCCCGGCATCTGACTTACCGAGCGTCCCGTTCACATACAGTGTATCACCCGGTTTTACAGCCGAGCGCAAAAGCGGCTTCGAATTTTCACTTTCCAGCGCTCCCAAGAGCGTCGTCGAAAACATTCCCACATCGCCCACCACCGTATCGCCGCCAATCAGCGCGATGCCACGCTTGGCAAAGCCCTGTGAAATCGCGGTTTGTACGCGGGTGCGCGTTTCTAGAGACCAGTTCTTGTTGATGCAAAGCCCGAGAACAGCAAAGCGCGGGACACCGCCCATGGCAGAAATGTCCGACACGTTCGAAACGATATGCTTTTCGACCGCCTGCTCCGGCGTCGACCAATCCAGTCTGAAATGCGTATTTTCGACAGACAAATCCTTGGTCACGAGCCAGCCGTCGAATTGGGCACAATCATCGCCCACGCCGAGCCACCCCCTAGATGCAGGGGGTTCTTTTTTAAAGTCGGCGGAGCCCTTTAAAAGGGTCTGAATAAAATTGAATTCGCCTAGGTTAGGAAACATAATCCAAATTTATAAATCTTCAAAAAAGCTCATTTATTATCAACACCGCGCGCCCGCTTCAACCATTCTAAAAATTTCAAACAAAACAACTTGGCGGCAAGTTGTTGATAAAATGAATACAACTATTGAATAAAAAATATTTTTTGAAAAAGGCGAAAAAATCTATCCACAATTTGGGAGAATTACCTATCTTTTAGGCCATGGGACACATTTTCTTCATCGCTCCGTCCTCCCCCGGTAGCTTAGACCGCCTCAGTCAATGGACTTTCCGTTGGCTTTTGGAGCACGGCGATTTGGCAGAAGATTCCACCATGTACACTTGCAATTCCATCGAAGACGCAACGAACCTCCTGGAATCGGCCCTGATTATCGGACAGTCCCCCGCACTTATCATTCTCGACCACGCAGATCGCCCGCACGAACAGAACCTCAAGTTCAGCAAGCTCCTGCACGACGGCATTCCTGAATCGTGGATTGTGGAACTGGTGCCCGACAATATGCCGCTCCCCCAGTGCGACGAAAATTATTACTGGGTCCGCAAACCCGTCAGCGAAGACGAATGGTACAGCACGCTCGAACAGGTGTTGCTCAAGAGCGGATCGCCCCAATGGGCAAATAATTAATGTGCAATGAAAAATGTGAAATGAGAAATTAATCATTCCTCATCACACATTACACATCACACATTTTAATTCTCAAATTCTACATTACTCACTATGATTACAGGCGTAAGTTATTTTGGCGTGCGTTCGCCTAAGCATGTTCTTGCCGATATGCAAGACATCAAGGCAGCGGGTTTTAATGCGGTGCTCCACACCTGGAGCGAAGAAGACCAACAATATTACTACGGCACCATGAAAGACATTGTGGACCAGTCTGCAAGCCTCGGTCTGACGGTCTACGTGAATCCGTGGGGTGTCGGCCGCGTGTTTGGCGGCGAGGCTTATTCGGAACTCACCGCAAGGAACCACGACTTATGCCAAGTGGCACTCGACGGCAAACCCAAGGTAGCCGCATGCCCAAACCATCCGGAATTCCGCGCCTACATGCACAAGTGGATTGAATCCGTTTGTGCCACGAAGGTGAGCACGATTTTCTGGGACGAGCCGCATTTCTATTTCGAGAAAGGCGGACTTAGCAACTGGAGTTGCCGCTGCGAAAAATGCTGCGCAAAATTCGCCGAACAATTCGGTTACGAGATGCCCGCAGAACTCACCGAAGACGTGTTGAAGTTCCGCGAAGACAGCTTGATTGATTTTCTGAAAGAAATGACGGTCGACGTCCATGCCCGCGGCAAACGCAACTGCGTATGCATGCTTCCGCCGTGGTTCCCCGCTGGCCTCGATGACTGGGGCCGCGTGGCAAGCCTCGAAAGCGTCGACGAAGTTGCAAGCGATCCATACTGGGAACGGGGCGCCACCGAAGAATGGGTCCGCGAAAAGTACGCCGAGACTGCCCGCAAGTTGACGGATGTCGCCACAAAATACGGCAAGGCCGTGCAGATGTGGATCAAGGCATACCAGATTGAAGCGGGCCGCGAAAACGACCTCGCCATCGCCGTCGAAGAAAGCCGCAAGGCCGGCATCGACAACATTTTCGCCTGGAGTTACCGCGGCACCGAAACGCTCAGCTGGCTTAAAAGCGACGACCCGGACAAAGTCGCCGAAACGTTCCGAAATTCTTTAAAATAACAAGGGATAGATTCTCGCCTATTCATTCACGAATAGGCAATTCTTGCAGCGGCCGGTTTCACCCGCCGCTATTTTTTTGCGGACAGCCTCGATTTCGGATTCCAGCGTATGGACTCCATCGAAGAGGTTTCCTGTAACGAAGCCATCTGCCGGGCAGCCCTTCAGGTGACCGTCGGGCCACAAGTAGAACGTGTTGTTCGCGAAGCGACACGGCAAGCCGCGACGCTTCGCCGTAAGCTTCATGAAAATATCCCTGAAGTAGTAGAACCTGTTTCGCCACAACTTGCGATTCATCCAGACGGACTTGAGTTTTTCCGTACTCACAGCCCTCGGATAATCCAGAAGCACTCCACTCCCCTTCAAGATTCCACGGACTTCATCCAATACCGACTGCACCTTCGCCGCCACCGCAGGGTCCGACAAATCAAGCTGTTCCTTGCGCAGGTAACCATGATCCATGGAATTCAGCCACTGGATATTGTAAGCGGACACCTTGAGTTTTTTCAGCCAGCGGGCAATTTCCGGCAAACCGTCGAGAGTATCCTTCATCGCAATGGATGTCACAATCATATGCGGACGTTTCTTTTGCGCCAGGCGTTCATGGGCAAAGGCCTCGATATGATCCACCACCTTCTGGAACTGTTCCGCCGAGACTCCGCACCACTTGGTGAAAATTTCGGGAGAAAGGCTATCCATCGAAATAAACAGACGGTCGATCGTCGAATCCAGAATCAACTTGCGATTTTTTTCGTTCAGAAGCAAGGCATTCGTCACCATCGAGACATCCGGAGTATGGACAGTCTTCGACAGGAGTTCCATGACCTCGGGAAACTTCGCATTCACCAAAGGTTCGCCTGCACAGCTCAAGAAAAGAGACCAGCAATTTTTCTCGGCACTCTTGAAAACCGCTTCGAACTGTTCCAGCGGAAACGAAATTTTCGTTGCCGGATCGAGACTTGCATTATCGCAATAATGGCAGCGGAAATTGCACCGTGTATCAAGGTCTAGTCGAAGGTCTTTCTTGCTCATGAACATACAAGTGAAGATAGAAAAAAAAGGCGCCACCGGCACCCTTATTCTATAGACAGATTGTCAATGAGGAAATTTTAGTCCTTCAAGCAACGAATTGACATTTCGAACACTTGGCTATAATTATTGGACACAACAGCAGCATCGCTGTTGTAAGCCAAATTCATATAGTACGCACAATTAGTACAGAGTTGTTCGTCCACAAACTCTGTAGCACTCCAGAAGAATGCGTTTTCGCGATAGTAGTTGCGACCGGTATTAGACACCATGAAGCCAGCAGGAACCGCAGTGAAGCCAGTCGCATTGGTTCCTTTGTAGTCGGAGGGCACTCTCCAACCAACAGAATCCTTGAGCACTTTACCCGCCTCAAGTATCCCGTTTTCATGCGCATTCGAAATCAGCTGTTCCCACTCGGCTTTTGTAGGCAAGTGCCATCCATCGGGGCAAACTCCCTGAATGTTTCCGTTAACATCAGGCGTGCTATTATCTATAGCAACCTTCCAGCTGTAATAGCGGCCATAGGAGCAATCTCCGTCATAGCATTGGCTGCCATCAACCTCGTAATCCAAGTTTTGCGCCATCCAAGTCTGCGCTTTATCATCAGTGCCGATAATTACCATTTTATAAGCGCCAATTTCGACCGTTCCCCTCATTGCGCAGAATTCTTTTTCCGGATCATATTCTATTCCCTTGCAAGTCGTTTTTTCCAGCAACTCATTTTCTACGCAATCATACTTCGTGGGGTCGTAATCTTCGCCGCCACAAAGTTCATACACTTTCTCGCCATAACAGAACTGGGTTTCTACGTCATAGCGGATTGGAGATCCACCCTTAATATAGCAGAGTTTCTGCAACTTTCCACTTTCGCAGAGGTCATCGCCCGGAGTATAAGCCTCGCCGTTGCATAAGTCGTACAGTTTCATATTAAAGCAGAAATTCTTCGTCAGATCATACGGAGTAGCACCACATACAGCCTTGTAGAGTTCTGTTTCCACATCACCACATTTCAAGGTGACAATACCATCCTTGTCACTCACTATGCTGCAACTCGTGCCATTCGTTCCGTTTTCGCCATTCTTTCCATTTTCACCGTTCTTGATGGTTCCGACATCCTTACCATCACAAGATATCGTGACAGAGCCGTCTTCATTTGCTTTGCCCGTGCACGAAGTCCCATTTTCTCCATTCTGGCCGTTCGTGCCATTGGTGCCGTTCTTTCCGTTCTTGCCATTTGTTCCGTTCGAAATGGTGCCTATAACCTTGCCTCCACAAGCAAGTTCAAATCCTGACGAATCCTTGAGGGCTGTCGCCGTACACGAGGTTCCGTTTACACCATTCTTGCCATCCTTACCATCAGCACCGTTTTCACCATTCTTTCCATCTTTACCATCGGAACCGTTCGCAGCCGAGGCGCTCATTTCTTTCCACACGCTATCGGCGCAGAAGTACACGGAAGCTAAGTCTTTCACGTAGACTAAATCGCCGGAATTGTCCGAAGTACACTCGTCCAAATCCTTAAACTTAGCGACAGAAGTAGGGCCAGTGGTTGAGGTGACGTTAGTCGTTTCGTCACCGCAGGCCGTAAGGAATGCAGCGGCAGTAATCGCCAACAAAGATGACAATAACAATTTGTTCATGAGATTCTCCTTTTTCATTTGCCTAATCGTGCTGTTTTCCAGAAAAGGGTAAGCATTTTATACGCGTCCATAGGCACGGCCGTAAGGTAGAAAAATGTTCCCCCATTGTCACCACAAGGACTTGTTTTGAAGCGTTTCATACAAAGAAAGCTCCCAGCCGGAGCCAGGAGCATTTCTGAAATCTTTTTAAAGATTACTTAGCGCGTTCGAGGTAAGAACCGTCGCGGGTATCCACGCGGATCTTGGTGTTGTTTTCGATGAAGAGCGGGATCATCACCTTAGCGCCGGTTTCGACGGTGCATTCACGCATCACGTTACCGCTGGTGTTGCCCTGGACTGCCGGAGGAGCGTCGATGATCATGAGGTCAACGAAGGTAGGCGGAATCACTTCGATCGGAAGCGTTGCCTGGGTCTTCGGGTCCTTCCACCAAGTAACTTCGACAGTAGCGCCGTCGAGGAGCCAAACTTCGCAACCGTTCAGGTTTTCCTTGGCAATTTCTTCGGTTTCCTGAGTTTCGTTGTTCAGGAAGTACCAAGTAGAACCGTCGTTGTAGAGGTAAGTCATTTCAGTGAAGGTCACGTCGGCTTCTTCAACCGTATCGCCACTCTTCCAGGTGCGTTCGAGGGTGCGGCCAGTCACCAAGTTCTTGATGCGAACGCGGTTAAAGGCCTGACCCTTACCCGGCTTCACGAACTGGTTTTCAATGATTTCGTACGGCTGACCATCAACCATGATTTTAAGTTTCTTGCGGAATTCGTTGGTGCTTACAGTACCCATATTATCCTCTTGTTGATTTTGATTCTAAATTTAGCAATATAATGGAAAGCCCCGTTACCGTTTTTACGCAAATCCCTGACTTTTTGGACTATTTGGGATCCGATTTGGCGACAACTATCGCCAAAACGACCGCACTTGCCGATCTTGACCTGAATCCGAAGTTTCCGTTTCTTTGTTCTAGGCATTATGCAGACCTAATCAAGAAGGCGAGCGACCCCGCCGCCCTGTTGCGCGAAATTTTGCCGACCAAAGACGAGCTCAAGAAGGTCGATGGATTTGTAGATGACCCCGTGGGCGATTTACCGGCCGGAAAATCCGACTGCGTGATTCAGAAATACGACCAGCGCGCCCTGATTGTCTCGACCGCCACCTGCGGTGCCCGTTGCCGCTTCTGTTTCCGCAAGAACTACCCCTTCCAGAACACACCCGACGTTGCACGCCAGGTGAGCCTCTGGCTCGATACCCACACAGACGTTTGGGAAGTGATTCTTTCAGGCGGCGACCCGCTGACTCTCGGTCCCGGCGCCTTCCGCGAACTGATTGAAGCGATTGCGATGCACCCCTCGGTCACCACGCTCAGAATCCATACGCGCCTCCCCGTGATGCGCCCGGACTTGGTGATGCAGCATTTTGAACTGTTGCGCGAACTGCCCGCAAGATTTAGCTGCGTGCTGGTGTCGCACGTGGACCATGCCGACGAACTCGACGAGGAATCGGCGACCGTTTTTGCCCAGCTGCGCTTTAGCGGCTGGACGCTCTTGAACCAGAGTGTGCTGCTGCGGGGAATCAGCGATGATGCCGCCAAGCTCAACGCCTTGTGCCGCAAGCTTTTTGAACAGGGCGTACTCCCCTACTACTTGCACCAGCTGGACCATGCGAACGGAGTCGCCCACTTTGAAGTGAGCGATGACGAAGCCCGCAAGCTGATTGCAGAAATCCGCACCAAGCTGCCAGGCTATCTGGTGCCGAAACTCGTCCGCGAAATCGCCGGCGAGAAAAGCAAGACTCCGATTTAGAATAGCGTCTTCAGCCCGAAGCCGATGATGCCGTCGAGGTAATTCTCGCCGTTGCGGAGGGCGTAGTACAGATTCACGCTCCAGTTGCCACGGTACTGCGTAAAGGCAACGCCATAATCATGTTCGCGTTTCCAGCCATGTTCCGGCGCAAACGCTCGGTAAAGTCCCGGCTGGTAGAAAGCCTCAATGCTCAAGTCGTAACCATCTTGCCACAGGAGTGCGAATTCGGAATATCCATAAGCGCGGCTCCGCATAAAGCGTACATCCATACCCTTGAAACTATCCATACCGCCCAGCGCGAAATAGTCGAAGCGGTCCAAGTCCGCATCCGTCGGGAAGATTCCGCCGGCAGCCCCGCTAAAGCGCGTAATCCAATTGCCATAAAGCGGCAAGTACCGCGAGAATTTAGCCGAAGCCTTCAGGTAATTATCCAAGGAATCGGGGCGGTCCATATTCCAAACGATAGCACCATTGAATCGCGTACCCGAACGCGGCAGCACGAATCGGTCAAGCGATACATAAGAGAGTTCCAGCGACGATGTTTTGCGGTTGCTACCAGCGCCGAGGAAAACGCCCACGGTAAAATCAAAGCCGATATCGCGTGAAATTCCCAATTCGCCATAGGCATCGCGTTCCGAAGAATCTTCGTCGAAGTACCCGCGTGCAATCAAGTTCCAATCTGTACCAAAGATCCAAGGTTCCTTGTATGAGCCTTCCAAGCGGCGGGCATCATCGGCCGTATAGCCTTCCAAAAGCAAGTCACGGGCAGTTCCGAGAATATTGTAGAGAGAAACATTCACGTTACCTTCCCAAACATCCGTCTCGCTGGAATAAGTCAACAAGGCGTAAGCCTCCGAAACGGCTGCCGCCTGCATATGGTACAACGGAATAATGCGATTGCGATTGGGGTCACGGAACATTTGTACGGGAGCCACGGGATTGTAATAACCCAATCGGGCAAGTTTCATGTCGGAGCGTTCCAAGTCCAGTGGCGAAACAAGATTGCCCGCAACGATTCCCGTCTGTTTACGGAACACCTCGGGTTTACTCCCCGAAGAATCCATATTTTCAGGATTCGCCCATACCCAGGCGGAACCCCGTTCTATTTCAACAGTCAATACTCCCGATGAATCTACGGCACCCTTCATTTGGGCCGCAAGGAATCCCCGGTTTTCGTAATAGTTTAGAATTCGTTCACGGGTAATAGGCCAACTTTCGCAAGACTTGCCCACCAACGCCTGCACCTGAGTTTCTTCGTACAATTCGCGTTCGCCCACCCACTGCACCGCCGTAATACGGCAATCTGCAGCAAACGCATGCGCACAAAATACTAGCACCGAAATTAAAACCAGCAAAAGATCCTGCTCCTTCGAACCTAATTCAACAAACGCTCTAAAGAGCGAAGTTTCATATATCGACTCCGGGCATTGCCCTCCGCTCAGGATGACATTCACTAATTTCTCATTCCACATTTCACATTTCACATTACACATTAGAAGTACGCCCTCGCTTCGGTGCTAAGCTTCTGGAAGATATTCTCTTCGGCGTCGCCAAACCGCAAAATGTAACTACACCCCATCGAAATAAAATCGTTGATATCTACCGAAAGCGAAAATTCAAAACGATACGTGCGCCCATCATTGTAACCCGTCATGACCTGATACGGAATAATTTCACCACGGCTATCCACCTGCACCACCGAGAAATTGGCGAAGGAATTCACCTTTTTTTGCTTATTATAACCAACACGGAGTGCCCCCTCCCAAAGGTTTGCCTCGAATTCACCATCTTCGCGGCCAGATTCATCGGCCCCTTCACCTACTCGGTAACGTCCCAGGGGCTGTACATAAAAGCCTTGCAGAAAATCAAAACGATAACGGAGTGTTCCGTCATAAATATCCCAATTCCATTCCTGCATGGCCGAAAGTTCGTTTTCTTGGATTAACAAAGTGGCACCCACGAAATGATCCAAATTGATGCGGTAGCCAGCCTCAAAATTGTGGGAATAAGAGGTTTCGTAGTAAGAAATGGAAGAAAGCTTTTTATCGAAAGAGGCTCCCGGCTTATAGGCCAACGAAACGCCCGAGGGGTGCTGCCAATCGACAAGGCCTTCAACCGCCATGCGGCCAGACGTCATGCGATGCAGTTGCGAAGTCGTGACTGGCGGGAAATAAATCTTTTTGCCTGTGGTATCGCTGCCTTCGCCTTCGTAAGAACCGCCCAAGGTCACATCCCGCAAGAATCCATCCCGTACGCCAAAGACAAGCCCTGGATTAAAACGAAGCTCAATATCGAAAGCCGCATCCGATGAAAGCACTGCCCCCACGGAATCGTTACGGCCCATGCCCTCGTAAACAAAGTCACCGTTGTCCACCCCCTCGATATAGCTAGAAGTCAAGCTGTCGTAACGCACGTCGCCCGTTCCAGGCGCCACGGCCTTGTAGACTGCGGTATAAATCTGTTCTTCGGTAAGGCCCAGTTTATAAGATACATTTCCTTGCCAGCCCAATTCCTCGCCACCAAAGCGGGAGTTCAAGTTACCCAGCCAGCTGTTTTCACTTTCCGAAGAATCCGTGCGCATGCGTTCGTATTGCAGCAAATGAGCCAAGGTAAAATAACGGCTGTTATAGTTAGCCTCTTGCACCCAAGTGGAGGCCCACAAAGAATCGGCCCATTCATCGCCATAGGTATCGCCACGGCGCTTGGCCATTCGCCCGCCTACGCTTTCACGAATTTCGCCACGGTCAAAATAAATTCCCAAGCCACTGGAGGACTTACCGTAAAGCACTTCGTCTTGAATGTCTGAATTCAACGATTCAATCTTTGTGTAACGCAAATCGCCTGCACCAAAGGGGCGCACCATTCCCTGCAAGTATTCGCCGTCCAGGGTTCCCTGGTAGCGTTCCATTTCTTGCTCCTGCACGCTGGCGACACGAATCAAGGCCAAATTTCCAACGGCATTGCGGTTGCGGTGCTGTACTCCCAATTCTACGCGAGAAGAATTCCAGTCTTCGTCGGCATTGCGGCGGTAACCCCACTGCGCAGACCCGAACCACTCCTTTGCAAAACGAGTCCGCATGGTATATTCATCATGCAACAGGTCATCATTCAAAAAAGAAGTATCCGTATAGGCCAAGTCCCAACTGTCCCGCAAGCCGTAAAGGTTCCAGTCCAAATCGCTTCCGGGGTACTTTAGAATATCAAAGCCTTGCTGCACGCGGTTGCCATACACCGACATCGCCAGCGGGAAATGCTCCAAGTCGCGTGTAGAATCCGTAGTCACAAACCAGCGGAATGCCTTGCCCGACGAGCCATCTACATGGCTCGACACAATATTTGTGTCCGTACGGTTCACGGCCATCTCAAAATCAGTATAGAATTGCCGGTTATACTGCGTACGGATTCGGGCATTCATACGCTCCGTACGGTCGGGCCTGTGCAAAGCCGGCAGAGTATCATCTCGAACAAACTCATCGCCACGGTCTGCCTTGAGCATGGCGTAATCATCATCAGTCCATACGCCGCGTTTTAAGCGGTCCACATCGTTTTCAAGCCTAAAGCCAGATACATCCAAGTACAGGTTCGGATGCCTGTAGCTGGCCGCCGCCCCCTTGAGCATGTAGATGTTGTCGTTTTCGTAAGCATCGTATTCCACGCGGATTTCATCGTCGAAACTCGGGAGAACGGAACCCTTAAAATCAAGCATACCGCCAGCGTAGTTCACCAGGTAATCCCGGCCTCGCGAAAGTCGCACTCCATTCAGCCACACCGTTTCGGATTGCGGCACCACCGCAACAAAACTGCCATAACCATCCAACGAATACCCCAGCTGCTGACCACTCACGCCGTTAAATGTTCGCGTATAATGCTGAACCTCGTCGGTACCGATGACACCGCGCACTTGCGCGTAACCGCCACCAAAATCACCCCGCACACCGCCCATGGCACCAAGAGAAGCGCGAGACATTCCGGTAAAGCCCATCGAAGAATCTACCCAAGTCAAGTCGCCCAGGTGCAAAAAATAATGGGGAGATTCTACGCGAAAATAGATCTGGTCCACCTCACGCAAAGTCGCCGTAGTCTGGTCACCCGCCCGTCGGCCCACATCGCTCAGCAAAGCGTCAATGTACACGCTGTCGGTCAGTTTTCCCGTAATCGAAAGGCGTAGCTCCTGATCCACCTGGGTTCCCCCATCGCCCACCGTAATCTGCACGGTCTTGTAGCCATGGGTTTCAAGGGAATCATTGCGGGCCGCCGTGTCCGCATTTTGAACAAAAGAGTTTTCTCGGACCAAGATAGAGGGGTCCCACACCGGCAAAGAATCCATATCCATGCCGAAAGCGCATACCGCAAGCAACAGGAGTCCCAACCAGAAGTGCCGGGACATTCTAGCTACCTTTCGTTAGGTTCTACAATAAACTGACGGGTCGAAAGCAATTTGCGGCCGGCCACCAGATCCACGCTCCATTCACCCGGTTTCAAGAGAGCGGGCACAATGGTCGTCAAGCAAACATCCTGGGTCATATTGCAGGCCAGCTTTTGCACCGTGTCCGCACCATTGAACCAGATGTGCTTCAGGGTATCATCCCCCAGCTGCAACGCCGACGAAACCGTGGAGTAATAGTAAAGACGCATGCCCTCTTCAAACACGCTATCGACACCAAAGGGGGAACCATTCACAATATGGCTACAGACAACGCTCTGCGCCATGGACAGTTCCGTCTCGGCTGAATTCCAAATGGTTTCAGCACCGTGCAAGGCCACCACAATACGGTGAACCAAGAATCCAAGAAAGACCACCAGAACGACAATCGTCGTTTTCCGCAAGTTGCGAAGCGGAGGAAACTTTGTCACGAGGCGGTCCTAAGTCAAATGTTTAACGAACCAGGCTGCTGGTATTCTGCGTAAAGGCAGGCACAGCATCAACCAGTTTTTCGACCAGCAGACGATTAAAGTCTTCAATGCGGTTCGGGAGCTTGGGGCTCGGGAAAATCTGCACCAACAAGAGAGCCTGGTCCACCGGAGCAATGTAGATGGAACGGTTCTCGCCAGTGAAAGACACTGCCTGGAAATTTTCGCCACCGAGCATCATGCCTACCTGACGGGCCGAGTCAAAAGAGGCCGTACTGAGCACTGCAAGCGGAGTTGCATCAATTCCCAAAGAACCAACTTCTGCAATAATAGATCCATCACGATGGCAAAGAACAATATATTCGGCTTTGACGCTAGCCTGGTAGGCGGACATTAAACGCTGAACTTTGGCGGCATCATCAGAATAAATGGTAAAATCGCTCATAATGCACCTTCGTAAAACTACTTCTTCTTAGGCACGTACGGACGCAATTCAATTTCGTCATCAGCATCGGCTGCGGGTTTAGCTACATCGCGGCCGAAGGTCGGCATACGCGGTACAGTTGTAGCTGCACGGGGGCGACCGAAGGGCGAAGATGTGGCACCTTTCTGGAACAGACCGGCGCCGGCAGTCGAAGGTTGGGCAGGAGCCGCTGAAGGCGGTTTTGCCGCAAAAGACGGCATACGGAACGGGGATGCCGGCTGGGCAGGGGCGGCAGGTGCAGCTGCGGGCTGAGCCGGAGCGGCAGGCTGAGAAGCCTTGACCGAAACACCTTCCTTGGTGAGCGACACATCGTGAACGCCGGTATTACCGACATTGGCCGCAGCCTGACGAAGGAAGCCCTGCTTGACGTTAAACTTTTCAATCACGAGCATGGCAATGGTCTTAAGCGTCGTCACCACACCCTTACCGTTGTGGGCCGTGGCCGGGAAGAAAGGCACATTGCGCGGGTTCAGTTCCGCATTCAGTTCATCGAGAGTGAACACGTTATCCATATCGCGCTTGTTGTACTGGAGCACGAAAGGCATATCGTCCAGATCCATGCCGTAATCCTGCAGGTTCTGGCGCAAGTTCTGCAAACTTTCCAGGTTTTCAGCCTGACGGGACCTCTGGGAGTCGGCCACAAAAACAATGCCGTCTACACCACGAAGCACTAGCTTACGGGTACTGTTATAGTAGACCTGACCAGGAACCGTATAAAGCTGGAACCTTGTTTTGAACCCCTTGATATCCCCTAAATTAAGCGGCAAAAAGTCAAAAAAGAGCGTACGGTCACCTTCAGTCGCAAGGGACACCATATCGGTACGCTTGTCCTGGGGCATCTTCTGGTGAATCACCTGCAAATTGGTGGTCTTACCGCTAAGGCCCGGTCCATAGTAAACGACTTTACAACTAATCTCTCGTGTAGCAAAATTTATCGAAGACATTACACATCCTTGATATATCTATCTCAAATCTAATAAAAAAATAATTTCGTAGACCACAAAATCTGCGATTTAAGCATTCTAAAGCGGAATATGACTGAAAATTTAAATTTGCGGAGTATTTGCCCAATGAACCACGCGCTGCGGGAAAGGAATCGTAATGTTTTCCTCGGCAAAGCGCTTCTTGATTTCGGCGGTGTATTTCCAGCGCAGGTTAAAGTAATCCTGGGTGCGGGCCCATGCCCTAAAGGTCACGTTCACGGCACTGTCTTCGAGCCCCGAGACAAAGAACTGGGGTTCGGGCTTACGCATGAACAAGGGTTCGCCGGCCACCACGTCGCGCATGATATCGAGGGCCTTTTCCGGGGAATCCCCGTAGTCGATGCCCACCGTAATTTCGAGCCTGCGCAGAGGATTCTTGCTAAAATTCACAATGGGCTGGCCCCATAGAGACGTATTCGGCGAAGATACATACAGGCCGTCTATGGTACGAAGGGTGGTATTGAAAAGCCCGATTCCGATGATGTTCCCCTTGATATTGCCGCATTCAATGTAATCGCCGGCCTTAAAGGGGCGAAGGAACAGCAAAAGCAAGCCAGAGGCGATATTTGCCAAGGCATCTTTCAAGGCGAGGCCCACCGCCAAGCTCGCTGCACCAACCAGAGCCACAATACCCGCGGTATTCACGCCCAGCACATGCAACACTAACAACAAAGTAACAATATAGATGCAGTACGAAAATAAAGAATAGACCAGCGGTTTGGCCGAAGAATCCAAGCCCCGGTTTTCGGCATGATTAATAACATACTTCAAAAACATCAAGAGCAAGCGAGCCGCCACCAAAAGCAGCAAAGCAACAAACAGGCGCTGAATCACGGAATGATCCAGAATTCCGCCAAAACGAGTTTCAAGAAAAAGCCTAATCGAATCCATCATAAACTAATATAGAAAATTGAATATACACGAACAGCCGACACACACTGTGTATCGGCTTATTCAAATTCGCACTAAATCGACTTAGCGATTAATTAGGCGAGACCGTTAACGACCTTAGCGGCCTTGGCCTTGTAGTTAGCGACGCGGTTAGCGCAGAAACCGGCACGACCCTTGGCAGCAGCCTTGTCGAGCATGCTGAACAGAGCCGGCATGGCCTTGAGGGCTTCTTCCTTAGAAGTTGCGCTACGGACAGCCTTGAGGGCGGTACGGATAGCGGAACGGGTAGAACGGTTCATGGCATTGGCCTTTTCGGCCTGAAGCAGACGCTTTTTGCAAGATTTGTGTTGAGGCACCTTATTATCTCCGGGTGAAAACCTACTTAAAAATGTTGGTTCAAAGTTAGTAAATATTGGAAATATTTCAAGGGGTGGGCAAAAATTTATATCTTTGGGCGCATGATTTCCTTTGTAAATTTAACTGCACAACGCGAAAAATACCGTTTTGAACTGGAAAAAGCCGAACGAGAGGTGTTGAACAGCGGTTGTTACATAGGAGGCCCCCAGGTTCAGGCCCTCGAAAAAGAACTTTCAGAGTATTTGGGCGGAAACACCCACGCAATTACCTGCGCTAGCGGCACAGACGCCCTTACCATAGCCCTGATGACCATGGATTTACACCCTGGTGACGAGGTAATTGTCCCCGACTTTACCTTTATCGCCCCCGCAGAATGCGTCGCACTTCTCGGAGGCATTCCCAAATTCGCCGATATTGACCAGGAAACCCTGCAAATCGCCCCCCAAAGCGTCAAGGAACTGATTGGACCGCGCACCAAGGGCATTATTGCGGTAAACCTGTTCGGCCAGTGCGCCCCCTTCAAGGAACTGCGCGAAATCGCAACGGAACACAAGCTCTGGATTATCGAGGACAGCGCCCAGGCATTCGGGGCCCGGACCAACCAGATGGCATGCACCTTCGGTGACATCGCCATTACCAGCTTTTACCCGAGTAAGCCCCTCGGCTGCTACGGAGATGGCGGCGCCCTATTCACCGCCAACGAAGACTACGCCCAAAAAATCCGCATGATTGCAAACCATGGGAGCGCCGGGCGTTACCAGCACGAAATTGCCGGCATGAACAGCCGACTCGACGCACTGCAGGCGGCAGTTCTCCGCGTAAAACTCAGACACCTGGACGAAGAACTTGTGGTCAGGCGCCAAAATGCGGCCAAGTACGATGCCTTTTTTGCCGAATACAACCGGACCGCTACAGCCGGCGAAAAGATTGTCCCGCAAAAAATCGAAACCGGATGCAAGTGCACCTATGCCCAATATACGGTTTTGGCCGAGAATCGCGAAGGTTTTATCCAGAAACTGAAAGCAGCAGAAATTCCCTACTGCATCCACTACCCCAGCGCCCTGCGGAATCAGCCTTGCTTTAGGCAATTTTACCAGGAGCCCCTGGGCGGCATCATTTGGATCGAAGAAGACCACCCCGATCCGAATTCGGTTAAGGTTTCTAGGAAGGCCATCAGTTTGCCTGTGTGCGCCTTCACCGATGTTGCTGAAATTATCGAAAAGCTAAAGGCTCACCTGTAGCTCTAAAGCCTGCTATTGCAGTTCTTTCATTCGCTGCACCGCTTCCTTGAAAGTTGCGGGCTCTTGCAGCAAGCTAATCACCACCCAACCATCTTCGTCGAAATCAAAGAAGAATCCGGGCTGTACCAGTACATGCTTTTCCTTAAGCAAGCGAAGCGTGAGTTCCTCGTCGTCTTCACCGAGGCGCACGACCGCATACCAGCCGCCCAGAACTTCGGGGCAATACTTGGCCGGGAATGCTTCGCGGAGCGTCTGCCAATTGGCAAGCAAGCATTCCTTGACCTGCGCTTCGTAAGCAGCGGCCTTGGGCAACAGCGACGTACCCAGCGCCTGTGCCGGAGCGGACACACTCAGGTATGCATCTTCTACAAATTCAAGAGCCGCGCGGATTTCTTCGAAGCGTTCACGCGGGGCGTAGAACGCCATCCAGCCGAGCTTGAGTTGCGGCGAGCCCACAGCCTTGCTTAAGCCGTTCAGCCAGAAGATGGGGCACTTGGGTCCGTCTTCGGGAAGGTTGATGAAGTCGCCGCCGCCCGCATCCCAGAGATGTTCCTCACCCAGCACGTACTTCCAGCTGCGCGAGACTTTATTCGAAAAGCCGTAATCGCCGAAGACTTCGTCGACTACGAGAATCATGTCGTTCTCTTCGCAGAAGCGAACCGCAATATTCCATTCTTCGCGGGAAACGCAATGACCCGTCGGATTATGCGGCGAGACCAGCAGCAAAATTTTCGCCTTTTCCGGAGCAGCCAACAAGCTGTCGGAATCAAGAACGAAACGGAAGATGGATTGCTTCGCACTTTGTGCTCGCAATGACGTTTTAATCTTAGCAAGTTGCAGAAAATACGGAGCGCATTCCAAATGTTCCAACTGCGCAAGCGTATCAAGCAGCGGATACCCCGGCATCGGAGTCAGAATCACGTCACCCGGATCGCAGAATGTTTTGAACAAAACCGAATACGCCTCGCTCGTGCTCGCCGTCAGGATAATCTGACCCGCGGTAAAGTTACCGCCGCGTTCACGATAATACTCCACCACCGCTTCGCGGGCCGACTTCCAGCCCGCCGCATCCGGATTCCAGCATCCAAAAGATTCTCGACCTTCATCGACAGCGGCATCCAGCTCCACCGGCAGCCCCGCCTTCACAGGCGAAGAAACCGTCATGTCGATAAACGGAGCGGATTCAGCCTTCGCATGTTCCAGTTCAGCAAAGAACGGAGACGGAGATAGATCTTTAGGAAGTCGAGAAGAAAGCATTACTTCTTTCTGTTAAAGAATCCGAGAAGCGCCACCGAGATAAACATCCCGGCGGGGAGCACGACGGCAATGGTCAAAAGCAACAACTTCTGGAAATCGGTAAGTCCCTTGAGGGATTTCTTGAAATCCTTGAACTTTGCGACAAAGCCCTTGAGGCCGACAAGCTTCTCGCCGCCTTCAACAGGAACAACTTCGCCTTCGGCCAAATCCTCTGAGCCAGCGAAAGCATCCAGCTTCGGAAGCATGGCCATTAGCTTGGTCACTGAATCCTTCACAGGCCCGGCAAAGTTTCCTGCATATTCGCGAACCTTGTCGTAGCGTTTTTTGAAAGGGCGTTTCAGTTGGTCAAGCATATGGCCTCCCGGTTTAGGTTACTTCTTATACAGCAGGTTCACGCCACCGAAAAGGGCACGCATGTTTGCCTTGAGCGTATCGCTACTAACACCGCGGCCTTCGACTTCGACGTTGTTCGCCTTCAGCACAATGCGGCTGAGACCTCGGCCCGCCCAGACCTTGTCCTTTTCAGGCACCACGAGCTGGCGGTACTTCACGAGTTCAACCGGCATGCCGATTTCGCGCATGAGCATGAGAGCCGCCTCGATCGGGCCTTCGGCCGTCACGGACTTCACCAAAGCTTCGCCATCCTTCTTGAAGTGGAAGATAAAGCGGTTTTCGTCGGGCACGACTTCGATGTTGTTGAAAATCAAGCGGCCGTTCACATTCACGAAATGTTCGCGGAACACATCCAGCACGCGTTCGGCAGACAGTTCGCCTTCCTTTTCGCTGCAGGCCTTCAGAATCGGCTGCAAAGCGGCCGCTTCGGCGAGCGACATCTTGTAACCGAACTTCGTGATGATTTCATACACGGCAGTACGGCCACTCTGGCTCGTGAAGCTGAGCGAATCGTTCTGGTGACGACCGATAATCGAGTAGTCAATCGGGCGGTAAGCACCCTTCTTCATGTCCTTCGTCTTGCTGGCGCCATCCTGGTGGATGCCGCTACGGTGCACGATTGCTTCGGCGCCGATCAGCGGAGCACGGCTGTAAATGCTAATGCCTGACCACTGAGAAATCAAGATTGCCGTTTCGTAAATGCGTTCCATGTGCAGGCCCGTATTCACGCCGGAATTGTGCAGGCCGACCGCGACTTCGTAGAAGTTCGTGTTACCGCAGCGTTCGCCGAGGCCATTCAGGGCCACTTCCAGCTGAGTTGCACCCACAAAGAAGCTTTCGACCGTGGCGGCAGTCGCCATGCCGAGGTCATTATGGCAGTGCACCGAGATAGTGATATTCTTCGGCATAGCCTCATAAACCTGCTTGACCTGGTTCACGTACAGCGAGGGGCGGTAACGTTCCACCGTATTCGGCAGATTCAACGTCGTCGCACCGGCTTCGACCACGGCCTTCAGCACGTCAATCACAAAATCCATGTTTTCAAGACAGTCGCCAAAGTGTTCGGCGCTGAATTCCACATCGCCCTTGTCTCCCACGAGCGACTTCGCAAACTTCACGCAATGAACGGCCTTTTCCTTCACCTGTTCCGGAGTCATGTGCAGCACATGTTCCATAGACAAGGGGCTTGTAGCAAGGAAGGTATGGATACGCGGATGCGGAGCATACTGTACGGCTTCCCAGCAGCGCTGGATATCGCTTTCCACGCAGCGAGCCAAGCCAGAGACCACGATGCGCTTTGCGACTTCGTCGCCTTCTTCGGCCATCTTGGCGGTCAGCTGGGCAAGTTCCTTACACGATTCGAAATCCATCTCGGACGAAGCCGGGAAACCGACTTCGGCACCCTGCACGCCGAGTTTCAAGAGTTGCAGGTACACGTCCTTTTTCTGGGCATTGTTCCAGGGCTTCGGGAGAGCCTGGTTACCGTCACGCAGCGTGACGTCGTAAAAGAAGGGTTGTCTTTCAATCGTGTTCTTATTTTCGCTCATTTTTTATCTCCTTGCCAGTCCAACAAGGCGGCAAGCTCATTTTTCGTCTAAAAAATAGAAATTTGACTCAAAAACGAAAGCCCGCGTCCTTATTGGAGCGGGCCATATGGTTTAAATCCTTGGGTTAAAACTCTAAAATCGTCTTGAACCTATGCTTAAAAACCGGCTTGCGCTCCAGCGCAATGTCCTAGTAGGTTAATAAGTCGTAGATTCTTCATCATCATGCCCATAATGTAACAAAATACAAACCTCTTGGCAAGAGTACCGTGAGCCACAAGCGACTCATCTTAATGAGTCGTGGTGGCGAGAGCACGAGCCAGCGGGAAGAACCGACTTATTTGCAGCTCGTGCGGTCGTGTTTGGCAAGAGCCCAGCCCTCTTGTTTTTCCAATGCGAATTTATTAGATTAAGCCCTGTCAGTTATTGTCGAACCACACGAGTTCTTCAACCTGATGTTTTTTATATCGATTTTTAGATAGGCCGACATTTCGGCCCACCCCCAAGAAATAATGGCACAGGGAGCGTGCCGCAATCGGACTGAGTTTTTTTAAAACTCGGCCTTAAACCGTTTTTCTCTATGGAGAAAGGAATATCATATGGATGAAGAAAAGAATAAAACTACCAAACGCAAGCATGATCCGTTTTTCCGGTGGTTGTTTGCCGACACAAGCCGCACGAAAACCCTGCTAGAACTTTCCGGCAAGGTTAATGCGAAAGTTGACAGGTTTCTCTCAACCGTGAATCTCGATACGCTTGTGCGCATTCCCGATTCATACTCCAACGTCAGCGATACCGGTGAAGGAGACCTCGCTTTTCGCGTGAGCGTCATGTCAGGCGCTCCGGTGCTTGTTGGGATTGTACTAGAGCACAAGTCCGGTAGCGACCCAGACACGCTCAATCAAATTGCAAAATATGTAAACGCCTTGATGAAAATACATGGAGACCGACGCGGATACGACCTTATTCCGACGATGGCTATCATTTTTTACAACGGCCGTACAAATTGGGATCCATTTAAAAAACTAGTAGAAGGCTACCCAGAAGATTACCTGCCTTCCATGTTACCGTTTATGCATGCCTTTGTGAACATGACCGATATTCCCGACAGCGATTGTCTAGCCTGCGAAGACATTGCAACCGGCATGGGAATTGTCGCAATGAAGTATGCATACAACAAGGACAAGTTACTCGAAGTACTTCCGCAATTTAACGAAAGACTGCGGAAATTGCCCCGCAACGAGGCGTCTTGCCTTTGGCAGAAAATAAATATATATTTAGCGGAGTACCTCGGCAAAGACATTTTCAAGGAGCTTGACATGGCATTCGTAAGCATTGGACAAAAATACGGCTTTGAAAGCGCCGGAGACTATTACCGCAAGCAAATTGCCGAAGCCGAAGAAAAAGGCGAAACCAAAGGCCATGATGACGCAATCAGCGTGTTGCAAGATATGGGGCTCCCGCCGGAAAAGATTGCCGAGGCAAAGGCTCGGCTTGACGCCCTCAAAAAGTAGTCTCTTTTATTAAAACATTTAACGCCTGCGGAAAAAAATCCGCAGGCATTTTTATTATAAACAAAAACTCCCGGGCGAACACGCCCGGTAACCACTCCACACAAAGTTCTTGCCGTCCCGAACACCTCTGAAAACGCAACAAGAACCATGCGACTTTTTAGCGAAACGGCAAGCTATCGTTTCACAATTTTCTGCTGGTAGGCCTTGCCGCCTGCCACCAGGCGCACTAGGTAAATTCCCGGCTTAAGGCTACTCAGGTCTACACTCGACTGCGACACCGCTTCGGTTGCAAGCCGTACCTTGCGGCCGTTCAGCCCGACCACACTCAACTTACGAACATCTTCAGCGAAAATTTCAAGGCGAGCATCGCGGGCCACATAGCGCATCGGCACTCCGGCATAAGCCACCGTCGCGGCAATGCTTGTGGTGGAATCGCCATCAACCGAGCTGCTAGATTCCGGATTTTCCACATTGCTAGAAGAACTTTCTTGCTTTTCGCTGCTTGAAGAGACCGAGCTAGAAGACGATTCAGAGCTAGAGCTTGCCACAGACGAAGAACTCGATTCCTGCGTCACGGAAGAACTGGAGTATTCCATAACTTCGCCATTGCTACCCTTGTAAGCCATCAGGGCATCTTTCAGTTTCTGATTCACGTCAGAAGATGCATCGTCAACCGAGTTGTCAAAGTTCCACTTGAAATCGCCTCCCTGCACACGGCCCGCATAGGCTCGCACATTGGCTACAGCCTGCTCCGGAGAATCCACCGTGTAGCTGTACATGATAGACTTGTCGGTATCGAAGTTGTTGTAGGTATTTTCACCCGAATAGGACTTGACCGTAGCAGGGACTTTCGCATCGCGTGAGGTCACTACGTAAGCGTCGAAATCAACCTTGGAATCTATATCGCCAATTGCGGTTTCTTTACCCTTCAAAATGTATTTACTTGCACCATACGGAATGAACGTATAAGAACCTTCCATGTAGTTGTTGTAAGCCTTGATCGTACCGCCCGCTTCCTTGCTGAACGTACCGTTGTTCGTCGGATCGCGCTTGGTACCGCTCGCATAGACGTCAGTCCCCTGCAACGAGGTCATCATCGGATACTTGCAGTTACGGAAGTAGTTTGCCTCCATGAATACGGACGAGCCGAGCGTAGAACCTGCGCCATACTTGGCATTGCCATCGTAGTAGTTGTTGTACACGTGGGCGCTGTAGTAACGCACGCGCGGATGCCGGCTATCGGAATGATCATACCAGTTGTGATGATACGTGATGTAGTAGCCTTCGCTTGTTCCTTCCTTGAGACCTAACAAATTCGACTTGCCATTATCCCAGAAATGGTTGTAACTGAAAGTAATGTATGTAGACAATTTGCAATCCAAGGCGCCATCGCCCTTGACCTGGTCCTTGTCGCTACCAGCATGGCCGTAGAAAAAGTCGTTGTTGTGGACCCACACGTACTGGTTATCCTGTTGCAAGCCGATGTTGTCGCCTTCCTTGGAATCAACATTCATGATGCCCAAGTTGCGAATTTCCACGTTCTGTGCATTCTTGATGCGGATACCCCAGCCGTTCACCGTTGCATCGTTACCGATACCTTCCACCGTCACGTAGGAATTTTCGGAGCCGTTGAGGTCGATCATCATATCACCCTGCACGAGCGAATCGGAATCCGTCACATTGCCGATAAAACGCAAATCAAGCGGAGTCGTCTCGTAACCTTTCTTGTAGCAATTCAAGATACCCTGGAAGCTCTTGCAAGTTGTCTTTGCACCCTTGGCACTCGTCGTCACGTCCATCGTCACCGAATTCTTGGTGCTCTCGGTAATATAAAGAACGACGGCACCGTCCTCGAGGGTTCCATCAGCCTTGTAGGCGCCCGGAACTCGGCCATTGCTGAACGCAAAACCAGCACGGTCATGTGCCTTGACCGTTAGAGACTTGGAATTCGTCGAAGCGATTTCCTTGCCGCCTTTTACAGACGCGACCTTGAGCGTGTAGCTACCGGCCTTGAGGCCAACCACATCGACACGGTACTTGGAACCGTATTTGCGAATGAGCGGGGCATCCACCTTGACGTTGCTTGCGCCCGCACCCGAATAGTAAACATTGTAGCTATCCGAACCATCGGAAGCCCATTCGGCAAAAGCCGATTCGAGCCAGCCTTCGGCAGAACTGAGCGTCACCTGGGCATAAGCCCCTGCGAATCCGAGCAGCGAAACACCAAGCGCCACTCTAGAAGCCATTTTGGAACCTGTTGAAACCATTTTCATCCATCCCTTTCGAAACTGTTCTCAAATTTCTTCTCAAAATATACATTACAGATTCAACAAAATCAACACAAAAATCAATATTTATTTAATATTTTTAAAGATTTTACAATCTAGAGTGTTCTCAAAATATCAAAATTCAATAAATTATCACACACAATTCGTGTGACAACAGAAGACTTTTAACGACACCAATCTTTACTTTCCGTCAATTTTCGCGAAATTTTGCACTTTTTAGGACAAAATCTTCATATATTGAAGGTATGAAGTTGTTTGAGCGTATTTTTACCACCCTTTTGGTGCTTGCGGCGTTCTGTTTCGCCGACACCACATCAATCGATTCCACCATCACCCAAGAAACTAAGAAGCATGCCGTCTGGATTAAGCTGGAAGGCGATGTGGAGCCGTCCATGTACGACTTCTGCGCCCGCGCCATCGATGACGCGCTCCAGGAAAAGCCGGACTACATCGTCTTCGAAATCAACACCTTCGGCGGCCGCCTCGACGCAGCCTTCGACCTGGTGGACACCATTATGGCCGTCAAGGGCCCGACCACCATCGCGCTCGTGAAAAAGAAAGCGATCAGTGCGGGCAGCCTTATCGCGCTCGCCTGCCAAAAGCTTTACATGCTCGAAGCCACCACGATTGGCGACTGCGCCCCCATCGTGCAGGGCGGCGACGGCACTCCGCAAATCGTCGGCGAAAAAATCCAGTCACCGCTCCGCGCCAAATTCAGAAACCTTGCCCAGCGTAACGGTTACCCGGAACTCCTGAGTTCCGCCTTCGTGACGCCGGAACTCGAAGTACTTGAACTCACCGCCACGCTCGACAAGGGTAAAAAATCTCAGCGCGACACAACGCTCATTATCGAAGGTTCCAAGTACGAAGTCCTCGACAGTGCCGCCAAGGCCTTCTGGGGCGCCCCGAAGATTCTCGTGAAAGAAGGTGAGCTCCTGACCATGACCGACAAGGAAGCGCAGGAACTCGGATTCTCGCAAGGGACCTTCAAGAACCGCGACGAATTTGAAACCAAGCTCGCCATCGAAAGCAGAAGCGAGGTCGAAACCACCCTCGGCGAAGATATCGCCTCGGCCATCGCCGCCATCTCGGGCCTTCTCCTGATTCTCGGCTTCGGCGCGCTCTACATCGAATTCAAGACACCGGGATTCGGCCTGTTCGGAATCATCGGCATCATCCTCATCGGCATCGTGTTCCTCGGACAGTTCGCCCCGCAGCTGGACGGCTACATTCCGGCAATTCTTCTGGTGGCCGGCGTGGTGCTGTTCCTGGTCGAAATCTTCGTGATGCCGGGAACATTCCTGTTCGGTATTGGCGGCATTGTGTGCATGATTTTGGCGCTCGCGCTTTCGTTCGAACCTTCGGAAATACCCGAATACGTGCCCGAAACCATCGAAACCACTTTTGACGCCACGCCCTGGCTACTCGGGCTACTCTACATGTTAAGTTGCGCGGCAATCGCGCTCGTATTCCCCATTGCAGCTAGCAAGTACCTGATTCCGCTTTTGCCCGAAGGCTGGACGCCCATGCTCAAGACTGACTTGGAAACCGCCGCCTCGCCCACTGAAGCTGTTCAAGAAGTTTCTGTCGGCGACGAAGGCATCGCCAAGACGTTCCTGCGCCCCGTAGGCCAAGCACTCATTAACGGAAAGCTGTTTGACGTGCAGACCCACGGCGAAATCATCGAAGCAAGCACCCGTATTCAAGTGACCGCCATCCAGGAAGGCCACATCTGGGTTAGCGTTGCCCGCAGTGAATTGGAAGGATAAAGTTTAAAACAAAAACCGGAGAAAAATAATGGACACTCTTTTAATGATTGGAATCATTATCGCGGCGATTGCCGTTATCATTCTGCTCGCCTTTATCGGCAAGTTCTTCAGCCTGTGGCTGCAGGCCTTGTTCTCCAAGGCAAACGTGAGCATTTTCCAGCTCATCGGTATGCGCCTGCGTAAAGTTCCGCCGCAGGTGATTGTGGAAGCCCGCATTCTTAGCTGCAAGGCAGGCCTCCCGGTTGACACCAACCTGCTCGAAGCCCACTACCTTTCCCGCGGTAACGTACTCCGCGTAATCCAAGCTTTGATTGCCGCCAACAAGGCAAACATCAAACTCGACTTTAAGGAAGCCGCAGCCATTGACCTTGCTGGCCGTAACGTGCTCGAAGCCGTACAGATGTCCGTGAACCCGAAGGTGATTGAAACGCCGAAGGTTTCCGCCGTGGCTCTCGACGGTATTCAGCTGCATGCAGTGACCCGCATTACCGTGCGTGCCAGCATTCAGAAGTTGGTGGGTGGCGCAGGCGAAGACACCGTGGTCGCTCGCGTGGGCGAAGGTATCGTTTCCTCTATCGGTTCCGCAAAGAGCCACAAGGACGTGCTCGAAAATCCGAACATGATTTCCAAGAAGGTGCTCGCCTCTGGCCTCGACGCCGGTACCGCATTCGAAATTCTTTCCATCGATATCGCCGACGTGGATGTGGGTCAAAACATTGGCGCTATCCTTGAAACCGACCGTGCCGAAGCAGACAAGAAGATTGCCCAGGCCAAGGCAGAAGAACGCCGCGCCATGGCATACGCCGCCGAACAGGAAATGAAGGCAAAGGTCATGGAAATGAAGGCCAAGCTCGTGGAAGCCGAAGCCCAGATTCCGATGGCTATGGCATCTGCCCTTCGCGACGGCAAGCTCGGCGTGATGGACTATTACAACCTCAAAAATATCGAAGCCGATACACAAATGAGAAAAGAAATCGGCAGCGCTCCCGAGGCAAAGTAAGCAATTGTAGGGCAATATGGAAACCCTAATCTTCATTGCAATCGCAGTCGTCATCACCATTATCCAGAAAAAGCTGGAAAAGGCGAAGGAGCAACAAAACCAGTTGCCCCGCCACCAGGAACAGCATCGCGAAAATGGAGATGTTGATGACGATACGCAGGAGGCCGAGCATAGGCCCCCGCGTTCCCTGCAAGATTTGATTCGACAGTTCGAAAACGCACAACGCCAGGCGTCCCAAGGCAACATCGAGCCGCCCACTCCCCCTGTGGAAAGGCGCGATCCGAATCAGCCGCTCACGCTTCGCGACATTGCCGAAGTCGTGATCGGGGTGGATTTTATCAACTTGGAATTTCTGATGGAAGAATTCGATGTTGACGAAAACACCGCCGCCGAAATGCTGATGGATTTGCAAGCCCACCGCATCGTAGGCCACGATATGGGCGAAGGCGACTGCGACGTTCTGGTGCATGACCTTGACGAACTCGACAACCTGCTCAGTCACGAAAAGCGTGCCGAACAGGAACGAAAAGAGACCCTTCGACAGGCTCAGGGTGACACGGATTCAGAAATGGAGGAATTGCGTCGCAAAGAACTGGAGCGCCAGCGAGAGTTAAACGCTCTAGAAGAACGCGCCAAGTCTGCACGCGAGTCTGCCGCCGCATTCATGGGGAATGATGTCGTGAGCGGAACCGAACAGGCTCCGCGCCGCGCTCCCCTTGTTTCAACCAGGAGTCTCAACGACGTGCGCAAGGGATTCATCTGGGCGAAAGTTCTGGACGAGCCCCGCTTCAAGCGCCGCTGGAGTGCTCAGTACCGGTAACTATTTACCGAACCACTTGACTGTAATATCAACGAATTTGCCGTCTTTCTTCATCGAAGTAAGGACGGCATTTATTGTATCGCGGAGAGCCTTGTCAGCCTTGCGGAAACCGACGGCATAAAATTCATTGTGCAAGCCATCTTCCAAGGTGACATAATCCTTGTTATTCAAGACATTCCAATACTTGGCTGCGACTTCATCCACGAACACAGCATCAATAGAATCCTGTTCCATGGCTTCCAACGCAAGGCTCATGCTTTCAAACAGCACAATTTCCTTGGCATCCTTTTTCATTTCAGACTGTTCCAGCATCGACCAAGCAGTCGAAGCATGCTGAACGCCAATCTTTTTACCCTTCAAAGAATCCAAGCTGTTATAGGACTTACTCTTTACCATGAAAACCAGTCTGTTAGTGAGGTAAGGGTCGCTCAGGTTCATATCCGAAGCACGCTTTTCATCGACACTCATACCGTTCCAAACGCAGTCAACGACGCCATCATACAAAGCTTTTTCTTTCTCTGCCCAAGAAATCAAACGCAATTCGAGTTTCACACCTAAGCGAGAGCAAACTTCATTTGCAAGATCCACATCGAACCCCACAAAATTACCGTCCTTATCCGTAAAGACCATGGGCGGGAAATCACCCATGTGTCCCATTACCAGAACGCCCGCATTTTTCACATTTTCAAAAGATGGATCTTGACTCAGCGAAGGCTCTTTCTTATCGCTACAAGCAGAAAATACTACGGAAAAAGCAATAGCGGCAACGAAGGCCGCAGATGCGAAATACCTATTCATATTAGCTCCTTTGCAATAAAAAATAAGAAATATTTGCAAAAAGAGCTATATGTAATGACTTCAATTTTTAGAGAATCTTGACAAGAACTGTGACAAGCGTTCGTTCCCAGACTGGTTGAACACAAAATCTGGAGTCCCCTGCTCGACGATATAGCCACCATCCATAAAGATGACCTTATCGGCAACATCGCGGGCAAAAGCCATTTCATGCGTCACGATAACCATGGTCATCTTTTCTTCGGCAAGTTTCTTGATAATCTTGAGCACTTCGCCGGTGAGTTCCGGGTCCAGCGCAGAAGTCGGTTCATCAAAGAAAAGAATCTTCGGGTTCATGGCCAAGGCGCGAGCAATCGAGACACGCTGTTGCTGGCCACCGCTGAGTTCACAAGGGTAAGCCTTTTCCTTGCCTTCGAGGCCCATGCGCTTGAGCAGAGATTTCCCCGTTTCACGAGCCGCTTCGCGAGAAACTCCAAGCACACGCACCGGAGCCAAGCAAAGATTCTGGAGCACTGTCAAATGCGGGAACAGATTGAAGTTCTGGAACACGAGTCCCGTAGAAAGGCGGATTTCGCGCAGCACTTTTGCCGGCGCATACACCGGAGCACCCTTGTCCCCCGACTTCACCATATCCTTGCCATCAACCTGCACCAGGCCACCGTTCACCGTTTCGAGCTGGGTAATGCAGCGCAACAGCGTGCTCTTGCCAGAACCACTCGGACCGATAATCGAAAGCACCTCGCCCGCATTCAGTTCGAACGAGATATCCTTAAGCACATTCAAGTTGCCAAAAGATTTCTTGACATGTTCCACTTTAAGAATCGGCATCACGGACCTCACTTATAGTAGTCGAGCTTGCGTTCCAGATAGGCGAAAAGCACGCTCAGCAAAAGGTTTGCCACATAGTAGAACACACCTGCCACGAACAGCGGATAAATGCTGGCGTACGCCGCCTGCTGTTTCTTGGCCAATGCAAAAAGTTCCGTCACCGCAATCACCTGCGCAAGCGATGTATCCTTTACCAAGGTAATCACTTCGTTTGCGCTCGCGGGCACCACACGCTTTACCACCTGCGGTAAAATGATGCGGAAGAAAGTCTGCGTACGGGTCATGCCGAGCATGTAAGCAGCTTCGTACTGTCCCTTCGGAACAGACTGGATTCCGCCACGGAAAATTTCGGCAAAGTACGCCGCATAATTTATCGAGAATGCGACAATCACCGCCGGAAAACGGTCAAAGGAAAAACCAAGTCCCGAATATTCGCTCAGGTAGTACGAGCCGAAATAAATCGCCACAATCTGCAACAGGAGCGGCGTTCCGCGCATCACCGAAATGTAGAACGACACCGGGTAACGCACCACGCGCCACTTGCTCATCTTGAGCACGGCTATTAAAAGACCCAGCGGAATCGAGAACAGGAGCGTCAGGGCGAATATGGCGAGCGTCGTGCAGAAACCGCCCCAAAGAATGGGCAATAGAGAGCTTAAATCAGACACTACTTACCGAACCACTTGGCATAGATTTCGTTAAACTTGCCGTCTTCCTTCATCGCAGCCAAAGTCGAGTTCACCGCATTGCGGAGAGCCTTGTCCTTCTTGCGGAAACCAACTGCATAAACTTCGTCCGAAAGGCCTTCTTCGAGGACAATGTAGTCCTTGGCGTTTTCCACGATCCAGTACTTTGCCACGATTTCGTCAAGGAACACGGCATCGACACCGCCCTTGTCCAAATCCATGAGAGCAGTCTGGTTGTCATCAAACGGAACGATTTCCTTGGCTGCCTTGCCCGCTTCGGAAGCGTCAAGCAACTTCTGGGCGGTAGAGCCGTTCTGCACGGCAATCTTCTTGCCCTTGAGTGTTTCGAGATTTGCAAGAGCCTTGTCTTTCACGGTAAAGATCATACGGTTCGTGAGGTAGGCGTCGCTCAAGTTCATCGCGGCGGCGCGAGCGCTATCCACGCTCATGCCGTTCCAAATGCAGTCGATCTTGCCGGTATTCAATTCCTGTTCCTTAGCGTCCCAGGAAATCGGCTGCGTCTTGAGCTTTACGCCCAGGCGAGCACAAACTTCTGTAGCAAGGTCAATATCAAAGCCCACGATGTTGTTGTCCTTGTCGCGGAACCCCATCGGCGGGAAAGAGTCATCGAGGCCGAGCACGAACTCGCCTGCAGCCTTCACCTTGTTCAGGGATTCATCAGCAGTAGACTGTTCTGCCTTTTGGTCGTTACAGGCAGAGAATACAGCGGCACAAGCAAACGCCGCAAGCATTGCAAAAAACTTTTTCATAGAAAACTCCTTTTTTATTTCCGCCCTCAAATATAAAAAAAGGGCCGCATTGCTGCGGTCCTCTTATGAATATTACCATTCGCTTAGTCGTTCGCCAAGTTGCTACGCAACTTGCCGCAAGACTCGCTGCGGCTCGGTCATGGCGAAATGCAAGCACTTCGCCGCGACACTCGCCTTGCTAGTCTTTTCCATACACCTTTTCGGCGTAGATCACGGTTGCACCGAGGTATTCGCGGTTCATCTTGGCGATGTAATCCACGGTGATACCCTTCGGGCATGCAGCCTGGCATTCGTAAAGGTTCGTGCAGTTGCCGAAGCCTTCCTTGTCCATCTGAGCGACCATAGCGAGAACGCGCTTCTTGGCCTCGACCTTGCCCTGCGGCAAGAAGCTGAGGTGAGAGACCTTCGCAGAAACGAAGAGCATTGCAGAAGCGTTCTTACAAGCGGCCACGCAGGCACCGCAACCGATACAAGCGGCAGCGTCGAAGGCGCGGTCGGCATCAGCCTTGGGAACCGGGATCACGGATGCTTCAGGAGCGGCACCGGTGTTCACAGACACGAAACCACCAGCAGCGATGATGCGGTCGAAAGCAGTACGGTCAACAGCGCAGTCACGGATAACCGGGAATGCGGCGGCGCGCCACGGTTCGATCACGATGGTATCGCCATCCTTGAACTTGCGCATGTGAAGCTGGCAGGTAGTCGTTGCATGGTCAGGACCGTGCGGCATACCGTTGATGACGAGAGAGCACATACCACAGATACCTTCGCGGCAGTCGTGGTCGAAAGCGAAGCCTTCCTTGCCCTGCTTCATCTGTTCTTCGTTCACAATGTCGAGCATTTCCAAG